>CAYPBK010000006.1:0-81782 GCA_964408955.1 uncultured Clostridiaceae bacterium
AAGGCAGAGGACTGCAAATCCTTTACCCCCGGTTCAAATCCGGGTGTCGCCTCCAGTAACTCCATGGTTACGGGGGATGGGTAAAAATGTATAATAATAGCAATTGTCCATTTTTTGTCCAATAGAAAAAAGATTAAGAACACTGCATAAAAAATAAATATTAATTAAACTTTTCTACCGCTTTTGGATAAAAAAAGCGGTAGATTTCATTTTTTATATGATTAGAAAGGCAAAAAAGTAATGGAAAAGCATATAAACATACCAAATATTCCTAAGAGCGTAGTGAAATCTGTAGTTATTGATTATAGAGTTGATGATGAAGTATTAAAAACATTATCAGAGTTAGGAATAGATACAATAAAAACTGAAAGATGTAATGAGTTGTACGAATCTATAAATGGTCACCCTGATATTTTAATGCACCATTTAGGCGGTAATAAAATAGTCGTGGCACCAAATATATATGATTCTTTCTCTTGTAAGCTTATAAAAAAAGGATTTGCAGTGATAAAAGGTGATGCATGGTTACAGAGAAACTATCCGGAAAATATTGCATACAATATATTAAGAATTGGCAAATTTGCTTTTCATAATTTGAAATATACAGATAAAAAAATAAGAATGCTTTACGATAGCCTGGACATTAAATTAATAAACATTAATCAAGGCTATTCCAAATGCTCTGTTTGTGTACTTTCAGAAGATGCAGCTATTACCTCAGATAAAAAAATAGCCCAAGCATTAGAAAAATGCAATATAGAAGTTTTATTAATAGAACCCGGTGGCATTAAATTGACAGGTCTTAACTATGGTTTTATTGGGGGCGCATCAGGTCTTCTTTCGAAGTCTGAAATTGCTTTTACAGGATATATACATGAGCTGAAAGATCATAGAAGAATAATAGATTTTTTGGAATCAAAAGGTTTTTTTATAAGGATTTTAAGCTGCAAGAAAATTATAGATATAGGCTCAATAATAGCCTTAACTTATTGATAAATAAGACTTTGCATAACTTTCGCCATATGAATAATAGTTTATTCTTCACAAATAATACTTAACAAGAAGGAGCTGAATAAATGGATATGACGATAATTGGAATCAATAATAATGATTATAGAGTTAAAGATTATATCTTATCAAAACTTGATAGCTTAAAAAAAGAAAAAACAGGTCTCTACTTCGAAAATTATTTGGAAAGCGATACGCTATTTATTAAGTGTTGCCAAAAGGAAAATTTTTTATCTAACATAAAAGATAATAAAAATGTTAAAGAAAAAGATGATTTTATATATAATATTGCTGCTATACTTACAGATGCAATAATTGAGAACTATGAATCTCATTTGATAAAAAAAGTTATCAAAGATTATTATATATATATCACAGAAAAGGAAAAAACACAGATATTTGAGTGTGCTGACAAGCTGATTAGAAACGAGCGTAATCCATATAATGATATAATATACAAACAATCCAGAATATCAAAAGTAAAGGGAAGTATTCTAAACTATTTAAAAACAGAAGATTTAATTATATTAGAGGGTTTTATAAATTTCCGGTTAAATGAGTATATGAAAGAATTGTATGTTATTGTAGATAAGGCGGCAGAAGATTTTATAACACAAAAAGAATACAAAGAATTCATAAAGCTTCTAAGGTACTTTGTTGATATTCAGGAAACTAAGATTCACACAATTCATATTGTTGTTGAAGATGGTGGACGATATGTTTTACTGGATAATAACAAAACTGTTATTAGCTATGAAATATATGATGAAAACGGCTTAAGAAATGTTAATATAGAAGTAAATAATGATGATGTTTTGATTAGCAATTTAATAACAATAGCACCGAAAAAAATATATATACACAATATAGATAAGTTTACAAACAAGGAGCTAATTCAAACAATACAAAATGTTTTTTATGATAGGACTATACTATGCTATAATGGGAAAGCGTGTGATTTTTGCACCGTTAAATTAAGCAATAAGCTAAATTAGCCTTCATTGTAAATTTTTCTTAGAAAACGGGGGAACTAAATGTTGATAAGAGTAATTATTCCTACGGTTATAGGAGGAGTAATAGGTTGGGTAACAAATGTTTTGGCAATAAAGATGCTATTTAGACCCACTTATCCAATACATATACCAATTCTAGGGATTGATATACAGGGTCTGTTGCCTAAGAGGAAAGAGGAAATAGCAATAAGCATCGGTGAGACTATTGAAGAAGAGCTAATAAATATTGATGAAATATTAAATATAATATCAAAGGATGAGAATAGAAAAGACGCTTTGTTGTCAATAAAATCTGCGATTACGGAAAGAGTAAGCAAAAAGATGCCTGTCCTTATTCCTTTTGTTATCAAAGAAAGTATTATTGCGTATATAGAAGAACAAATTGATAAAGAAGCGCCGGGTATTATTGAAGAAATCATAAAAAAATTATATGAAAAAGCATCAAGTGATATTAAAATAGGGAAAATGATAGAAGAGAAAATAAGAAATATTGACTTGCTTCAGTTGGAAAGGATTACAATTCGTATAGCACAAAAAGAATTAAAACATATAGAAATTCTTGGAGGAGTACTAGGTGCTTTAATAGGTTTTTTACAAGGACTGGCAATAACCTTTATATATTAATTGTTGACATACACGGGTAATGGTATTATCATTAAATTATTATAAATAAATTGCGTTGATAAGGAAAAGTAAAACAGGTTAGATTTTATCAGAGATGAAGCGCCTTGGGCTGGAAGCACTTCTTAAAGTTTCTGTTTGAAGACCGCCTTTGAGCAGTTGGCTGAACTAACAGTAGGCTATACCGTTGATTACGTTATAATTATTAAGCAATAAACAGGGTGGAACCGCGATTTCTCTCGCCCCTTCAAGGGACGGGAGATTTTTATTTAACAAAAATACAAGGAGGATTTTTATGATTAAAGTTACTTTAAAAGATGAAAATGTTAAGGAATTCGAAAAAGGTATTAGCATAAAACAGATATTATCCACAATGGGACATAAATTACAAAAAGAAGCGCTTGCGGCAAAAGTAAATGATAAAGTTGTAGATTTGAACAGACAGATTTTTGAAAACAGTAGTCTTGAATTTCTGACCTTCGAAGATAATGAGGGAAGACATGCTTTAAGGCATACATCTTCTCACGTTTTAGCCCAGGCTGTAAAAAGATTGTTTCCGGGTATAAAACTTGCTATCGGACCGGCAATAGAAAATGGTTTTTATTATGATTTTGATGTCGAAGAAGCTTTTACGGATTCAGATTTAGAGAAAATTGAAAGAGAAATGCAAAATATTATAAAAGAAGATTATGAGCTGAGCAGATTCGAATTACCAAGGGATGAAGCTGTCAAGCTTATGAAAGAACAAAATGAAATTTATAAAGTGGAGCTTATAGAAGATTTACCTGAAGGCGAGACTATTTCATTTTATAAACAAGGAGAGTTCATAGATTTATGTGCAGGACCTCATGTTGCTTCTACAGGTAAAGTAAAGGCATTTAAGCTGACGGGAGTGGCCGGAGCATATTGGCGTGGAAACGAAAACAATAAAATGCTCCAAAGAATATATGGGACTTCCTTTATTAAAAAAGCTCAATTGGATGAGTATTTAAATATGCTTGAAGAAGCGAAAAAAAGAGACCATAGAAAGTTAGGCAAGGAATTGGATTTGTTTAGCCTCCTTGAGGAAGGCCCGGGGTTTCCGTTTTTTCATCCAAAAGGAATGATAATAAGGAATCTCCTTGAAGATTTTTGGAGAATCGAGCATAGAAAAGCAGGCTATGAAGAAATAAAAACGCCTATAATCTTAGGCGCCGAACTCTGGCACAGATCAGGTCATTGGGATCATTACAAAGAAAATATGTACTTTACTGAAATAGACAATGAGCCATATGCAGTTAAACCGATGAACTGTCCCGGAGGAATGCTTATGTATAAAAGAGCTCTTCATAGCTATAGAGAGCTTCCCATTCGAATGGCAGAACTGGGACTAGTCCACAGACATGAGCTATCCGGCGCCCTCCATGGATTGATGAGAGTTCGATGCTTTACCCAGGATGATGCCCATTTATATATGATGCCCTCACAGATTAAGGATGAAATAATCGGAATAATAGATTTAGTTGATTATTTTTATAAAGTTTTTGGTTTTAGCTATAAAGTGGAATTATCTACAAAGCCGGAAAATTCCATGGGGTCTGATGAAGATTGGGAAGTAGCAACGGATGCTTTGAGGGAAACCTTAGAAACGATGCAAATTCAGTATAAGATTAACGAAGGTGACGGGGCATTCTACGGACCAAAAATTGATTTTCATTTGCAAGACTGCATTGGACGAACATGGCAATGCGGCACAATACAATTGGATTTTCAAATGCCTGAGTTATTTGACTTGACATATATCGGTGCTGATGGAGAAAAGCATAGGCCTGTAATGGTTCATAGAACGATTCTTGGCAGCATAGAACGATTCATTGCAATATTGACAGAGCACTATGCAGGGGCTTTTCCCATTTGGTTGGCTCCTGTGCAGGTTATAGTAATCCCGGTATCTGAAAAACAATACCGCTATTGTGAAAAATTATCAAAAGAACTTAATTTAAAAGGCATAAGAGTAGAATTTGATACGAGAAGTGAAAAGGTAGGGTATAAGATAAGAGAAGCTCAGCTTAAAAAAATACCCTATATGCTGATCATCGGGGATAAGGAAGTTGAAAGCTCTAATATTTCTGTTCGAGATAGAAAATCTGGCGATTTGGGAAGTATGTCAATTGAAGAATTCCTGTTGAAGATAAACAAAGAAATAAAGGAAAAAGATAATAAATAAGATTGTAAAATGTAGCAAGATAAAATTTTCTTGCTACATTTTCAAATTGTTTACATACGACAATCATTCTGGTGGAATTGTTTGAGGTTTTACACGACTTTATTAAGTTAAGGCTTGTCAAAGTTCACTTGACAAGGAAAATTATGATTGTATAATATTTATATAGGGAGTTATAATTAAAAGCTCCCATATACAAAATTTGAATGAGGAGGATGAGCAATGAAAAAAATCTTATCTGCATTATTGGTTCTTGTATTGCTTTTTTCGTTAGTTGCTTGTAATAAGGCACCTGCAACTAGTGGCGAAGCAGGCGGAGAAGACGAGGTCGAAGCAGAAGTAAAGGACAATTGGAAGATAGCTATAATCACGAACACAGTATCACAAAACGAAGAGGAATACCGTTCTGCTGAATTTGTTCAGAATAAATATGGTAAGGACAAGGTTGTTCATGAACTTTGGCCGGACAATTTTATGACAGAACAAGAACAAATGATCAGTGTACTTACAAAACTAGCGGCTGATCCGGATATTAAGGCAATAATCATTAACCAAGCAGTACCCGGCACAAACCCATCTGTTGACAAATTCTTAGAATCACGAAATAAAGATGAAGTGCTTATTGTTTATGCATCACCCCAGGAAAATGCACCGGACGTTTCTGTACGTGCCGATTTTATTTTACAACCTGACGAGTTAGCTATGGGAAGCACTATTCCCAACCATGCAAAAAAACAAGGGGCTACTACTTTAGTTCACTATTCTTTCCCAAGACATATGTCTATTCCTATGTTAGCTGAAAGAAGATCCTTAATGAAAGCTGAATGTGAAAAGATAGGTCTTACTTTTGTTGATGCTACAGCTCCGGACCCAACCAGTGAAGCTGGAGTAACAGGTGCTCAGCAGTTTATTCTTGAAGACGTACCGAAAATGGTTAAAAAATATGGGAAAGATACTTCTTTCTTCTCAACTAACTGTTCAATGCAGGTTCCGTTGATCAAGGCTGCATTTGACGCAGGCGCAATTTATACTCAGCCCTGCTGCCCTTCACCATATCATGGATATCCCTCTGCACTTGGGCTTGATGTTCCTGAAGATATAGTTGGCGGTCTGCAAGATGTTATAGACCAGACTACTAAAATTGTTGTTGATGCCGGTTTAGGCGGAAGATTCTCAACTTGGCCTGTACCTGCAGCAATGATGGCGACTATTGCAAGTGCCGATTATGCTGTTAAATGGATTGAAGGCGAAACTAATGGCAAAGTAGACGAAAAAGTACTTACAGCTTGTATGTCAGACTATGCCGGACTTGATATTTCTTTGAATCCATATGTAGAAGATGGTGTGTCCTATGATAATTACTTGTTATTCTTAATGGACTTCCTCACTTATGGGGACCTTCCAAACTAGAAGCTATGAACGAATTTGCTACTAAGCAACTAAAAATATGATAATAATGAGGGTGTTTTAAAGCTATCCGCCTTGAGACATCCTCATTAAGTTTACGTAGTACTACGGCTCGCAAGAGTATATGTTGCAGGAGGGATAATCTTGGATGAAAACTTACTTAGTATAAAAAATATATCAAAAGAGTATTATGGAAACCAAGTACTGAAAGATATAAGTCTGGATATTAAAAAAGGCGAAATTCACGCTTTAATTGGTGAAAATGGTGCCGGCAAATCTACTTTAATGAACATATTGTTTGGTATGTCAGTGATTCATAGCACCGGCGGATATCAAGGCAGTATTGAAATTGAAGGTAAAGAGGTTTCTTTTGCTACGCCTCATGAAGCTATGGACCATGGCGTGGGGATGGTGCATCAAGAATTTATGTTAATTCCCGGGTTCACTATTACTGAAAACATTAAAATTAATAGAGAAATAACAAATCCAAACCTTGTAAGTAGAATATTTGGTAAACAATACGAAGGCTTGGATATGAGAAATATGAATAAAGACGCTCGTAAAGCACTTGACACCATGGGTATGAGTATTGAAGAATATACAATGGTAGCGGGATTGCCCGTAGGGCATATGCAGTTTATTGAAATAGCAAGAGAGATTGACAAAACCGGAATAAAGCTACTTGTATTTGATGAGCCTACAGCAGTTTTAACAGAGTCCGAAACACAAAACCTTTTGGCTGCTATTGAGAAGCTGGCTGCTCAAGGTATAGCAATAATTTTTATTAGTCATCGTCTTGAAGAAGTAATGCAAGTATCACATCGCTTTACTATATTGCGAGATGGGGAACACGTGATAACAAAAAACACAAAGGACAGCAATGTTTATGAAATTGCAGAATTAATGGTTGGACGAAAGGTTTCCATAGAACGTATAGATTCCTCAGATCGCGAAATAAGCAAAGAGGTCGTGCTTAGTATAAAAAACCTTGAAGTTAAAATGCCCGGCGAAGAGGTAAAGGGCTTTGACTTGGATGTAAAAAAAGGTGAAATAATAGGTATCGGAGGTCTGGCAGGACAAGGCAAGCTAGGTGTTGCCAATGGAATTATGGGAATTTTTCCTGCGAGAGGACAAATTCTTTTTGAAGGACAGCCGTTAGTGCTGAATAATCCTAAAGCGGCAATTGAAGCAGGCTTGGCTTTTCTCAGTGAAGATAGAAAAGGTGTTGGATTACTATTGGATGAATCCATAGAGATAAACACAGTATTTACTAGTATGCAAGCACAAAATGAATTCTTGCACAAATTTGGCTTTTTAGATGTAATGGATTCACGGGGAATACGAAATCACACAAACAAAATGATAAAGGATTTGGATATTCGATGCACATCATCCATGCAGCATGTAGGCAGTTTATCCGGAGGAAACCAGCAAAAGGTGTGCATAGCTCGAGCATTAACACAAAAACCAAAGCTACTTTTAGTAAGCGAGCCTACACGAGGAATTGACGTAGGAGCTAAAAAGCTGATTTTGGATTTATTGAAAAAGCTAAATGAGGAACAAGGCATGACAATTGTAATGACATCTTCGGAATTGGCTGAACTGAGAAGCATCAGCGATAGAATTGTAATTGTATGTAACGGAAAGGTTGAAGGCATATTGAGCCCTGATGCATCCAGTGCTGAGTTTGGATTAATGATGTCCGGTACAAAAGCAAATTCCCAATTAGGGGGTGCTAAATAATGTCAGAATTAAAAGTAAATGAAAGTAAAGTTGAACAAAAAAGTATAATTGAAAGAATAACCAAAACCATTGGACTACCAACACTGATTATTGCAGCCTTTTTCTTACTTGTTATGGTTACAGCTGCAATATTGAAACAATCCTTGCCCATATTAATAAGTGATATACTAAGACGCTTTGGTATGAATGGTGTGCTCGTTTTAGCTATGGTACCTGCAATTAAGTCCGGAACGGGACCGAATTTTGCTTTACCGTTAGGCATCATTTGTGGTTTATTAGCCTGGACGATAGGTATCGAGATAGGCTTTATGGGATTAAAGCTTATTATAATAGTATCAATTATGGCTGCTATATTTGCAACAATAACCGGCTTCTTTTATGGAAAGCTTTTAAATGCAGTAAAAGGTGCAGAAATGACTATAGCTACTTATACCGGCTTTTCCACTGTTGCATTAATGGCATTAGTATGGTTGATGGCACCATTTAAAAGCAAACAAATGGGTTGGATGATGGGCGAAGGTTTAAGAGAAACAATAAAACTGGATGGCGTTGGTGCCAGTCAGATTCTTAACAATTTCTTGTCCTTCGAAATTTTTGAAATTAAAATTCCAACGGGATTACTTTTGGTTTTCTTCATGTTTTGTTTCCTTGTATGGTTATTTTTCCGCACTAAAACCGGTGTAGCAATAATGGCCGGAGGAAGCAATCCAGAATTTGCTGCTGCTTCAGGTATAGATATTGATAGGAACAGAATAGTTGCGAACATTCTTTCAACGGTACTGGGAGCCATTGGAATAATCTTATATGCGCAAAGCTACGGTTTTTTCCAACTTTATTCTGGACCTTTGATGATGGCTTTTCCTGCTGTTGCCGGTGTATTAATTGGTGGTGCAACTGCTTCAAAGGCAAATATATCTAATGTAATAATCGGTACGTTTTTATTTCAGGGCTTGTTAACTGCATCGATGCCAGTGGCAAACCAACTGTTTGAAGGCACCGATCTTTCAGAAATAATGCGTGTAGTTTTGCAAAACGGTATCATACTCTATGCCCTTACCCAGGTTAAAGGAGGTGGCAAATAATGAAGAAAAATAATAAAATAATGGAAAAGCAAATGCCATCATTAATTGATAATATAGTTCCAATAATATTCATAGCCTTCACGCTGCTGGGTTTTGTTCTAACAACTAATGTACCTTTAAATTTTTTCTTATCAGAGTTATCCAGTAGATTCTATAGAAATGCTTTCATTGTATTATCGTTGGTTATTCCTGTTATTGCTGGATTAGGTTTGAATTTTGGAATTGTAATTGGTGCAATGAGCGGTCAGATGGCTATAATAATAGTTAGATATATCAGCATTGAATATTTACATCTTAACGGCACTGTCGAATTGATTTCTTGCTTTATTCTAACTTTACCCATTGCTGCTTTCATTGGATTTTTGACAGGTAAATTATATAACAAAACCCGTGGGCAAGAAATGATAGCAAGCTTAATAGTAGGTTTCTTTGCAAACGGTGTCTATCAGTTCATTCTTCTTTTTGCTACAGGTGTAATTATACCTGTTCGCTCCACTCATCCCATGATTAAACCTGATGGTGTGGGAGTGCGCATGACTGTGGATATGGGGGATCTTCATTACTCTTTAGAGAATATCTTTAAAATACCATTCACATGGGCTGTTCTTGTTGTTTCGTTGATATTACTGATATTATTGGTTGTTTTTCATATTATAGGAAAGAACAAACCAAATAAAGAAAATAACGTTTCATTTTATATAAAAACTGCCCTATTAGTGTTCTTGGCCGCATTCAGTGTTTATTCTATTATTACAAAGAACAAATTCAATTTGGTTAAAAATGTACCGGTAGCTACAGTTTTCCTAATAGGTTTGCTTTGTGTATTTACATTGCTTATCATGAAGACTAAGCTTGGACAAGATTTTAGGAGCGTAGGTCAAAATCAGCATATTGCTGAGGCTAATGGTATAAATGTTGATAAAACAAGAATTATAGCTGTGGTGATATCTACAGTTTTAGCTGCCTGGGGTCAAATTATTTACCTTCAGGATATGGGAACGCTGAATGTTTATGGAGCACATACTCAAATAGGAATGTTTTCCGTTGCCGCATTGTTGGTAGGCGGTGCTTCTGTTCAAAAAGCAACAAATACCCATGCATTGGTTGGAACTCTTTTGTTTAATTCAATGTTCATAATGTCTCCTGAAATCGGTAAAGCTGCTTTTGGTAATGCACTTTTAGGTGAATATTTTAGAACTTTCATGGTTTATGGAATAATTGGTATGGCTCTTGGAATATACGTTTGGAACTCTAACAGAAAGGCAAAGATAACCTTAGATCCGATAGATGCACAAATTGAGGAGTAGCTGAAGAAATTTATTAAAACAGTTGACACATAATTAATTGAGTGATACTATATATTAGTTAAGAAAATCAGTTTAAGTAGAAGTTCCACTTCTCACCTTGAAGCTTTAGCTAAAAAGGTTTCTATAGTCCATATACTTAGAATTTTATGGGCAGGTGGAGTATTCTACCTGCCTAATTTATTATGGAGGTGATTAATTATAAGTAATAGTAAAGATGTTCAGATTAATGAAGAGATTAGGGATAAAGAATTAAGAGTTATTGATTCTAATGGTGAGCAGCTTGGTATAATGTCTTCACAGAAGGCATTAGAAATAGCCGCTGATAGATTATTAGATCTTGTAAAGATTGCACCCCAAGCTAACCCACCAGTGTGTAAGATTATGGATTATGGAAAGTTTATATTCGAGCAATCAAAAAGAGAAAAGGAAGCCAAGAAAAACCAAAAAGTAGTCAGCATGAAAGAAATCAGGTTTTCTCCAAAAATCGAAGCCCATGATTTGCAGATAAAAGCAAAAAACGCACAAAAATTTTTGACAGAAGGTAATAAGGTTAAAGTGACAATTAGATTCAGAGGCAGAGAGGTTGACCATGTAGCTTTTGGTCAAAAAGCCTTGGAGCGTTTTTATGAAATTATAAAAGATTATGGTTCAGTAGAAAAACAGGCAAAGCTTGAAGGAAAAAATATGTCAATGGTATTATCACCAAAACAACAATAGTAAAAGGGAGGACTTCAGAATGCCGAAACAGAAAACTCATAGATCTTCAGCAAAAAGATTTAGCTTTACCAAAACTGGGAAGGTAAAAAGAGGAAAAGCATTTAAAAAACATATATTGACTAAAAAAACTGCTAAAAGAAAAAGAAGACTGAGAAAGGGCGGCTTTGTCAGTGCGGCAGAAACTAAGACAATAAGAAGACTTATACCATATAAATAAATTGCATGAGGAGGCAGCGTAAAAATGGCAAGGGTAAAAAGAGCAGTTAATTCACATAAGAAACGTAGAAAAGTGTTAAAGCTGGCAAAAGGATATGTAGGAGCCAGAAGTAAAAAATACAGAATAGCAAATGAAACTGTTTTAAGAGCACTTAGATTTGCATATATAGGCAGAAAACAAAGGAAAAGAGATTTTAGGAAGCTTTGGATAACAAGAATAAACGCAGCAGCAAGGATTAATGGAATTTCTTACAGCAAGTTTATTAATGGATTGAAGCTTTCCGGTATGGAGATAAATAGAAAAATGCTGGCTGATTTAGCTGTTAATGATGAAGCTGCATTTTCAAAACTAGTTAATATTGTTAAAGAAAATGCTAACGCATAAAGACCGTAAGGTCTTTTTGTTTTTAAAAGAACATAAATTAGTATTTTATAATATTAGATAAAGTGGTGGTTAAATGGAGAGTCTTATTTCCAGCAACAAAAATAAAAATATAAAATTAGCTAAATCCTTACTTAGAAAAAAGTATAGGGATTTAACAAATCAATACTTAGTTGAAGGAATAAAAATAGTTAAAGAAGCTCTTGCATATAACGAAAGAATAAAAATGGTTTTTGTTTCTTCAGACCATAAAGATTCCCATGAAATAAAAGAAATATTAAATTCATGCAGGATTCACAATATCCCTATATACTATTTAGAAAAAAGCATATACAAAGAAATATCCGAAACAGATTCTACCCAAGGTATTATAGCAATGGTAGAAAAGAAAGAACATAAGCTGGAATTAGTGTTAGATAAAGATTTTTTGAAAATTATAATATTGGAAGAAATACAAGACCCGGGTAACTTAGGTACTATTTTAAGGACTGCTGATGCATGTAATTATGATTTTGTTATATTATCAAAAGGCTGTGTTGACTTATATAATGATAAATCTATAAGAGCAACCATGGGCTCACTTTTTCATTTGCCAATAGCCTGTATGGATATTATTGATGCAATTGAACTATTAAAAAGTAAGAAAGTAGTAATATTGGGATCAGACCCTCATGAGGGCGTACTCTGCTATAATTTATCCTTTGAAAAAAAACTGGCAATCATAATAGGTAATGAATCGGCGGGTATATCTGAGGAAGTTTTAAAGCTCGTTGATGAAAGGATTAGGATTCCCATGCCCGGTAAAAGTGAGTCATTAAATGCTTCAGTTGCAGCGTCGATACTTATGTATGAGAGCATCCGACAAAGAGAATAACAGCGCGAGGTTACCATTCACAGTTATTTTTAGATTATTAATATTTGATAAAGATTGCATTGTGTAGAGGCTTAGAATCTGTTAGCGCAGAGGAGGATCAGTTGCGTCAACTGTTTGAGCGAAGCGAGTTTTGGCGCAACCCGGAACAAGCTAACAGATTATTAGTCTAGGAACTCCTGCAATCGTACAAATATAATAAGCAATTAAGATGCGAAAACTTATGCCACATCATGATAGTATTAATTCTTGTAATGTTAATTACCCTGTGATATAATCCTTTAAGAACTTAATATTAATAAATTTATGATGGAGAGAGTAAACTAAAGAAGATTCAAGAGAGATAGCATCCCGGCTGCAAATGCTGTTAATTGGTAATTAGTTGAAGTTCACTCCGGAAATTTAGGATTGAATTCAGTAGATCCTAACGTTTTAAACGTTATAAAAAAGTGGCTAATTATAGCAATTAGGGTGGCACCGCGGAAATCTTCGTCCCTTGGAACCAGGGATAGAAGGTTTTTTTATTTAGAATGAAAAATTTATTTTATATAAAAGCTTTATATTACAATAATTTCAAGAAAGGAGAAAACGTATGAGGGAAAAGCTTGAAAAAATTAAAATAGACAGTTTAGAACTTATTGAGCAAGTGAAGTCTGTTAAAGAACTGGAGGAACTAAGGGTAAAATATTTAGGTAAAAAAGGTGAGCTTACTTTACTTTTACGAGAAATGGGAAAACTACTAGCGGAAGAAAGACCCATAGTAGGTCAAATAGCGAATGAAATAAGAGATGTGATAAATGAAAAAATAGAAGAAGCTTCTTACCATCTTAAAAGAAAAGAATTAGAATCAAAGCTAAAAAGTGAATATATAGATGTAACAATGCCGGGAAGAAAAAGAAATATTGGGAATAGGCATCCAATCACAAAGGTTTTAGACGAAATTAAACAGATTTTTGTTGGTATGGGGTTTTCTATAGTGGAAGGTCCGGAAATAGAAACCGTTTATTATAATTTTGATGCATTAAATCACAGCGAACATCACCCTGCCAGAGATATGCAAGATACTTTCTATATCACGGAGGATATATTATTGCGTACCTCAACGTCACCTAATCAAGTAAGAATAATGGAAAAACAAAAACCGCCCATAAGGGTCATTGTCCCCGGGAAGGTTTTTAGATCAGATCAAATAGATGCAACCCATTCACCCATGTTTCATCAAATTGAAGGCTTAGTTGTAGACAAAGGAATTACTATGGCAAATCTTAAAGGCACTCTTGATGTTTTTGCAAAGATGCTATACGGGGATAAAACAAAAACTAAGTTTAGGCCTCATTACTTTCCTTTTACGGAGCCTAGTGCAGAAATGGATTGTACTTGTTCAGCATGTGGCGGTCAAGGATGCTCTGTATGCAAAAATAGCGGATGGATAGAAATATTAGGAGCTGGAATGGTACATCCAAATGTATTATCTAATTGCGGAATAGACCCTAAAATATACTCAGGCTTTGCTTTTGGAATGGGTCTGGACAGAATTACTTTGTTAAAATACGACATTTCAGATTTGAGACTAATGTTTGAAAATGATAAAAGATTTTTAGCGCAGTTTTAAGGAGGGGTATAAATGCTGGTACCTATTAAATGGTTAAAGGATTATGTTGATATTGATGTTGATATAAAAGAGTTTGTAAATGCTATGACAATGTCCGGTTCTAATGTAGAATCTTACACAGAGGCCGGAAAAAACATAGATAAAGTAGTTGTTGGAAAAATTACTAAGATAATCGCCCATCCCGATGCGGAAAAGTTGATAATAACCATGGTAGATGTGGGAAGTGAGATTATTCAAATTGTAACCGGAGCGACAAATGTCAAGGAAGGAGATTACATACCTGTTGCACTGCATGGCTCAACCTTGCCCAATGGATTAAGAATAAAAAAAGGGAAACTAAGAGGTATCGAATCAAACGGGATGCTTTGTTCACCAGATGAATTGGAGTTGGAGGCTGAGGATCTTCCTGAGGGTACAGATATGACAGGCGGTATTTTCATCCTAGACAATGAATACCCACTGGGACAGGATATAAGAAAAGTATTGGGGTTAGATGACAAGATTGTTGAATTTGAGATAACTAATGACAGACCTGATTGTTTAAGTATTTATGGAATAGCTAGGGAAGCAGCGGCGGTTTTCAATAAAAGATTAAAACGCCCTGAAATATCAATGCCAGGAAATTCAAAGGATGTTGAAAGCTTTATTAAAGTAGATGTTAGGGATAATAGATTGTGCCCAAGATTTGCTGTGAGAGTGATTAAAAATATTACCATAAAAAGTTCTCCCTCATGGATTCAGGAGAGACTTATTAAGTCAGGAGTAAGGCCAATTAACAACATAGTTGACATTACTAATTATGTGATGCTTGAATTAGGTCAACCGATGCATGCTTATGATTTAAGTAAGCTTGATGACAGAAAAATCATCGTAAGGAAAGCTATTACAAACGAAAAATTAATTACTTTGGATGAAAAAGAAAGAGAGCTTGATGAATCTGTTCTGGTTATTGCTGATGAAGGAAGAGCCATAGGTATTGCCGGTATAATGGGTGGCTTTGATAGTGAAATAGATGATAATACTAAAGAAATTGCGCTGGAATGTGCAAATTTTGACGGAGTGAATGTGAGACTTTCTTCAAAAAAACTGGGACTTAGGACCGAAGCATCCTCACGGTTTGAAAAAGGTATTGACACCGAATTGATTCCACTTGCAATAAACAGAGCTTGTTATCTTATAGAACTATTGAAAGCAGGGGAAGTCGTTGATGGCATTATTGATAACTACCCTGTTAAAAAAGAAAAAAGACATGTAATTTTTGATACGCAAAAGGTTGAATGGTTGTTAGGGGTAGATGTACCCGTCAATAATATTAAGATGATGTTAAAATCCTTGGAATTTGACGTCTCCGGTGAAAAAATCCTAGATATAATTCCACCTTCTTTTAGAGATGATGTAGAGATGGATGCAGATATAAATGAAGAAATAGCAAGGCTGTATGGATATGAGAATATACCTTCCAAGCTTATGGACACAACCTTTACCCAGGGAGTCATTAGTGAAAGGCAAAAAATCATCAATATGGCTAAGGATAATTTGATAGCGCAAGGGCTTTTTGAGACTTTAACATATTCCTTTTTAAGCCCAGGAATTTTTAATAAATTGAATCTCAAAGTTGAAGACCCATTAAGGGAAGCAATCAGCTTAATAAACCCTCTGGGTGAGGATCAAAGTATAATGAGGACAACTATTTTGTCAAATATGCTGGATTTAATAGGAAGGAATTGTAATCGAAAAATTGAAGAAGGTTGCTTTTTTGAAATATCCAAAGTTTACTTGCCTAGGGAGTTGCCTTTAACAGATTTACCTAACGAGAGAGATACATTGACTATTGGTTTATATGGAGATTTTGACTTTTTTGATTTAAAAGGGATAATTGAAAATCTTCTATCGTGTTTGAATATAAGTAAATATAGAATTCTTCCTTCAAATCACGATAGCTTGCACCCTGGTAAAACTGCAGAGCTTTTGATAAACAATAAAAGAATAGGCTATTTAGGTGAAGCACATCCATATGTATTAAACAACTTTGATATACCTAAAAAGGTGTATTTAGCAGAGTTGGATTTTGATGAAATTGCGACACAATCTAACTTAAATAGGGTATATGTTTCATTACCGAGATTTCCATCCATTGAAAGGGATATAGCGATTGTAGTTGCAGAAGAAATAACTGTGGGGCAAATTGATGAAATTATAAAAAACAAAGGCGGTAAACTTATTGAAAAGGTTGAGTTATTTGATGTTTATAAAGGCTCGCAGATTGAGGAAGGATATAAAAGCTTAGCATATAGAATCGTTTATAGGTCAAATGATAAAACTCTTACTGAGGAAGACGTTACAAAAGTTCATGGAAGAATTTTAAATTCATTAGCTAATCAAGTAGGCGGCACGCTAAGACAGTAACTAATGCTAATAATAATTATTAAAACAGGTAGGAAGCATGGAATTCTTACCTGTTTTTTTATATAGAAAAATGTTTTTTATGGATAAAAACAGCAGTTTTGCCTTATGGTTGTTAAATATATATAATAGACTTGGAGCTTTGAAGGAAATCTGTCTTTTATAAAGAATATATAATAAAACTCTATTAACTCTTAAAGGAGTTGAATCAATATGATGGTAAAAAAAAGAGTATCCGTAAAAATATTTGGCAATGAATATACGGTAAAAGGTGACCATTCAGAAGAGTATATTCAGTTTCTTGCAGAAAAAATTGATGAAACAATGAAGGAAATAGGAAGGAAGAATAGACGATATAGTCCAACTATGATTGCTGTGCTTACTGCTTTAAATTTAGCCGATACTTTGCACAAAAAAGAGGAGGAACTGCAAAATGTTGAAGATAATTATAAAAACAACATTGCAGAATACACCATTTCTGCGGATGGATTAAAAAACGCTAATCAGGAGTTGGAAATTATAAAAGAGAATCTAAAAAAAAGCCAGGAAGATAATAAAACGAAACATATAGAAAACAAAAAGTTAAACAGGCAATTAAGCAATATAAAGGATGAGTCCCGAGATTTAAAGTATGAGCTTGATGTTTCAAAAACCACCATAAAAGAATTACAAAACAAGTTATACGAAAATCAGGTCGAACTATTAAAAACTAAAAAAGAGCTGGAGAACTTAAAGAATAAATCATATAAGGGGCTTGAAAGTAACGGTAAATTGGATAAATAATCATTTGTTTAAATTAAAAGCAATGAGAAGAATATAAATTGAATGACATTGTGAGGTGATTTCATGGATGATAGGACATTAAGAGTTTTAGAATATAATAAAATAATTAATATGTTATCATTATACACATATTCAGAGCTTGGTAAAGAAGTGGCAATAGCATTAAAACCTAGTACAAATACTTACGAAATACAAGAATGGTTAAACGAGACAAGTGAAGGAGTAGATATTTTATTAAAAAACGGTAAGGTGCCTTTTGATGGGATCTACGATATACGAACATCTTTAAAAAGAGCAGAAATAGGCTCAATAATAGAAAATAATGAATTGATTAAAATATCATCTACCTTATCAGGCAGCAGAAAGTTCAAAGCATTTATAAAGGAAAGTAAAAGAGAAAATTTTTATCCGATTATTGAAGATTTAGCGAGTTTATTGACTGATTTAAAAAGCATAGAAGAGTCAATTAATAATGTAGTCATAAGTGATGACGAAATTTCGGATAAGGCAAGTCCTGAGTTATTTTCCATAAGAAAAAAAATTAAAGATACAAATGGTAGGATAAGGGATAAGCTAAATAATATTATTACTTCTGTTTCCTATCAAAAATACCTTCAAGAACAAATTGTGACCATAAGAAATGATAGATTTGTTGTTCCTGTCAAACAGGAGTTCAGAGGAAACATCCCAGGTGTTGTACACGATCAATCGTTAAGCGGTGCCACTTTGTATATTGAACCGATGGCTGTTGTTGACATGAACAATGAATTAAAACAATTAAAGCTAAAAGAGAAGGACGAGATAGATAGGATTCTGCTATCCTTAAGCTATATGATTTCTGAAAAAAGTCAAGAAATTCAAACGAATTTAGAGATATTAACTACTCTAGATTTTATTTTTGCTAAAGCAAGGTTTTCTTTAGATTACAACTGCACAGTGCCTATTATAAATAAATCAAGAATAATAAATCTAACTAAGGCTAGGCATCCGCTAATAGAAGCAGAAAAGGTTATACCTATTGATATTAGCATTGGGGATGATTTTAAAATACTTATAATAACTGGACCTAATACGGGGGGGAAAACAGTTTCATTAAAAACAGTAGGATTGTTGTCTTTAATGGCGCAATCAGGACTTCATATTCCTGCAGGGGATAAAAGTGAACTATGTGTATTTGATGAAGTTTTTGCAGATATAGGAGATGAGCAAAGCATAGAACAAAGCCTTAGTACTTTTTCCTCCCATATGAAAAACATAGTTAATATTCTTGATAACATAACTGAAAATTCACTAGTTTTGTTAGATGAATTAGGAGCAGGAACTGATCCAACAGAAGGCGCAGCTTTAGCCATGTCCATTCTAGAGCTTCTTCGCAGCAAGCAGATTATAGCTATTGCAACGACCCACTACAGCGAGCTTAAAGCATATGCCCTTTCTACAAAAGGCTTACGTAATGGCTCAGTGGAGTTTGATGTGCAAACATTAAAACCAACTTATAAATTATCAATTGGAATCCCTGGAAAATCAAATGCATTTGAAATTTCAAAAAAACTTGGATTAGGTGAAAACATAATCAACAGAGCTAAGGATTTTATAACTGAGGATAAAGTAAAATTTGAAGATGTAATTACAGGTTTGGAAGAAGATAGAAAGAAGAGCAGTGAAGCAAGAGATATCACTGAAAGGCTAAGGGTTGAAGCTGAAGCAATGAAACAGGATGCTGAAACCAGACTTTTAAAAATAAGTGAACAAAGAGATAAAATAATCAGAGAAGCATACGAAGAGGCTAAAAAGATTGTTGATAATTCTAAAACTCATATGAATGATTTGATGAAAGAATTGAAAGAAGCTGCCGATAAGGAAGCCGAGGAAAAGCTTATAGCAACTGAAAAGGCAAGACTTGATATGAAAGCATTAGAAGATAATATGGAAGAAGAATCAAAGCAAGGTTTATTTAATAAACCTTTTGGACATAAACCGCCAAAAAAACTAAGACTGGGGGATACTGTTAAAATAATATCTTTAGAGCAAACAGGTAATGTCATTACAATGCCAGATGAAAATGGTAATTTAAACATACAAGTTGGAATAATGAAAGTAAATGTAAACATAAAAGACATAGCACTTGTACAAAATGTTTATAGTGCATCTGAAAAAATTAAGCATTCAGGTATTGGCAAAGCCAAAGCCGATACAGTTTCTTTAGAAATAGATTTGAGAGGTAAAACCCTTGACGAAGCTTTATTAGATGTTGATAAGTATTTAGATGATGTGTATTTATCTAAGAAAAGTATTGTTACTATTATACACGGTAAAGGAACAGGAGTTTTAAGGTCAGGGATTATTCAGCTATTAAGGACGCATCCTCATGTAAAATCCTTTCGCAGCGGAGGATATCATGAAGGCGGACTTGGTGTCACAATAGTTGAAATAAAGCAATAGGAAGTGAATCTGTTGAATATAATTGTTAGTGCTTGCTTATTAGGGGTTAATTGCAGATATGATGGACGCAATAATGAAGTTGAAAAAATAAAACTACTAAGGAATAAATATAATTTGATACCCGTATGCCCGGAACAGCTTGGAGGTCTTACTACCCCAAGAGCTCCCTCTGAAATAGTAAGAGAAACAGACAAATTACCAGAAAAGATGGTTAAGCAAGTTAGAAGCATTAATGGGCTTGATGTTACCGAGTGTTTCAAAAAAGGCGCTGAAGAAGCAATGAAAATAACGAAATATTTTCGTTGCCCAATTGCAATCCTCAAAGCTAACAGTCCGTCCTGCGGCTATAAAAAAGTGTATGACGGTACTTTTACAAAAAAATTAACCGAAGGTAATGGCGTATTTGCTGAAGAACTTGTTAAAGACGGTATTGAAATATACACAGAAAAGGATTTAGAAAAACTTATTTTACTATGATTGTAATATAGCGAAGGAAAACACGCAGTATATCATTTGACAAGAATAACCATCTATTGCTAATTTAAGACTTGATAATATCACTAAATAATAGTTTAATATAATTGGTTTTATAAATTAAAATTTATAATTTAGGTAGTGTTAGCATGAATGAAGAAAGTTTTTTTATAACCTTTAAAACAACTCACGATGCACTAAAGTTTGAGAAAGAGGCATCATTAGCGGGCTATAAATCAATTATTATGCCTGTTCCCAGGGATATTAGCACCAGTTGCGGATTAGCCCTTAGATTTAATTTTACAGATTTAGAAAATATAAAACAATTGATTGGAGAAAGGAGCTTATCGATAGATAACATATATCATATAACTCATAAAAAAAATAAAAAAAATAATTAAAATAATTGGATTTAATTAAAACATAGAAATTATACGTAATAATTAGTTGGAGGATAGAAATTGAAAAAAAAGTTTATAAAAATATTCGCAGTGTCCTTTATAATAGGTGTTATTTTCATATTTGGAATACTTTATAAATTCCTTGATAGTATTTCAGTTAATGATATGGATGCGACTATGGAAATGCCCAAGGATCGTGTTAATATATTAGCTCTTGGCATTGCCAATGGTTTATCAGACACTATTATTTATGGTAGTTTTAACTTAAAAGAAAACAATGTAGATTTGATATCTATACCCAGGGACACTTATTTTCCAAGGCAAGGCTTTAAAGGAGCTGCTCATAAAAAAATAAACGCAGCTTATGGGAGTAAAGGTGCAGAAAGCTCGGTAGATGCTGTTGAGACGTTACTTAATACAGACATACATTATTATTTTATATTTGATTATAATGCTGTAATCTCGGTAGTTGACGCTATTGGCGGTTTAAAAATTGAAGTGCCTCAAAACATGGATTATGATGATCCTGTTGATAAACTTCATATTCATTTTAAAAAAGGACAAATTGTTGAAAAAGGTGAAGATGTACTTAAAGTCATTAGATGGAGAAAAAATAATAAAGGCGGTGGGTACAAAAATGGTGATTTAGGGAGAATCGAAATGCAACAAAAAGTAGTGAAAGCAGGAATTGGCAAACTATTTGAAGGTAATTTAATTAGTAATTTTATAAAAATTCAAGAGCCTATTAAAGAAAACGTGAAAACGAATATGACGCCAAGTCAAATAATGTATATTGCTAAAAAATCAAAGGGCTTAAAAGAGGAAAATATAGTGTTTCATACATTGCCCGGAAATACTAAAACTATGGAAGGTTTATCATTTTTTGTTGCAGATAAGGACAAGCTCCAAACACTGATGGATGAATTTAAGTAACGTTATTAGATTCATGAAGGATAACCAAATAACCATAATAAATCAATGAAAGGAGAAAATTATGGATAGTAAAATAGAACTCACCATTAAAGCATTGGAAAAAAACAACATGAAAACCATGTACTTTGAAGATGAAAAAACAGCGATAGACAAAATACTAAAAGAAATCAGACCTGAAGACAGCATTGGAATTGGCGGAAGCATGACAATATCCCAATTGGAATTACCTAAAATACTGATGGATAGAGGCAATAAGGTACATTTCCATTGGCTGGAATCTAATCCGGAGGATATGGAAAAAGCCAGACAAGCTGCTTCACGTTCTGATGTATACTTAACAAGCACAAATGCACTAACACAAAAAGGTCAATTAGTTAATATAGATGGTGTGGGCAACAGAGTATCTGCAATGATGTACGGACCTAAAAAAGTTTTTGTAGTATGCGGTATTAATAAAATTGTTGATGACGTTGATGCTGCTATAGCTTATATTAAAAGCAATACTTATAAAAATGCCAGAAGATTAAACCTAAACACCCCATGTGCTGTAACGACTAAATGCAATGATTGTAATAGTCCGCAAAGGATGTGCAATGTTACTACAATAATAGAAAAAAAGCCAATGAAAGCAGACATTACTGTTATTATAATAAACAAAGAATTAGGATATTAGTTAACCATTTATATGATTTATTTGTTTATCTAACATATAAACTACACTGAAACTATAACTGTGTCTGGCAGGTAATAGGTATAAAATAACAGACAAAGTTGACGAACTTGAAGTTAATAAGTAAATTATGTACAATCTATATTAGAAAGTACTAACTAGAGGTGAGGAATAAATGAAAAGCTTTGATGAATTATTAAATATAGTTAAAAAGAGTAAAAAAATGAGACTTGCTGTCGCAGCAGCTCAAGACAAAGATGTATTAGAAGCAGTTAATAATGCTGCTATAATGGGATTAGTAGAGCCAATATTAATCGGTGACGAGGAGAAGATACATTCTATTTTATCTGATATGAATATATCTAAAGATAAATATAGAATTGTAGATGAGCCGGATTTAATTGAATCGGCAAAAAAATCTGTATC
Organism: uncultured Clostridiaceae bacterium; assembly: GCA_964408955.1. Lineage (GTDB taxonomy): Bacteria > Bacillota > Clostridia > Lutisporales > Lutisporaceae > JAAYKT01. The sequence continues at coordinate 22,715 of CAYPBK010000006.1, forward strand.
GTTAGTAAAATCAGGTGAAGCAGATTTTCTTATGAAAGGCTTGATTCCAACTGCTGATATAATGAGGGCAGTATTGGATAAAGAGAAAGGTCTTAGAACAGAAAGCTTGATAAGCCATGTAATGGTATACGAAGTTGATACTTACCCCAAGCTTATATTTTTAACTGATGGTGGTATTAATGTAGCACCTGATTTAGAACAAAAAGTAAAAATACTAGAAAATGCTATAACCGTGTGTAAGGCTATGGGATTGGATAAAATATATGCTTCCTGTCTTGCGGGTGCCGAAGTTGTAAATCCCAAAATTCCTGCTACTGTTGATGCAAAAGCGTTAGCAGATATGAAGGACAAATGGATTAGTTATAATACCGTAGTTGAAGGCCCAGTTGCTTTAGATTTAGCGATAAGTAAAGAAGCATGCACCCATAAAGGTTATGAAGGCGAGGGAGGAGGAAAAGCAGACATCCTATTAGTGCCTTATTACGAAGTAGGTAATGCTTTTGGGAAATCACTATCTTATTTTGCTAAATCAAAGTCTGCCGGTATAATCATGGGTGCAAAAACACCAATCGTATTAGTATCAAGATCTGATTCTTCTGAATCAAAATTATTTTCTATAGCGTTAGGCAGCATAATTGCATCAAATAAATAACTTTTAAGGAGGTAATAATGTGAGGGAATTAATGTCGGGCAATGAAGCCATAGCCAGAGGGGCATATGAAGCTGGTGTTACAGTTGCAGCTGCATATCCTGGTACTCCCAGCACAGAAATTTTAGAAAACATCGTACAGTATAAGGACAAGATTTATTGTGAATGGTCACCAAATGAAAAAGTAGCTACAGAAGTTGCAATCGGTGCTTCCATAGGGGGTGCCAGAAGCTTAGCGGCTATGAAGCATGTTGGAGTTAATGTAGCCGCAGATCCTATTTTTACCTATGCTTATTTAGGTGTCAATGCGGGTTTTGTTTTAATAAGCGCAGACGATCCCAGCATGCATAGCTCACAAAATGAACAGGATAACAGATATTATGCAAAATTTGCAAAAATGCCTTTAATAGAGCCCTCTGATAGTGAGGAATGCAAGAACTTTCTAAAAGAAGCTTATAAGGTTAGTGAAGAATTTGATACGCCTGTCCTGTTTAGGGTAACGACAAGGATTTGCCATAGCAAGAGTGTCGTAGAACTTGAGGATAGAAAAGAAGTTGATTTTAAGCCATATAGCCGAAATGCACCAAAGTTTGTAGCTACTCCGGCTCATGTCAAAAGAGCACGTCTAGAAGTAGAAAAAAGACTTAAAGCATTGGAGGAATATGCTAATAAGTCACCTTTGAATAAAGTTGAGTATAATGATAAAAAAATTGGAGTTATTACTGCAAGTATTGCATATCAATATGCTAAAGAAGTTTTTGGTGAAGATGCATCATACTTAAAACTTGGCTTTACATTCCCATTACCAATGGATTTAATTAAAGAATTTGCCGCAAACGTGGAAACATTATATATTATAGAAGAATTGGAGCCCTTTATGGAGGAACAGATTAAAGCGGCGGGAATAAAGTGCATGGGCAAGGAAAAGATACCAAACTATTATGAGCTTAACCCTGAAATTATTGCAAAAGCTTTATTAGACAAAAGCGTTGAAACAAACCCACTGGATGTTGAAATAGCTCCCAGACCGCCGGTTCTTTGCCCTGGTTGTCCTCACAGAGGTTTTTTCTATGTCATGTCAAAGAAAAAGAATACTGTTATTACTGGAGACATAGGCTGCTATGCATTAGGGGGTTCGCCACCGTTAAACGCTATGGATACAGTAATATGTATGGGTGCCGGATTTAGTGCAGGAATGGGGATAGCGAAAGCCTTTGAAGTTTCAAAAAGGGATGGAAAAGTATTTGGTGTAGTCGGAGATTCGACATTTTTCCATTCAGGCATCACCGGAGCTATAGATATAGTTTATAACAAGGGTAATATGATACCTGTTGTTTTAGACAATAGAATTACGGGCATGACCGGTCACCAGGATAATCCAGGAACAGGCAAAACCTTAATGGGCGAAGATGCAAATGAAATTGATATTGTTGAAGTTCTCAAAGCCATAGGCTATAAAACAATCAAAGTTGTTGATCCTTGTGATTTGAAAGCCATGGAGGAAGTAGTCAAAGAAGCTGAAGAGAGCACTGAACCTTTTGCAATAGTTACGAAAAGACCCTGCGTTCTAATAAAAGGTTTGCCTCCCTTTAAAACGAAATGTGTAGTTGACCGTGATAAATGCAAAGAATGTAAAATGTGCCTAAAGGTAGGTTGTCCTGCTATATTCTTTAAGGATGGCAAATCATATATCGAACAATCAATGTGTGTGGGTTGTGAGGTATGCCTACAGGTATGTAAATTTGATGCAATAAGAAAGGTTGGTGAATAAAGTGAAGGATACAAAAAATATACTCTTTGTTGGTGTAGGTGGGCAAGGTACAATATTGGCAAGCAAAATCTTGACTGCCGGGTTGCTTAAAGCCGGATATGATGTAAAAATGTCCGAAATACATGGCATGGCTCAAAGAGGTGGAAGTGTCTCAACTCAAGTCAGATATGGTAAAAAGGTCTATTCACCGATTATAGGACTAGGACAAGCTGATATTCTTGTTGCATTTGAAAAAATGGAAGCTGCAAGATGGAGTGAATATTTAAAACCCGGTGGAATAGTAATAGTTAATAACTATGAAATACCATCATTAACTATAGCAATCGGAAAGGCAAAATATCCTCAAAATGTTTTGGAAGAGCTTAACAAGAATTTTAAAACTATAGTAATTGATGCAGGCAAAGTGGCAACTGAATTAGGAAATATCAAAACTCAAAATGTTGTTTTATTTGGTGCTTTAGTAAAAGCATTTGACTTAAATGATATTGATTGGCTGGAAATACTAAAGGAAGTGCTTCCGGCAAAAATGCTTGACATAAATATTAAAGCTTTCAATAAAGGAATGGAAATGTAGAAAAAAAGGGGAGTCATCTCTCCTTTTTTTTCTAGAACATTGCTTGAAAACCTTAAATAGTAAGGTTTTAATTATTAAAAATGACGATATACGGGTATGGGTGGCATAAATGAACAAGAATATTAGAGTATTAAATAACGAGCAAAAACTAGCTGTTGAGCATTTTGAAGGTCCCTGCATGGTATTGGCAGGACCCGGCACTGGTAAAACAACTATTATAATAAACAGAGTATTACATTTAATAAAAAACCATAAAATTGAACCAGAAAAAATTTTGGTTGTTACATTTACTAAAGCGGCAGCGAATGAAATGACGATGAGATTTTATAAAAGCAGTGAAAGCATAAAGGGATATAAACAGGTAACATTTAGTACATTTCATGCAATTTTTTTCAAAATTTTACAAAGCTACAAAAACTATAAAATAGAGAATTTGATAAATGAAAAAGAAAAAAATACTATTGTAAAAAGCATAATAAACAGTTTGAAGAAAAATATACTTTTTGACGAACAATATTTTGATGAATTATTAAACGAGCTTTCATATGTTAAAAATACTCTGGCAGATAGCAAAGAATATACGCCAAAACAATTGGATAATAAAACATTTTGGGAAATCTATGAAAGATATGAAAGCTATAAAGTAACAAATGAAAAGTTTGACTTTGATGATATGGTAAATAATTGCTATGAATTATTGCTTTCAAATAAAGCTGTGTTGAAGGATTTAAGATTAAAGTTCAAATACATATTAATAGATGAATTCCAAGATATAAATATACCTCAATTTAGAACGATAACCCTCCTGGCAGAACCATTAAACAACCTTTTTATTGTTGGAGATGACGATCAATCGATCTATAAATTCAGAGGTTCGAATCCTGAAATAATGAGAGACTTTTCCAGGCTATTTACTAATGCAAGAATAATAACATTAAAGAATAACTATAGGAACAGCAGCATTATTCTTAGTTTGGCTACATCACTTATCAATATTAATAATAATAGATATAAAAAGGAGTTAAAATCAACTAAAGGCATGGGAAACATACCAAGTATAATTCGTGTTGAGGACTATGAACAAGAAGCAGAGAAAATAACTGCAAAAATTAAATCTTTGCTTAAAAATAAGGAAAATAACGAAACATTAGCCGTTTTATATAGGACAAGGGCACAGTCAGGGACAATGATAGATAGTTTTATCCGAAACAATATACATTTTATATGCTATGAAGGATTTTCCTATATTCATAACCATTGGATTATGCTCGATGTAATAAGCTATTTGAAAGCATCTCAAAATATTGATAGAAATAATTCCATTTACAGAATAATAAATAAGCCATACAGAGATATTGGCAGAGCTTTACTAATAAATTCAGACTATAAAAAGGTTGATATATTGGATAGCTTGTTAAAAAATAAAGAAATAAAAAAATCTTGTTATTACAAGATTAAAGTTCTAGAAGATTCCTTAAACAAGCTGAACACAATGGGAGCAGGAAAAGCAGTAGATTATATAATAGATTCCTTGGGCTATAAAGAATATTTAAGGGAATATGCCTTCTCAAATAAATTAAATGAAAAACCCTTTTATGAAATACTTAATGAAATTAAAAGTATTTCACGGAATTTTATTAGCGTACCGGAATTCTTGAAACATATGGACATGATTATTGGAAAGAATTTTAGAAAAAGCGCTGTAAAAAACTGTGTAAAACTAATGACCATGCATAAAGCAAAAGGATTGGAATTCGATGTGGTTTTCATTATTGGTGTAAATGATGATATAAATGAATTAAAAGAAAAAACTGATATAGAAAATATAGAAGAGGAAAGAAGGCTATTTTATGTAGCTATGACAAGAGCAAAGGAAGATTTATATTTTTCTGTACCAAAATATAGATTTGGTAAAAGAGTGAATCAATCAAGACATCTGGATGAAATCTATATCTAACGAATTATAATTGTATAGCATTTACTTATATTATATATTAACATGAATCTAATTTTATGAAGGGAGTTAAATAAATGGATTACAAAGCAGATATCGGTGTATTTGGAGGTTCGGGATTTTATTCATTTATGAATGATGTATTGGACATAGAACTAGAAACACCATATGGAAAACCAAGTGATAAGATTTCTATCGCTATCATAGGTACAAAAAAGGTGGCGTTTTTGCCACGTCACGGAAAAGAGCATTCATTTCCGCCTCATAAAATACCTTACAGAGCAAATCTATATGCGATGAAACAATTAGGCGTTAAATGTATTATTGCACCTACTGCATCCGGAAGTTTAAAAAAAGAAATCAAACCGGGTGACTTTGTGGTTTGTGATCAATTTGTAGACAGGACTTGGGGCAGAGAGGACACGTATTTTAACGAAAAAGAAACAAAACATATAAGCATGGCAAATCCATATGATGAAGAGCTGCGGAAAATAGCCTGGCAAGCATGTGAAGAGGAGAAGGCAATCTATCATAAAAGAGGCACTGTAGTGGTAATTCAAGGTCCAAGGTTCTCTACAAAAGCGGAGAGCAGATGGTTTGGAGAGATGGGGTGGGATGTAGTTAATATGACACAATATCCTGAATGTGCATTAGCAAACGAGCTTGAGATACCCTATGTAAATATTTCCTTGATTACAGATTATGATGCGGGCTTAGAAGGTGAAGAAGATATTTTACCGGTTACTGAAGAAGAAGTTTTCAAAGTATTCAGTGAAAACAACGAAAAAGTAAAAAAAGTAATAGTAAATATGATAAATAAAATAAGTAAAGGTTTTAAGGGATAAAAATGAAAAGTAAAATTATTGTTTTTGAAGGCATAGACCAATCAGGAAAAGGAACTCAATCAAAGCTATTCGTCAACAGATTAAAGGATATGGGCTTTAAAGTAGAATATATACATTTTCACGATGTTAATACCCCAATTGGTAAGGAGATACAACTTTTTCTTGAAGGAAAAAGAGAATACAATCCCATTGTAAGGCAGCTTTTATATACTGCTAATCGGTATGAGAGAAATAAGGACATTGGGAATTACTTACAAGAGATGGACTTCGTTATTATTGACAGATACATTCCATCAGGATTAGCTTACGGTATGGTTAACGGTCTTGAATTGGATTGGATGCTTGAATTGGAAAGACTCTTACATCAACCGGATTTAGTAATATTACTTGATGTACCAACAGATATTTCAAAAAAAAGAAAAGAAGAAATAAACAAAGATGTTTATGAAAAAGATTTAAACTTTTTAGAAAAGGTAAGAGAAGCATATTTAAAGTTGGCAGGACTATTTGGCTGGCTTATTATAAGCGGAAAGGGTAATAAAGATGCAATTCATACTGAAATCTGGGAAAAAGTATGGCAGCATCTTGAAAAGAATGGAACGTTATAGGATAAATTCCATTAACCTATAACGTTCTTATAAATAAGCATTTCATATGCTGCAATTCTGTTATGTTAAAAATGTAAATCGCTTACAACTTTAATATTATTAACTTCCGGATCCTCTGTTCCCTGCACATATAAATGTGCTTCTTTTAATGCTGTTATATAATCAATTATTTCCTTTGTAATCAGTTCACCCGGACATAAAACAGGTATACCCGGAGGATATGCCATTAAAAACTCAGAACTAATTTGACCGATGCTGTCCAGTATTGGTATTGAAATTGATTTACTATTGAATGCTTCCTTCGGTGAAAGAATTTGCTCAGGGATTTCCGGTACATCAATTATATTAATTTTATTTTTTTGAAAACAACAATGTTGAGAGCTTATATCCCGCAGCGCCTTTAATAAAGCATCAACATTTTCTTTTGTATCTCCAAAGGAGAATACACACAAAACATTGTATAAATCCGATAGCTCCGCTTGTATATAATATTTTTCAGCAAGTACTCTTTCCAGCTCATAACCGCTTAGACCAAGATCCTTGCAAGTAATTGTAATTTTTGTAGGGTCAAAATCATAGGCTCCTTTTTTAGATAAAACATCTTCACCAAAGCAAAACAAGCCTTCAATTTTATTTATTTCTTTTCTCGCATAATCTGCTAATTCCATGGTTTTATTTAAAAGCTCTTCCCCTTCTAATACCATCTGTTTTCGGGCTACATCCAAGGACGCCATTAATATATAGGAAGGGCTTGTTGTTTGCAATAAGCTCATCACAGTTTTTACTCTATTGACATTAACTAAACCTTTTTTAACATGCAGCATCGAACTTTGTGTCATTGAGCCAATTATTTTATGAGTGCTTTGAGAACAAATATCTGCACCGGCATCTAAAGCAGAAAGGGGTAGCTTTTTATTAAACCTGAGGTGCGGACCATGGGCTTCGTCTACTATAAGAAGCATACCATTTTTATGTACTATATCAGCTATTCTTTTTATATCAGTAGCTACTCCGTAATATGTGGGGTTAATAATAAGCACCGCTTTTGCATCTTTATTATTGCTGATAACATTTTCAACTGTTTCCGGTGTTACATTTAGTGCTACGCCGACAGAGTGGTCAATTTCCGGCTGCATATAAACGGGGATTGCACCACTAAGTATAATTCCCGCTGTTACTGACTTATGAACGTTTCTAGGTACGATTATTTTGTCACCGGGATTTACAACACTCATAATCATGGCTTGTATAGCACCGGATGTGCCATTGATTGAAAAAAAAGTATAATCAGCGTTGTAAGCGTCAGCTGCCAGCTCTTGAGCCTCTTTAATAACTCCCGTGGGCTTATGTAAGCTGTCAACTTGCTGAAATACAGTTACATCTATGGAAAAAGCATTAATACCAATAAAGCTTTGAAAGTCCTTCCATATCCCGTTTCCTTTTTTATGTCCCGGAACATGAAAAGGTATAGTATTATTATTAACATATTCTAATAAAGCATCGAACAAAGGTGTTCTATTTTGATCCAGTTTATACAATTACAATAACACATCCTTTCAACATAAAAAAAAGCCTGAACGTCCTTGCAAGGCTTTTGCAGAGCGATTTATTAACATCTATGAAATTTAATTTTATTATAGTTTAGTATGCATTAAAAATCAAATAAAAATTATTTGTATGTTTTTATTATAAAATCAACAATTTCCGTTGTGGAATTAGGCTTCTTAAGAAAAGAGGATATAGTTTTCATACAGTTAAGCTTAACGTCCAAAGATAATATATTATTAATTAAATAAGGTATTTTATTTATATTAGAGGCTCTGACAGCAACGCCGTAGTTTAAAAGGAAGTCTGCATTATCAGATTCCTGACCCGGTAGTGGCGAGAAAATAATCAAAGGCTTTTCCTTTGCTAGCAATTCGGCACAAGTTACACCCCCGGGTTTCGAGATAATAAAGTCTGACACCTCCATTACTTCATGCATATTAGGAATAAATCCATATATTATTAAATCATTCAAGGACTTAATGCTTCTTAAGCTCAACTCAAGCTTTTCATTACGACCTGCAACAGCAATAATTTGAACATCGTTCAGTACAACATCCAATTCCTTTACTATACGAATAATAGAGCCTAAACCTAAACCGCCGCCCATCACCAAGAATGTTTTTTTATTCTTTAATTCCAGTTTATCAACTATTTCCTCATGATTTAAAGCTTCTGAAAACTCCGGCTTTATCGGTATTCCAAAAGGCAGAATCTTTTCTTCTTTTACTCCATAAGCCATGATACTATGGGTTAAGCTTTCATGGGCAATAATATAATAATCAGTAAAATCATTTATATAAGTAGAGTGAATATTGTAATCTGTGATAATTGTTATTAGTGGACATGTTACAAAATGTTTTTCTTTTAAACTGGCAATGATGGAAGCTGGGAAACTATGTGTGCATATTATTGCATCAGGTTTAAAATTAAAGATAGATTTTTTAAACCTGCCCCTAGTGAGCTTGTTGGTAATGTCATTTATATCAATTATGGGATCGAGCTTGTTTGTCTTTTCATATATCTTTCCCCAGGCTTTCGGGTATAATTTAAGGATATTTAAATAACTATCCAATATTACTTTGTCCAACAAAGGACTGATAAGACTTATAGTATTGACAATTCTAATATTGTTACTTGGATCATTGCGGTTAAATGCATCCTTCAAAGTATGCGCAACCTGATCATGTCCATTTCCTATAGAAACAGAAAAAATAAGAATGTTCAAATTTGACAACTCCTTTATAAGAAAAAGTATAACACATATGAATAATTACATACACTTTTTTCTTCATCTCTTGCTTCTCGCACCTTAATTGCCGTTATTGTTCAGATGCAACAATAGTTTCAGTATTGCTTATTATTTGGTACGATTGCGAAGTTCCAAGATTAATAATCTATATTAATATACGCTTAAGTCGCAGCAATATAAATAATGCAAAATGTGACATATAAATCTTACAAAACATTACATTTTTCATTGAAGGGAAAATTTTTTTTTTAAAGAATAATATCATATAAAACTATTATGGAGGGAAATAAATGAAAATAGACTTTGAGTCGAAAAAGAACTCTTTAATTATAAAACTCTTTGGAGAATTGGATCATCATAGCAGCGAATACATAAAGGATAGAATTGACAGAGAAATAGCCGCTGCTAACCCTAAGAACATTATATTTGACGTTGAGAATTTGAGTTTTATGGATAGCTCAGGTGTAGGTGTGATAATAGGCAGATATAAGCATATTTTAGCAAGAGGCGGTAAAGTAGCAATCGTAAATTTAAAGCCTCAGGTTGAAAGAATCTATGAGATATGTGGTTTAAAGAAAATAATACCAAGCTACAACACCATTAAAACAGCATTAGAAAAATTGTAAAGGAAGGGAATTCAATATGAAAATTGATAACGAAATGAAACTTGAGTTTTTAAGCAAATCCCAGAATGAAAGCTTTGCACGCTCTGTTGTTGCAGCCTTTGCCGCGCAATTAGATCCAACTATTGAGGAATTATCTGAGATAAAAACATCAGTATCGGAAGCAGTTACGAATTGTATTATACACGGCTATGAGAATAAACATGGATATATAACAATAATATGTAAAATAATAGGTGATACGGTAGAAATTAAAATCACAGATAAAGGTAAAGGGATAGAGGATATAAAGCTAGCCAAGCAGCCCTTATACACCAGTAAACCTGAACTGGAAAGATCCGGGATGGGCTTTACAGTAATGGAAACTTTTATGAATGAATTAGAAATATTCTCTGAAATAGGAAAAGGTACAACAGTAGTTATGCGTAAAACTATTAAGAATTTATATTAGGAGCTTATTATATGGATTGGTTAAACTTAAGCCAAAAAGAAATCAATGAAATAATTAAAAAAGCTCAAAATGGAGATAAAGAATCGGAAAGCTATCTTATAAATGAAAATATCGGGCTAGTAAGAAGTGTGATTAAAAGATTTCTGAATAGAGGCTGTGAATACGAAGATTTGGTTCAAATAGGTAGTATTGGTTTATTTAAAGCAATAAGGAATTTCGATGAAAGCTTTAATGTAAGGTTTTCTACCTATGCTATGCCTATGATAATAGGTGAAATAAAAAGATTTTTGCGAGATGACGGTATGATAAAAGTAAGCAGGAGTTTAAAAGAAATTGCAGTTAAGGCATATGCTTGTAGGGAAGCAATGGAAAGAAATATAGGAAGAGAACCTACAATATCTGAATTAGCTGCAGAGTTGGATGTTACTAAGGAAGACTTGGTGCTGGCAATTAATTCTCAAAATACAACGCAATCTTTGCATGAGGTACTAAATCAAAACGAAGGTTCGCCAATTATGCTGATAGATAAAGTCCCGGATGAGGAGGAAGAAGAACTATCAATAATAAACAAGATTTTATTAAAAGAAATGCTTTCTACACTGGAGAAAAAAGAAAGGCAGATTATTGTGCTTAGATATTTTAAAGAAATGACACAGGGGCAAATAGCAGAAATACTTGGCATATCACAAGTGCAGGTATCGAGAATTGAGAAAAAAATCCTTCTTAAATTGCGAGAAAGAATAAAAATGACTTAGAAAAGATTTGTAATGATGTATTGATTTAAAAATTAGTAGAATAATAGTATTAGATTATATCACGAGGTGAGAAATGTTAAAACTCCGGTATATATTTTTATTGGTTTTACTGATTGCTTTTTTATATACATTGTTTTCCTTATTAAGGAACTTTCCTTTGGATAATATACCGGAAAAAGCAAAGCTTGTGATATTAGGTATTATTATTTTACGGGGCTGATTCAGTTGGAAAATAAAGATTATTATAAGCAAAAGAAAAATTATATCATTTTCGAACAAGAAAAAGAAAACGAAATTCGATGTGATATAGAAAAAAAAATTGCTGATAACGTGATGAGAAAGTATGAATAAAAAAGGAAACCTATCAGGTTTCCTTTTTTATTCATTATCGTCTTCATTTGGTCTATTTTGTTCTTTATTGTCTTTTTCTTGCTCTCTGTCATCATCAGGTTTAAAATCATCATCAGGTTCAAAATCATAATCATAATCAGGGTATTCAGGTATATCAAAATAATCATCATGCTCTAGCTCACATATTTCCTCCGGTGCATCGTACTGGCTATCAGCCGGTAATGCTTTTGTTTTATCCAAAGGTTCCGGCCTTTCTATAAAGACCTTTGATTCTATCAAATGCGGAGGACAGTTAGGAGAGGCAAGAAGGTTTGATTCTGTGCAAATATCCTTAAGCACGTGAACCTCACATACGCTTTCTAAGCCCGGCTCTGTTCCTTTAATAAAAAGCTCGGAACGGATAGTAGCTCCTCTTGGATCTTGTTTGCAAAGCTCCGTTGGTCTTTTACCGGATTCTGTGCAAATATCAACAGAAACTAAACCATTTGGTCTTAAAAAATCTTTAAAAGGTAAATCTTTGTGAATTTCCTGCATTATTGATTTCCAAAGCTTGGCAGGGTAAGAGCCGCCAGTAAAGGACATAGCCTTAGGCTCATCATGACCCATCCAAACTGCTGCTGTATAATATGTCGAGTAACCTATAAACCATGCGTCCTTATATTCCGTTGTTGTTCCGGTTTTACCTGCAACCGGGACATTAGGTATAGCAGCATTTACACCTGTACCTCCTTGTACAACACCTCTCATCAAATTAACCATAATATATGCTACTTGTTCGCTAAAAACCCTGCGTTTCTCAGGGGTGTTTTCAATTAAAACGTTCCCGTGCCTATCGTATACATGACTAAAGGAGGTGGGAGCAATGTATACTCCTTTGTTGGGGAAGACATTATAAGCAGCAACCATTTCTATTGGTTTCACGCCTTTTGTCATACCTCCTAAAGCTAATGCGGGAAGGTTCCTGTCGTTTCTTTTTGGATCCTTAACTTCAACAGTTGATAGGCCGAAATTTTGCAGATACTCAATGGAACGCTCAACGCCAATATCCTGTACTGTTTTAACTGCAACAATATTAAGAGATTGCTGTATTGCCTCTCTTACAGTCACCAGCCCTCTGAATGTTCGGTCGTAATTTCTTGGGGAATAGCTGCCAAAGGTTACAGGAGAGTCGTCAACTACAGTTCCTGCCGTATAACCGTTGTCTATTGCAGGTGCATATACACTGAGAGGCTTTATAGAAGAGCCTGGCTGACGCAGTGATTGCGTTGCTCTGTTTAATCCTCTTCTAACTTTATTACTTCTCCCGCCCATTACCGCTTTAATCTCACCGGTATCATTATCAATTATTACAACTGCAGCTTCAGGCTGCAATGTTCCATTTTCGTCCTCTACTGAAGGGGGAAATAACTTTTCATTTTCGAAATTAGCTTCTACCAGGTTTTGTATATCAGTATCAATAGTTGATACTATTTTTAACCCGCCATTATATACTTTTCTGTTCGCTTCTTCTTTAGTGTAGCCAAGCTTTTCCTGGAAGGCTTGTAATACATCTTTAATTACCATATCAGCAAAATAAGTGGTGTCAACCTCTTTCTCAACTTTTGCCAGCTTTATCTCTTCAACTACTGCTTCTTCATACTCTTCTTGGTTAATCATATTTTGAGCTAACATTTCTGAAACAATCAAGTTTTTTCTTTTTATAGAATTATCATAGTTTAAATAAGGTGAATAAGTAGAGGGGTATTTTGTAATGCCTGCTATTACAGCAGATTCTGCCAAGCTTAAATCGCTGACATCCTTTGCAAAATAATATAAGGCAGCTTCCTTAACACCGGCAACATTGTTTCCGCCTAAACCAATTGTGTTTAAATATGCTTCTAATATCTGCTCTTTTGTAAATTTTCTCTCTAATTGCATAGCATAATAAGCTTCTATTATTTTTCTTTTAAACTTCTTTTCCGGAGTAAGATATATATTTTTAATTAGCTGCTGAGTGATTGTGCTTCCTCCATGGGCAAGTTTACCCAGCTTAAAGTCTTCGATAGCTGACCCAATAATACGTTGAATATCAATACCTTTATGAGTATAAAATCTTCTATCCTCAATTGCAATAAAAGCATTTTGAAGATTATTAGGTATTTCACTTAGAGTTACCATTGTCCTGTTTTCATTTGCATGTAGCTTATCAATAACCCTATCATTTTTATCAACAATGTAAGTTGTCTGGTTCAAATCAAAAATTTCGTCATAATCAAGAGGTTCGGCACCCTTGACCCAAGAATAAACTGTACCGAGTACTACACTTGAGGCAATTATTATTATAAATAACAATGCAATAAGTGTAATTTTTAAAACTTTAGTGACTGTATTTTTCTTAGGTTTTTTCTTATTTTCGTTTTTCATACAATACCTCCTATGATTAAAAAGGGAAGCATATTCGTTAATTCTAAATTATTATAGCATAATGAAAATACCATAGCAAACAAGGGCTTTATTAAAATATAATAAGAAAAAATAAGTGAATATTAAATCAATATTTTATACATATAATGGTTTGAAGAGGAATAATAGGTGGTGAAGAAATTAATGAAATATAAGCAATTTAATAAAAAAGGAAAAGTAAAAACCTATTTTTTTATCGCTTTATTTGTTTTTATAATTGCACTTTTATTTAGCTATATAGAAAACAATATAAAACCAAAGCTTAGAGCCATGTCAGAAATTAAAGCAAGGCTATTTGCAACGCAAGCTATTAATGATGCAGTAAGAAAAAAAATAGAGCTTGATTTATTTAATAACCTCATAACAATTAAGACTGACAATAACGGTAAAGTAACTTTGGTTCAGGCAAATTCCAATGAAATGAATAAACTGGCAGTAGAAACGTCCATAGAGATACTAAAAGAATTGGAAGATATAAAAAGAAAAAATATAAAAATATCTTTTGGGAATATTATAGGAAGTCAAATTTTTGCCGATGCCGGACCTTATATTAACATAAATGTACAGCCTGCAGGCTCAGTCAATGTAAAATTTGCCACGGAATTTGCAGAGGCAGGTATAAATCAAACAAGATTAAAAATATATATGAACGTTGATACAACAGTTCAAATAATAGTGCCTTTTGCAGGGAATAATATAGATGTTTCAACTAATATACCTGTATCTGAAACTATAATTGTAGGAGACGTACCGGAAAGCTATATCAATGTGCCAAAGGACAATAATGACTTTTTGAAAGTAGTGCCTTCTAAGGACCCATTCAAGGATTAGTTAGCTTTATAGTAATAAGTGTCGCAGTTGTATTATCTTGACAACAGATAATACTTGGAATAGTATACATGTAAAATAGTATATCCTATGAAAGTAGATGCTATCTTTATTATTGACACTTAAATGTCAAGGATATGCCTATTAAACTTGTTCCGGGGTCTGAGACAGGTAAAAGAAGAATTAGCCCTAAAAGAAAAGGTGGTTATATAATGACAAGTTTTCGAAGATCTACGATGGAATTAATTGATATAATGTTTACCCAAACAGTAGAAAAAGAACAAATCATATCACAAGAGTTATTGGATGCAATGTTCAATATAACAAATGTAGAAAAAAGAGAAATAGCAGTTTTTATAAGCAGAAAAGGAGAAATCATTGATGTAGCTATAGGTGATGCAAGCTCAGTAAAATTGAAAGAGTATAGAGAGAAAAGATCATTAAAAGGCTTATCCGGAATTAGGTGTATACATACACATCCTAATGGAAAAGGTTATCCCTCAGACATGGATGTTTCTGCATTAAAAATTTTAAAGCTTGATTTGATGGTTTCTATAGGTATTGATAACAGGGAGATTAAGGATTCTTTTATTGCTTATATAAATGAAGAGGAGAAATCAGGAGTTGTAATACAAGGACCTTACAAACCTTCGGATTTGCTGGAAATAAACTTTTCTGAGCTAATAAGGGAGATAGAAAAAATATTTGAAGCATCGGACTATGACCATGCTTTAACAAATATTAAGGAAGAGAAAGCAATACTTGTAGGTATTAAAGGCATTGAAGATTTAGATGAGCTAAGCGAACTTCTTAAAACAGCGGGTGGAATTGAAGCCGGAAGGCTGGTGCAGAATATAACAAGAATTGATTCAGCTTTCTTTCTTGGAAAAGGTAAACTAAAAGAATTAGCAGGAGAGGTCCAAGTAAATGATGCTGATTTTGTTGTGTTTGATGATGAATTATCAGGAGCACAGATTAGAAACATAGAAAATGAATTAAATGTTAAGATTATTGACAGGACGCAAATCATATTAGATATTTTTGCTAAAAGGGCTTCATCTAAAGAAGGCAAATTGCAAGTTGAGCTTGCACAATTGAAATATGCATTACCAAGACTTGTAGGGCAAGGTATAACCATGTCTAGGACAGGCGGTGGGATTGGCACAAGAGGACCTGGAGAACAAAAGTTGGAAACAGACAGACGAAGGATTAGAGAAAAAATCAGTGAATTGGAAAAAGAGATAAAAGAGATAAAGAAAAACAGACAGGTTCAAAGGAAAAGCAGAAAAAATTTGTTTAATGTATGTATAGTCGGTTATACAAATTCAGGGAAATCTACTCTTTTAAATGCTTTGACGGATTCCGATGCTTTTGTAGAAGATCTGCTGTTTGCAACATTGGACCCGACTAGCAGGAAGTTGCAGCTAAAGGAAGGAAATGAAATAGTAATAACAGATACAGTTGGTTTCATAAGGAATCTCCCACATGGCTTAATAGAAGCGTTTAAATCAACTTTAGAGGAAGTTACCTATGCTGATTTGCTGTTACATGTTGTAGACGGCAGCATTGATTATTTTGAAAAACAAATAGAAATAGTAAACGAAGTTTTAAAAGATTTAAATGCGGAGAATAAACCAGTAATTTTAGTTTTCAATAAAATAGACAAAAAAGAAGAAAATCTATTCTTTCCTTTTTTAAACAAATATAAAGATATCATATATATATCAGCAAAAGAAAGAATTAATTTGAATAGGCTAATGGATATGATAGTTGAAAAATCGAAAAAGGATCATGAAATTGTTGAATTATTGATTCCATATAATCAATCTGATATTATCACATATTTATACGAAAACGGTAGAGTGATAAATAAAGAGTATAGAGATAAGTATATATTCGTGAGATGTGAAATGTCCTCGGCTGCTGCCGGCAAAGTAAAAAAATATTATAACTCAGCTCTTATCGAGAATTCTTATAGAGACGATTTCGAATAACCCCATGATAAATAAAAATAAAGCAAAAATTTTCTTCAGTAAATCGGAACCTAGCTTTAAGGAAATAAAGGAGCCAATAAGTGCAGCAATAATACCCGGTATTATGAGTTTTTTTAGCAAACCTTTTTCTAAATTACCACTTTTATAGTGAACAATTAAAGCTATAATAGCAGATGGAATAAAAGATATCAGATTTATGCTTTGTGCTGCGTGCTGTTCAATTTTTAAAAAAATTGTTAATGCAGGTATCAATATAGTGCCGCCGCCTATACCTAATCCGCTTAGTATTCCTGTTAAAATACCGATTAAAAAACCGTACATTAGAACATCATCCTAATTGCTGTTATTATCATTAAAACCCCGAATAGCTTTCTAATAAAATTAATTGATAAACGGTTTAGAAGCTTTGAACCGATAAAAGCCCCAATAAGGGAGCCCAAAGAAACAAATATTATTGTTTGATACAAAGAAGTGCTGGTTCGCATATATATAAATGAGCTTATAATGGTTAAAGGAAGAATTACAGATATCGCTGTTGCGTGAGCTTTATGGTCATGAAGCTTATACAAAAAAACTAAAGATAGGACCAAAATTACCCCGCCCCCCGAACCCAGAAGACCATTAATCAATCCGGCGAAAAAGCCGGTTATACAAAGCAAAGTATTTTTCTTGATATATTTCACCTACTAATTTTTATTAAAAAGCTATTATATATTGTAATAAGATAGTATCTATCATAAGATTCTTCTCAGATAGTTACGAAGGTATTCATTCATAAAAAAATATGCTATAGCTTAAACCTCAGTTACGTTTAATATTCTCTTTATTTAAATTATTAGCCTAGGGACTTGTAATCCTAAAAAATATAATAAGCAAAACTGAAACTATAGTAATATTTAAATTGTGTGGAAAGTCCTCCTTTGGGTTTACACATAAAATTTAGAATGATATTATATGAATAGCATTTATATTGCTTCGGAGGGATAAAATGAAGGATGTAAATAAAGAAATCGAAGAGATAGTTAATTGGATTAAAGAAACAGTTCTTTCGGCAAAGGCTAAAGGAGTTATATTGGGATTATCAGGAGGAATAGACTCTGCAGTAGCTGCAGCATTATGTAAAAAAGCATTTCCGGATAATACATTATGTCTTATCATGCCGTGCCATAGTGATAACTCTGATGCTGAGGATGCCGGTATAATTGCGGATAAACTGAAGCTGGATACAAAAAAAGTTGAATTAGATACTATATATGACAGCTTTATTAAGCAAGTCGGCTCTGACAGTGATGATTTAAAATTCATACTGGGAAATATAAAATCAAGATTACGAATGATAACTTTGTATTATTTTGCAGCCAAGTATAATTATTTGGTTGTCGGACCGACTAACAAAAGCGAATTTGCTATCGGATATTTTACGAAACACGGTGATAGCGGTGTGGATATGATGCCTATTGTCAGTTATGTCAAACATGAGATTTATGAGCTGGCACGCAATCTTGGAATACCAAAAATAATAATAGACAAAATCCCGACAGCCGGGCTGTGGCCGGGTCAAACTGATGAATCAGAAATGGAAATGTCCTATGAAGAGTTAGATAAATTTATAACTTTAAACCACGGAGAAGAGAGCATTATAAAAAAAATAGAAAAGAAAATTCAAAAAAGTGAACATAAAAGGAAATTTCCTGAAATGTTTAAAAGGGTTTAACCGATAAACAAATTTATGAGGGGGTTAATTTATGGCTGGTCATTCTAAATGGTCAAATATTAAAAATAAAAAAGGAAAAGCAGATGCCGCTAGAGGAAAGGTTTTTACAAAGGTCGGAAAAGAAATTTCTATTGCCGCAAAAGCCGGGTCTGATCCTGAAGCAAACAGCAAGCTGCGTGACGCTATAGCAAAAGCAAAGTCAAATAATATGCCTAATGATACTATTCAAAGAGCAATAAAAAGAGGCGCAGGTGAATTGGGAGATATATCCTACGAAGAGATTGTCTATGAAGGATATGCGCCGGGAGGAGTTGCCGTGATAGTAAACACCCTTACGGAAAACCGGAATAGGACAGCCGGTGATGTCAGGTATATTTTTGATAAAAACGGAGGAAGTCTTGGAAGTACTGGATGTGTGGGATGGATGTTTGATAAAAAGGGTCTGATTATTGTAGAAAAAGAGGAAAACATAGACGAAGAAGATTTGTTCATGCTTGCTTTGGAAGCCGGGGCTGAAGACTTGATCACGGAAGAGGATTCTTTTGAAATATATACTGAGCCGGCTGCATTTTCTGAAGTTAGGCTTAACCTGGAAAAGGCAGGAATAAAAATGGCTTCTGCGGAAATTGCCCTTTTACCGCAAAATACTGTAAAAGTAGCTGCTGATGAGGATTTGAAAAGGATTAATAAAATGTTTGAAATGTTTGATGACAATGATGATGTCCAAGATTTTTATCATAATGCGGAATTGCCGGAGGAGGATTAGCAGTACCCGGGTTCAAAGGGTTCTTATGAATAAAATTTGAAAATATGGTAATAATAACTTCCATAAAAGCATGGAGGTTATTTTATGTTTGAAGATAGGAGAAAAAGCAAAACGAAGAAGCTTATCTTGATATTCAGTTTAGTTTTTTTGTCAGCATTTATAATAAGCTATTTTGTTAATAACGGTATTGAGAAAAGTACTGAGGAAAACCAATCAAAAAATAATGAAAGTCTTATTATTCCTAGTAATGTAAGAAACTATACCAAAACTGTAAAAGACAACGAAACTCCCGAAGAGCTTTCCTATATAACTAACGAGCTAACAAGACTTTGCTACATAACGCATTTTAAAAGATGTGGCCATAAGATTGAAAAAACAGTCCCAATTATGGAAGCTCTTGTAGGTTTAAGAATTGAAGAATTATCGGAAAAGATTGACGATTGGCAAATAAATGACTTAAAAGATGATATTATTTTTCTAACTAAAGAAATCGACACATTTTGTCCTAAGCATTTTATAATCGGGGTGAAGGATGATAATATTGCTGTTTACACTTATAACGAAAGCGGTGATAAGATTTTAAAAGAGAAAACAGATATAAATATAAACATATTGACACCGGAAGACCAAGAATTTTTGATGGGTGGCATAGTCGCGGACACGGAGGATGACATGGAAATAAAGCTAGAAGGGTTCAGTAATTAGTATTTTTAGGCTTTATTTTTTTGGCGTAAAAGGTTATAGTAGTTATAGCGAATATATGTTTGGATGGATGTGTTATATTTGATAGTGATGGGTGTGGACCCGGGCATTGCTATTTTAGGCTATGGCGTTTTGGAAATATGCGGGAACAAATATAAAACAATAACTTCCGGTGCAATTACTACATCTGCGGGGCAACCAATGCCAGAAAGATTATCTTTTTTATATGAAAATCTTACAAAGCTTCTGATCCATTACCGTCCGGAGGCATTTGCCGTTGAGGAATTGTTTTTTAATAAAAATGTTAAAACAGCTTTAACTATAGGACATGCCAGGGGAGTAATTATATTAGCGGCTTCAAATCAAGGCATTCCTATTTATGAATACACGCCTCTTCAAGTGAAACAAGCTATAGTTGGCTATGGAAGAGCTGATAAAAACCAGATTCAACAAATGGTTAAGATGCTTCTCAATTTAAAAGAAATACCAAAGCCGGATGATGTTGCTGATGCTTTAGCCGTTGCAATTTGTCACGGAAGCAGTTCGAAATTCTCAGATTTATTTAAAGCTTAAGGGGGGCTATAATTGTTTGAATACATAAATGGGCTAATTTCTGATGTAGGCAATGACTATGCTGTTATAGATATAAATGGAGTTGGTTTTAGAGCAACATGCTCAACAAACACCTTAAGGAGCTTAAAAACAGGTAAAATATTTAAGCTGTTTACAACACTGGTGGTGAAAGAGGACAGCATGACCTTATATGGATTCTCAGATACAAATGAGATGTCAATATTTAAGCTTTTAAACACTGTTTCCGGTATCGGACCGAAAGCAGCTCTATCTCTTTTGTCAAGCTTAAAAACAGATGAGCTGGTGTTGGCAATTGTAATGAAGAATAATAAAGAGCTTACTAAAGCACCCGGCATCGGTAAGAAAACGGCGGATAGGATTATTCTTGAATTAAGGGACAAGCTTAATAGCAGTGATCATATTTCTTCTGTTGCGGCAGATGATGAAAATAACAATACATTGCAAGCAGTGCAAGCATTAACTTCATTAGGGTACGGCTACAATGAAGCAACCTTTGCATTATCAAAAATAGAGGATAAAAACATTCCAATAGACAGTTTAATAAAAGAGGCTTTAAAACAGCTTTCAAGAATATAGGTGATTAAAATGGAAGATAGGATTATAACCGCTAATCTATTCAATGACGATGATATAGAGCTTAGCCTGCGGCCAAAATATTTAAATGAATACATAGGGCAAACATCAGCGAAGGAGAAAATGCATATTTTTATTGAGGCTGCAAAAAAAAGAAAAGAAGCTTTAGACCATGTATTGCTTTACGGTCCTCCGGGTCTGGGTAAAACTACACTGGCAAATATCATTGCCAATGAGCTGGGGGTCAATGTCAGGGTAACCTCAGGTCCGGCAATAGAGAAGCAAGGGGATTTAGCTGCAATTCTAACAAATCTCAACTATAACGATGTTTTATTTATAGATGAAATACACAGACTTAACAGGAGTATAGAAGAAATTCTATATCCGGCTATGGAGGATTGCGCCATAGACATTATAATCGGAAAAGGCCCCAGTGCCCGCTCTATCAGACTTGATATACCTAGCTTTACACTGATAGGTGCAACGACAAGAGCAGGAATGATTACATCACCCTTAAGAGATAGATTTGGGGTTATATGCAGGTTAAACTATTACAATGAAGATGACCTCTATCAAATAGTGACCAGGTCTGCTAAAATATTAAAAATAGAAATCGAAGAAAAAGGAGCAAAGGAAATAGCTAGAAGATCAAGAGGAACACCCAGGATAGCAAACAGGCTTCTAAAAAGAGTAAGGGACTTTGCACAGATTAAAGCAAAAGGTG
This sequence comes from uncultured Clostridiaceae bacterium, assembly GCA_964408955.1. Classification (GTDB taxonomy): domain Bacteria; phylum Bacillota; class Clostridia; order Lutisporales; family Lutisporaceae; genus JAAYKT01. The sequence continues at coordinate 44,430 of CAYPBK010000006.1, forward strand.
TTATTACAGATAAAGTGGCTGATGAGGGTTTGAAGTTGCTGGAAGTGGACAGCTATGGTCTTGACGAGATTGACAGAAAAATGCTCCTTACAATTATAGATAAATTTAATGGAGGTCCTGTTGGGCTTGACACCATAGCAGCATCCATCGGCGAAGAGTCAAATACCATTGAAGATGTATACGAGCCTTATTTACTGCAAATAGGGTTTATAAACAGGACTCCAAGAGGAAGAGTCGTAACGAAAATGGTTTATAATCATTTCGGCATACCGGCAGCAGAAGAGTGATGCTGATTCTAGGAAGTGTAATAAGACAGGAAGGAAGCTAAAATGAAAATTATTAAAGCTATAGCACTTTATTTAATTATTATTAATTTTTTCGTTCAAGGGAGTTTTCTTTATGCTGCTAAAAGCAGTCCTGATTACATAGATGTCGGGTTGAATTATAACAATCCTTTGTTTTATAACATTAACATTAAAAGCAATAAGCCGGTAGAATTAGCTTTCAAGACTAAAGATAAGAATATGTCTTTACCTGCATTTCCAGCCATAGATTATTCATTTCGTAAGGACTCTTATTACAATATAATTAATAATGAAACTAAAGCCATACAATTTGTGAAAGCAGTCAAATACAGCGGTATTTTAATTGGCCCTTATCACGTACAAATAGGTGATACCTATGATAGCTATGATGCGGCAAGGAATACTTTAAGTACCTACAAAAAGTTGATTAAGGATGCTTATATTGTTTATGAAGACGGCTGGAAGTTGTGGTGCGGTTTACTGCTGGATCAAAATGAATGTAAAGCTCTAATAGAAAAATTACAAAATACTTTGCCAAATACTAAACACAAAACTATAGAGCCGGATATTAACAGAGTGCAGATTATTGATCAGTCTACAGGTGAGATTGTTTTAGTTTGTAATAGTGATGAAATAGAGGTACTACAATGCAATGAGGAAGGCTCAGGGTTATTAGAATATAATGGTTCTAGATATAGAGGGGATATAATATTAAAAGTTCAAAATGACGGCTCCTTTGGGGTTATTAACCATTTGCCTTTGGAATATTACCTATATGGTGTTGTTCCAAGTGAAATGTATCCGTTATGGCCCATAGAAGCTTTAAAAGCTCAGGCTGTTGCGGCAAGGAATTTTGCTATGTTAAACCTCAATAAGCATATTAAAGACGGTTACGGTTTATGTAACACTCAGCATTGCCAGGTATATAAAGGCTTTGATAATGAGCATGAATGTACGAATGAGGCAGTAGACAAAACTAAAGGTAAATTATTATATTATAAAGAGGAATTGGCACAAACCTATTATCATTCCAGCAGTGGGGGACACACTGAGAATTCAGAAAATGTATGGAGCGAGGCAGTTCCTTACATAAGAGGTGTAAAGGACACCTATGGACTAGGCAGCCCCAATGATGAATGGTTATGCAGTCTGGATAAAGCATTTATAGAAAGCAAGCTGTCGGCTAATAATTATAATATTGGAGAGCTACTTGATATAAAAGCTTTGGATATCAGCGAGTTTGGCAGAGTTACAAAACTTGAGTTTAAAGGTAGGTCAAGCACTGCTATATTTGAGAAAGAAAGAATAAGAACAATCCTGGGTACAGCTAATATAAAAAGCACATGGTATGAAATAAAAACAGAGTCAGATATAAATGTGTTTCAATTAGAGGAAAACAATAGTATAGTAAAAAGACCTGAGGGGTTGCAGTTAATTTCTGCTGATAGTAGAAAAACAATAAAATCCCAGGATAAAAATATATATATTAAAGGATTGTTTGAAACAAAGAAGTATAGTATCCTACCTAGTGAATATATATTTTCCGGCAAAGGATGGGGACACGGCCTTGGTCTTAGTCAATATGGCGCAAAGGGCATGGCAGAAGAAGGATATAACTATACTGAAATTTTAGAGTATTATTTTAAAGGCACTAAAGTAAAATGAATTATACGAAATAAATCTTTCGCGTAATTCCTAAAACATTTAATCACTTAGCTTATAGACCTTCAGGTTTATCAGCTTGAAAGAGGGCAAAAAGTGCAGACAAATGATTTCAATTACTACTTACCTGATGGGCTGATTGCTCAAGAACCTATTTACCCAAGAGATGCGTCAAGGCTTCTAGTATTAAATAAATACAGCGGGGAAACAGAACATACGGTGTTTAATCACGTTATAGATTATTTAAATCCAAATGACTGTTTGGTTTTAAACAATACAAAGGTTATACCCGCCAGGTTGTTCGGTGTTAAAAAAGATACTAAAAGTCCAATAGAATTTCTTCTCTTAAATCGGATTGATAAAGATACCTGGGAGGTAATATTAAAACCGGGTAAAAAAGCAAAACTAAACACTGAATTCCTATTTGGAGATAATGAATTAGTGGGTAAGGTTATTGATATAATAGAAGGCGGCAATAGAATTATTGAATTTCAATATGAAGGCATATTCGAGAATATTTTGGATAAGCTTGGTAAGGTGCCGTTACCACCTTATATAAAAAAAGAGCTAAAGGACAAGGACAGATATCAAACTATATATTCAAAGTACGAAGGCTCAGCCGCTGCACCAACAGCAGGACTTCATTTTACTGAGGAGCTATTGGATAGAATACAAAAAAAAGGAGTAAAAATTGCATATATCACTTTGCATATCGGCTTGGGAACTTTTAGACCGGTGAAGACCGGCAATATAGAAGATCATATAATGCACAGTGAATATTATGAAATTACTGATGAATGTGCAAATATAATTAATATGGTAAAGAAAGAAAAAGGAAGAATAATTTGTGTCGGCACGACATCTTCCAGGACTCTGGAATCTGCAGCTACAGAAAATGGCTTTATTGCAGCGAAAAAAGGTTGGACTGATATATTTATTTATCCCGGATATAAGTTCTTGATTACAGATGGTATGATAACTAATTTTCACTTGCCTGAATCTACTTTATTAATGTTAGTCAGTGCCATAGCAGGCAAAGATAATATTTTAAAAGCTTATAAAGAGGCAATAGACTTAAAATATAGATTTTTTAGCTTTGGGGATGCAATGCTCATAGTATAGCTGATTAGACAGATAATGCATTGTCATACCATGGACATTAAACTTTTAAAGGGGGTAGAGAGGTGAAAATTAATTTCATCAAAAACAAAATATCTAAATATACCTATTACTTTGAAGTTCTTTTGGCAATATTTATAATGGCAGCAGTTATAATTAGCTTGTATGATCTTATTAAATATTTACTTATAATTTTTAACACAAACACCTTTGACTCTTATGATATTTTCCAGAAATTCTTAGGTCACGTATTATTATTGGTTGTGGGTATGGAGCTTGTTATAATGCTGATTTCCCATACAACATCAAGTGTGCTGGAGGTAGTATTGTATGCTATAGCACGAAAAATGCTAATTCATAGTGCAAGTATGCTGGAGGTTGTTCTGGGAGTAATCGCAATAGCTGCGGTATTTGCCATAAGAAAGTTTTTATTCACGAAAGAAATTAGGATTGAAGGCAATGGTACTGTTTTTTCAGCGGCTACTGAAGTTAAGGATGCCAACACTATTACAGGGCTCAACATACCAGAGATTTGCGGTAATACTATAGGTGGCGTAATAACAAAGCTATCGGAGGATACGGACAGAGCAATATATGAAGGAATAGAATTTAGAGTAGGTAATGCAAGATTAAAGGTTTTATCAATAAAGGATAAGCTGATAGAAAAGGTCCTTATAGAGAATCTGGATGAATAACGGAGGTACATTTGTGGCAGTTCAATTTGAATTGATTAAAGAATGTAAATATACAAAAGCACGTTTGGGAAGACTTCATACACCCCACGGAACAATTGACACCCCTGCTTTTATGCCCGTTGGTACTCAGGCATCTGTTAAAGCTATGGACCCTAATGAACTGAAGGATATTGGTGCACAGATAATATTAAGCAATACCTATCATTTATATATAAGACCCGGACATAAGCTTATTGAAAAAGCGGGAGGTCTTCATAAATTTATTAATTGGGATAGACCTATATTAACTGATAGCGGCGGTTTTCAGGTTTTCAGTCTAAATGAGCTTAGAAAAATCACGGAGGAAGGGGTGGAATTCAAATCTCATTTAGATGGTTCAAAGCATTTTTTTACTCCCGAGTATGTGATGGAAATACAAAAATCCCTTGGTTCAAATATAATAATGGCTTTTGATGAATGTATTCCGTACCCTTGTGATAAGGATTATGCGTCAAAATCTATGGAAAGAACATTGAGATGGTTAAAAAGATGTAAAAGTGCCCATGGAGATAACGATAAACAAGCCCTATTTGGTATAGTGCAGGGTGGTGTTTTTAAAGACTTAAGAATCGAATCAGCTAAAAGAACAGTAGAAATAGATTTACCCGGATATGCATTAGGCGGTCTTAGCGTTGGTGAACCAAAAGATATAATGAATGAAATAATAGATTACTCCACTCCGTATTTACCTAAGACAAAACCAAGATACCTTATGGGAGTTGGCAGTCCTGATTCTCTAATTGAAGGTTCTATGGGCGGCATAGATATGTTTGACTGTGTTTTACCGACAAGGATTGCAAGAAACGGGACAGTGATGACTTCCAAAGGGAAATTAGTTGTAAGAAACGCAGCATACGCAGAGGATTTCAGACCCTTGGATGATAATTGCGATTGCTATGCCTGTAAAAATTTTTCCAGAGCGTATATAAGGCATCTGATTAAGGCGGGAGAAATCCTTGGTGCTCGATTGACTACCATACATAATCTGAGGTTTCTTCAAAACCTTATGAAGGATATTCGCCAAGCAATAGCAAATGATGATTTGATTAATTTTAAAAATGTATTTTTTAAAAATTTTGGTTATGATAAATAATATAAATAAAAAGAAGGATTTTCTAAAAATTTATTGAATATAAAATTCGAAAGGTGTGATAGTATGCCACAATGGGCGCCAACTGTGCTGATGTATGCAGCTATTTTAGGAATATTTTATTTCCTACTGATTCGACCTCAAAGGAAAAAGGAAAAGGAAACACAAGAAATGAGGAAGAGCTTACAAGAGGGAGATGAAGTATTAACAATCGGAGGTATTTATGGAAAAGTGCTTAATATTAAAGATGATATTATCACTATAGAAATAGGTGCCGACAAGGTTAAGCTAAAAATAGCGAAATGGGCAATTGGAAGGAAAATTCAATCCTAATGTAAAAAGTAACTTGAATTATCAAGTTACTTTTTAACATTAATAGTCAAGGATTATGCCGAATTAATTAATTTTGGAATAAAATATAGACTTTGAAAGGAAAATATATCTAATGCTCTATTGTTTATGTATAACCCTTCGATTTTAAGAATAATTGTTTGAATTATTGAATAAAGTGTACTAAAATGTTGGAGGTGTTTGAATTGCAGAAACTTAACAGAGGCATTAGAAACAAAATAGAAAAGGATAATAGCATATTGAAAATCACTATTAAATCAGTTGTTTTGGCTTTAATAATTTCTTTGATATGTATAATAATTTATGCTATTGTGTTATCAATAACACCCGTTTCGGACAATACAATGTCCATAGTGACCCAATTAATATCCATGATTAGCATATTGGCTGCGGGCATATATTGCGGTATGAGAGTAAATAGAAGAGGATGGCTATACGGGCTGATAGTCGGGATTGTCTATATAGTGATACTTATTCCCATAGGTATGTTATGGGGGCAGACGATTACCTTTGATAAATACTTTTTAGCAAGACTGTTATTAGCGTCTTCCGTAGGTTTAATCGGAGGAATAATAGGAGTTAATATAGCTTAAATGATTTCCTAATTTAATTGACTAGCTATATTAAAAGTAATATAATTACCAATGTGAACTTTTAAAGGGGGAGTACAGATGAATTCAAAAAATACGATTAAATTCATATTAATAGTATTAATAATTGGAATAATAGCATACACAGCATCCTATGGAGTTAGTATAGGAAAGTATGAAGTATTACCGGTTAAAACACTTATTAAGCTGGGATTAGACTTAAGAGGAGGGGCGGATGTCGTTTTAGAAGCCCAAGGAACTCCTGATGACCCCGTTACAGATGAAAAAATGGACAGGGCGGTTGCCACTATCAGAGAGCGTATAGACAATTTAGGCGTAACAGAGCCGGTCATAACACGACAAGGCGGCAAAAGGATCAGAGTTGGCTTGCCGGAAATACAGGATACTCAAAGAGCTTTAGAGATTATTGGGAAAACAGCTCAGCTAAAGTTTGTTGACGAAGAAGAAAATGTCGTAATAACAGGTAATGATATTAAAGACGCTAAAGCCGTATTTTCAACAAATCCATCTACAAAGATTCAAGAAGCCGTTGTGTCCCTTGAATTAAATCCGGATGGTGCGAAGAAATTTGCTACAGCCACTTCGCAAAATGTCGGTAAAATAATAGCTATTTTACTTGATGACAACATTATATCCGCGCCTCAGGTCAGAGAGCCTATCACAGACGGGAAATGTCAGATATCGGGCAGGATGTCTATGGAAGAAGCAGGAGATTTGGCTATGCTTATTAGAGCCGGAGCACTTCCTGTAGAGCTAAAAACCCTTCAAGTGACGAGCATTGGCCCGGAGCTGGGTGCTAACTCCTTTGAGAAGAGCTTCGCCGCAGGCAAAATTGGAATACTCTTAGTATTCTTATTTATGATTGCTTACTATAGATTCCCGGGTTTAGTAGCAAGTATTGCTTTAGTATTATATATAAGCATTGTATTATTAGTTTTAGCCGCAATAAAAGCAACTCTAACATTACCCGGTATTGCCGGACTTATACTTTCCATAGGTATGGCAGTTGATGCGAATGTTATTATTTTTGAGAGAATAAAGGAAGAGCTGCTAATGGGTAAAACCATTAGGTCTGCTATTGATTCCGGATTTAGAAGAGCTTTTTTAGCTATACTGGATTCTAATATCACTACTCTAATAGCTGCAATAGTACTCTTTTACCTTGGTGCCGGACCCATTAAAGGCTTTGCAGTAACGCTTTCCATAGGTATTCTTGCAAGTATGTTTACGGCTATTGTCGTAACAAAGCTTTTATTAAAGCTATTTGAAAGCACCAACCTACTAAAGGATAAAAAATTCTGGACTATGACAAAAGAAGGAAAAACTCTAAAAATTTACGATATTGTTAAACATAAGAAAACGTGGTTTGCAATTTCAGGAGTAATTATAATAATAGGCTTGTCATTATCCATGATAAACGGAGGGTTAAATTACGGAATAGATTTTACAGGCGGCACATCCTTGCAGGCAGATATAGGCAGAAGCTTTGAAGTGAAAGAAGTAAAGGAAATAATAGATAAATACGATAAAGAGGCTACAATAACCTATGCAGGCAACGAAAAGGAAGAAGTCATAGTTAGAACAAAGATGGAATTTGATGATGAAACAAGAGGCGAGATACTTGACAGCTTCCAAGAGACTTTTAATATTACATCAGGTAAAATAAATTTTGAATCCATTGGACCCGCTATCGGTGCTGAGTTGAAAAAGCAAGCTTTATTGGCTTTACTTATAGCAAATTTAGGGATACTAATCTATATATCCATAAGGTTTGAATGGAGATTTGGCTTGGCTTCCATATTTGCACTTCTCCATGACGCAATAATAATGACTGTGTTTTATGGCGCAATGAAAATACCTGTTAACAGCTCCTTTATAGCTGCTATTTTAACTATTATCGGTTACTCAATTAATGCCACAATAGTTATATTTGACAGAATACGTGAAAATCTAAAATCTGTGAGGAGAGTTAACCCCGAAAGCATAATTAACGAAAGCATAAGTCAGACTATAGCAAGATCTATAAACACATCCTTAACTACTTTGCTTACTATAGCCACATTATATATACTAGGTGTACCGGCAGTAAAGGAATTCGCTTTGCCTATAATAGTTGGATTATTAAGCGGTACTTACTCCTCCGTGTTTATTGCCAGCCCTGTGTGGTTATTTTTAAAAAATAAAACACAAACCTCACGTTAAAATAAAGTAACAGCTTTAATTAAAAAAGCTGTTACTTATTTTTTGCTTTAAATGTGCACTAAAATGTTCTATAGTTAAATTAAAGTAAAAAACAGGCAGGTGAAAAAAATGCAATTTGTAATGGTGCTTTCCATGATTTTTGCGATACTGATAGCATTATTTGCCATACAGAATTCAGCTGTTATCACTATTAATATTTTGTGGTACAAGCTAAGTCTATCTCAGGCTATAGTAATACTGGGTTCGGCTTTATTCGGAATACTTGTAATGATTCCTTTTGATATAATAAAAAGGATAAAAAACAGCATGAAAATATCTGAATTGAATAATCAAATAAAAAAGCTGAACACAGAGCTAATAGCATATAAGAGCGGTAATAATCTACAGCAAACCAACAACGAAAAGAAAGAAGATTTTAACGAGCAGATAAACAGCATTGACGTAATGGATGAGATTCATAACCTCAATGAAATTGAAAAGTTTAATGAAATTGAAACGTTTAATGAGATTGAAGAGTTTAATGAAATTGAAGAAATTGATAAGATTTGATGCAGGTGATACTTTGAAAAAATGGGTTCCTTATACATACGATTATAAAAACTTAGAAGTACTTATGAATGAGCTAAACATATCGGAAATAATGGCCAGGGTTCTTATAAACAGGGGCATTAATACAAAAGAAGAAGCAGAGGAATTCTTGGGTTCCACACTTAATAGCTTGCATACTCCTTTTGATATGTTAGGAATGAATAAAGCTATATTACGGGTAGAACAAGCATTAAAAGATAAAGAAAAAATATGTATTTATGGTGATTATGATGTCGATGGGATCACCAGCGTTGCTCTGCTTTGCAACTTTTTTAAAAAATATGATTTAGATGTTATTTATTATATACCTAATAGGCTTGAAGAAGGATACGGTCTTAACATAGAAGCAATAAAAAAATTGATTCAAAAAGAAATAAATTTAATAATAACTGTTGATTGCGGCATCAGGTCCGTAGAAGAAGTTAAATATGCTAATGATGCGGGAGTGGATACAATAATAACTGACCATCATAAATGCGGAGAATACCTGCCTGATGCGTATGCTATAATTAATCCGAATCAAAGCAATTGCGCTTATCCTTTTAAGCATTTAGCGGGTGCCGGAATAGCATTTAAGCTTATAACAGCACTTTCCCATAGATTTTCCTATGAAGATGATATTATGGATATGCTGGATTTAGTGGCTCTAGCCACTGTAGCAGATGCAGTTCCATTATTTGGGGAAAACAGAACAATAGTTAAGAATGGTTTAGAAACCATTAAAAACACAAAGAACATTGGTCTTAGCGCATTATTGAGTGTTTCTAATATTGATTTATCAGAGTTAAATGTTTACCATCTTGGTTTCATTATAGCTCCAAGATTGAACGCTGCGGGCAGACTAAAAGATGCATCCATAGCTGTGGAAATGTTTACAACAGATGATTTTGATAAAGCGCTGGAAATTGCAAAAGAGCTGGATGAATTAAATACAATGAGACAAAACGTTGAAAGCTCTATGCTTGACTCTGCTTTAGAAATCATTGATAAAGAGGTGGACTTAAAAACAGAAAGAATTCTCGTTCTAGAGAACAAAGCTTGGCATTTAGGGGTTTTAGGTATAATAGCTTCACGAATAACAGAAAGATTTAATAAACCTTCTATAATAATAGCGACAGATGGCGGGCTGGGAAAAGGCTCTGCCAGAAGTATAAATGGTTTAAACATTTATGAAATCATAAGTCAATGCGAAGAGATGCTTGTTAAATTTGGCGGGCATGAATTAGCAGCGGGCTTAACTATAGAAGAGAATCTTATAGGAAAATTTCGAAGCAGGATTAATGAAATTGCGGTAGAAATGCAAGGAATAAAAGAACAACCTCCTGAAGTTTTAGTTGATTATAAGCTGGACAATAGTGATGATTTAATGAGTGTTTTTAATGATGTAAAAAAACTAGAGCCCTATGGTTACGGTAATCCTAAACCTGTTTTCGTATATAGAAATATGGGAATAAAAGATAAGAGAACAGTCGGGAACGAAGGAAAGCATTTATCACTTAAATTATTTAACGGGGTTAATAATATTGATGCAATAGGCTTTAATATGGGTTTCATGTATAATAATATTGCAGTTAATCAGTTTATTGATATAATATTTAGTGTGGAATTGAATGTTTGGAACGGTAAGGAAAGTATTCAGTTCTTTATCAAGGATATAAAACCGTCCAAACGTTAAAAATCTGGGAGGTAAATACAATGGATTTAGAAAAATATATCAGGATTATTGAAGATTTCCCAAAGGAAGGAATCAGTTTTAAGGACGTGACAACGTTAATAAAAGACGGTGATGCTTTTAAAGAGGCAATAAAGGTTATGGCTGAGAACTTAAAGGATTGTCATGCTGATTTAATTATAGGACCAGAAGCCAGGGGTTTCATATTTGGTGCGGCAATAGCCTATGAATTAGGTATTGGTTTTGTACCGGTGAGAAAACCAGGAAAGCTTCCATCCGAAACCATTGAATACGAATATGAATTGGAATATGGTACCGACATCTTGGAAATCCACAAGGACGCCATTAAAAAAGGCGATAAGATTGCTATCATTGATGATTTATTAGCAACAGGCGGAACAATATATTCAACGGTAAAAATGGTTGAAATGCTGGGCGGCGAGGTTGTTCATATAGGATTTTTGATAGAATTGGAAGATTTGATGGGAAGGAAATGTTTGAGTAACTATAATGTTAGCTCTGTTATAAAATATAGTCACTAATAAAAAAGTTGGTTTCCTTTCTGTCCTAAAAAGGCTTCAGGTTAATATATGGAGCTTTTTTTATATAACAGTTAAGCTATAGTTGCTGTTCACAAGTATTTTTTAGATTATTAATATTTGATAAATATTGCATTAATCCTATCAAATATAATAAGCAATACTGAGGTTACATTTGAACTGTAACAAGCTATAATTACATTAAACAAAATATACAGCACAATCTCTTTTCAATTTTTATATTTATGTCATTGTAATGTCTATATACTATGATATTATTATAGTTAATTTAAAACAAAAGTTGGTGTACTTATGTTACAAGATTTATTGAATAAAATAAAATCATATAATCCTACCGGAGACTTTTCATTAATAGTAAAGGCCTATGAATTTGCTTTAGACGCACACCAGGGGCAAAGAAGGATCTCAGGAGAGGATTATATATCCCATCCTACTGCAGTAGCTGAGATACTGGCAGACCTTAACATGGATAATACAACAATTGCTGCCGGTATACTTCATGATGTCATTGAGGACACAACCTTTAGTTATGAAAACATAAAGGAAATGTTTAGTCCGGAAATTGCTATGCTCGTTGACGGCGTAACAAAGCTGGGAAAGCTTGAATATAAGACTAAAGAAGAGCAGCAGGCAGAGAGCTTAAGGAAAATGTTTGTTGCCATGGCTAAAGATATAAGAGTAATACTTATTAAGCTTGCAGATAGACTCCATAATTTGAGGACTTTAAGATGCATGTCAAGAGAAAAGCAAATAGAAAAGGCTACTGAAACTTTAGAGATATATGCTCCTATAGCTCATAGACTTGGTATTTCTAAAATGAAGTGGGAAATGGAAGACTTATCCTTAAGATACTTAGAACCTGATATCTATAAAGAGTTAGGTGAAAAGGTTGCGAAAAAAAGAGAAGAAAGAGAAGATTACATTAATGCTGTTATAGATGAAATAAATAAAAAGAATAAGGAAATGGGTATAGAAGCAGAAATTGAAGGAAGACCTAAAAACTTTTACAGCATATATAAGAAAATGTACTATCAAAATAAAACCTTTGAACAAATATTTGATATTACGGCAGTAAGAGTAATCGTGGATACTGTCAAAGATTGCTACGGAGTTTTAGGTATCGTTCATACTCTATGGAAGCCCATACCCGGCAGGTTTAAAGATTATGTAGCAATGCCCAAGCCGAATATGTATCAATCTATTCATACAACAGTAATTGGTCCGGACGGAGAACCTTTTGAAGTGCAAATAAGAACCTGGGAAATGCATAAAACATCAGAATTTGGTATAGCTGCCCATTGGAAGTATAAAGAAGGCAGGGCTTCCCAAAGTGAATTCGACGATAAATTTAAATGGCTTAGGCAAATGTTGGAATGGCAAAATGAGGTTAAGGACACCAAGGAATTCATGGAAACATTGAAAATAGATTTGGTTATTGATGAAGTGTATGTATTTACTCCTAAAGGCGATGTCATTGATTTGCCGGTGGATTCGACACCTATAGATTTTGCATATAAAATTCACAGTGCAATAGGCAATAAATGTGTAGGCGGCAAAATCAATGGGAGGATTGTTCCTTTAGACTATAAATTACAAAACGGGGATATAGTAGAGATAATAACATCAGCTAATTCTAACGGTCCTAGCAGAGATTGGCTTAAGGTTGTCAAAAGCTCACAGGCAAAGAATAAAATAAGACAGTGGTTTAAAAAGGATAGAAGAGAAGAGAACATTCAAAAAGGTCGGGATATACTTGATAAGGAAATCAAAAAGCTAGGCTTTACACAAGCTCAAGTGATAAAAAATGAATGGTTGGAACAAATTTATAAAAAGCTTGGTTTACATTCTGTTGATGATTTATACGCAACCTTAGGATATGGCGGACTTACTTTAAATCAAGTACTCATGAAGCTAAAGGAAGAAGCAAGAAAAACCTTGAAGCTCGAGGGCAGCGAAGAAGAAGAAATAGAAAAACAAGTTTTAAAATCTATTACTCAGAAAAGAAAAAGTTCGGATACAGGGGTAAAGGTTAAAGATATAGAAAATGTATTAGTCAGATTCTCTAAATGCTGCAATCCTGTTCCCGGGGACGAGATAATCGGATATATTACAAAAGGCAGAGGTGTTTCAGTTCATAGAAGCGATTGTCCCAATGCAAAGGATTTGCTTTCAGAACCGGAAAGGCTTATAGAGGTTGAATGGAATACAAAAAGCTTGGTTTCTTATAACGCAGATTTGCAAATCAAAGCAAACGACAGACAAGGTTTATTGGCGGAAATAACTTCAATAATTAATGAAAACAAAATAAATATCGTATCTTTTTATTCGAAAACATCTAAGGATAAAGTGGCAAATATCAGCTTTATATTAGAAATAAACGATATAGAACAATTAAATAAATTGATAAAGAAATTTAAAAAGCTCGAAGGCGTTATAGATGTATATAGGGCAAAGCAATAGGAGGTTTATTAATGAGAGCTGTGATACAAAGAGTTACACAAAGCAGTGTAAAAGTTGAAGGTAAAATTGTGGGAGAAATAAAAAAAGGTCTTATGGTTTTATTAGGAATCAGTGATGAAGATAAACCAAGCGATATAGATTATATGGTTGAGAAGATTACTAATCTTAGAATATTTGAGGATAATGAAGGTAAAATGAACCTATCTCTATTTGATATAAAAGGTGAGCTTCTGGTAGTATCACAATTTACTTTATACGGTGATTGTAGGAAAGGAAGGAGACCGAGCTTTGTAAAAGCGGCCGGACCGGATAAAGCAGAGCAATACTATAATGAATTTGTCTTAAAGTGCAAAAATTTAGGTATAAATACGCAAACAGGAATTTTTCAAGCAGAAATGCTTGTTAATATAAATAATGATGGACCTGTTACAGTGATCATTGATAGCGAGAAGATAATTTAAAAGGAGTTTATTTATGAAATTAATAAAAATGCCTTTAGGCATATATCAAGCGAATTGCTATATAATTTGGGATGAGGAATCAAAGAAAACTGCTGTTATAGATCCCGGAGGGGACTTTGATTATATAAAACAGTTGATTCAAAAGGAAAACCTAACTTTGGAATATATAATACTGACTCATGGGCATGCTGACCATATAGGTGCGGTTTTGGAGCTGAAGGAATTCTATAACCCAAAGGTTCTTATTCACAAGGATGATAATAATATGCTTAAAAACAAAAGAATTAATTATTCTGATGTATTAGGTAAAAAAATTGTTGAGCTGGACGCTGATGTAAAACTGGAAAACGGTGATGAAATAAATGTTGGGAATATAAATATGGAAATAATCCATACTCCGGGACATTCAAAAGGGAGTATATGTATAAAGACGAACAATATATTATTCACTGGAGATACCTTGTTTGCCGGCTCCATTGGAAGAACTGATTTAGAAGGTGGTTCTTTTCAAGAAATTATTAGCTCCATTAAGGACAATTTATTGATACTTCCCGATGAAACGATAGTATATCCCGGGCATGGACCTTCTTCTACTATAGCTGCCGAGAAAGCAAACAATCCTTTTCTTAAGTAACTGGAGATGAGGTAGCAATGAAAGTCATTGTAAAAGTAAACCATGAATTCCAATACGGATTGCTAGAAATAATAAAACCTTTTTTTCCGAATGAAGAAATAATATTCACTGATGATGAGACGGATTCATGGAAAATACGAGAAGATGTTTTTATAAAAAGCGTTACAGAAACAGATAAAGAGAAAACCATTATCCGTAGCTTTATTACTTATAAAGAGGTAGATGAAACCTTTATAATTACATCAAGTAACGATGAAAACAGTATTAAAACGGCAATAAAAAAATCTTTATATATAACTTTTGTTAAGCTTTTTAATAAATCATTACCCTGGGGCATTCTGACAGGAATAAGGCCTGTAAAGCTAGTTCATAATTTTTTTGATGATGGATTAACAGATAAAGAAATCATTGATGCTTTGATGAGAGATTATTATGTAAGCGAAAAAAAAGCCAGGCTTGCTTTAGATGTTGCATTAAACAATAAAAGGTATATAAAGAAAACCAGGAAGAATAAAGTTGATATTTATATAGGAATACCATTTTGTCCTAGCAGATGTTATTTTTGTTCCTTTGCGTCTAATAGCTTACCTAAGCATAAAGACATGATTAGACCATATCTTACTGCGTTAGAAAAGGAAATAAAAGCGACAGCACATTACCTGAAAGAGAAAAACATAACTATTGAAACAATATATATAGGGGGAGGCACGCCTACATCAATAGAAGATGAGGATTTCGAAAGTCTGCTTGATAAAGTTAATGAGTATTGGCCAATAAAGGATGAATTTACTTGCGAAGCCGGTAGGCCTGATACTATAACCGAGGAAAAGCTGCGAATAATGAAAAAATCAGGAGTTAATCGAATATGTATTAACCCTCAAACAATGAATGATGATACTTTAAAAATAATAGGCAGAAACCACACTGCCGTTCAAGTAATTGATAGTTTTTACTTGGCACGAAGCTTTGGTTTCACAAATATTAACATGGATATTATTTTAGGATTGCCCGGAGAAGGTGTAGACCATATAAAGAATACTATGGAGAGAATTCTAAAGCTCGGACCTGAGAACATTACATTGCATACTTTATCAATTAAGCGCTCATCCAGGTATCATGAATATGAGAGTATTACTCTTAATAATGAATATATTGACGAAATGATGGATTATGCGATAGCAGCTTTAAGATCAGCAGGTATGAAGCCCTATTATTTATATAAGCAAAAGAACACCGTTGAAAACTTGGAAAATATAGGCTTCTCACTAGAAAATTACGAATGCGTTTATAATATACTGACAGTGGAAGAAAAACAAAGCATTATAGCCTTTGGCGCCGATGCTTCAACTAAAATAGTTTTCGAAAAAGAGAATAGAATAGAAAGACAATATAATATAAAGGATTTGGAGCTTTATATTGAAAGAATCGACGAACAAATAGAAAAGAAGCTTAATTTATTAAAGCAATTATATGATTGATTCATTTATTAATATTGCATAGGAGGAATTTAAATGGCTAAATATAAGAGGTCAAGCATGTGCGGTGAAATTAAAAAAGAAGATGTCGGTAAACAGGTATCTTTAACCGGTTGGGTTCAAAAAAACAGAAATCTGGGCGGTTTAATTTTTTTAGACTTAAGAGATAGAACCGGTATAGTTCAAATTATTTTTGATAAAGATAAAAATAATGACCTTTTTGAAAAAACAGAAAATATCCGCAACGAATATGTATTATACATAACAGGAGAGGTAAGAAAAAGAGAAGGTGCAATAAACTCAAAGTTAAAAACCGGTGAAATGGAAATTGTGGCAACCTCCTTAGAAATATTAAGCGAAGCTGAGACCACTCCTATTTATATTGAGGATGATTTAAACGCTTCAGAAAGTATAAGGCTAAAATATAGATATTTAGATTTAAGAAGACCTGTAATGCAGGAAAAACTATTCATAAGACATAAAGTAAGCAAGATCATACGGGATTATTTTTATGATAAAGGGTTTATTGAAGTTGAAACCCCTGTATTGACTAAAACAACTCCCGAAGGAGCGAGAGATTATTTAGTCCCAAGCAGGGTTCAGCCTGGAAAGTTCTATGCATTGCCTCAATCGCCTCAGTTATTCAAACAAATATTGATGGTATCGGGCTTTGATAAATATTATCAAATAGTAAAATGTTTTCGTGATGAGGATTTGAGAGCCGACAGGCAACCGGAGTTTACACAGTTGGATATGGAAATGTCTTTTGTTGACAAGGAGGATATAATAGACATAGTGGAAGGACTGCTGTTCGAAGTATTTAGTAAAATCAAAGGCTGTGATTTGAAACCTCCCTTTAAAAGGTTAAAATACAGTGAAGCTATGGACAGATTTGGCTCAGATAAGCCTGATATAAGATTTGGCATGGAGCTGAAGGACCTAAGCGATATTTTGGAAGAGACAAATTTTGAAGTATTTAAAAAAGCTTTAAGCGGCGGTGGTACTGTTAGAGCTATAAATGCTACAGGCTGCGGAAAAAAATTAAGCAGAAGAGATATAGATTCTCTCGGAGAATTTGTAAAAACTTATAAAGCAAAAGGTTTGGCTTGGATTAATTTAACGGAAGAAGGGATTAAATCCCCCATATTAAAATTTCTATCTGATAAAGAATTGAACATGATTATTGAAAAAACCAATGCGGTAACAGGCGATATTATTCTAATAGTAGCGGATGACAATGATATTGTATACGATTCTCTTGGGCAATTGCGGCTGGAACTGTCACGAAGATTTAGTCTTGTTGAGAAGGATGATATTGGAATACTATGGGTTACAGAATTCCCATTATTGGAATATGACAAGGAAGAAAAAAGATATGCGGCAAAGCATCATCCTTTTACGTCACCTATGGAAGAGGATATACCTTTACTGGATAAGGAGCCTGGCAAAGCCAGAGCAAAAGCTTATGATATTGTTTTAAACGGGTTTGAATTAGGCGGAGGAAGTATAAGAATACACGACAGCAAGCTTCAAGAAAAAATGTTTTCTACTTTAGGCTTTACTATGGAGCAAGCTTGGAATAAATTCGGCTTTTTACTTGAAGCTTTTAAATATGGCACTCCTCCTCATGGCGGAATCGCAATCGGCATTGACAGATTAATAATGTTGCTTACAGACACTGATAATATAAAGGATGTAATAGCATTTCCGAAGACTCAAAGCGCTACCTGCTTAATGACAGAGGCACCGTCCGCTGCAGATAAAAAGCAGCTGGATGAGTTAAATATAAAACAAATATAAAGGTAATACCAATGGATTTCTTAGAAAGAACAGAATTATTAATAGGAAAAGAATCTGTTGAAAAATTAAAATCAAGCAAGGTTGCGGTATTCGGTATTGGCGGTGTTGGTTCTTATGTTGCTGAAGCTTTAGGCAGATGTGGTATTGGCAATATGGTGTTAATAGATTATGATATAATTAATAAAACAAATATTAATAGACAAATTCACTCAACTGTCAAAACAATTGGACAAAATAAAGTTCAGGTTATGGCGGAAAGACTTAAGGAAATAAATCCTTGTATAAAAGTTGAAGCGCATAAAAGGGAATATAAGGGAGAGGCTGATGAGGAGCTTTTAAGCAACAGCTATGACTATGTTGTTGACGCAATAGACTCTGTACCGGCAAAAATAAGCTTAATAGTGAACTGTATAAATAAAAAAATTCCCATTATCAGCTCAATGGGTGCGGGTTTTAAGCTTGATCCTACGAAATTTAAAGTTGCTGACATATATGAAACTAATACTTGCCCATTAGCAAGAATAATGAGACATGAGCTAAAAAAACGAGGGGTAAAATCCTTAAAGGTTGTATATTCAACAGAAAAACCGATAAGCATTAAAAATACAAATAAAAGAAATAATAGACAAATAGGCAGTATATCATTTGTACCCGCGGCAGCAGGATTGGTAATTGCTTCCGTTGTTGTCAAGGATTTGATAAGTATTGTTGACAGTTTATAACCGTTATAGTATTATTTATACCATTAGGGGGTATATTTATGGAACAAAATAAAGATGAAGTAAGATTGCAAATAATAAACCGGCTCAAAAAAATAGAAGGGCAGGTAAAAGGCATTCAAAGAATGGTAGATGACGGGAAATGCTGTGAAGACATAATGATTCAAATTTCAGCAATCAGAGCTGCTATAAATAAAGTAGGAGGCATTATACTGGATACCTATATTAAAGAGTGTTTGATTACCTCTTTAAGAAATGATGATGATAAAATAAACGATATAATAGATACTATAGTTAAGTATGTAAAATGAAAGGCTTGCTAACATGATTGAAAAAGGACGAATTGTAGAAGTAGAAAACGATAATGCCAAGGTTATAATAACAAGACATGCCGCATGTGGTGATTGCGGTGCTTGTCAAATAGGAAAAGACAATTTGAATATGATAATAGTTGCTGACAATAAAATCGGGGCTAAAAAAAATGATCAGGTTATATTAGAGCTTAATACGGAAAATTTTCTTTTTGCCAGCTTT
Source organism: uncultured Clostridiaceae bacterium (assembly GCA_964408955.1). Taxonomy (GTDB): domain Bacteria; phylum Bacillota; class Clostridia; order Lutisporales; family Lutisporaceae; genus JAAYKT01. Next base: position 63,407 of record CAYPBK010000006.1, read on the forward strand.
ATTTTTTATGGCATACCTTTACTGGCTTTGCTGCTTGGTATTTCTTTGCCTTATTATTTTTTGCGCCGTGCCGGAAATACCTCTGATTCTGTACAATTAACATCCTCAATAATCGGTTTATTGTCCTTAACAATAACCTATTTACTGATAAGAAGAAATGAAAAAAGATTTAAAAATATGAAAAAGTTTAAATCTAAGATAGTTGAAATAATAAGTAAAGATTAATAACAGTTACTGTTCACACATGTTTTAAGACTATTGATTTTGCCAAAGATTGCATTATTGAAAATCTTAAGATTTGTTAGTGAAATGAAGGATAAGCGAATCATATAAAAAATACTAAATTCAATATTTTGATAAAGCGCTATATTGAATTTACACAAATGTGAAGGAAGGTTAATATGGATTTTAATGAAATTAGAAAAACAGATGCTGAGATAGCGGACAAAATAGAAAAGGAGCTTGAGAGGCAAAGAAACAATATTGAATTAATAGCCTCGGAAAACTTTGTAAGCACTAGTGTTATGTCAGCGATGGGTACCGTTTTAACAAACAAATATGCGGAAGGCTACCCTGCCCATAGGTACTATGGCGGCTGCGAGCACGTAGACGAAGTTGAAAACATCGCCAGAGACAGATTAAAAAAGCTGTTTGATGCAGAGCACGCGAATGTTCAACCACACTCCGGCGCAAATGCAAACATTGGTACTTATTTTGCCGTTCTTAAACCCGGTGATATTGTATTGGGAATGGACTTATCTCACGGCGGACATTTAACCCACGGAAGCCCTGTTAATATATCAGGTAAGTATTATCAATTCGTTTCCTATGGCGTAAGTGAAAAAACAGGAAGAATAGATTATGACCTTGTCAGGGAGCTGGCATTAAAGAATAAGCCAAAGCTTATCGTTGCCGGTGCAAGTGCTTACCCCAGAATTATTGATTTTAAAATATTCAGCGATATAGCTAATGAAATAGATGCTCTCTTTATGGTAGATATGGCTCATATAGCGGGACTGGTGGCAGCTAAGCTCCATCCAAATCCAGTAGAATATGCTGATTTTGTAACTACTACAACCCATAAGACTCTTAGAGGACCACGAGGCGGGGCAATACTTTGCAAAGAAGAATATGCAAAGCTTATTGATAAATCAATATTTCCCGGTACTCAGGGCGGACCTTTAATGCATGTTATAGCAGCAAAAGCGGTTTGTTTTAAAGAAGCTATGACAGAGGATTTTGTATTATATCAAAAACAAGTTATAAAAAACGCACAAATACTATCTCAGCAGCTTATAGAAGAAGGCTTTAATATTATTTCCGGCGGTACAGACAATCATTTAATCCTAATAGATTTGCGAAATAAATACGTTACGGGTAAAGAAGCAGAACAACTATTGGATAAGGCCGGAATAACAGTAAATAAAAACACTGTTCCTTTTGACACCCAGAGCCCCTTTATAACAAGTGGCATAAGAATTGGCACACCTGCTATTACAACAAGGGGGTTTAAAGACGAGGATATGATAGAAATAGGTAAGATTATATCATTTTTAATCTCAAATCCCGAAAAGATTGAAGCTGCAAATAGCAGAGTAAAAGCCCTTACAGATAAATATCCATTATATTAATCTAATCACTCTTTGGCAGGCAAGGAATTATTGCTATAATAGAAGTAGACATGCTCTACTTCTTTTTTTACTTACAATAATTTCTTCATGTTATAGGGATGACGACAATATAATAAAGATTTAAATAAGAGGTGCGTTATGGGTGTAAATTTAATATATAAATCGATTTTAGAAGCTATAATTGAAAACATAAATGCAGGAATACACGTTGTAGATAATGAAGGTAAAACAATATTTTACAACAAATTCATGAGTGAATTAGAAGGCCTGGATGTGAATGAAGTAATGGGGAAAGGAATAAAGGAGATCTTCCCTTTTTTTACAGAGGACACCAGCACTATATTGACTGTGTTAAAAACAGGAAAGCCTATCTATCTGAGCAATCAAACCTATCTTAACTCCTATGGGAAACAAATAAATGCTATTAATAGTACAATACCTTTTAAAATATCGCCGGATAAATACGGGGCAGTGGAAATTGCCAAGGACATTACTAAAGAAAAAGAATTACTAAAAAAGCTGGAAATACTGCAACAGGAATTAGCAACTAATGATTCAAACACAAGCAATTTAAAAGGCTACACTTTTAAATGTCTAATAGGAGAAGATGATGAGTTTTTAAATACAATATCCTATGCAAAATCAGCATCAAAATCCTCTTCTACAGTTTTAGTTTATGGAGAAACAGGTACAGGCAAGGAGCTTTTTGCTCAAAGTATACATAATGAAAGCAATAGACAATCCAAAGCTTTTATTGCCCAAAACTGTGCCGCTTTGCCCGAAACCCTTCTGGAAGGCATTTTATTTGGCACTGTTAAAGGCAGCTTCACGGGAGCTGTTAACCGGCCCGGATTGTTTGAACAGGCAAATGGCGGAACACTCTTGCTGGATGAAATAAACTCAATGGGGCTCCCTTTGCAAGCAAAGCTTTTAAGAGTTCTTCAGGAGGGATTCATAAGGAGATTAGGGGGTTTAACAGATATACCCTGTGATGTTAGAATTATTGCAACAACAAACGAAGAGCCTCTTAAAGCGATAGAGCGAAATGCTCTTAGGAAGGATTTGTATTACAGATTAAATGTCGTGAACATACGTATACCTCCTTTAAGAGAGAGAAAAAGCGACATCCCTTTATTAGCCGAGCATTTCATAAAAAAATATAATTTAGTATTGCAAAAAGATGTTTGGGACATATCAAATGAAGTTAAAAACTTTTTATTACAATATAGTTGGCCCGGTAATGTAAGAGAATTAGAAAATAATATCGAAAGCGCTATGAATATGATTGATAAGGAACATATACTTAAGCCGGAACACTTTTCTGCAAAATTTAAGGATATGATATCAAAAACTAAAGAGGCAGAAAGCATCAAATATGTATTTGACGAAGAAAAAACCTTAGATGATGTTCTAAGCACAATAGAAAAAGAACTGATTCAAAACTCATTGAAAGAAAGTGCATATAATATAACAAGAGCTTCAGAAAAGCTGGGGATAAAAAGACAGAGCCTGCAGCATAAAATTAAAAAATATAAAATCCAAATAAAATAGAAAATATGTTAATTATTTAAGGCGGCTAAGCCGCTTTTTATTTTTAAATAAATTAATACATATAACAAATATTTTAGGTAAAAATTAAAAATGGGTAATGCTATTTTCCTATATTGTGCAAAATATTTTGCACCGTATGGTTTAAGTCTTCGTTTAATCCTAAGATTGTTGATCCATGCAAGGGAAAGGAAAAAACTTCACAGCAAATATATTTGCACAGTAGCAAATATATTTGCTATTGTCCCTATATCATGAATATTTTGAAAATTTAACGAGTAAAAGCAAGCAATAATCCTTGTTTTTTATAGATAAATAGGAAAAACAATAAAATATACCGCTTTTGTCCAATATCGACTGGCATGAGAATTGCATATTAATTAAAGCAAATACTTTATTATTTAATTTAAGGAGGATAAACATGGAAAGAGAAAATGTAAAAGTAATTATTTGGGGTTTAGGCTCAATGGGCGGCGGAATGGCTGAAATGATTTTAAAAAAGAAAGGCATTGAAGTTGTCGGTGTCGTCGGCAGGGGTGCCAAAATTGGCAAAAGCATGTATGAATTTTTAAGCGTTGAGCGAGGAAATAACCCGGATATCATAATCGGCTCTCCTGAAGATGTAATTAAAGAAAAGGCTGCTGATGTCGTTCTTATTTGTACTGACTCTTTTGTTAAAAATACATTCGATAAAATTAAATTTTGCTTAGAAAAGAAAATAAACGTCATATCAAGTGCAGAAGAAATGTCATATCCAAAACAACAAGAACCTGAATTAGCAGCCGAGATGGATAAAATAGCTAAGGAAAACGGAGTAACAGTATTAGGTACAGGTATAAACCCCGGATTAATCATGGATTTATTGGTAGTATGCTTAACAGGGTGCTGTATTGACGTAGACCATGTAACTGCAAGAAGAGTAAACAGTTTATCACCTTTCGGACCATTAGTAATGCATGAACAAGGCATTGGTACAACAGTAGAAGAATTCAACGAAGGTGCAGCGACAGGGAAAATAGCCGGTCATGTAGGCTTTAATGAATCAATTGCAATGATAGCAGACGCATTAGGCTGGAAATTAAGCGGAGAAGTAAAGCAATCAATGGAGCCTATTGTAACAAATGTATATAGAAAATCCCCCCATGCGGAGGTACAACCGGGTTATGTAGCCGGATGCGCAATGAAAGGCTTTGGCTATGTTGACGGTGAATTAAAAATTGAAATGGATCACCCCCAGCAGATAGAGCCTGAGCTTGAAGGAACAAATACAGGAGATTATGTAATAATAAAAGGAACTCCTAATGTTAATGTAGCAAATCAACCTGAGGTACCCGGAGGAATCGGTACAATTGCTATGTGTGTAAATATGATACCTCATGTTATAAATGCAAAACCCGGATTGAGGACAATGATCGATTTACCTGTACCGAGGGCTATGATGGGTGACGTAAGGGATTTAATAGAAAGATAACATAAAGAAAATATATAGGGGAGAATTATTCTCCTCTATATATTAATTATCACTAATATTTAAATAATTTAAGGAAAGTGAGGCATTGCTATGGAAATTGCAAAAAAAGGCGATTGGGTTCAAATACATCAGATTGTTTTGAAACCTGAAGAAAGAGCGGAGCATTTACCTGAAGACACAAAAAAAGTTCCTTTGGAATTATGGGTTAAAGGATTTGCACAACATGAAGCAAAAATAGGCGAAAGTATTGAAATCGAAACTGTAACCGGGAGAAAAATAATTGGTGAATTGTTTGCTATAAACCCCAGATATATTCACGATTTTGGTGATTATGTTCCGGAACTGACTAAAATTGATATGCAGCTAAAAAATGAATTATTCGGAGGTGACAATTAATGGCTAAAGATAATTCTTATTCAGCAGTTATGGGCAGAAAAAACGAAATAATGAAAAATGCCATAGGAATTGACTACAGTATTTTTGAATCCGGAGGGATTGCATTTGATTACGAAAGAATGATGAGAGAAGCCGGATACTCCTTAGATGAAATTCAAGAAATACAAGGAAATACGGGAGTCGGTAACACACCAATACTGGAAATGAAAAACTTGACTGCATTGGCAAGGAAATATGCTCAGAAAGGTAAAGGAGCAAGAATCTTTATTAAGGATGAAGCAGCTAACCCATCCGGAAGCTTTAAAGCCAGAAGAGCAGCTAATGCCGTATATCATGCAAAAAGAATGGGCTATAAAGGAGTAATCGCTGCAACCAGCGGTAACTATGGCGCTGCAGTAGCATCCCAGGCTGCCATGGCGGGACTGAAATGCATCGTAGTACAGGAATGCTATGATAGTAAAATGCTTGGACAACCTGAAATACTAGAAAAGCAAAGGGTTTGCGAATCATACGGTGCAGAGGTTGTGCAACTTTCCGTAGGACCGGAGCTATTCTACACCTTCTTGCTTTTACTGGAGGAAACAGGTTATTTTAACGCATCACTTTATACTCCTTTTGGAATTGCAGGCGTAGAAACATTAGGTTACGAATTAGTAATGCAATTCAGAGAAAAACTCGGTAAGGACCCCGACAAAGTACTTATAACTCATGCCGGAGGAGGCAATGTAACAGGTACTGCAAGAGGTATAATTAAATCAGGTGCAGAAAACGTCGAGGTAGTTGGGGCAAGTGTTGATTTATCAGGCTTACACATGGCATCGGATTACGATTTTAACAGAAAATCCTTTACTACAGGTCATACAGGCTTTGGTATTCCATTTGCTACATGGCCGGACAGAGCGGATGTACCGAGAAATGCTGCCAGACCGTTAAGATATCTGGATAGATATATAATCGTTAAACAAGGCGAAGTATTCTATATCACGGAGGCACTTTCCGTACTTGAAGGGATTGAAAGAGGTCCTGCAGGAAATACATCACTGACGGCAGCTTTTGCATTGGCACAGGAAATGGATGAGGACCAGACTATAATAGTTCAGGAAACTGAATATACGGGCGCTGGCAAGCACCCTATGCCGCAGATAAGCTTCGCAAAGCAAAATGGAATTGAAATACTATTTGGTGATACGGAAAAAGAAACACCCGGAAAGAATATAATATTCCCTGATTCACCAAGCAGAATAAAAATTAGGGATTTTGACTTAGATAAAGCACGAACATCCTATATAAAAAATGCTGTAAATAACTACGGTAAAAAAGAAATAAGCAAGGAAGATTTTGATTTTATTATAAAGGATGCTAACAGTAACGAAGAATTTGTATCCGGAGTTTTGAAAGAACAGGGAGTAAATATTAAATAAAGGAGGGTTTATCTTGAAAAGACCGGATGATTATATAACAAGGCGTAAGCACCTAGAAAACTTAACCGAAGATGAACTGAAAAATAGATTTTGGGAATTAGCTGATAAAATAGTTGAGCCAATGCTGGAAATGGGCTATAAAAACACCACTCCTGCAATAGAAAGGAGCATTCTCTTGCGTATGGGCTTCTCCAGTCTTGAAGCGAAGCCGATAGTAGAGGGTGTTATGAAAAAAGGTTTAATGGGTAAAGGCGCGGGAAATGTTGTTTGGAGATTATCAAAGAAACTTGGTATTTCAGTGAGAGATGCGGGTCTGGCTTTGACAGAAGATAAATATTGGGACGACGTTGACACTCTTTTTGAAGGAGGGAGCAAATAATGAAATTAGACCCAAACAAAAAGATAGACATTAAAGAAATACTAAAGGACTTGGAGAACTATAGACCTAGAAGAAGAGGCTGGCATTGGAGAGAAGGCGTAGAAGGAAAACGTACAATAGGCGATTTCGACTTTTTCGAAACCTCTGAAGGCCTTAAAAATTATGTGCCTCTTCCGGGAAGCAGAGGGTTCGGATATATAGACCCCCAGCCTGATTGTGTAATAACAACTGAAATAGCTTCAGGGAGATTTGAAGACGACTTAAGAAGAATGAGAATGTCTGCATGGCACGGTGCGGATCACATAATGGTAATAAGAACTGCCGGACAATCACATATAGATTCATTGCTGGAAGGCACTAATCAAGGAATAGGCGGCATAATGGTTACCAGAAAACAAGTAAGGGCAAGCAGAAAAGCACTGGACCTTATTGAAGATGAAGTTGGCAGACCGATTAACTTTCACTCCTATGTATCTGGTGTGGCAGGGCCGGATATAGCTGTTATGTTTGCAGAAGAAGGCGTAAACGGCGCTCACCAGGACCCTCAGTACAATGTATTGTATAGAAATGTTAATATGATAAGAAGCTTTGTTGATGCTTGTGAAGCGAAAAAGGTTATGGTTTGGGCTGATATGCTTCAAATTGACGGCGCTCACAACGCTAATGCAACTGCTATGAAAGCATGGAAGGTTATGCCTGAACTTATGGTACAGCACGCTATTAACTCCGCTTTTTCCAGAAAGATAGGAATGAAACCGGAAAACATCGCTTTATCTACAGTTCCACCCACCGGCACTCCTGCACCTTGTATGAGGTTAGATTTGCCTTATGCTGTGGCACTGAGAGATTTCTTCAGCGAATATAAAATGAGAGCTCAACAAAACACAAAATACATGGAATCTGATGCAAGAGAAGCTACCGTAACTCATACACTGAATCTAATGGTATCCAGACTTACAAGTGCAGATATACAATCAACAATAACACCGGATGAAGGAAGAAATGTTCCCTGGCATTACAACAATATCGCAGCCGTTGGTACTGCTAAGCAGGCTTTAAACGGCATGGACGGCTTAAGGGAAATGGTTAAACTGGATAGAGACGGTATACTGGGCAAGGATGTAAGAGAGATAAAAGAAAGAGCAGTTTTATTCATGGAAGAAATGCTGGAAGTCGGCGGATATTTTAAAGCCGTTGAAGAAGGATTTTTCATCGACAGCGGATATTATCCTGAAAGAAACGGCGACGGTATTCCCAGACAAATAGACGGCGGTATTGGAGTAGGAATGATATTTGAAAGAGACGAGGATTATTTTGCTCCCGTATCTGTTCACTATGGATATAACAATATACCAGAAGGACTGGAAAAAGCTTCTGACGCTATAGGCGGAGATACCTTTGATGATCCTTCAAAAATCATTTATATAGATGAATTAGATGAGTTTGATAACGTCAATATAAGACTGGAAGAATTAGATAGATATTATGATACCAGCTATGTAAAGCCTGAGGTAGAATGGAGAGCTGACGGTATAGTTGCTGTTACGATATTCCTCCCTCTTGATGAAAGAACTGCAGAATTTGCAGCCATCAAATGCGGTGAAAAGATGGGCTTGGATGATGTCACAGTAATTCATAAAAACGTTATGCATCCTTCCGAAGGAACATTGGTAGAAATAAAAGGTAAAGTTAAATTTGATATAGATGTAAATGATTTAATCATACCGGAAAAGGTACCGATTTTATCAGACGAAGAGATAAGAGAAGCAATAGAAAAGGAGCCATTCTTTGTTGTTGCTGCAACTGTTGGTGAAGATGAACACTCCGTTGGGCTTAAAGAAACACTTGATATTAAGCATGGCGGTATAGAAGGCTTTGGTATTAAATATCTATATCTGGGAACCTCTTGCCCTGTCGAAAAGCTAGTGGACGCTGCTATCGAAACAAAGGCAGATGCAATATTAGCAAGCACAATAATTACTCACGATGATGTTCATATAAAGAACATGAGGAAAATACATGAGCTATGCGTAGAAAAAGGTATAAGAGATAAAATCATACTTGCATGCGGCGGAACACAGGTAACTAATGAAATAGCCAAGGATGCAGGCATGGACGTGGGATTCGGAAGAGGGACTCACGGAAACGAAGTTGCCAGTTACCTTGTTGAGAGAAGAAGGGAAATGAAAAAATAGATGAAAGTTGATGTATTAGTAGCTGAAATAGGCAGCACTACTACAGTAATAAATGCTTTTGGTGGTATTGGGACACCCTGTCCTTTATTTATAGGACAGGGTCAAGCCCCAACCTCTGTATCAGAAGGAGATGTTACTATAGGATTAAAAGGTGCTGTTGATGATCTGAGAAAATCTTTATCTGTTGATAACCTGGAATACAAAGAAATGCTGGCAACAAGCAGCGCGGCAGGCGGACTTCGAATGACGGTTCACGGATTGGTATACGATATGACGGTAAGGGCTGCAAAGGAAGCCGCACTGGGAGCCGGCGGAATAATAAAGATGGTAACTGCCGGTAAACTCCGCAAAGTGGACTTAAAGAAAATATTAGATATCAGACCGAATATTATTTTGGTAGCCGGCGGAGTCGATTATGGTGAAAGAGATACAGCTCTTCATAATACAGAAATGATAGCATCCTTAAACTTGAATATACCCATTATATATGCAGGTAATATTGAAAATCAGGAAGAGGTTGCCCTAATTTGTGAGGAAAAGAACATAAAACTTTATTTAGTAGATAATGTTTATCCTCGAATCGATTTTTTGAATATTGAGCCTACGAGAAAAATAATTCAGGATGTTTTTGAAGAGCACATAATCCATGCGGCAGGAATGTCCACAGTGAGAGATATGGTAAAAGGCCCTATAATACCTACTCCGGGTGCGGTAATGGAAGCAGCAAGGCTATTAAAAGAAAGCATAGGAGATTTGGTTATTTTTGATGTAGGCGGCGCTACAACTGACGTTCATTCTGTTACGGAAGGTTCCGAGGAAATAAACAAAATGTTAATCAGCCCGGAGCCCTACGCTAAACGTACAGTTGAAGGGGATTTAGGTGTATTTATCAATTTAAAACATATTGTAGAGAAAATAGGAATTAAAGAGCTGGAAAAGGATTTTCCTGATGTTAACAGATTGATAGAAGAAGCTCGCCCTATTCCCGAAACAGATGAGGAAAAAAGATTTGTAGAGAGACTAACCAAAGAGGCTGTTTTAACATCTTTAGAAAGACATGCGGGCAAGCTCAGGTATATATACGGTCCTTCAGGTAAAAAAACTATTGCTGAAGGTAAGGATTTATCAAATATAAAATACATCATAGGTACAGGCGGCGCTCTTACACGGTTGCCGAATAATATAGAAATATTAAAAAATGCGGCAGGTTACGGTAAAGGTTTAGAGTTGTATCCGCATAAGGAAGCAAAAGTATTAATAGATGAAGATTATATATTTGCATCATTAGGGGTTTTATCAAAAAAGTATCCCGTGGATTCTTTACTGTTGATGAAAAAGAGTATTAAATTTGAAGAATAATTGTGAATTGGAGGAAAAAGATGAAATACCCTTCTTTAAATATAGATGTAAAAAAATTAGAGCATAATACAAGAATATTAGTTGAAAAATGCTCTAAATACAATATCAGTATCGCAGCGGTATCCAAAGTTTTCTGTGGACTGCCTGATTTAGTGGAAGCATTGATGAAAGGCGGAGCAACTTATATTGCTGATTCCAGAATAGAAAACTTTAAAAGAATGAAGCATTTGAATGTTACAAAAATGCTTTTAAGAATACCTATGTTATCCCAGGTTGATGATATAATCGATCATGTCGATATCAGCTTAAACTCTGAATATACCGTTATAAAAGCTTTATCTGATGCAGCATTAAAAAAAGGAAAAGTACATGATATTATATTTATGGTTGATTTAGGTGATTTACGTGAAGGAGTATGGATGGATGACGCCGTTGAATATATTGGACGACTACTTGATTTAAAAGGTATAAATATTAAAGGTATAGGTGCTAATTTAACCTGCTATGGGGCAGTTATACCTAAGGAAGATAATTTGTCAAAGCTGTTATCCATAGCAAAGAAAATTGAAGATAAATATAAACTAAAGCTAGACATAATATCCGGAGGCAACTCCAGCAGCCTATACCTTGTTGAGAACGGAAACATACCAAAAGGAATAAATAACCTTAGATTAGGCGAATCAATAGTCCTAGGAAACGAAACTGCCTATGGGGGAAGAATAGAAGGCTCCTATAATGACTGCTTTACTTTTTCAGCTGAAATAGTTGAGTTAAAGGAAAAACCATCAATACCAATCGGTGAAATAGGCGTCGATGCTTTTGGCGAGAAGCCGACGTTCGTAGATAAAGGAATAAGGAAGCGCGCAATAGTTGCCGCAGGGAAGCAAGATGTCAAAGTCGATGGATTAACTCCTATTGATGAGAAGCTAAATATATTAGGCGCAAGCAGTGATCATATGATAATTGATGTTACTGACAGCGATGCAGATTATAAAATAGGCGATAAAATTGACTTTCTTCTTGATTATGGCGCTTTACTTTCATTATCAACATCTGAATATGTTACGAAAAACATTCTATAGCAATTAAGGCTTCTTAAACAAGAAGCCTTAATTAATTTATTATTAAGCATTATTAATATTTGATAAAGATTGCATTGTGGAGAGACTTGAAAAGAATAATATCATTTACAAGAACAGATGTTCGTTATATAATTAAAGCGGATGTGATATTATGATAGAGTATGTTATCAAAACTGCTTTAGAAAATAAAAAAACTATAAAAATTATCTACGCATCTAAAAACGGTATAAGCACAAGAATTATTAAACCAATAAAACTGGATAAGGGCTGTTTAAAAGCTTATTGCTTTACAAAAGAAGCAGTAAGAGTATTTAAAATTGAAAATATACTAAGTGCCTATTTATTACGTTGAGAGGCTGATAAAATGAAAAATAATCAATTAGATATGTTTAATATAAAACTGGAGGAAAATCTTAAAAAGGAAAGTCCTTTGGCTTTAAGAATGCGCCCTGACAGCCTTGACGATTTTGTCGGTCAAAAAGACATAATATCCAAAGGTAAATTTCTATATAGAGCAATAATAGCAGATAAACTCACATCCCTCATACTATGGGGACCTCCCGGCAGCGGTAAAACAACTTTGGCAAAAATCATATCAAACTATACAAAAGCACTTTTCAAGCAAGTTAATGCTGTAACCTCCGGAGTTGCAGATTTAAAGAAAACAATTGAAGATGCAAAAAACGAAAGAGCAATGTACAGTCATCGCACCATTGTATTCATTGATGAAATACATAGATTTAATAAAGCCCAGCAGGATGTATTGCTTCCTCATGTTGAGGATGGAACAATAATCATTATAGGCGCAACTACCGAAAACCCATACTATGAAGTTAATAGCGCTTTAATATCAAGATCGACGGTAATAAAGCTGGATGCCCTTAAGGATGAAGATATAAAAGAAATAATAAATAGAACTCTCAAAGATAAAGAAAAAGGCCTTGGAGCATATAATGCTGCTATAACAGAGGATGCATTGAACCATATAGTACTAATCTCTCAAGGTGATGCCAGACAAGCTTTAAATGCATTGGAAATGGCTGTCCTAACTTCCGAAAAGGATGAAAAAGGCAGAATAATAATTGATATAGAAACAGCCCAGGATTGCATACAGAAAAAGGCAGTCCAATATGATAAAAAAGGCGAAAACCATTATGACACCATATCGGCTTTTATAAAAAGCATGAGGGGCTCTGATCCCGATGCTGCTTTGCATTACCTGGCACGAATGCTATATGCCGGAGAGGATCCAATGTTCATTATCAGGAGAATTATAATCTGTGCCTCAGAAGATGTTGGCAATGCAGACCCCCAAGCTCTATGCGTTGCTGTTGCTGCTGCGGACGCCATCAAAATGATAGGTATGCCGGAAAGCAGAATAATACTGGCACAAGCCACCGTATATGTTGCATGTGCACCTAAAAGCAATGCTTCCTATATGGGAATAGAGAAAGCTTTAAAGGATATAGAAAAAAAGGAAATGGGAGTAATTCCATATCATTTAAGAAATAATGCTTTCAGCGGTGCTGAAAAGCTTGGCTATGGGAAGGATTATAAATACCCTCATGATTATCAAAATAGCTATACAAAGCAGCAATATTTGCCTAACGAATTAATTGGTGAGAAGTATTATATACCTACCGATAACGGCTATGAAAAAGAAATAAAAAAATATTTTCAAATAATTAATACAAAAGAGAAGGAATAATGCTGCAATTCAATGGATTGTTTAGTTTATTAATACCATCATTTGAATAAGCTTCCTATCATCTTAATGAATTTGTTTTCTTTCTTTTCAATTGAAGCCAATGAATCTGGTAGATTATCCTTCATTGGTAATGTTTTTTGTAAAGAAGCCTTTTCTTTTAACATATCAATATTCAAATCCGGTTTATTATCCTTGGATAATATATTGTCAGAGGACATACTATTATCCATCTTAAATGCCGTTGGTTTTATTCTCATAAATTTCTTTTTGAAATCACTTTCCTTTAATACGGGTTTTTCTCTTTCTATGAAGTGTATTTTTGTTTCATTCGTTGTGGTTTCATTAATATTATTATTTTGGGTGTTTTCAATAAGCTTAAAAAGCCTATCATCCAGCTTTGCTATTTTTACAGATAACAAGTCAATTTTATCAGATATAGATTTATCATTTTGCTTATTCTTTGTAGCATCATCAATAGAGAATATTTCATAGCTTTCATCCTCTTGCTCCAGCTCGCTTATTTCTAAGTATTTATTTATATTACATATTTTACTTTCCTTTAATATCAGTTTATTACCATCATTATTTAATAAACGTACATAAGTTAAAGATGAAATATCAGCGCGGTGAGACACTTTTGATATTTTAGTAAAATACTTATTTTGCATGTCATAATAACGGCTTTGAATTTTGTTATTATCTATATGAGTTATTAAAATTTCTTTTCCCTCTAATTTAAAATCTATAATTCCTTTATCCGAAAACAATTCAATTTTATTAGTATCATATAATAAAAAAGCAATTTTGCTTTCCTTTTTCTTTTTAAAGACAAAAAAAGTAAGCATTTTATTTAAACGGTAATATGCAATTAAAAACAAATCATCGGTCATAGGCAAAAGCTTTGTGCTTATGTTTCCGTTATATAAGTTTACAATATCGCTTTTTAGCCATTTATTGATTACTGAATCATATAGATAATTCACTATTTTATATCTATCATCCTCATTATCCGTCAAAACCATATCGACCATGGACTCACCAATAGCAAAGCTTGGATAGAAATCATCCGGTTCCTTAGAATACAGCCTGCAAACACTAAATATATTCCAATTGTTGTTTTTGTATTGGGCATGATGAATACTATAATATTCGTTTACCTGTATTTTACTGCAAAATATTATATTTAAAATCCCTTTCAAAAGGAACATTTCTAAAGGGAACGCATAATTGATATTTGCAAAAGCTTTCAACTCCACAGTGTCCCAACCGGACCCTTTATTAATAAATAATAAAATATCATTATTTAAAGTCTCACATAAAACATAAATATCATCTTCCACTGATATTGTGCATATAAAGTTTTTCAAAACTTTATTGATAAGAATTTTTTCTTTTACTGCATCCATAGAATAATAAACACTGTAATATATGGCGGAGTCCTTGTAATACAAACAATGCTTGTTGCCTTTGGAATCAATTAAAATATTACATGGAAATTTCCTATTCATTTTATTCCACTCCCTGTTTTTACCTTAATAAATATATATGGAATGATTAAAGCATTTATGTTGTTTATTATTTATAAAAAGCGTTACACAAAAGCTTTTGCACAACATATTATGTAATATAAAAATAAAGGCATAAGGTAGGTGTTAAAATATGTTCTTGCCGGAAGTCCAATGCAGAGGTACCTTTGCTATCGGCAGTACGACAGTATATAGAGAGTGTGTCAAAGTAAAAAAAGTTTATGATGAATTTGTATTAAGAGAATGTGTAGACGGAATTGAATTTGAAGCAGAAGGCTGTGGGGAAAACGCTAGCTTTGCTATAAAGCCAACACTTATACTGAGACGTTGTGACATAATCAACCCGCAGATATCTGATGCTTCGACCAAATATCTAAAGAGGCTACGATTTTCAGGAAGGTGCTGCTGCCATGTATATGCAAAGGACGAAAATAATAATATAATAAAGCTCAAAGTAAAAAGTGTTCCACCGGGAACAGCATTATCAAAAGGACCGGGAGGGGAGCTTTGCTACAGTTTTAATGTTCGTAGGGAGTATCCCGGTGTAAAGCGTGAAGCTTTTGAGAGAATGCTGCACTTTGTTGATCAACAAAGGTTTAAACTCGAATGTATGGAGGAAGCAATAATAGATGAAGAGAACAATCAATTCGTTAATGGCGTGCTTTTGACTAGCTTGGGTATATTCCTTGCTGTAAAATTTGATGCTGAGGTTCAGCTTTGTATTCCCGTAATAGGTTATTGTCAATTGACTGATGAATGCTCCGAAGAAGACTTTTGTGGTAATTTTGAAGCAGAGGATATACCTAATTTTAATCCCCCCCAATTAAGCTTTATTATTCCGACTACCTTAGAGGAATAAATTATAATTAAATAAACAATAAGTGAAGAAAAGGCAAATCATAAAGTTACCCATTGGGTAAAAGTATTAAATAATATGTATAGCCTTTTCTTCTTAAATGAGTATTCCGCATTACTTTGAGCCACCTGTCCGGCTGAACTGAGCCACCTTTCCGTTTTCAAGTGAGCCATAGTTCCGGATAGAGAGAGCCATTATCATTTTGTCCTTTATAATGTATTTATGCATCAATTTCCAGATGCAAATACGTTTAAAGGAGGTCATTTGAAAATGACCGATTATCAAGAAATCCTTCGGCTAAAAAGTCTGGGTTTCAGTGAACGGAACATTGCGCTTAGCTGTTCTTGTTCCAGAAACACCGTATCAAAAGTTCTAAAGAAAATGATTGAGCTGGGAATTACCTGGCCGCTTTCCGATGAACAAACTAATGCCGCGTTAGGGGGTATGTTATACCCAAGGGGTGGCAAGGAAGTTAAAACGAAGCGCACGCCCGACCTTGCCTATATCCGCAAGGAGCTGCTTAAAAATGGAGTAAGCAAAAAGCTCTTGTGGACAGAATACATGGAAGATTGCCGCCTTAGCGGTGAAGAACCACTCATGTATTCCCAATTCTGCTATCACATTCAAATGGATGAACAAAAACGCCGCGCCACCATGCACATCAGTAGAAAGCCAAGTGAACAAGTAGAGGTAGATTGGGCTGGTGACCCGGCACAAATCATTGATCCCGATACAAGTGAAATCATCAATGCTTATATATTTGTCGGGGTCATGACATATAGCCAATATACTTATGTTGAGGCCTTCATCAACGAAAAACAACAATCATGGATAACCGCCCACATTCATATGTTTGAATACTTTGGAGGCGTAGCGAAAATACTAGTTTCTGATAATTGCAAAACTGCAGTAATGCATAATGGGGGCTGGTATAACCAAGAATTAAATACAATTTACTACGAAATGGCAGAACATTATGGTACCGCCATTATTCCTGCAAGAATAAGAAAACCTAAAGATAAACCAAATGTTGAGGGTTCCGTGGGCAATATATCTACTTGGATAACAGCCGCATTACGAAATGAACAGTTCTTTTCACTGGCAGAATTAAATCAAGCCATTAGGAAGAAGCTTAAAGAATTCAATGCCCGACTTTTCCAAAAGAAAGAGGGCAGCCGGCTAAATCTCTTCCGTGACGAAGAGCTGCCTTTATTGGCACCTTTACCCACCACCCCCTATGAACTGGCAGAATGGAAACAAGCTACCGTTCAGTTCAATTATCACATATCCATTTATGGAATGCTATACTCCGTCCCTTTCGAATATATCAAGCGAAAAGTGGATGTTAAAATAACAGATAAAACTATTGAAATTTTCTATAACCACAATAGGATCGCTTCCCACCTAAGATTGAACGGTCGAAAAGGCCAGTATGATACTATTATGGAACATATGCCCGAAGACCACCAAAAATATTTGGAATGGAACGGTGACCGTTTCCGTAAATGGGCGAAAGGAATAGGAAACAATACTTTAAAAGCAGTTGATGCAATACTTACCTCTAAACGTGTAGAACAACAGACTTATCGAAGCTGTATGGGGCTTTTAAGGCTGGCTGACAAATATTCAACTCAGTGCTTGGAAGAGGCATCTAAAAAAGCGCTTACCTATACAGCCACCCCCAGTTACAAAAGTATTAAAAACATACTTACAATCGGACAGGATAAGCCACAAAATGAACAAGATAAACTGGAAACCACACATTATAATGATTTCGGCATTACAAGAGGTGCCGATTACTATAGGAGGTAAATACTAATGACAAATCAACTCACCCACAATAAATTAATTGAAATGCATCTTACGGCTATGTCCGATGCCTTTAGAAACCAACTAAATGATATTAAAATGAAGGAAGTTCCCTTCGAAGATCGTTTTGGAATGCTGGTAGATATTGAATATACCAGTCGTAAGAATAACCGTCTAAGAAGGCTAATTAAGAGTGCTGAATTCGAACAATCAAATGCAAGTATCATGGATATTGATTATTTATCCGGTCGCAAATTAAACAAAGAGCTTATCTTAAGGCTTGCCAGTTGCGAGTATATCGCGGAATATCGCAATATTTTTATCACTGGCGCCACAGGAAGCGGTAAAACCTATATGGCCTGCGCATTTGGTATGGAAGCTTGTAAACAGTACTACACAACAAAGTATGTACGACTCCCTGACCTATTAATTGATATTGAGATGTCAAGGGAAGTTGGCAACTACAAAAAGGTAATGGCTAAATATGCTAACCCGTTGCTTTTAATTATTGATGAATGGTTACTTTTAAAGCCAAGCGAGAAAGAATGCAAAGATATTTTTGAATTACTTCACCGGAGAAGAAAAAAATCCTCCACCATCTTCTGTTCCCAGTTCAGGGCAGAAGGCTGGTATGAGCAGCTCGGTGGCAATGGCAGTCCGCTAGCGGATGCTATTCTTGATAGAATCGTTCATGATTCATACAAGATTAACATTGAAAGCATAGACCCAACTAAAGATTTATCAATGCGTGAGGTATACGGTTTAGATAAAACACTAAGCGAGTAAACCAAATTTGAGGTGGCTCTGCGGTTCCGGACAAGTGGCTCACGCCACACCGGAACTGCGGCTCCGCCGTAACGGTATATTCATTAAATTACTGACATTTTCCCTAAGGCTGCATATAATGCATTAGAAATATTCCATATTGTTGATATCATTTTTGGTATCAACAATTTAATATAGATGGGCACGGCTTCTCGCCGTGCCTTTTATTT
>CAYPBK010000007.1:0-71328 GCA_964408955.1 uncultured Clostridiaceae bacterium
CCTCCACTGCACTAACAGATTCTAAGCCTCTCCACAATGCAATCTTTATCAAATAAATAATCTAAAAAAAATATAAAACTTTAAATAATGAAATGGGATTGTAAAAGCAAGCTAAAGTATCATTGTGATATATAGCCCGCATAGAATGCCGACTATCATCCCGGCAGTGGATATTCGACCTTTATAAATTGATTGAGTCTTTGGAATGATTTCTCCGCAAGTAATATAAAGCATTGCGCCCCCTGCAAAGCCCATACATAAGGATATAATTGCATCAGACATGCCTCCCAGAAGCTCACCGAAGAATGCGCCGATACCCGTAGGTATTCCGGCTATTATAGTATACATCAATACCATATAGGGATTGTAACCCCCCAGTTTTAGCGGTACTGCCATAGCAATTCCTTCCGGCATATCATGCAGAGCAATTATTAACGCCAGTCTAAGTCCGACAGAATTTTGCACCGCGAAGCCGGAGCCCACGGCGAGCCCCTCGGGAAAATTATGAACGGCAATTCCAAGCCCTAGTAAAATGCCGCTTTTTATAAATTCCGGATCCTTTCCCGTGGATAATCTGCCGGGTACTTTACTTATAAGCGAATCCATCGCCATAACTCCGGCGACTCCGGTTATTATTCCAAGGAAGCCTAATAGCATGCCGCCTAATTCGAAGGATTGAGGTATTAAATCAAAGCATACAACAGAGAGCATGATTCCGCCTGTAAAGCCTAATATCATTTCCATAATTCTTTTACTGGGGCTTTTTAAAAAAAACACGACTATGCCGCCCAATCCCGTGCCGATCATGCCTGTGACAAAACCTATTATGGTTACCGCTAAAATCTTGCTCATAGTCGCACCTGCCTTTTATATCCTATCTTATTAATATTATTCAAAAAATAAAAAAGAACCGAAAATTTGGTGGAACGATGGTTGGAAAGTTGGAAAGCAGAAAATTGAAAGTTATTAAGCTATTGTTTCTTAATAAGTAAAGGGATGAGTTGCCCTCATCCCTCTATTGTTGTTTAGTCGTTATTTTTCAGTTTTTCTGCTTGGTCCGTGGTTATCAAATTATCTATCATTTCATCCATGTCCCCGTCCAAAAACGCTTCCAGCTGATAAAGAGTGAGACCGATTCTATGATCTGTCACTCTGCCTTGGGGAAAATTATAGGTTCTTATTCTTTCGCTCCTATCACCTGTTCCAACCTTATTCTTTCTCTCTGAAGCTATTTCCGCATTCTTTTTTTCCATTTCCGCATCCAGAAGTCTTGTTTTCAATATTTTTAATGCCTTATCTTTATTCTTCAGCTGAGATTTCTCATCCTGGCACGTTACTACGGTATTGGTAGGCAGATGAGTTACTCTCACCGCAGAGTCAGTCGTATTTACACTTTGCCCGCCATGCCCGCTGGACCTATAGACATCTATTTTGACATCATTCATATCTAATTCAAAATCAAGGTCATCGGCTTCGGGCATAACTACAACAGTAGAAGTTGAAGTATGAACACGCCCACCTGCTTCAGTAGTCGGAACCCTTTGCACCCTGTGAGCGCCGCTTTCGTATTTTAATCTGCTATATGCACCTTTACCGTTTATCTCAAAGATTACTTCCTTGTATCCCCCGATATCCGTGGGGTTAGAGCTTAAAACCTCCGTCTTCCAGCCTGCTCTTTCCGCATATCTTATATACATCCTGAAAAGATCTCCGGCAAAAAGGGCGGCTTCCTCACCTCCGGCAGCTCCCCTAACCTCAACGATAACGTTTTTATCATCATTGGGATCCTGAGGCAGAAGCATTATTTTTAACTCCTCTTCCAAAGCTGATTTCTTATCCTCCAAATCATTAAGCTCTGCTTTCACCATCTCAATGAAATCCTTATCGCTTTCTTCGGAAAGCATAGTCTTTGAGTCCTCTATTCCTTTAAGCGTTTCCTTGTATTCCTTGAACTTTGCAACTATCGGCTCTAAGCTCGAATGCTCTTTAACCAGGACCCTCCATTTATTTTGGTCTGCGATAACCTCCGGGTCACTGATCTCGTTACTTAAATTATCAAACTTTTCTTCAATAAAGCTCAATTTATCGTACATATTAATAATCTACTCCTTTAAAAAACAGTATATACATCTATTCCAGCCTTCCAGGTCTTTTTCAACTGTAATATCCCTAAACAGGCCCATATTTTCCATATATTCTTTTAAATAATCCCCTTGATTATAGCCTATTTCAAAAATAAGAAGTCCGTCCTTTTTTAATAATCCGGAAACATCCTCTAATATTTTTATATGAAAATCTATGCCTTCCTCACCGCCGAATAAAGCTATGTGGGGCTCATAGTCCTTGATGCCGATTGATAAATCATCAATCTCTTTTGTAGAAATATACGGTGGGTTGCAAACCAAAGCATCCAATTCACCTTCCAAGTTTTTTTCAAATAATGGTTTTGTTAAATCGCCTTCAAGTATTGTTATTCTATCTGAAACATTATTCATTATAGCGTTTTTCTCGCAATACTCCAATGCAATTTTTGAAATATCCGTTGCATATATCAAAGAATCTTTTATATAATATGCCAGACTGATTCCAATTGCACCGCAGCCGGTGCAAAGGTCAGCAATTACAGGCTTTTCTTTTCCTTTTAAAAGCTCTATGGTTTTTTCCACAAGGAGTTCTGTATCATCTCTGGGAATTAAAACCCCTTCTCCCACTTGAAAATAAAGGTCCATAAAGGCTTGGTATCCCACTATATATTGAAGGGGCTCTTTCTTAGCCCGTTTTTCTATTAATTCAAGATACCTCTTGACATAGGATTCCTCTATCTCATCATCTCTATTAGATATAAGTTTTTCTCTTCCTACATCAAGGACATGCATCAGAAGTATTTCTCCGTCTAATATATGGTTCCGTATTTCAGCCTCTTTTAAAATATCTGCACCTTTTTTTAAGAGAGTCTTTATAGTATACATTACCACAAATCAGCCTCCTCATCCTTCACTAAAACATTTTTCAACGCCTCTATGGCGATTTCAAGCTGACTGTCATCCGGCTCCTTTGTAGTTATCTTTTGCAGCCACATACCCGGCGCAGATACCGCACAAACGAGCTTTGAATCACTTCTTCCCGCCCATTTAATTATTTCATAGGATATACCGGCAACGACGGGCAATAGAGCGATTCGTGTAACCAGTCTTATAAGAAGATTCGGCCATCTAAAAAAGGAAAACATCAAAATGCTTACAATCATGACTATGAAGAGAAAGCTGGTACCACATCTGGGATGCAATCTTCCATGCTTACGAACATTTTCTACCTTTAACTCTTCGCCGGCTTCATAGCAATAAATTGTTTTGTGCTCTGCCCCATGGTATTCGAAAACCCTTCGAATCTCCTTCATCCCTGAAATAGCGGCGATATAACCAATGAAAATAGTTATTCTTATAAGCCCTTCAATGAGATTCATAACCAAAGGGTTTTTAGAGACATTTCCGATAAAGCTCACTGCAAGAGTAGGCAGTAAAATAAAAAGCCCTGTTGAAAAAAGAATTGAGAAAATTACCGCTATAATTATTGCATTTTTCTCTAAAAAATTATCCAGCTTGCTGGGTTTCTTTTCTTTTTCCTCTATTTCCTCTTCCAGAAATTCTGCGGAAAAAGTAAGTGCTTTAACCCCTATGACCATAGCATCTATAAAAGCATACATCCCACGGATTACAGGTATTTTTGATATGCTTTGTCTGTTTGATTTAAGCATTTCTTTTTTTAATTCTATTTCGCCGTCCGGGCGTCTTATGGCGATAGCTATGCTTTCCGGTCCCTTCATCATGACTCCCTCAATAACAGCCTGCCCGCCTATACTTGTTTTTTTCATTATTCTATCCTCTCTATGCCTTCGGCATCAACAAAAATTCTTATTTATATGTCAAACGACATGTTTTATTAATTGAAAATACTTATTACCTCATTATTATATATTAGCACATTTTATATTACAATAAAAAATAATTCGGGCTCTGGTCGCTGGACTCTGGACTCTGGACTCTGGACTCTGGTCTCTGGTCTCTGGTCTCTGGTCTCTGGTCTCTGGTCTCTAGTCTCTGGATTCTGGGCTCTGGTCTCTGGTCTCTGGTCTCTGGTAAGGCATTAGGACGTGCCCCTAGGGATTACTGTTGCGATAGGTAATGATATTATCAAGGAAGCGTTGTGGAGAAACCGTAAAACTTCTTAACGAAATGAAGGATAAGCGAAATCACTACAGGTATAGACATTGTTATAACCAAATTTCTACAATTTATCGGAGAACTTTTGATTTCGCCCGGAATGAGTTTAGAGGTTTAGGTTTTGGAACTCAGCTTCTGGATAATATCGTCTACATCGAGAAAACCTCCAAAATCCAACATCCATTTCCTAAAAATAGAGCATAAAAATAAAAACTATTTGAAATTTTGAATTAATAAGCTAAAATAGAAAGTAAAGGTTTGTCAAGAAAAGGTTCAATAAGTAAATACAAGGGGGATGAAAAGATGGACAAGACTGCTTTATTAATTCAGCTAGATGAAATAATGGAAAGTTACGACGACCCGAAGGAGAGGCTTATTCAAATACTTCTTGATCTGCAAAAAGCGTCCGGTCAGAACTTTTTACCAAGAGAATGTATAGAAAAAATATCGAAAAAACTCAAAATGCCTCTAAGTGAGGTATGCGAGGTTGCTACATTCTACTCAATGTTTAATCACCAACCAAAAGGGAAATACGTAATAGAGGTGTGCAAAAGCGCTCCGTGCCACGTACGAGGTTCAAAAAACGTACTGACTATGCTGGAGGATGAACTTGGTATAAAACTTGGCGAGACAACTGCCGACGGGCTATTTACCATACAGCATTCAAACTGCTTTGGTGCTTGTGATATAAGTCCCGCCATTAAAATAAATGATAAAGTATACGGAAACCTTACAAAGGATCGTATTGAGGATATAATCAGAATATTAAAATATATTGGAGGGAATGAGCATGGCAAGAATAGTGAAATTAATTTCTAAAGATTGCGGAAAAATAAAGCCCGATTCTGTTTTGGACTATCTTAGCGTGGGAGGCTATCAAGGCTTAAAAAAAGCTATGCAAATGGAACCTTCAAAAGTTATTGAAGAAGTCAGCAAATCAAAGCTCATGGGTAGAGGCGGCGCCGCTTACCCAACAGGCTATAAATGGGAACAAGCATACAAAGGCAAAAACAGACCCCAATATGTAGTATGCAATGGTGACGAAGGCGAACCCGGTACATATAAGGATAAGCTCATGCTCAGCCAAAACCCATTGCGCCTTATAGAAGGCATGACCATAGCCGCATATGTGTTTAACATCAAGGAAGGCTTCATATATGTGAGAGGCGAATATTTAGGCTACAAAGATATTATTAATAATGCAATTAAAAATGCCGTAAAAACCAATTATTTAGGCGACAATATTTTGGGAACGGATTTTAGTTTCAATATACAAGTAGTATGGGGGGCAGGCGCCTATGTATGCGGTGAAAATACAGCTCTTCTCGAATCAATTGAAGGAAGGTCCGGCAGACCTCGTAAAAAACCTCCATATCTTACTCAAGTTGGGCTGCATCAAGCTCCTACCCTTCTTCAAAATGTTGAAACATATAGCTGTATTCCCTATATCGTAGAGCATGGCGGAGCAGATTATGCAAGCTTCGGTACAAGAGCCAGCGGCGGTACAAAGCTCGTCTGCCTATCAGGTAATGTTGAAAACAGAGGCGTTTATGAAATACCTTTTGGCACCCCGCTAAGAGAAATAGTTTATGAAATAGGCGGCGGTATCCCTGATGGTAGGAAGCTGAAATTTGTTCAGCTGGGTGGTTCTTCGGGTGCATGCTTTACTGAGGATAAGCTATACACTCCAATGTGCTATAGATTTTTACAGGATAATGAGCTGAAGCTTGGCTCAGGTGCCTTATTAGTTATTGACGATTCTAATTGTGTAATAGATTTTCTTAAATGTATAACTGAGTTTTTTATCCACGAATCCTGTGGCAAATGCTCTCCCTGCCGTGAAGGAAACAGCAGAATATATGAAATCCTTGACAGATTTTCTAAAGGGCAAGGGAAGGAAGAGGATATTGATAAGCTTTGCAGACTTTCCGATACCATGAAATGCGCTTCCTTCTGCGGTCTGGGACAAGCGGCAACAACTGCTTTGAGAGATTGCATGAAATATATGATGGAGGAGTTTGAGGAGCATATAGAGGGGCATTGCAGAGCAGGCGTATGTAAGATGAATAACAGTGCGGTATTGAAAAAAGCAGCGGTTAGATAAGGACAAGTGTCAAAGAAAGACCATAGCACTTTACAGACATATAAAAAAGCATATTGAATAGGGAAAAGCAAGCAATTAGGTCACAATGCTTGCTTTTTATTATTCTGCTCTTTTTTTTAATATTATTTATGTTATACATATGGTCTATTTATCTAATTATTGCTATAATCAAAATACAAATAATTCAATAGGAGTTGTGTTATGTGTTGGATTTAGAAAGCTTTAAAAACAGAATCAATGACATAATTATAAAATATCCTATTAAAAAAATGTCTGTGTTCGGCTCATATGCTAATGGGACAGCAACTGAGAATAGTGATCTTGATATTCTCGTTGAATTTTTATCACCTAATATTTCCTTAATAACTTTATTGACCATTAAAGATGAGATTGAGAATAAATTAGGTAAAAGTGTGGACCTAATCCACGGCCCTATAGAACCTGATTCTCATATTAAAATCGAAAAGGTTGTTGATATTTATGAACAATAGGGATTACCAAATAATTAATAAAATCTTACAAGAAATTCTGATTATTGATGAAATGATAAAGGACATAAATAAAGAAACATTCTTACATGATGAGAAAACTAAAAGAGCTACTGCCATGACTCTCATTAATATAGGAGAATTAGTTAAGAGCCTGTCAAATGAAATGAAATCTAATTATAAACATATACCATGGAAAGCAATTTCAGGAATGAGAGATATAGCAGCACATAAGTATCAGACAATTAAAATGGGAGACGTATGGATAACTTTAACCAAAGATATTCCCTATTTAAAAGATGAGCTTATAAAAACTATTGATATTAATTATGAAGATAAAAAATAGACTCTTTTTAAAGCTAAGAGTCTATTTTATACCGTATGAATACTAAATACTTACAAAACCACCTAATAGTTTAGAATATTTTTCATATAAAAACTTTCTTGACATAATGCGAAAGACTGGCAAATAGCATTGCCTGATATAGTACATTAAATTCTACTTCATCACCTATTTTAAAATCTTTTTTACAATTTTGAATATCGATAATTAAATGGTCACTACTAGCCCCAAGTATTTCAATACCTTCATCTTTAGGAATCAGTTTGCTGCTATCCCCTACATCTTGATTTCCTATTGCTATAATAGCCCTTTTACGTTTGCCTTTGTCAATAAAACTAGGTCGTTCGCCAAAAGCATTTGTAGAAATTTGACCAATAGGATAAGTAGGCTTTATACCTAGTTCAATAATTTGTCCAATTATTATAAAAGTATCTTCTTCCATATCCTTCACATTCATTAAACCACTTCTTATCATTCCTATTGGATTTAGCATTCCACCGCCTATACGCAAATGGTTTATTCCTAAAGGCATTCGTCCTTCAGCTAAGAGTGGTAGCGAGGTAGAAGCGCCACCAGATATGATATCAAGTTTTCGTTCTATTTTTTCCTCAATCATTTTAGCCGCTAGTACTAACTCGCTAAGATTCTCTTCCGTAGGTAAGATCGCTCCATAACACCCTAAATTTGTCGCAATGCCTTTTAAATAAATATTGGGAAGGTCATTTTCTATAAATAGACACAATTTTATTAAGTCATTTCTGTTTATTATTCCTTCCCGTAAGTCTCCCAAATCATACATTATTACCGCATTGTGAATTTTATTATTAAAAGCTGCTATATTATTTAGCTTTATAACAGTCTCCTTTTCTGAGTTTAAACTTATGTCACAGTATTTAATTACTTCTTCTACCTCACTCAACATAGGAATACGCAATAAAACAGTTTCAACAAAACCCCATCTTTGTTTTACTATTTTCAATTGCTTTATCCTTGAACTTCCGATTTGATTACATCCGGCTAAAATAAGCTGTTTTGTTATCTTAGGCATCCCTGCAAAGCCTTTAATAACTCCACATAAGTCAATCCCGTGGCTACTACAATGAAACAAAACACGTTCAACATTCGAATGTATAAATCCTAAATTAATATTCAATACGGGATATGGAATCATATAAAACCCCTACCTTTTTCTGAAGAAATACTTTATTTAACGATCTAATATCTTACTTAAGAATTCTTGCGCTCTTTCAGTATTTGGATTTGTAAAAAACACATCTGGGGAAGTAACTTCAACAATATTTCCATCATCCATAAAAACAATCTTATCACAAACTTCTTTGGCAAAGCCCATTTCGTGGGTTACAACTATCATAGTCATCCCTGTTTCTGCAAGCCTTCTTATTACATCTAAAACTTCTTTTATCATTTCTGGATCAAGAGCTGATGTAGGTTCATCAAAAAGCATTAGTTTTGGTTCCAACGCAAGTGATCTCGCAATAGCGACTCTTTGTTGTTGTCCACCAGATAATTGTGAAGGATAAGAATCTATTTTGTCAGACAATCCTAATGAAGATAAAATATCTTTTGCTTTTCTTTCTGCCTCTTTTGAATTTAGCTTTTTAACATGAATGGGAGCAAGCGCAACATTTTGTAAAGTCGTCAAGTGAGAGTATAGGTTAAATGATTGAAATACAAACCCAATGTTTGACCTTACACTATTAATATTAGTATTTCTATCGTGTACGCTAACTCCATCTACAATTATTTCTCCTTCTTGAATTCTTTCTAAAGCATTTACTGTACGAATCAGCGTGCTCTTTCCCGCACCACTGGGTCCAATAATCGCATATACATTGGATTTTGGCACTTCTAAAGACACATTTTTTAATACATGAAGCTTTCCAAAGTATTTTGTTACATTTTTTATTGATATCATTTAAATATTCCCACCTTAATGTACTATTTTATACTTGTTTTCAAAATATCTTATTATTAGTGACAATGTGGAAGTCATTGCAAAGTATAAAACGGCAATGAAAGTCCATATTTCTATAGGACGGAAAGTGGTAGCGACCAAATTCTTTCCTACCAAGGTCAAATCAACAACAGAAATAACTGAAACTAAAGAAGAGTCTTTAATAAGAATAATGAATTGCGAAGCCATGGGAGGCAAAACCATTCTTAGTGCTTGAGGCAAAATAACTAATTTCATAGCTTGTAAGTATG
This sequence comes from uncultured Clostridiaceae bacterium, assembly GCA_964408955.1. GTDB lineage: Bacteria > Bacillota > Clostridia > Lutisporales > Lutisporaceae > JAAYKT01. Next base: position 9,382 of record CAYPBK010000007.1, read on the forward strand.
TCATGCCCGAAGAACGGGCAGCCTCCATTTGACCACGGGGTACTGCTTCAATTCCTGCCCTCACTATCTCAGCTACAAAAGCACCTGAGAAAGCAGCTAAAGCTAGTATTGCAGATATATAAGATCCTAAGTTAAAATACTTGCCTAAAACAAAGTAAATCCATATTAGCAACACCAATAAAGGAACACCTCTAACGAATTCAATATACCATATAGCAGGTAAAGCAAATATTTTTTTATTTGAAACTCTTAGTAATCCTATAATGATTCCAATCGGAATGCTAAATGCTAAAGAATATGCTGATATTTTTAATGTCAATAAAGCTCCTTCAATAAAAATGTTCAAATTATTAGTAACAACTGCCCAACTCATATAATAAATCCTCCTACAATTGAAGTTAGGCTATCTAAGAAATTATATTTCTTAGATAGCTTAAATACTAATTAATCTTTACTTGAGGTTTTGCATTCATTTATTCGGAAAGCGAATCCATCCAATCAGTTGTATGGAACCACTTTTCAATTGATTCTAAATCATCGGGGCTTCCTTTATAACCTTCTAAAAATGCATTTAACCATATCACTGTTTCTAGATCATTATGACGTATAACTATACCAGCATTTTCAGCAGAGATTATATCATAAATCCCTCTAACCTTACCTTCATTCATTATTTCATACATTTCTATACCAGGTTTATCATAGATTATTCCATCAGCTTTTCCCTGAGCAATTGCTATACAGGCAGTTGGAAAATCTGCATAGTCAACCACCTCGGCATGTTTGAAAAGCTGTTTAGATAATAAAGCTCCTGTGGTTCCCAAGGATGTCGCAATCTTTTTGCCTTCTTTATCTAAATCTTCCCATGAATTTGTTGTTGTATCGTTAGCAGAAACCATTAATACTTCACCTGCTGCATAATATGGATTACTAAAGCTAACTGCCAAAGCCCTATCACCTCTTATAGTCATTCCGGCAATTATCATATCTATATCACCTGTTTGCAGAGCTGGGATTAAACCACTAAATTCGTATTGCTTATACTCAACAGGAACACCCATAGCTTTACCAATAGCATTTCCAATATCAATATCATATCCAACAAAATTACCTTTCACGTCTTTCATTTCAAAAGGTAAATATCCAGGTGCAGTCCCAATTATTAGTTTCTTATTCTTCAATACTTTATCAATTGTTGATTGCGTTTTCCCTTCGCCTCCAGTTGCAGAGCCTGAATTTGCGCATGCCGCTAAACTAAACATTAAAACAATTACTAATAAAACAGATAATACTTTTTTCATTATTTTTCCCCCTTAATTTTTTATTTGATTTAAGCCAATAATTGACTAGACTGGTTCTCTTTTTAAAAAAACGGTCATACAATGCATGGCTCCCCATCCTTTCATAATTTCATTCAGCTCGACCTCAATAACTTCTACACCTGCCTCCATTAGCTTTCCCTTCGTATTAGGTGATCCTGCAGGCATAACTATTTTGCCAGGCTCTAAAGCAACAAAATTTGTAGCCATCTTTACTTTGATTTCTTCTAAATCCGTTGCCTCTATTACATTAAAACCTTTATCTAATAACGGCTTAACAACATCATAGGGTATTTGCCAAGGAAACAATAAGACTGCTTTTTTATCAATAAAGTTAATAAGTCCATCTAAATGAGCATGACCGTAAGGAATTCCCATTCTTAGTATTTCAGTAACTCCCATTTTTCGCAATTCATTCTCTACCTGCTCTGCCCCTTCTTTGTTGGCTCTAGCACCTGTACCTATGATTACTGTGTGCCTATCAACCCACATAGCACAAGCACCGTCAAAAAAACCTTCACCGTTTATGGTTTTTACAATAGGTACGCCTAATTTGCTAAGTGCCTGTGCCGCATATCTCTCTTCTCCACGCCTTGCGGCTATGCCGGGTCTGCATACTATGGCACCTTCCGGAGTCATAAATACTAAATCTCTCATATAAAGGGCATTAGGTCTATCAAGTCGTTGCTCTTCTACATAATGTACTTCTACTCCATGATCTTTGTAAACTTGCGCCAGCTTGTCCTGCTCTGCTCTTGCCTTTTCAAAATCCATGGGCACTTTCCACCGGTAATCGGAATAATTATTATTATCAATAAATTCTATTTCTTTCCCCGGTCTTCTTAAAAGAACGGCTTTTAGCTTGCCTACTTCGGAATCACAATACCATTCACCCCAAATTTCCCCCATTTCTTCAGAAAAAATTTTTTCTGAGGGAAACCATCTTTCTCCCTGCACTCTTACATTGTTCATATTTAACCTCCAACTTGTATATTTATCCTCTTTTTAAAAAAGCAGTTGAACAATGAACTGCTCCTCTGCCTTTTAAGAATTCAGACATTTCTAAAGTAATAACCTCAACACCGTTGTCTTCAAGAAGCTTCTTGCACATAGGATTATTTGCCGGCTGAATTACTAAACCTGGTTTAAGAGCAACAAAGTTACAACCTAAAGTCTCTACAACTTCTTGTGTTGAAGGTGCCTCAAGAATTTTAATCCCTTTCTTTCTAAATACATCACAAATATCATAAGGTACTTGTTGAGCATGTATCATTGCAATATCGTTTGAAGCAAAATTCAAAAGGCCGTCAATATGGATATTGCTATATGGTATCTGCATGTGCAGTATTTCTTCCACTCCCATCCTTTTAAGTTCATACTCTACTTGTTCAAAGCCAGATCTGTTAGTTCTGCTGCTTGTTGCCAATATAACAGTTTTTCTATCTACCCACATCGCATTGGCACCTTCAAAAATACCGTTACCATTAACAGTTCTTACAATGGGCACTCCAATTTTCGCTAAAGCCTGAGCAACATATCGCTCCTCACCACGGCGTTTAGCCATGCCCGGCCTTGTAATTATGGCTCCCTCCGGGGTCATAAACATTAAATCTCTGCAATAAACAGCATTAGGTCTATCAATTCTCTGTTCCTCTACATAATATACATCTACTCCATAATCAATATATAGCTGCGCTAAATCATCATGTTGCTTTCTAAATAAGTTCACATTAACATTTTCTCTGTATCTGACCTCGTCAGAATCGAAGTTTTCAATTTCTTCCCCTGGTTTCCTCATCAATACAGCTTTTAAATCATCTACTTCTGAGGCCACACCCCAATTACCCCAATATAGCGGCATATCTTCTTCAAAATTTGATTCCTTTGGAAACCATCTTTCTCCCAGCAAAGCATCACTAAGTTTTTTTTCTGGGCTTAAACTCATATAACCATCTCCTGTTAAATATTAATAACTTCGTTTTCCATCTTTAAAATAATGCAAAATATATGCCAAGATAAACATTTAGCTTAAAAATGTCCTTATGCTCCTGCTCCTGTACTGCATTATAAATAGATTATTTAATTTCTTTAAATAAAGTGAGAAAATAGAGCGGTAAAGATATTTTTACTCATGTGTAAAGATATTTTTACTCATGTGTAAGATAGATTTGCCTTTTGAAGCTTTTTCTCATGCTAAAAATATATATATTAGCAAAAAAGTTGCACTGAAAATTGAAATTCCAAATTATAATCCGTATTTATCAATTTTATATTTCAAAAGTTGTTTTGATATTTTAAGAAGCTTTGCAGCTTCAACCATACTATCTGTCTTTGCCAAAGATAATTGAATCAAACCTTTTTCATATCTTTCGACCATTACATTAAGGGCAATTTCCCCTATATCGCTTTCAATCTTACCATCATATCTTAGTTCACGGTTATACAAATAATCAGGCAAATCCTTTTCTTGTATAAGATTTCCGGAGATTAGATTGAAAGCCCCTTCAATTACATTCTTCAATTCCCTAACATTTCCCGGCCATGAGTAACGGTTAAATATTTCTTCGACCTTTTCAGTAATACCTATTACTCTCCGATTCATTTGTCTATTATATTCATCTATAAAATAGTTTGTCAGAAGCTTTACATCCTTTCGCCTTTCTCTTAGGCTCGGTATGTTGATTTGAACCACGCTTAATCTGTAGAATAAATCTTCTCTTAGCATTCCTTCTTTAATTGCCCTACGCGGATCTTCGTTAACAGCGGATATTATACTGACATCTATGTCAATTGAGTCTATTCCTCCAACTCTGCGAATCTTTTTCTCTTCTATTGCTTTCAAAATTTTAGCCTGAACGCTTATTTCCATTGAATTTATTTCATCCAAAAAAAGAGTTCCGTTTTGGGCAACTTCAAATAATCCTTTTTTGTTCTCCGCGCCTGTATAACTACCCTTAACCGTTCCAAACAGTATGCTTTCAAGCAAGGTTGAAGGTATGGCAGCACAATTTTGTGATACAAAAGGCTTTTCACATCTATCACTATGCTTATGAATTGACTGTGCTACCAATTCTTTGCCGGTTCCCGTAACACCATATATTAATACTGATGAATTTGTCTTTGAAACCTTAAGTATTTTTTCTTTTATCCCCAGCATAGAGTTTTCATTTGTTATTATGTCCTCAATTGAATATAGCTCATCCTTATTCTTTGGAAGATGATTTTCCTTTAAGGATATAGTTATGTTTTCCCTTCTGGCTTCAGGGTCTAAATATCTTGATACATCAACGGCACCAATTATTTCTTCGCCCGATACTATAGGCATGGTATTATTCACAGCATAGATGGATTGTCCTTTGCTGGTTTTTAAATGCTGCATTTCATTGTATATGGGCTTACCGTCCTTTAAAACCCTTAATATGCTGCTCGTCTCGGGAGTCAAGCCCGGATATACATCTAAAATGCATTTGCCCACTACATCCTCATATCTAAGCTTATTTATATCCGGTCTGTATGTGATGAAATATTCAATTATTCCTTCTTTATTTGTAACAACTAATCCATCTATATAATTATAGATGCTAAGTATTTGTTCAACATATCTTCTAATCATTTATATCAACCTCATTAAAATCTATTATAAAAAGGAACAGCTATATGAATCTTCGAGATCACCGAAAAAGTCACTTTATTGTCATTCTGAGCGTTAGTGAAGAATCTTAATGTGTTGGTAAAACAAGATTCCTTGCTTCGTTCAGGATGACATTTTTTGAAAAGATGTACCCTTTTTATATATTATACCTCAACTTACCTTGATTTTGTACTATTTTTGTTTACATAACCTTAATTTAACCCTTACCGCTACTGTTCAAACATAACTATAGTTTCAACATGGCTTATTATATTTGATAGGATTTCAAAGTATGAACAGTAACCACAGCCCATTTTAAGCTAGCAGTGATTCAAAAAAGCTTTTTAGTATGATACTATAAGCATACCAAGACATATGAAAGGAGTATCGATAATGGATAATCTGCATAAGGATAAGAATATATGGGCGAGGCTTAATAACCCTGATTTATCTATTTGTGAAGCCGATGCTGTTATTTTTGGCATCCCCTATGACAAAGGTGTAAGCTTTAGATCCGGTGCAAGTCAAGCTCCTGACGAGCTTAGAAAAATAACCTACACTATAGACCCGACAACGGAGAGATTTGAAAATTTTGAGGATAAAAGGATATTAGACTTAGGTAACTTTGACGGTGAAAACATACCTGAAATAGCAAAGAAGCTGGAGAAAACCATAGATGAATGTATTAAGCATAAAAAGCTTTTCACTATGATAGGCGGCGATCATTCTACCACTATCCCCGTTCTCCAATGCATTGATAAAGCTATTGACGGGAGCCTAGGTATTATACATTTTGATTCCCATTTTGACCTTTGTGATGAAATGGGGGGAGATATTTACTCCCACGGCTGCACCCAGAGAAGGGCAATAGAATTAAAGCATGTAGATGGGCTTGAAGCAATTTACTTTTTAGGCTTGCGCTCCATTGAGCTGCAAGAGCATGGCTTTATTCAAGGCAAAAAGATGAATATTCTTTCCGCAAGGGAAATAAGAGAAATGGGAGTTAAAGAAACCAATAAAAGAGTAATGGAAAAGATGTCTGCCTTTGATAATATATATATCACCGTAGATATAGACGGGCTTGACCCTGCTTATGCTCCGGGTACGGGAACTCCGCAATTTGGGGGACTTTCTTCAAGAGAGCTTTTAGATATGCTTTATGAGATTTTTAAATTGCCTGTAATCAGTATGGATATTGTGGAAGTAGCTCCGTCCTTAGACCCTTCCGGTATAACATTGTTCGCAGCAAGGAAAATCGTAACGGAATGCTGGGGACACAAGTGGCGTAAAGAAAAAAGCCTCTAATAGAGGCTTTTTGGCTATACTTATGCTATTTCAAATGCTAAATAGCTTCGTATATTCCGTACGTGTATCGGCAATATGATAAATATAAACAATATTATCAATGAGACGATAGATTGCCACATGTTTTTTGCATATTATCATCCTATACCCTCGTTTGTTCATCCAATTATCCGGAGTCAAAGAGCCTGATTCTGGGAATTCTTCTAAGCGACTTATAACATCTAATATATGATCCGTAACTTTTAGTGCTGTCTCAAAATTAAACTGAAGGATATAATAATCGTTAATGCGTTTTAAATCCTCCCATGCACTTGGCAATATTTCAACCTTGTATCTCATATGCCCTATCCCTCAGCTTCTTTCGCGCATCTTGTATAGTTATTGTTTCTTCTTTATTAATCCGCTCTTGTTCAGCCTGAAGGATTCTTGCCCTTAATTCTAATATCTGTTCCCTTTTTTCAAAGGCTTCAATGTTCATGATAACCAAATCGCCTTCTCCGTTTTTTGTAATATATATAGGCTCCTCCGTTTTTTTTGCCAGATTCGATATAGAAGAATAATCATTTCTTAAAGTAGCGGAAGCTTTAATAATCACTTATTACATCTCCTTTATATAAATATCCTGATATAATTATATCAGGATATTTATATATTGTATACTTTTTTTCGTTCTTTATTCCTCTGTTTCAAGATTAAATTTTCTTTTAAATCTTTCAACTCTTCCGCCGGTGTCAACAAATTTTTGTTTTCCCGTAAAGAAGGGATGACATTTGGAGCAAATTTCAACCTTTATTTCTTCCTTAACGGAGCCTGTGGTAAATGTCTCACCGCAAGCACATCTTACAGTTGCTTCCTGATATTTAGGATGGATGCCTTCTTTCACAAAACTCACCTCTTTCCAACCCATGAGTTAATGGTATTATCTTAATTAATGCAATTTAATTTTATCCTTAATTCAACTTTTTTATTATAGCATAATAGTTTATTCATGGCAAATACTATTTTTTTGTCCAACTGTCCAACAAAAACTTGTAATTAAAAGAAAAGAAGTATTACATTATACAATGTGTGAACCGCAATACTAAATCACTAAAATATGAAAAAGCCATAAATATATAATATTATCTTAATTACTTTCAATTATAATATCTTCATATCTTATTTGCCCCATAGGCCCCAGTCTCACACCCAAAATTCCTTTCCTACTGACCACTCCGGTTTGGGGATGGTATAGAAAAATCCAAGGAATATCTTCAACTATGTTTTCTTCGATACGCTTAAACAAAGACATCCTATGTGTCGGATTTATGATAGCCTTGGCTTCACCTATCATTCTCGACACTTCGCTATTATTATATAAAGTATAATTATTGGGACTTTCCGGATTAAATAAAGGACCTAAAAAATTATCCGCATCAAATATATCAGCTACCCACCTGCTTATAAATAAATCACAATGATCCAAGCTCTGTCTTTCCAAATACTTATGGTGGGAAACTCTCTCAATCATACATTCGATACCGATATCCTTCAAGTCTTCCATTATATAATCTCCGATATCGTTAAATATCGTTTTGTCATCTTCATCCCTTGCTAAAACCTTTAACTTTCCTGTATTTCCAAGTCCCATAATTATTTCCTTGGCCTTTCTCGGGTCGTAGGAATAAACTTTGGTATTACTTTTTTCTATCATACCCGGAGGCACCGGACTTTTTGATTCTACTGCCATATTGCCTAATAACTTGTCTATTATTCTTTGTTTATTTACTGCCATATTAAGTGCTCTTCTCCCTTCCTTACTCTTTATTAAGGGAGATTTTGAATTAAGATTGAATCCCATATAATAAGTAGCAGCTACACTTTTAGAGGAATAATCTATGTCTTTATTATTCTCAAACTTTTCAAAAGAAGATTTATCCTCAACTAATATAAAGTCTAAGTTACCTTTCAACAATTCTTCCGCCGGGTCCTTTAAAGCAAACTTAACAATTATTTTATCTACATAGGGAACTCCTCCAAAATAATCAGTAAATGCCTCCAGTATGCATTCCTCATCCTTAGCGGAAAGAATCTTATACGGTCCGCAGCCTATTACCTCTCCCTTTTCTATTCCCTCCTTGTCTACAACACCACAAAAAAATTGACCTAAATTAAGGAGAAAACCACTATAGGGTTTTGTCAGCTTAATTGAAATGCAATACTTGTCCAAAATATTTATCCCTTTAAGATCTTTAGCTTGTCCCCTTATACATTCCTCCGCTCCTTCTACTAATTCCATTGCCCATTTTACCGGTGAATTATATTCAGGGCATACCACCCTCTCAAATGAATACTTAACGTCCGATGCCGTGATTTCCTTACCATTATGAAATTTGGCGCCTTTTCTTATGTTAAAAACCCAAGTAAGGTTATCTTCCTTTAAGTACCAGCTTTTTGCCAGTCCGGATCTTATTTCACCGGAATCTCCCGTGGTAAGAAGGCCTGTATGCACATTGTTCATAATATGATTACCTACAGCGTCATTTAGCAATACAGGGTCATACACTTTAAAATTATAAGGTAAGCAAGTTGTTAGAATGGTCTCCTTTTTGTCTTCAGTCTTTAAGGCTTGAAGTAATTTATCGTTAAGATTATTTAAATCATTTGAAACTTGAGACATGAAATTCAAAGAGTTCTTTGTATATAAAGTATTGAGTGACGCAACTTCCACAATGGAGGACAAATCATCAAAATCATTGCTCATATTATTAGCTAGAACAGTTATGCTTTCCAAACTCTCTGTTTGTTTCTCAATAGCTTGGGCAATCTCTATTGAAACATCAGCGTTATTTTCTACTGCTTTGATAATTTTATTAAAAACACCTCTCGTATTATGCGCTATATCATTCCCCATCTCTACTTTTTCCATTATGTTTTCCATTGCGCTATGAGTTTTGCTTACACTATTGTTTATTTCATCAATTATTTTTGATATCTCATTCACCGATTCCAAGCTTTTATCAGAAAGGTTTCTAACCTCCCGTGCAACAACGGCAAAGCCACGCCCTTCATCACCTGCCCGTGCTGCTTCAATTGAAGCGTTAAGGGCAAGAAGATTTGTGTCGCTCCCTATATTTTTGATTACATTAAGCATAGCATTAATATTAGATGTCTTAGAAGATAATATATTTACAACTTCCCCGGCTTCTTTTACGGACATACTTATTTGTTCCATAGCAAGAAGTGAATCGTTAACTGCTTCACTTCCTTCTTGTGCTGTTACGGCTGTTCCTTCCGAAATCTTTCCGGATTCATCTGCATTTGCGTGTACTTCCTGGGCTAAAGCGGAATAGTTACTTATTTCGTCAGCCACGTTTTCTATGGCTTTCATTTGAGCCTCTGCATTTTGGGCGATCTTATCCACTATACTTATTAAATTTTCTACTGCAAAGCTTGTTTCTTTTATGCTATTTGTCATTTTACTAACTATGCAGCTTTGATTATGCTTCAAAAGTGCCATGTCAATATAAGGTTCCCTTACTTTTTCGCGTTCCCTATTTTCGAGGTCTTTATCTAAAAGTTGATTTGCGTGATCCTTCTTTTTCTTTAGAAAAAACAAATTATTACCTCCCTAAATGCTCTGATTCAAAATTCTTCTCTTTCTTTATCTTTGAGCCTGCTTAAGCATGAAATCTACAAACTCCTTATTAGTTTTATTTCTAAGGAGGCTGTTTATCAGAAAGTCCGTTACCTCTGTATTGTTACCTGTGCCAAGAGCTCTCCTCATATATAGTACGGCCTCGTATTCCTCCGGTGTGAGCAGATCCTCTTCTCTCCTTGTTCCTGATTTATTCATATCTATAGCGGGGAAAATTCGTTTCTCAGACAGCTTTCTGTCCAAATGTATTTCCATATTACCCGTGCCTTTGAATTCCTCAAATATTACATCATCCATCCTGCTGCCGGTGTCCACCAAGGCTGTGGCAAGTATTGTCAGGCTCCCGCCTTCCTCGATATTTCTCGCTGCACCGAAGAACTTTTTCGGCTTATACAGAGCTCCGGGATCCAAACCTCCTGACAGGGTTCTTCCCGTTGGTGCTATCGTCAGATTATAAGCCCTTGCCAGTCTCGTTATGCTATCCAATAATACAACTACATCCTTTTTTTGCTCCACCAGTCTCTTTGCCCTTTCCAAAACAATCTCCGCCACCTTGCAATGATGGTCCGGCATCTCGTCAAAGGTAGAATATATTACGTCTCCTCTGATAGACCGCTTCATATCCGTTACCTCTTCGGGTCTTTCGTCAATAAGAAGCACTATTAATTCTATTTCAGGGTAATTTTTAGTTATACTGTTGGCAATTCTTTTAAGAAGTGTTGTTTTTCCTGCTTTAGGGGGGGAAACTATCATACCTCTTTGACCTTTCCCTATGGGTGCCAGAAGATCTATTATTCTCGTGGATAAATCTTTGGTGTCTGATTCCATAACCAGCTTCCCTTTTGGGTATATAGGAGTTAAATCTTCAAAATCCGGTCGTCTGCTTATGGTATCCGCTTTGTCACCGTTTATCTCCTGAACATATAAAAGGGCTTGAAACTTCTCACCTTCCTTAGGTGCCCGTGTTATTCCCGTTACCCTGTCTCCTGTTCTTAAATTAAATCTCCGGATTTGTGATGGTGATATGTATATGTCTCTATCTCCTGATTGATAATTATCTGACCTTAAAAACCCAAAGCCCTCCTGATGGACTTCCAGTATTCCGTCAGCTCTTCCTCCCTTTTCCACATCCTTTGACTCTAAAAATTTCTTTTCCTCTGCATTTAAAGGCTTTTCTGTTACAGGCTTTTCTACCTCAATTTCTTCCTCTTCATCCTTTAAATCAGAGACATCGGCTTCTTCCTTTTCTTCGCTTATATATCCTTCCTTTTTATCCCCAGTTGTTTCATCAACTCTATTGTCGTCCTTCGTATCATTTTGCTGCTTGCTATCGGATTTCGGGATCCCATGAGCTTCTCTGGCAGCATCAATCATTGCTATAATTTCTTTTACCAGGTCCTCCTTTTTCAGTCTGTAGTAATTCTTTATTCCCATTGCTTTGGCCATCTCACGTAATTCAGAGAGGCTTTTCCCCATCAATTCTTCCAACTTCTCACCTCATACTATTATATTATTTAATAAAATTTATCAGAGTAATGCAATATTTAAAATTTCATTATACTCAAAGGTAGATTTGAGCAGTGTACTGCCCAAACCACCTTTATTATCATTTTCGGTAACTTTCCTTTTTTAATCTATGTAAAATTTTATTATTTGAAACTATTTATATTTAGGTTTTTTATATAAATTATGAGTTGCATCAACAAATCTGATTGTACCTGTTTTAGACCTCATTACTACTGAATGAGTGACAGCCCTGTTATTTTCTAAATAAAGTACGCCTTTTAGCAGCTCTCCATCGGAAACTCCCGTAGCGGCAAAAAACACGTCATCGCCTTTTACCAGATCCTCGAGTTTTAAGACTTTATCAATCTTTTTAACCCCCATATCGATACATCTTTGTTTCTGCTCTTCACAGGAAGGAGTCAATACCCCTTGAAATTCACCCTCCAAGCATTTAAGCGCCGCCGCCGCTATTACACCTTCAGGCGCGCCGCCTATACCCATTAAAACGTCAACACCTGTTTTTTCAAAGCAAGTTGCAAGTGCAGCAGCTACGTCACCGTCTCTAAAAAGCTTGATACGACAGCCTATCTCTCTAATTTTTCTTACCAGGTCTTCGTGTCTTTCTCTATCAAGCATCGTCACAGTAACTTCCTTAATGTCCTTTTTTAGTGCCCTTGCTACATTCCTTAAATTATCCTCTACAGGTGCATTTATGTCAACTACCCCTCTTGCTTTTGGACCGACAGCTATTTTTTTCATGTACATATCCGGTGCATGTAGCAGACAACCTTTCTCTGCCAGTGCTACAACGGATATGGCATTAGGCAAGCCTTTCGCAACTGAATTAGTGCCGTCTAAAGGATCCACGGCGATATCCACCTGAATATCATCCGGCTCTCTTTTACCGATTTGTTCACCTATATAAAGCATAGGTGCCTCGTCCATTTCCCCTTCACCGATTACAACCACACCATCAATATTAAGATTATCGAACATTTTTCTCATACCGTCTACAGCGGCCTGATCGGCGGCAATTTTATTACCTCGTCCCATCCACTGAGCACTATTTAGCGCCGCAACTTCAGTAACCCTGACCAGCCCCATAGCGATATCTCTATCTATCATGTCCGAACACCCCCCTTTATTTATTTGTTTTTATTGTACTCTTTACTTATCCATCAGACTCTTATAAGCACACGCAAAAATACCGCACCCTGACGGATGCTTTATTTTTTATTGAAATTTTGCCAGTCTGAAAGAAATTTTTCTATACCGATATCTGTAAGCGGGTGGGAAATCATTTTTAATAGGACATTAAAAGGAACGGTGCTAATATGTGCTCCTGCCAAAGCTGCTTCTGTAACATGCATGGGGTTTCTAATGCTTGCTGCAATTATTTCCGATTCATATCCGTAAATATCAAAAATAGATACAATATCCCTCACAATATCCATTCCTGTCTGCCCCACATCATCCAACCTCCCTATAAAAGGGCTGATAAAGGATGCGCCTGCTCTTACGGCTAGCAAGGCTTGATTTACGGAAAACACGAGCGTAACATTTGTTTTAACATCTTTCTCCTTTAAGATTTTTACGGCTGTAAGTCCTTCCTCGCACATAGGGATTTTTATTACAATATTATTATGTATGTTGGACAGCTCCAATGCTTCGCTAACCATGTCCTCCCATTCCATACTGATTACTTCTGCACTGATTGGTCCGTCCACTATTTTGGCAATCTCCTCCACAACCTGTTTAAAATCCCTTCCTTCTTTTGCAATTAATGAAGGGTTGGTCGTGACTCCGGAGATGATACCCATATCATTGGCTCTTTTTATCTCCTCCACGTTAGCAGTGTCAATAAAAATTTTCATTTATAAACCTCCGATACAAATTAAAGCAGGAAAACTTAGCTTTCGGCTATGGCAAGTATGGCTATACATTTAAATGCTGCTTATAAGCTCAATAATATCTCTTTGCTTGCCGGCAGCCAGCTTTCTGACTAAATGCCTACTCCCTACGAAAGCTATATCATTTATAGTAATGGGGCATGTCAGGATTCTTGCTTTTCTAAAAGGAATTGCTTTCCAGTTAATAGTATATAGATGGTCCTTGTTACAAATAGGGCATAAAACGCTGATATGAAAGGTTTTAAGATTATGGCTTCTGATTATTGCCAAAGGCTCTCCGCATTCACAATAAGCAGCTTTATCTTGATATTTTTTCAATTCAAAATAAGGTATATCCTTAATATTCAACTTGCCGCATTTGCAGCATCTAAGAGACACAGTTAAGCATGCGTCAAAAACCATTCATATCACCCCCGTTTTGCTATAAATTTGAAAAGCTAATACTAATTACTATTTACCCAGTCCCAAAATTTCTCTTGCCTCATCAGGTGTTGCCACTTCTCTACCGTATTCCTTTGCAATTCTGACAATCCTCGCAACTAACTGTGCGTTAGAATCAGCTACTACTCCTTTGGAGTAAAAAATATTGTCCTCAAATCCCACTCTTACATGGCCGCCCATTACGATTGCCATTATTGCCAGAGGAAGCTCAAACCTGCCAATTCCCGCAACAGTCCATGTGCTGCCTTGGGGTATGCTGTGAGCTAAAAATACCAGCTCCCTGGCTTCTCCCATAATAGCTCCGGGCACTCCCATTACAAAATCAAAATGCAAAGGTGTCTTAACAAGTCCTTTTTTTACTAGTCTAAGTGCATTATCAATCATGCCTCTGTCAAAGATTTCAATTTCTGGTTTAACGCCGTGCTCCATCATTGTTTTTGCAAAGGTCTCCATGTATTCCTGGGTGTTCATAAATACATCTGGTCCGAAATTGCAGGTCCCTGCAGTTAAGGAAGCCATCTCAGGTTTTAAAAGTACAGGCTGGATTCTTTCCTCGGCTTTATGCCAAACAGCGCCCCCTGTGGAAGGCTGAAAAATAACATTGCATTTCTTGGCGGTTCTGTCTTTAATCTCGCCGTATACTTCCTTTGACTGTGTGGGTGTACCGTCATTCTCCCTGGCGTGCACATGCACCATAGCAGCTCCCGCCTTATACGCCTCATATGCAGCCTCGGCTATTTCCTCCGGTGTTATGGGTAAATTAGGCTGCTGTTCTCTTGTAACTTCAGCACCGGTCAAAGCCGCTGTTATTATAAGTTTATCCAAATAAATAACCCCCTATAACAAAATCTTTCAATATTAATAAATATTATTTTCTTTGCTTGTCTTTGGGAACTACGCAAGTTCCCGTTGCACGGCAAACTATTACAGGAGTCTCTATTACCTCTGCTGCTGAATCGCTTATATCAGGTCTTGCTTGAATTACCTTTCTCGCTTCAAAAACCATCTTCCTTGAAGTATTGCCTGACTTTTCAATATAGCCCTCCGCTTCAATGAAATCGCCTGCATAGACAGGGGCTAAAAACTCAACCATATCGTAAGCAACAAAAAGTCCTTCGTCTCCATCGTTTCTGATTAGCAATTCCGTAGCAACATCGCCAAACAGTCCCAGCATTCTGGCACCGTCAACCAGATTGCCTCCGTAATGTGCATCATGGGCGCTCATTCTAAGTCTAATAAGTACCTTATCCATCGTTTCCCTCCTTTTCCGCTTTTATCGTTGAATTTTTAGGTAAAAAAAACACTTTCCAAAAAAGTCTTAACAAAGTATTACTACTATATATTCAATATAACTTTCCATATTCCTTCATATTATATAGAAAAAATGCTATGCATTTTTTCTGTCGCTGGACGCTGGTCTCCGGTCTCTGGTCTCTGGTCTCTGGTCTCTCGTCTCTCGTCTCTCGTCTCTGGTCTCCGGTCTCCGTTCTCTGTTCTCCGTTCTCTGTTCTCCGTTCTCTAACATCCAACATCCGTCATTCCCATTATCAATTCTTTAACATTATCCCTTAAGGATGCGAGCTTAGTGCTGGATTCCTCCTCATTATCACCTTTGACAGCTAAATATATCTTAATCTTAGGCTCTGTGCCGGAAGGTCTTATGGCAAACCAGCTTTTATCCTCAAAGAAAATATGCAAAACATTATCCTTAGGTATATAATCCGATGAATCATAAACTAAATAATCTCTGAATTCTGAAACCTTGAAGCTGCCTAAAGCTTTGGGAGGATTATTTCTTAGCTTTTCCATAATTGCCAGAATAGCCTCTGCCCCTTCCTTTCCTTTAAGGACTATGGAAAAAAGGTCTTCCTTATAATAGCCGTATTTATCATATAGCTTGAAAAGCCCGTCATATATAGTCATGCCTTTAGCTTTATAATATGCAGCCATCTCACAGACAAGCATAGTAGCTACGACACCGTCTTTATCCCTGACAAAATCCCCGGCTAAATAACCATAGCTTTCTTCAAAGCCAAAAATAAAATGATCTCCCTTTGCCTCTCTATCCTTAATGACGGTAGCTATATGTTTAAAACCCGTTAAAGTCGTCTCTGTAATAGCACCATAGCTTTTCGCTATCTCATCCGCCATTTTACCCGTAACTATTGTGTCAACGAAAAGACTGTTATCCTTTAAAGCTCCGTTATTTTTTAAAGAATCAAATATGTAATGGGTAAGAAGCACGCCCACCTGGTTCCCCGTCAATCTTATATATTCGTCTCCGCCTGTTTTCACCATCACCCCGAGCCTGTCGCAATCCGGGTCTGTGGCAACTATAATATCCCCATCAATCTTTTTTGCCAAATTAAGGGCCAGCAAAAAGCTCTCCGGCTCCTCGGGATTTGGGTATTTAACAGTAGGGAAAGACCCATCCGGCAGCTCTTGCTCCGGAACAACGTGAACATTTAAAAAGCCTGCTTCCTTTAACGCCCTTCGAACGGGAATATTGCCCGCTCCATGGAGAGGCGTATAGACTATTTTCAGGTCCTTTGTGGATTTGACAGCCTCGGGATTTAATGAGAGAGATAGAACACTGTCTATATATTTCTTATCCATCTCCTCACCGAGCATATGCAAATTCTCACAATCCTCAAGCTTCAAATCCGTATAAGGCTTTAGAGTTGAAAAATCCTTGATGCTGTTTATTTCCTCCATTAGCTCCTCTGCAATAGGAGATGCCACTTGAGAACCGTAATCCCAGTAAACCTTGTACCCGTTATATTCCGGAGGATTATGGCTCGCAGTTACTACTATCCCCGCCGTGGATTTCGTTTCCCGGACAGCAAAGGAAAGCTCCGGTGTAGAATGCAAATTGGGATAAATATATACCTTTATCCCGTGAGCACAAAGAACAGCCGCAGCCTGCCCCATAAACTCTCTGGAAAACCTTCTTGAATCATGAGCTATAACGACTGAGGGATTCTTAACCCCTTTTTTTAATATATAGCTTGCCAAACCTTTGGTTGCTTTGCATATGGTATATTTGTTCATCCTGTTAGTGCCTGCCCCGATAATGCCTCTTAAGCCGGCAGTTCCGAAATGCAAATCCTTATAGAACCTATCCTCTATTTCCTTTTCATCATCCCTTATCCCTTCTAATTCCTTCTTCGTTAAAGAATCAAAATAGTCAGCTTTAAGCCATTCTTCATATCTCTTTTTATAATCCATCATGAACCTCCTGCTACAGATTCTTTCCTTAATACCAAATACTCTTACTGGGCTATTACGGTTATAGCTTTTATTCCTGTTTCATCCTCCGTGCCAAATATATTAATACTTTGTCCTCGTTTCAAATCATCTATAAGAATAGGTTTAAGAGTTACATCTACTACATTGGCATCCTTTAAGTAAACTTTTTTATCCTTCATTGTTTGCTCATCCTCATCCATGATATCCACTTGCAATTCCAGATTAACCAAATCAATATCCCTTATTATGGCTTTTTCATTTATATCTCTCGTAAATTCTATAGTAGCTATATTTTTTATAGTATTATTTTGCACATTGACTTCCACGTACATCCCCGGTCGCAAGGAATAAACATCTGACAATTGTCCGTTTATTATTACGTTTTCCTTAATCAAATCCTCGGGTATGTACAGTTCCTTATTGCCTTTCCCTTCTATTTCAAGTAAAATCCTTGGCTTGCTTCCTCTTTTGTATGTAATTGTGTCTATAGTGCCTTTGGCATTTGTTATGGCAGAGCTGCCTTCATCATAATCATCATAATCCTTTGGTTCTTCTTTATAATCCTCTTCCAAATCCCAATCATCATCTGCGTCATCATCAATATCACCGTCAGCTTGATGTTCCTCTGCATATACATTGCTTGCCTCATCAATCATCTTGGCAAACATGGCACGGGTTACAAGATCGTCAGGTTTGAAATCTCCATTTGCGTCGCCCCTGCCATCTATAACATTTATCTTTATCATATGATTAACATATCTTCTATATGCACTGGGTATTAATTCAGTATCCCTAAAAAACAACTGCACAGGCAAATCGGATTCTTGTTCAACCTTAAAAGCTCTGCCTAAATATGTGCAGATATCAAGTCTTTTTGCCTGAGGTTTTTCATTCATAATCGTCAGATCATAGTCGCTTAGAATTACTTCCTTTTCCAAAGCATAAGCGGTTTCCTTTCTTGCATAATCAGGGACTTTAAATTTATCCAGTTCGACTTTATATTTAGTTGTGAGGGCGTCCAGATCTGCATCTTTTTCTACGTTCATCATCATTTTTGCTATGGTCACTATTACGGAATATTTATTTATGGGGTCGCCGGGGCTGAATTTGTCCTTTGAGGTTCCGTTCATCAGTCCTTTTTCATTTACAGAAATAATATAGTTCTTTGCCCAATTATCATCTATATCAGTAAAAGGTGAATCTCCATAAATAACGCCAATGCTGCCTATTACCATTACTGCTGAAATCACTAATGCTAAAAACTTTTTACTGTTCAAAAAAATCCCTCCTAATTTTAATAATAATCCCATCCTTACAGAGTAATATTCTACTTATCCGGCTGTTTTCCTTCTTTACATATCCAATAACAGCAACTTTTACAATTCAATTACATCTAAATAATAGTGTTGCCCCTGGTCAAATTTATATATATACTTAAATAAAGGAAGAATACATAAGCTTTGACGGCATTTTTTGACCTTATGTTTCATAAAAATACCATTAAGCTATTATTATTTAATCTGTAAAATAAAATTTTAAACCATACATGGAGGAGGAGTAGAATGAAAAGAAAAAGACTGACAGCTCTTATGACTGCTATTATTATTTTTACCATTGCTGTCTTACCTGCAACGACTTATGCCGATACCATCAGCAAGGAAGCAAAAGCATGCGCTGATCTAGGCATCCTCATAGGCAAGGATGTACTTACAGGTGTCACATCGGAATACTTAGAGGAGACTCCGACTAGGATTCAAGCTCTCATTATTTTCCTCAGAATACAAGGACTTGATGATGAAGCACTTACCTATGACTGGGATATTAACTTTAAAGACGCCAATGATTATAGCTGGGTGGTCGGCAGAAACTATCTTGGTTATGCAAAAGAAAATCCGGATTTAGGATGGATAGGCAACCCCGACGGCAATTTTTATCCTGCCAACACCATAGATAGCAAAGCTTTCTATAAAGTAATGCTGGAAAGCCTGGGCTATAGCCAGGATATTGACTTTGACTATAGCGAAACCTTAGATTTTGCTGAATCTGTAGGAATACTAAGCAGTGCAAAAAACATGGACAAGGTTAAAAACTTTACCATAGATCATGTGGCAAAAGCCATTTATTCTACTTTAAATGCCAAACCAAAGGACGAGAAAAAAAGCCTTATAACTTTAATGACAGAAAAAGGTATAATAGATGAAAAAAAAGCTGCTAAAGCAGGCTTCAAAATTGATGTTATTCCCATTGAAGTCCTAGCTTTTGAAGGCTTAGCAAACAATAAATATGTTTTAACATTAGATAATGAAGCTTATTTAGACAAGGATGACATTACTATTACTCCTGAGGAAAGTAAAAAGGAAATATCCATAGAATCAATTGAGACAGAAGGTAAAAAAGTATATATTACTACAGCTTTTATGCCTGCCTTTGTTGCCTATGAATTATACATAGATATGTCTGCTCCGACAGACGGCATGGCGATTAAGGATTACAGTGTGCGATTTGTCGCACTCCCCAGGGATACAACGAAACCAAAAGCCGAAATGGAGATTTTAAGTAACAATTTAATTAAGCTCACCTTTGATAAGGAATTGGAACGTTCCAGTGCTGAGGACACCTATAATTATACGATTCAAAACGATTTGGATGTATATGATGCAGAGCTGGACATTACTAAAAAAATTGTTATCTTAACCACAGCCCCTCATAGAGAAGGCAACAGATATTGGCTGACAGCAAGAAATGTTACGGATTTATCCGGCAACACTATGGAGGTTTTAGATAAATCCTATATCGCTCAACCTAAGGATAACTCAAGACCCTTTATAGATACAATACAATCAGAAGGCAGCAGAACTGTTATAGTTACTTTCAGTGAGGCCTTAAATAAAATTACTGCGGAAAGAATAGAAAACTATACTATATATAACGATGCTTTAATCATTGAAGATGCCATTTTAGATAATACGGGCAAAGCTGTAAGGCTTAGCACCACAACGCAAAACCCGGATACCCAATACCGTCTAACTGCAAAGAACATTGCGGATTTAGCAGGCAATGTCATGTATGAAGCCACGAAAAGCTTTAGAGGTGCGACTTCCGGCAGTGACAAATTTGATGCTAACCCCATGGTAGCGTCAAACAGTGAGGTAGAAATCAAGTTCTCCAGGAAATTGGATAGAGACTCTGCAGAAGACATTAACAATTATAATATTGATAATGATCTTGATGTATTGGAAGCCTATCTCAGCGAGGATAAAGAAAAAGTCAGCTTAATAACATCAAATCAGAATCCGGGAACCAAATACTTATTAGAAATAAGTGATATCTACGACGAATACGGTAATGTATTAAGCTATAAAAAGACATACTTTGTAGGAGTTTCAAAGGACACCTCAGTTCTTAGCTATACTGCAAAAAGTGGCGGGGATAGCATAATTCTTACCTATAATAAAAGAGTTGAAAAAGAAAGTGCTGAAAACGTATTTAACTATATTCTGGACAGTAGCTTAGGCTATGCCGCTAAAGCTACATTAGATTCAACGGGTAAAATAGTAACTTTAATAACGAAAACCCATGATAGAGGCAAGGTCTACGCAATAACTGTGAAAAACGTAAAGGATTTAGCGGGAACTGCAATAAAAGCAGATGATAAAACAGCTAAAAGAAGCTTTATAGGCTATGGCGATACTAAACAAAAAGAACTGGAGCTGGATGCCGTTAATGCTTATGATATGGCTTCTATTGATTTATATTTTGATGATGTTCTTACGGATGATGAGCTTAAGGATTTAGAAGCAACAATAATCAGTGAAAATGACGTATCCTACAAAGAGCCAGTTGGATTGGAGTATCAAAAATATTTTTCAATTGACAAAGCTACAGTAAGACTGCAGTTTAAAACTGATGATTCTAAAAATCCCGAATTATTCAAAAGCGGCAGACGATATGAGATAAGGGTTTCCAACATTGATAGATTAAATGAAGATTCCTACTCCAATATAAAGGGCTTCCTCGGGACTTCTCAGGCTAACGAGCCTCCCCGTATTGATGATGTTTTTGCTTTAAACAGCACAGCCGTCGAAGTGACCTTTACGAAGCCGGTGAAAGGCATAAGCCCTTCACAATTTACAATAAACGGAGTAACTATTACGGGGGCCTCCGCAGAATCGGATGAGGCAGTCTTAGTTGCAATCCTTTATTTAAACACCAGCAATGCGTTAAAGGATGGAGTAGAATATAAGCTTACGGCAAAATCAGGAATAAAGGATGCTGCAGGGTATAGCTCAATACCTACATCCTCAGGACAAAACACTATGGATTTTATCGGCACTTCATATAAAAATGAACCGCCGGAGGTAGATAATATCCATGCTTTGGATAAATACACTATTTCCATTGAATTTAGTGAGAAGGTTACTGTGCCTAATTCAGGTTTTTCCATTAAAAGAATACCTTCGGGAGGTAATTCCATATCAGTGGCAAGCACTGCTTTATCTCAGGATAAGCAAACTGCTACCCTTTACCTCAATACCGCAAATGGAGCATTATCAGAGGACTATGACTATGAGATAAATTTAGGTACCGGTATTAAGGACTTACAGGGCTTATCATTGGAATCCGGCAGCCGCAAGCTTGAATTTGCAGGATCTGATATAGATTTGCAGCGATTTGAAATAATTGCAGGCTCCATAAGCTCGGATAACAAGACTATAACCCTTATGACTTCAAATATAATTAAAAATACAAATTTGGGTATGGACTGCTTTGAGCTTTCAGGAGCTAATTATGGGAAAAGCTCCTCGGATAAAGTGGAGGTAAAGGATAGGACCATCACTTTGAAACTGCGAAATGCTTTGAGGTCAAATGGAACGGTTACAATAAAGCTGACCTCCACAGGTAAATCCTCAATCAAGGATATGTATAATCAGAAGCTATATACAGAAGAAATTGAAGTAGATACTTATTAAAGGATTCACTATAGAATAAAAGGAACGGTTTTGTACCGTTCCTTTTTTTTTATTTATGGAAATATAGGCACGTAGGAACATGGGTACATGGATGTTGGATGCAAACCAACATCCAACGACTAGTATCCGGTGACTGATATTATCCAGAAGCAGGAGTTCCAAAACCTAAACTTCTAAACTCATTCCGGGCGAAATCAAACTCTCCCCGTTAAATTATTAAGACTTGCTAGTAACAGTTCCTGTAGCCACTAATGATTTCGCTTATCCTTCATTTCATTAAGAAGTTTTACGGTTTCTCCACAATGCTTCTTTAATAATATCAGTACCTATACCGTTAAACAAATATTATAGTTGAGAGGAATACCCTAATGCAAGAAGCAAGTGGCGAGAGGCTAGAAGCCTTTTCCGTTTACATAACATTTCCTCCATTGTTTCAAAACCCCATTACAGAGGCATTACACATTGTTACAGTTCATTTACGCAGGCAGGGATTTAGAATCGCATATAGAATTATGTTAACTGTCAAGAAGCAATCTATGAATTTTTGTAAAGGAGGTGAAAGAAAAAGGTGATAAATAGATCTATTGACGAAATGCAAAAGCAAAGAACAAAGCAAGTAACAAAAAAACAATCCAAACAATACGAGGAGGTAAAAACTAATATGAGTAAACGAATTTTAGCAGTAGTTTTAGCATTTGCTCTAGTATTCTCTACATTTACAGTGGCATTTGCAGACGAAGCAGTAAGCTCTGATGTCAAAGCCTTAGCCGGAATAGGCATGCTTATTGGCGATGGCAATGGAGTAACAGTTGAATACGCAGAAACAATACCGTCGAGATTGCAGTCGGCAATACTTTTCTTAAGACTGAGAGGTCTTGAAAGTGAAGCAGTAGCATTTGAAGGCGAAGAAAACTTCAGCGATGCAAAGGATTATGCATGGGCAGAAGGCAAAGCCATAATGGCTTACCTAAAAGCTCATCCTGAGCTAGGTTGGATAGGTGATGCCGGAGAATTCATGCCAGGCAAAAAAATCAATGAACAATCCTATTACAAAGTATTATTAGAAGCATTAGGATACAAACAAAACACAGGAACAGTAGTTGGTGACTTTGACTTTGCAGAAGTATTTGAATTTGCAAAATCAGTAGGTCTTGAACCAGAAAACCTTGAATCTTTCACTATAGATAATCTGGCAAAAGCTACAATCGCAGCTTTAAAATTAAAAACCGTAGATGGAAAGCTTCTTGTAGAAGTATTGATTGAAAACGGTAAAATTGACAAAGAAGCAGCTATTGAAAATGGTCTATACGAAGAAGCAATAGCAGCTGACGTTAAATCAGTAAAAGCAATTGGAAATACAGTTGTAGAAGTTGAATTTGAAGAAGAAGTTGACGCAAGATTTGCAGAAAATGAAGCTAATTATGAGATAGCCGGATTAGATATAAAAGCTGCAAGCTTAGCAGGTGAAGAAAAAGTAAGACTTGAAACATCAGCTATGACAGCAGGAAAGCTTTATACATTAAAAATCAACGAAGGTGAAGTTAAATTCACAGGCGTTGCAAAAGTATCCGGCGCTCCTGCAATTGAAAAAGTTGAAAGCGCAGATATCGAAGAAGTAGTTATAAGCTTTGATAAAGCTCTAGATTTTGAAACAGCAGCAGACGTAGAAAACTATGCAATCGCAGGCATAGAAGTATTAAAAGCTGAAGTTGACGGAAAAGAAGTAACCTTAACAACAGAAGGCCTTGTTGCCAGAAAACAATATACAGTAAAGGTTACCAATGTTAAATCCGTTGACGGTGGTCTTTTGAAATCTGCTTCCAAATCCTTCTATACAAGACCTGATGCAACTGCACCAACAGTAAAAGGTGAAGTAGATGTTCAAACTAATCAAAGATTAGTAGTTACCTTTAATAAAAAGGTTACAAAAGAATCAGCCGAAGATTTAGATAATTATACAATAACAGCTGGAACAGAAGAATTAGCAATCCTTGAAGCAATTTGGGACAGCGAAGATGAAGACAGCGTAGAATTAACAACAGAAGTTCAAGCTGCTAATAAGAGATATGAGATCTCCGTATCCAATATCTCAGACCAAACAAAAGCACAAAATATCATGAAAAAGACTGTTAAAAAATCCTTCTATGGCAAAAGAGAAGATACAATAGCTCCATCATTCCAGGGAATCAATGTTGTATCCAGAAACCACATAGAAGTGTCCTTCAGTGATGCAAGCAGATTTGACGAAACAACAGTACTTGACGTGAATAATTACACTTTAACAAAATCATCTGAAGATTATGCAGTTGATAATGCAGAGAAAATCTCCTACAAAAACGGAGTTTACAAAGTTCTTCTTACAGTTGCAGATTTAGACTTGGGTTCCTACAATCTTGCAATAGTAGACATTGCCGATGAATTTGACAATGTTATGAAAGAAGTTAAAAGAGTATTCAGCGTATCCAGAGACAGCTTTGCATCAGCATCAGTAAGCGGTTATGAGATTTCTGATGTAGATACAATCAAAGTAACTTTTACAAAATCCTTAAATAAAGCTACAGCTGAAGATCTGGCAAACTATACTTTTGACAGCAGCATCGGTGCTCCTATAAAAGCTAAATATGAAGATAAAGTCGTTACACTTACCACAGCAAAATTTGTTGAAGGCAAGGAATATAAGCTCACTATAAAAGGTGTAGAAGACTTAGCAGGTAACGTTCTTAACCAAAGCTTCAAATTTATTGCTAAAAAAGGAACAGTAGATAAAGAAACACCAAAGCTAGTAGATATCTATTCAGTAAATGAATATGTAGTGGCCGTTGTATTTGACGAAGCAGTTGAATACTCAGCAGGCACAGTTCTAAATCTATCTCCTGAACTGCAATTAAAAGCTAAAGCTTATGCAGAGGACAAAACAGTTATCGAATTCTCAGCAGCTGCTCTTGACGAAGCAGTAAAGCTAAATGCAGTAAACGGATACACCATAGCAGCAGGTTCCTTAACAGGAATCAAGGATAAAGCAGGAAATGCTTTCAATGTTGCAGAAGCAAATCTTGGAGACTATGTAATATATGGAAATGACTCAGAAGCTGAGGCACCTGAAGTGCTGAGCATAGCACAAATCAACGGTACAACCTTCCAGGTCACTATGTCCAAGAATGTAATAATTAAAAATAGCGCACCCATCGCCGGATGGACTGTAGTTTATGATGATAGCGATGTTAAAGATGTAGTTAACTTTGTTAAATCATCCAAAATATCAGAATCCACAGAATATGTATCCTTTAATTTAAGTGTTATATTAACTGATGAACACGGTATAGCAGCAAAAAATCTTGATAAAGAAAACGAAACCTACTTCTATGTGGAATATGAAGATACAGAGAAACCATATATAGTAGACGTTGTTGCAGTAAACAGAAACACTGTTGAAGTTGAATACAGCGAAGAATTAAAAGCAGATGCCATAGGCTCATATATAATCAAAAATGCTGATGAGGATATTAAAACATCAATCGCAAATTCAGCTTCATTGAAATCCAATGGAAAGGTTGTAAAGCTTACCTTAACCACTCCTTTAGAAGGAAGGTATGATTACAGATTAATCATTGGAAGCGTTGCAGCACAAGACTTAGCAGGGAATACTGCAGAAGAATCAAAGGATGACGAATTCTACTTTAACGGAACAGACTTAGTAGGATTAGATGAAAACTCACTGCTTAAACCCGGCGTCAAAGCAGCTGTAATGAGCTTTGTTGATGGCGAAGGCGAAGAAGCAAGTGAAGCACCGGCAAATGTTGAAGCTGTTGTTGCTGAAGCAGGTACAAAGGTTACATTTACTGTACCTAAAGACTCTGCCGAAACAATGACTCCCGCTTTCAAAATGGAAAAGGTAGTTGTAACATTCTTAGCCTCTGACACTAAAGTAGAAAACTACACAGTTAAACTAGTATCCGGAACTAATGTACCGGAAGGCGGAATAGCTGAATATGGTGTCTTGGCAAAGAACGAAGAGGTATGGGAAATGACTTCAAACAACCCCCAAACTTTCATGACAGCAGGTACTTGGAATCTTTCCGTTGAGGTTGTAAAAGCTAACGGAAACAGACAAGTTATTGATATAGTATTAGTAGTAGAATAAGCTAGTAATGCTGAAGTTATAGCAAGTATGAAGGAAACAAAGCAAAAGATGCGGAACCAATCAAAATTATATATGAAAAAGACCCAGCAATGCTCCTTGACAACTTCATAACTGCTATGACACAGTATTATAAAAGCGCGGGATTACAACCCCGCGCTTTTTTTTATATGTCATGCCAGCCAATATTTCCTCGTTTTATTTAACCACAACAATAACAAAACCATCAATTTTTATTTGCTCATCAGGTTTGATCTTTAAGCTAAAAGTTAAGCTGTTTGCATCCTTAGGTATTTTAAAATTCATAGATATTTGCTTCCATTTATATTGCAAATCAAATTTATCAAATCCGTAAGTTTCATTACCGGCTCTTACGACAATCTCCATATTCTCTTTAGCTGTAATTTTCCTAGCCCAGAATCTTATGCTTACGGTCCTGTCCTTCAAACCTTTATCATTCAAAAGAGGAGTTAAATTAGCCCTTATGCCCCCATCGATTGAAAGATTATTTTCTAAATAAAGAGATGTGCCGGAATCTCTAAAATCAACCGTCATGATATTACTTATAATATTGTCCTTAGCCCATAAGACATTAAACCTGTCATAATAGCCTTTGGTCGTCAACTGAAAATTCCTATCAAAAAGTTGCTCATATGCTGCATTTTCATAGATCTTAGTGAACTGCTGGTTGGGCTTCAAAGTCTCACTACTTTTGCTTTCCTCATAGCCTGCCTTTGAAACAGAAATAAGGGATTGCCTTTCCTTTATCTTGCTGCCTTTATACTTCACACTCATCGTTATTTTATAATTATTATTTTCAAATACCTCCATTGAAAAGCTGTCATTCCTGCTGCTAAAAAGCGTATTGCTTCCGCTGACCACCTTCCATGTTATCTCGTTTATTAAATGATATGGGTCGTTTTTCTCCCTATCGTAGCTTACATACAGCCTTTTCCCTTGATTTGTATTTTTAACTGCAACTTTAAAATCAGTGTCAAGTATCTCCATATCTACATCCTCAATCATAAGAACATCCCCATAATCTCTAAGTTTTAAAGAAACAATAACACCTTTTGCTATCTCCTCCCGCTCCTTTAAACTTGGATATAGATTAATAATTCTGTTTTTTACTCTAACAGGGTCAACTAATGTTACATTCTCTTCACCTTTAGCAACGGATAAAAAGCTTTCCACAGCATTTTTGTAATCAGCAACGGTTTCATAAATCCTGCCTAAGTTGTAATAGTATTCTACAGCAGGCAGCATCTCAACGGCTTGCTTCTGGTATTCCAACGCTTTTTCATAATCCTTCTCATAAAAAGCGCTCACCGCCGCATTGTTATAGGCCGTTGCATTATCCGATTCATATATCACCGATGATGTAAAGCTATCCTTGGCTTTATCGTACTCTTTCAGCTTGTACTGGCTCATACCCATAATAAAATAGGCATAGGATTTTTGATCGGGATATAATGAATCCGTTATAAGAAGCTTTGCGAATTCATCAATAGTCTCTTGATATTTGCCTTCCTTATAAAGCTTGTCCGCATCCAGGGTAGCGGTAATAGACCTGCCTAAAATCCAAGGATTCAGGGGAGATGAATCACCGTTGGATTTTGGAAGCCTCATATATAAGAATTGGCTATAAATATTTGCAGTAGAAATGCCAATAATCAAAATCAAAGTAAATAACGCAGCTTTTTCAAAGGTAAGCTTTGACAAAACTACACCTCCATAACCTTTGTCACTATTATTTTATACTAGGCTTGTAAAACAATCAAATGTTAAAATTCAGTATCAATTTATAGAACTATCCCTACTCATCCCTTAATTATGATAAAATATAAGTATATGTTGAAAGTTTGAAACATTTTTACTTTGTTGACGTATATATTTATATGATTATGCTTTATGCTCAAAGGAGATTTGATGATGAAAAAGAAAAAAACTATATTGACCATTATAGCAATTATATTAATAATCCCAGCTGTCTTTAGTGTCAGGTACGTCCTAGCAATGAAAAACAAGCCTCAGACAGTTAATATTGACAGCATTGCAAAAAAAGATTTATCCGTATCCATATCTGTATCCGGCACTATTGAGCCAAATGATTTTCATGAAATATATCTTTCTCCAACCCAAAAAGTATTTGAAGTATATGTGAAGGAAAATCAGGAAATAGAAAAAGGGGACAAACTGATAAAGCTTGATATAACAGATTTAGAATATAGTCTTAAAAAAGGTCAACTGGCAATGGAGCTGTCACAAAAAGATCTGGAGGACATCAAAAATAACGAAAGCAGCAAAACCAGGCTCTCCTTGGAGAACTCCGTGAAGCAAGGAGAATTAAGCTTGGAAAGTGCACAGCTTAGATATGAGGATGCTTTAGGTAAGCTGGAGCAAAATCAAAAGCTTTATGATTTAGGTCATATTTCAAAGGACGAAATAAGAAGCCTTGAAATGACTTTAAAGGATTTGGATAATAATGTTATAAATGCTGAAATTTTGTTGAACAATGCCAAGCTGGCTCTTGAGGATTATTTAGACAGCGAAAACAGCATTTTCAGGCAGGAAAAGCAAATTGAAATTTCTAAAACAGATTTGGATAATCTTAAAAGAAACATAGCAAACAGTTTATTAAAATCAGATATAAAAGGTACTGTTGTTAAAATTGATGCCAAGCAAAACCAATACCCTAACCAGGGCGACAAAATTACCATCCATGATTTATCCTGTTATAAGCTTAAAGTAAAGGTAAACCAATATGATGCCGTCGGTTTGGAAGAAGGTCAGGAAGCAATCATTAAAGTAAAAGGCTTGAATAAGGAATACAAAGGTAAGGTTGAAAAGATAGCGAGAACGGCGGTTATTGACATGTCCGGTTCTAATATAGAAACAAAAATAGAAGCTGAAATCATCATTGATAATCCCGATGAAAAAATCAAGGTAGGCTATGAGGCTGATGCAGAAATATTTATAGACAGCAGGCAGGATGCATTAGCCGTTAGCTTTGATTCATTGCTTACAGACGAAAAAGGCAAGAAATTTCTCTATGTTGCAGAAGATAATATAGTGAAAAAGAAATATGTGGAGACTGGCATTGAATCAGATTTTGATATAGAGATATTATCCGGTATTAAGGAAGGTGAATCCTATATAATAAACCCACCGTCGGACCTTAAAGAAGGTGAAACAATCACAGTAAACGGGGGTATATAATTTGATAATAAATATTGAAAACCTTGTGAAAATATATGATACAGGAAAAATTCAAGTAAAAGCTCTTGATAAAGTAAATCTGAAGGTTGATAAAAATGAGTATGTAGCAATTATGGGCGCCTCAGGCTCCGGTAAATCCACTCTAATGAACATAATCGGGTGCCTTGATAGAATGACATCGGGGAGCTATATATTGGACGATGAAGATGTTACAAAGCTAAATGACCTTAAGCTGGCGGAGATAAGAAATAAAAAAATCGGCTTTGTCTTTCAATCCTTTAACCTCCTCCCCCGATTAACTGCTCTGAAAAATGTGGAGCTGCCCATGATGTATGCGGGAATACCTGCTCACCAAAGAATGCAAAGGGCAAAGGAGGCAATGGAAAAGGTAGGTCTCGGTGACAGGATGCATCATAAGCCTAATGAGCTTTCCGGAGGGCAAAAACAACGAGTAGCTATAGCCAGAGCGCTGGTAAACAACCCCGCAATAATTTTGGCGGACGAGCCCACGGGTAATTTGGACTCCAAATCCAGTATAGAGATCATGGATATCTTTAGAAGCTTAAATGAAGAAGGTGTAACAATAGTAATGGTAACCCATGAGCCTGATTTGGCAGCACTGGCTAAGAGAAATGTCGTCTTTAAAGACGGAGAAATAATAGAGGACCGTAAAACGGAGCAAGCCTGAGATCATTAAGGCAGCCTCTATGTATATAACAAATTTAAAGGAGAGTGATTTTAATGAAATATAGAATACTTGCATTATTTTTAATATTTACATTGCTATTTGGCACAGCAGCTTATGGGGATATACATAAAAGCTATAGCTTTGAGGAAGCGGTAAAAATAGCGCTGGACAACTCACCGGAACTAAAAGAGCTGGAAGTAACCATTAAAAAAGCTTCCGACTACTTTGATTTTCTGGATTCCCATACACCGTCAACTGTAAAACTAATATCAAATAGAAATGAATATATTACAAATAACGTAAACCCCTATATGGAATTGGAGAAAGCCTATACCAATTTAAAAATAGCAAGAGCGGGCAAAGATGATATTAAGAAAAATATCCAATTAGGGCTAAGAGAAATACTAATTGGTATAGAAAAAGCAGAAATGGCAGTAAAGGAAACACAAATAAATAAGAAGCTTTTGAATAATCAACTGGCGCTATTGGAAATACAAAATGATGAAGGCATGATAAGCAAAAATGATTACAATAACAAAAAAAGAGAGCTTAAAGATAATATTAAAAAGCTGGATGATGTGGATAAAGCAGTAGACGCAGTTTATCATCAGCTTAATATGCTTCTTGGGAGGAAAGACGATAAGGATATCACAATTAAGCTTGATGATACAAAAATACCTTTAGAAAAGCTTGATTTGGAACAAATCAAAAAAGATTTTATAAAGTATAGTGATAATTCTACAGTCAGCATCCCATCTTCTGGATCTTTAAAAAACCTTGAAACAGATAAAAACCTCAGTAAGCTTCGTTTCAACCTTATAGATGAATATTTTGAAAAATACCTTGAAAAAAAATACGATACGGATAAATTAAATAAAGATGAAGAAAAATGGATTGATGACGTGTATGAACCGGCGAAAAAAGAATATGAAGCCGCCAATAAGAAGTATAGCAACGCTTTAACAAAATTTGATAAAACCTTTGATGACATGATAGAGGATATTAAGGACCTTTATGATGACATAGAAGACATAAAAATAGAAATAGCAGATGAGAAAATCAATAAATCAATATATAAAATTAAATACGATGCGGGCTTGATGTCAAAAATTGAATACGAAAGCTTGAGAGAAAATATTGTTATTTTAGAGAATAACCTAAAGAAGGCTGAGCTTGACCTAAATCTTAGCTATGCCAAGCTCCTTATCAACAGTAATTTGAAAAAGGTAGTTAAAGAATAAGAATGTTATTAAAAAAGGAAGAGGTAACCCTCTTCCTTTTTCATATGCTTCTACATATCAATAGGCACAGCCGTGTAATTCGCCTCTGCAGGTTGTTCTCCTATATTAATCATGTCCATAATGTCCTTTATTCTAATAGAATTGTTTTCATCTACCTGGGGAAGCTCTAATTCTATTTCATTATTGATATTCTTGATATCTGTTTTAAACTTCACTTCCAGTTTAATTATACCTTGAGCTTCTAGCTCTTCCTTACCTGTAACCTTGCTTATATCACTAAGGTCAAGGAAAAAGTTCATGCTTCCTTCTTCATATACAATATATCCTTCTTTGTTAACGCCATATTCAATAACAACACCTTTATCACCTATGATTTTGACATCCTCTATTGAATCCATAAAAGCATTAAACATTTCTTTTGCAACAGGTATTTTTTCTTCCAGATTTGCAAATTGTGCTTCAATAACCTCTTTCTCCGCTTGGCTCCCGCCAGCCATGTTAACAGCCATATCAGCTGCGAGGTCAACATATTCCTTAATAAATTCCAATACGTCCTTATCTTCCATAAAATAATTAACAGCGTTTCTTACCAGACTTTTATACTGCGCATCATTGAGTCTGATCTCATAAATATTTAGTTTTTCTCCATAAAATAGCTTCATACCTTTGTATTTAACAACAGGAAATCCTATATTAAGGTTTTTAACTGCATTATCCGCTATGCTTTTGAATCTTGCCTCGCTGTTTATTGCAAAATCCAATAACTCTTCAGAAATATTTAGGTTTTCACCGCTTTCAAATATTTCATTAAAATCATATACTATGTACTCTTTCATATTCACCGGTACAAAGCCCATCAAAATCTCCGGCAGCTTTATTATCTCCACTAGTTTAAAATTATCGTCGGATAAATCCCCGTCAACCCATATGGACATAGGAGCACCCATACTCATTCCCATAATATCAAAGCCGGCTTCAAAGTCCACCATTGCTTGAACCTTTGCTTTTGATTCATCCTGCTTCATCTTTTGATTGATTTTTAATGAAAAGGAATTAACCGCTTCTTTTATCATTTGATAATTTGCAGCTTCCTCTTCTGTAAAGCCCTCAATATCTAACGCAAGATTTATAACTGTATCACTTTCTAAAGAAGTGATATCCTGCGATTTCTTAAAGGCATCATATAGCTTTATCTCGTCGTTATAACACCCTGTTAAAGATAAGATTAAGACCAGCACTAATGCTAAAATAGATAACTTTTTCAACTTTTCTCCTCCTTTTTTAGTTATTATATCTATTATATAACATTAGAAGGAGTATGTTAAGTATGGATTTAGCAATATTTAAGCTATCATAGATTTATTTTTGGATCATCTAATATATTTAAAAAATGATTGACTATTTCCGTATCAAATTGGGTACCTTTACCCTTTATTAATTCTTCAATAGCCTCTTCCTTTGTCAAAGGCACTTCCCTGTATGGTCTGGAGCTCGTCATCGCATCATAGGCATCAGCAACAGCCATAATTTTAGCCAGCAAATTGATATTATCTCCCTGCAGCCTTTGGGGATAGCCTTTCCCATCAATTCTCTCATGATGCTGCAGCAAAACCTTTCGGCTGTCATATAAGAAATCCACATCTGATAATATCTCATAGCCTATGCTGGGATGCCTTTTTACAACCTCGAATTCCTCGTTCGTAAGCTTTCCTTGCTTATTCAAAATAGCCGGTGAAACACCTATTTTACCTATATCATGAAGAAGTGAAGCAAATTCCAAAGTGCTTATATCCTCAGGTTCTAAGTCCATAACTTTTGCAATTGCCAATGATATATCCGCAACGCGTTCACAATGCCCCCAGGTGTATTTATCATTTGCTTCTATTGCACTGGCAAGCGCTCGTACCGTTGATAAATAATTCGTTCTCAGCTCTTTCAAGATATTTGATAATTCTTTATTCATATCTTCTTTTTCTATAGAGTAATTTTTTATCTTTAACGCCTGCTCCAAAATTTCCTCATTCATATCTGTCAATTCCGCTATATTCCTGCTCCTCTCATTTATCAACTCGCGTAATGTATCCACCATTTCATTAAACTGCTCACCCAATACTACAAATTCATCCTTTGTCTCAATTTC
Source organism: uncultured Clostridiaceae bacterium (assembly GCA_964408955.1). GTDB lineage: Bacteria > Bacillota > Clostridia > Lutisporales > Lutisporaceae > JAAYKT01. The sequence goes on from CAYPBK010000007.1 coordinate 42,776, forward strand.
TATTCTCTCGTTTAAATCCCCTTTAGAAATCTTATGCATAGTATTCATCATTTGCTGCAATGGCTTAGTGATAATTGCGGATAAAAGTGTCCCTACCAGAAATGCAAATAATATGCTGACAAAGGCAATTCTTAGAATATTATACTTTATAGGCTCTAATTGACCTTTCAAATCTAAAGGCATTATTCCGGCAAGCTTCCAGTTAGTGCCGGGCACGTCAATATAGCTTATAATACTTTCTTTGCCATCATAAATAAACGTTTTCGTTTCTTCGCCTGATGTAAATTGTTCACATAAATCCGGCTCATTACAAATATTTGACAAGAGCTTTGACTTATCCGGATGAGAAAAAATAACCCCGTTATCATCCATTAGCATTAAAAAGCCATTATCCCCAAAATATATATTATCAAATAGATTAGACAGTCGGTGGAGCTTGATATCCATACCTATTGCCCCTACTAATCTACCATCATTTTCTACAGCCCTGGCAACAGTCACTACTACACCGCCGATGTCTCCGGCATCAAGATAAGGGGCTGTCCATATGGCTTTATCTCTCGCAGTCAAGGCTTTTTTATACCAATCCCTGGTACGGCAATCATAATTCTCGGGCATGGTAGGGTCTAATGGTGCAATAAAAAGAGAACCATCTTCATCAGGTCCAAAATATATCCATGCAATATAAGGGCTTCCTTTCATATAGCCCAACCATTGCTCCTGAATACTTTTGAAATTTTCCGGAATAGTTCTTACCAGTCTGGGCTGGTTGGGTTCGTTTTGCCAATTTTTGATTTCCTCATCCAATGCCCAATAATTAACCACATACTCCATATCCGACAGAAATTTTACTAAAAAATAATCATTTGCATTCTTTAAAGCATCATAATTACTCTGCAAAGCTTGATTCATAATAATGTTTTTTGTATTGTTATAGGTCATAATACCTGTTGATGTAACGAGTATCAAAATTACCAGCAGCATGGTAAGAGTTATTTTGTTACGGATACTTATTTTCATATATATCACCTTCTGACGGTAAACACCAAAGGTCTATTCTTATTCCCAAATGAATTACTGGATGTTTAAAATCGCACAAGATATAATAACCTCACCGGCAGAGATTGACTCCCGCCTAAAGGGTCTCACTTCATCTTCTTTGATGATATATGTCGGATTATGTTATCTAATTCCTAATATACCAAGAAAAACACAATAATGCAATAAAAGAATGATAGGTATAACCTCTCATTTTGTTAGGCTTTGACCTATCTCTTTAAAAACTGAGATATATTAAAAATTCCAACCTTATATAAGTGCTGGTTTTTTAAGTAAATGTATGCTAGTATTATTATAAAATTTGAGAGGTCGTGATGTTAGGGTTGAACAAAAAAATAAAACTTTATGGTTTTAATAACCTTACAAAAACATTGAGCTTTAACATTTATGATATCTGCTATGCAAAATCCGACAAGGATAAAAATGATTATATTAAATATATTGATGAGCAATATAACTCTGACCGCCTGACAAAAATCCTTTGCGATGTTACGGATATTATAGGTGCCAGTGTGCTTAACATTTCCAAACAAGATTATGAACCACAAGGTGCCAGCGTCGCTATACTTATCACCGAGGAAAAAATGTGCTACGACCTAATCGACCCTTCCTGCAACAGAGGGCAATTAACGAATTTGAAGGAGTGTGTAGTTGCCCATCTGGATAAAAGCCACCTGACAGTTCATACCTATCCTGAAAGCCATCCGGAAAATGAAATATCCACTTTTAGAGTTGATATTGATGTATCCACTTGCGGAGAAATATCGCCTTTGAATGCTTTGAATTATTTAATAGGAAGCTTCGATTCTGATATTATAACAATGGATTATCGAGTGAGAGGCTTTACAAGAGATATGGACGGGCATAAATATTTCATAGACCATAATATAAGCTCTATTCAAGACTATATAAACCCGGATACATTAAAAAAGTATAATACCATAGACGTAAATGTCTATGATTCAAATATATTTCATACCAAAATGATGATCAAGGAAATAAATCTAGATGACTATCTTTTTAACGCTGATCAAAGCGAGCTTGAACAAAAGAACATTGAGTGTATTCGAAATAAAATATCCAAAGAGATGAATGAGATATATAATGGGCATATGGGAGACTAGAGAACGGAGAACGGAGACCGGAGGAATACCCAAAAATGCAAGAGGCAAGAGGCGAGAAGCAAGAGGCAACCACATCCCCATAGGAATACCCAAATCGCGTTCCGCCTTACCTCGTAGGGGTCGACGACCCTGTCGACCCGTGACCCAACATCCAGCGGCTGTTACCTAATCACCCTTCTGGCTGTAAAATACGTACCGGCATAATGCCCTGTCGCCAACGTAGATATCTTAATCACATCTCCAGTCTTAGGAGCATGAACAAAATTACCATCTCCCACATATATACCTACATGATTTACCGTCTTGCCATTGCTGGCGAAAAACACTAAATCTCCATAAGTTAAATTCGCCTTTGCCACATAAGTGCCTGCTTTTGCCTGGTCCCTTGAAACTCTAGGAATAGATATACCGATTTTTGCAAATACAACCTTAGTAAATCCTGAGCAATCGTAGCTATTGGGACCATTACCGCCCCATTTATAAGGCTTGCCCATTTCCGGAGCTATGGCTTCTGCAAGCTTCGCTTTCAAAACATTCTCCCGCCTGCTTGTCCCACTGCGAGATACAACTAAATTTTCATTAGAGCCTTTATCATAGATTCTTTTTGCCAGAACTATTGCTTCTTCCTTAGTGGTAAAGCCTAAGGGATTAAAATAGTTGTTACCTACACCGTTTATAACCCCAATACCATATAAATATCCTACCGCCTCACGAGCCCAAGTTGATATATTATCATCATCCACAAATATGTAATTGTATAAATAGGAATAATCATATTCAGGCTTTGTAATTTTTAATAAGCGATATAGAATAACACTTATTTCTTGTCTTGTAATCCCATTATCAGGGGCAAACTTGCCTTTACCAATGCCCTTTACCAAACCCAGGCTGTTTGCTATCCTAACCTTTTCACTCTTCGTATCGATAAAGGGATTCTCCCCTTCCAACACACACTCTTTACCGCTTAGCCCTTCATATAGATTCACTACAAGCTCACTGAATTCTTCCCTTGTGATATTGCTTTTGTACTCCAATTCCGTTTTTTCAGATAATAATTCAACCTCTGATTCTTTACTGATTTCCTCAGCTGCCCAATTGCTAGGTGTCTGTGGCAAGGCCAATACAACATTTGTAAAAGCTATAACCATTACAAATGCTATCAATGAAACTTTAAAAACCATGCCATACTTAATAATTCCTGTTTTCATTAATTACTTCATCCTTTCTGCATAACTTGCTACATAGAATTATTCATTGCGCAATAGTTCTTTATTCAATTGTATAGATTATATGATACCATAAAACTGAATTGCCGTGGTGTGGTAACTTGTGCCAATAAAGTAGCGAACCAAAGACTTAATATTTTAGTATTTAAAAAGTCAATGGCAGGATAATTCTAAAAAAATTATACATCTACTCCTATACGGGAGTAGATGTTATTAATCTGGCTTTATATAATGTATCAATATTATATGCCTCTTTAAATACAAATTAAACACAGAGCTCTTATGGCATAACAGCGAAACAAGCGACAAAATGACCCGGTTCAATCTCCCTCAATTCCGGTTGTTCCTTGAGACATCTATCTTCTACCATGCTGCAACGGGGTGCGAATCGACAGGCATTCGGTGGATTTATTGGTGAAGCTAATTCACCTTTCATGACTATGCGCTTGGCACGGTTTTTTAATTTTATTTGCGGAATGGCAGAAATCAATGCTTTTGTGTATGGATGGTACTGCTGTTTAAACAAACCGTTAGACGGAGCTTTTTCCACGCAAACCCCCAAATACATTACAAGTATATCATCAGAAATGTGTTTCACTACAGAAAGATCGTGAGTAATAAAAATGTAAGTAAGTTCTCTTTCCTGTTGCAAGTCCTGCATTAGATTCAAGATTTGGGCTTGGATAGATACATCCAAAGCTGAAACTGGTTCATCACATACTATAAACTTCGGTTCTACGGCCAGGGTACGCCCAATACCTATTCGCTGCCGCCGTCCACCATCTAATTCGTGAGGATATGCCATTTCATAGCGTGAAGCTAGACCAACAGTATCCATCAACTCCTTCACCTTTTTCCGATACTCATTTTTATTTTTGACCATTTTGTGTATTATTAAAGGCTCTCCAATTATCTCACTTACTGACATTCGAGGGTTAATTGAAGCGTAAGGATCTTGGAATATCATCTGCATATCTCTTCTTAAATTTTTAAGTTGCTTGCGATTTGGGCATGAAATATCGTTGCCTTCAAAAATTATTTTACCGCTTGTAGGTTCTAATAGATGTATGATTACACGACCAAGTGTAGATTTCCCGCAACCGGATTCACCTACTACTCCCAGCGTCCTCCCACCTTCTAAAGAGAAACTTATACCATCTACTGCATTTAATATTCCAGATTTTATATAGAAATATTTCTTTAGATTATTAACTTCTAATAAAGTTTTCATCCTTAAACCTCCTTATCAGCCTTATCGTACAATAGGCAGTACACAACATGCCCCGGTGTCACCTCTACTCCCTTGGGTTGAATTTTACTACATTGTGGTTGTGCTTTGGGGCAGCGTGGATGAAACTTGCAGCCAGTGGGCAGATCAGTTGGATCTGCAATCATGCCTTGAATGGTTTGCAGACGATCAATATCATCATAAATATTCGGAATTGCATTAAAAAGACCTTGTGTGTATGGATGGCAAGTATTTTCAAATACTTCTTCAACGCTTCCTTTTTCAATTATTTCTCCCGCATACATAATAGCAACGTAGTCGCATGTTTCAGCAACTACACCTAAATCATGAGTTATCAGTAATAAAGATGTCTTGAATTTATCCTTTAAATCATTCATCATCTCCAATACTTGTGCCTGAATTGTAACATCCAAAGCTGTAGTAGGTTCATCTGCAATCAATAATTGAGGATTGCAAGATAGGGCAATTGCAATCATCACGCGTTGTTTCATGCCTCCGGAAAACTGATGTGGATACTCATCATATCGTATACTTTGTATTCCCACCAGTTCTAGCATTTCCTGTGCACGACTTACTGCCTCTTTCCTGGAGATATTATTGTGTAAAAGTATTACCTCCATAATCTGTTGACCAATAGTCATTACTGGATTTAAAGAAGTCATAGGGTCCTGAAAAATCATGTTAATATCACTACCGCGTATTTTTCTCATTTCTTTTTCAGATTTCTTCATCAAATCCTCTCCATTAAAGTATATTTCGCCACTTATTACTTTAGCTGCTGGATGAGGGAGGATTTTTAAAATGGATAAAGCAGTGGTAGTTTTTCCGGCGCCTGTTTCACCAACTAATCCCATAGTTTGACCTTGGTCGAGTGTAAAGCTAATACCGTTAACAGCCTCAACAATATCATCATCGGTAAAATATTTAATTACTAAATTTCTAATTTCAAGGAGTTTACTATTCTCTTCTTCTATATTCTCCCCATTATATTCAATTTGCTCTTTCAAAAATTTATCATGCAAATGTTCCATTTAGTTTCATCCCCCTTGTCTATTTTAAACGTGGGTCAAGGGCATCACGCAGACCATCACCAAAAATATTCAAAGCAAATGTTGTTATTACAATTGCCATGCCCGGTAAAATGGACATGTACCAATAGTCACGCAAATAAGAACGCCCAGCAGAAATCATTGAGCCCCATTCCGGTTCAGGTGCCTGAATACCCATGCCCAGAAACGAAAGTGCCGCTGCATTTATAATAACGGTAACGGCTCCTGAAGTATATTGGATTATTATCGGTGCTAAGCTATTTGGTATGATATGTTTAATAAGTACTCGCCACTTACTAGCGCCGATTGATATAGCTGCCTCAATATACTCCTGATCACGTATAGCTAAAACCGAAGCACGTACTATACGTGTAAAGGGTGGAATGGAGGATATTGTCATGGCAAGCATCAGATTACGCAATCCTGGTCCTAATGCTGCAACTATACTAATGCCAAGCATAAATGCAGGGATACTCATCATAACATCTATGAGGCGCATTAGAAGATTATCTAATCTTTTTATTAAAGCTGCTGCACAACCAATCACCAGAGAAATTATCATAGTAGCAGTCATACAACCAAACCCAATTGTTAAGGTATAGCGACCGCCATAAAGTACACGGCTAAATATGTCGCGTCCGAAATTATCGGTACCAAACCAATGCTTCGAACTAGGAAACTGCAAAATAGCCTGTGCATCTTGTTTTGCATATTCATAGGGAATAATCCAAGAGGCAATAACAGTAATAAAAACAATTATCAAAATAACGAACATGCCGAGCATTGCTAAACGGTTTTTTCTTAGACGTTTCCACACCTCTCGCCAAGGACCCGATTTATCCTTTTTGTTAGCCCTTTGCTGTTTTTTAAGCATTAAGCTCTACCCCCTTTTGTATGCACTTTTTCTTTTTATTAAAAAAGGATGTCTTTACTTTGGGGTCAACAAAACAGTAAATTATATCTACAATGATGTTAATTATAACACAATTTAATCCTACCCATAAAACCACTCCTTGTACAGTAGAATAATCCTTCCAATTCATACTATCCACCAATAGCTTACCAATCCCTGGCAGGGAAAAAACAGTTTCAGTAACTGTTGCGCCAGCTAAAAGTACATTTACCTGATTTCCTGCAACAGTAATAATCGGAATCAGAGCATTACGCAGAGCGTGGTATACTATCGTTTTAAACTCTGTTTGCCCTTTAGACCGGGCTGTGCGGATATAATCCTGTCTAATCACCTCCAACATGCTGGAGCGCGTAATACGCATGATATATGCAGATGTTTGTCCGCCCAAAGTTACTACTGGCATGATCCAATGGAGGATACTGGAGCTACCAGATGGTGGTAGCCATCCAAGAAAAACGGAAAAACAAAGAATGAGCAACATACCAACCCAGAATACAGGAGCGCTTACACCCAGCAGTGAAATAGCAACGCATATATTATCAATCCAGCTATATTGCTTTACGGCAGAAATAATACCTACACTTATACCAGTAAACAAAGCAAAAATTAAACAATAAAAGGTCAGCTTCAATGTGCTGGGGTAACGAGCTAAAATTTCTGAAATTACTGGTTGCCTGGATTTGTAGGAATTACCCATATCACCGTGAAATATTAACTGACTCAAATAACGCCCTAGCTGTGTAAAATAAGGATCATCCAAATTCATTGATTCACGTAATGCTGCTACCGTTTCTGGCATTGCAGAATCACCTAAAATAGAACGTGCCGGATCACCCGGGGTAATAAATAGTAGTGTAAACACTATAATCACCACACATAGCAAAACTGGTATCATATAAAGTAAACGTTTCAAAATATACCAAAGCAAATTGCACACCTCCTTTTTAGTTTTTATTCTTATCAACAGTGGAGTAGTAACTAAAGTATTATTTCAGTCCCTCATTTAATAAATGAGGGACTGAAATTAGGATAAGCTTAATCGAAAACATGCTGCTCTTTTACATCTGTTGCTAAAGCCTTTAATGCTTTTATTAAAATATTTTTTCGTAGTTTATACTCTTCTTCTTGGGATAATTCCGGGTTCCCTAGGGGATGTGGAATAGATACAGCAGGTACAATGCGGTTAGCTCCAACTGTCAAAGGAACAGTAGGTACACTACTTATTATAACTACAGGAAATCCTTCCCGTTCAAGTTCTTTCACTATCGTTGCTCCACAACGATTACACGTTCCTCAAGTAGATGTCATAACTGCAGCATCAATATTATTTTTCTTCATATACTGTGCAATTTCCTTGCCAAACCTAACCGAACTATCTAAAGAAGTGATATTACCAACCGTGTATATATATTCTCGGTGTAGTTTGCCAAACATACCGGACCTTTCTAATTCAATCGCAGCATCAAGAGGGACTATGCGATCTGGATCATCATTTGCAAATGAGCCATCATAACCTCCATGAACTTGCTCCCAGTCGCCGCGTTTAAAATTTGTTATGCCTTCAATACTGCTGATTGCCCATTTATTAGCATTAAATGAAGGGAGTTTATCCGGGTTTCCTAATGGTACCATTCCTCCCGTGCTGATGAACACAATCCTTGCTTTGCTTAGGTCTTTAAGTGCAGAAGCTGGTTTAACTTTATCAAATTTTGGCATTGGCAGCTCCGTTTCATATGGTTTACCTTTTAACTTCAAATTCAACATATCAAATGCACGAACAGCACCTGGCTTTTCTTTGAAAACATTCACACGGCGACCCTGCATAATATATTCACCCTCTGCCAATGAAGGTTTTTGACCATCTGCTAATTTAAGCCCCACACTAGTTAATTTTCTTAATGCATCGCGCATATTCGCTGCTGTTTTATCGCAAGGAACAATATATGTTGCAGCTTTATACGGATCCACGCCTGGATTTTCTGGATGCATAGCCGTAACAGTAAGCTTATGTAAAATTTGATTTACAGCTTTACATACAGCACCACATGCCATACCGTAACGACCTGAGGAAAATGCCGGTCCCGCCAAAAGAATATCAAAATCAACATCTTTTAATAATTCTACTATCTCCATGGCACTCTTGTCCAAATCTTGTGCCATATAGTTATCGCCGCCAATGATAGTTGAGATAACCTTTGCTTTAGGGTGCATAAGCTTTTCAATTTCTTTTCCCGGTCCAACGGCTTCATGTTTTATAAATGGAGCAATACCCGCCTCACTTTCTCCTCCAATTTGACCAAAAAACTGATTTGTATAATATACTACTTTAATCTGTTGTACCATTTCACTTCCTCCTCAAGTATAATTTTTATTCCATTACACAGCTGTTATATCCATGACCAAGCTCGTTGGTAGCACCAACTATGCATAGAATTTCAACATGAAGGCTGCCATCTGACAGAATAGTATCTTCAAATGTACCGGCAATCTTACCAATTGCATCCCAATCTCCAATTAGTTTTTCCATTGGTGGTAATATAATTTCAGCGTTATTATTACCGTTTGAGATTACTGCATCAGCTTCAGGTGTTGTGTCTGCCTTAGATTGTGTCAATCCATTCCTTCCAGCACCTTCTTCACACGATAATACGGTTTTTATTCCTAGTGTTTCAGCCTTTCTACAAACCATCATTAGATCTACGTCAGGGTTACCAGCATTCTCTTCAGAAATAATAACCCCATCCAATTTCATCATGTTAGCTATTTGTGTAGCCAATGTTGAATTTTTATCCTTATCAATATGAGATATCCTCTCAATAGATACAATTACTGCCACTAAATTTATCTCTTTTAGATGTCTTTCCAGTGCCTCGGTTACCATAGCATTATTTTGATGATGATATGTAGAATTTCTTTGGCAAAAACAACGGCATGCACTATCTATTGTGGCACCGTCAATTGCAGCTAGTGGTGATATAATGGTCGGCACTATACCAGCAACATCTGTCCCAAATAACTGTGCATCAAAAGGAGCTCTGGTCGAAATCAAATGAATATGACCAACTCGAGGCAAATCGTTAAAGACCGGTTCCCAATCATATGTTTTTACACTATCTATTGGACTATCTTTAGCACATTCGGCAAGGTAAATCGCCACCTTACGACCAGCCATTTGCATAGACTTTTTATAATCAGTAAAATCAATTTCTGGCTTAGTCTTGATCCAAAGCACAACATTATATGTTGATGAGAATGGTGAATAAGGAACACTTGGTCCTTCCATATCAATCAATCCTTCACAAAAATCCATGAAAAGACCTGTAAGAACAACTGCAGCTCCTTTCAGCACTAAGGTTCGGCCAGAGCCTGCACTATCTACCGGCGATAGAACACCAGCAAAATAACCTCCTTTTTCGTCAAGCTTGACTCTAGGTTCAATGACATCCTTTACCGGGGTAATCCTAACACTTTCCCCAGGTCGAACTAGTTCCACTCTTACCTCCTCAATATTAGGATCTTCATTTATGATATTGAGAATCTCTTGTTTGCAGATATTTAGTTGACCATTATCAACATAAGTTCTATCTGACTCAGCTAATCCTGTGATATTAACATAATTTAATTCTAAGCTCATCTGGATCACCTCTTTAATTATTTTTTTAATAGCAATTAAATTTTTATAAAAAAATTATAATTAGGAAATAAGAAAATTTGTTCAGAATATTTTTTCTCTTTAACACCTCCACTTTATAAAAGAAAGTTATATAACAAAATATTTGATATATCAAATATAACAGAATCTTTGGTTCAGCACAAGTGTTTTTGTCGAGTTTTTTTACAAAATGGTATATAAATGCTAATAAAACGAGAAATATGTCAAAAAGCACTTGAAATTAATGATTACTTTTGTTATATTTGATATATCAAATATGTTTATAGGAGGCTTGTTTAATGAGAAAAGGGATAAACAGTACCCCTTTGACAGATTCCTTTGCAGAAAACTCCCTAACTGAATATGTTTATCAACAGGTTAAAAACAAAATTATTTTTCTCCATTACAAACCAGATCAATTCTTAACCGAAACAATGCTTTCGTCCGAATATCAAGTTAGTAAAATGCCTGTAAAGATGGCTATCAATGAATTGATAAAGGAAGGGTGGTTAATTGCTGATTTTCGTAAAAAGACAAAAGTAAAAGGAATTACAAAAAAGGATATACTCAGCATATACGATTTTCGTTCATTAATAGAAAACTATGCAATTGATATTGTATTTCAGAAACAATTAGCCATTACACAAGCAAAACGTTTAGAAAAAATTCTTCCAGAATTACAGAATAATCGTGACAATCCTCAATCATATTTGCTTTCTGAACGTACAATGCACGCTACTTTAATAAGCGTGTGTGAAAATGAGCGTATCACAAATGTCTATGATAATTTACAGGATGAAATTATACGCATATCTCACCTAAGTCAAATTAACCAAAGTATTAACAAAAACACCGAATACATAAATATACCAATCGAATCTTGGCAGTCTCTTATTGGACATATTCGGTCAAAGGAATACCTATTAGCCAAGCGTGAGTTAATGGATCATTTACAATTTGGTCGTCAAAATGCCCTGCATGCACTTGAACAATGGCAACAAATTAACCATTTAACTGTTGCCAAAAAAAAGGCTTCTGAAATAAGCAAAAGAAGGGGGGCTGATTTGTTAACAGACTTATAGTGCCAGTACTTACCTAAAAGTAAAAGAAAGGAGATTTATTATGCTAAAAAAGTATACTCCAAAGATAAAAGTTACCCTTTTATTTTTATTCATTCTTATGACTATTATAGGTTGTGGTAAAAGCACCGGAGGTAATGACACTAAATCCAATGCTAACGGGGATTCCGTAAAGACAAACGCTGCTGGAAACCTGGACATTCTAACCATCGTCGTACCAACAGACCCTGCAACTATGGATCCAGCTATGAATACGTATTTTGCTGCTCATCAAGTCAGTAGGCATATTTATGAAACATTATTTAGACTAGATTCGAATTTTAACCTTTTGCCTATGCTAGCCAAAGAATGGCGTTATCTTGATGATCTAACCGTTGAAATTAAACTACAAAGCGGGGTACATTTTCATAATGGTGATCCGCTAACTCCTGAAGACGTATTATTCAGCTTTAAACGTTCTTACGATGACGGTACTGCAGGTTACTCAAATGTAGTAGCTATTGATTTTGAAAAGTGCAAAATAATTGATGAAACTACATTTACAATAGTTACTAAGGAACCAACGGCTAACCAACTTGCACTACTTTCAAATGCATTTACAGGTATTTTTAGTAAATCTGATTTTGAATCAAAGAACGGGGACTTTTTCAAAAAAATTGCCGGCACTGGGCCGTATCTTCTAGATAGCTATGCTGAGGGGGATCACTATACTCTTGCTTCTTATGAAGGATATTGGGATGATAGCGTCGCTGACCGGATTAAAAATCTTAATTTTCGTGTAATAACTGAAGGGGCAAATAGGGCTATAGAAGCAGAAACCGGAAGTGCTGATATTGTCTACGATATAACAGCAAACGATAAGGAGCGTATAAAGAACGCAGCTAACTTACAATATATATATGCCTACTCAGCAAATAGCAATTATATTTGCTTGAACACAGCCAAACCGCCGTTAGATGATATACGTGTGCGTAAAGCAATCATGTATGGAATTGACCGCGATGTAGTGGTTGCAATGGCTTATAAAGGAATGGGGAAAAAGCCCAACACCTTTTTTAATGAAGACATTATTGGATCGGCGGATATAAGTAACAAAATATTAGAACGCGACATAGAAAAAGCAAAAAGCCTTTTGACGGAAGCCGGATATGCAAACGGTTTGACCTTAGAGTTTGCGGCCGAAAGTAATCAAACTATGCGCATGGACGTGGCAGAATCGGTTCAAGCACAGCTAGCGGATATTGGCATTGAAGTAAAGCTTAATTTTATGGACGCAAACGCTTACTCTAGTTACACTGCCAGCGGTAATCATAACCTTTGTATTTACGGTTTATCTGCTTCCACAGGAGAGGCTGGTAACGGTTTAATGCGCTTTACTCCTGCAATGAGTTACTACACACTAACGTCTCATAATGATGAGAAAGTACTAAAGAATATAAATGAAGGCTTGCATACTATTGACGAAGCTAAGAGAATACAACTCTTTAAAGATGCTCAATACGGTCTCATGGATTTATACTGTGTATTGCCTATTTGGTCCAAAGAGATCAATGCCGCTGCTGCAAATTATGTAGATATGTCTGATTTTTATCTCGACCGCAGTTATGAAACACACCTTTTAACGGGGGTGCGATTTAAATTCTAATTATTTTAGTTTATAAAACTTTAAAAAATAAATAAGCTACTTTATCTAAATAACGAGACAATCCATATATAACAAATTGTTAAGAAACTTATATAAAAATACTCTTTTTAGGTCAGGAAAAGAGTATTTTTATTACTTTTCTTTTGCAGTAAGGGAACCTTTTATCCTCATCAAGTCCAAAGCCAAAAGTCTTATTAAATCCCCCGCCAAATCGACTATATCTCAGGCAAGGAGAAATCTCGTAAAATTACAAAAAATAATCCCTAATATTAAAATCTCTTTTATGTTAATTGGCTTGAACAGCAGTACAAAAAAACAAGTCAAATCTTCATGAATGGATTTGCACACATCGAGGCTAATACGGTATCTTTATGCGATACCATAAAACTGAATTGCCGTGGTGTGGTAACTTGTGCCAATAAAACAAGACAGGTACTCCTGTCTCGCTAATTATCACTGTTATATTTATTCAAATGTTCCTTTAGCTATAAGCTCTCCATCCTTCATTAAAAACTTACCTTTAGCAATCACCGAATCTATTTTTTTATCATCATCAAGAATAACCATATCACCGTCACTGCCTTCTCTTATACAACCCTTTTGTGGAAATATTTCCAAAGCTTCAGCAACGTTTTTTGTAAACATAGGCAAAATATTTTCGAGGTCTATTCCTTTTTCTTTAGTTAAAATTCCTATCAAATCCATTAAAGTATCCATTTTTGCCACAGCCATACCTACAATATCTTTCTTATCATTCCATATCGGTAAACTGCCATTACCATCAGAGCTTACTGTTAAAAGCTTTTCAGGAACCCTTGATAAAAGGTCAATAATTATATCTGCTGTATATTCAAGATTTCGACCTGTTGAACAATCAATATAGCCTCCCTCGTTTGCAAAAATAACCGCATCCTCAATACAATTTGCAATATGAGTAGGTCGGAAATGTTTTATTGGAATATTGCTTGTTTTTATTATATCTAATATCATTTTAATGCCGCTGTTGGCTGATCCTACATGAATGTGTAAAATGCCCGGCTTTTTAGATATTAAGCTGGCTATTCTTATTTGGGATACAAGAGATATCATATCTTGTTTGGTTATATTTGAGCATCTGTGATCTGATATAGCTATTTTGCACCCCAACACCTCATTTATAAATACAATATCATCTGCAACACTATTTGTTAAAAAAGGTGATGGGTACTCGTAAGCGCCGGTAAGACAATAAGCTGTTATACCTTCTTCATTAAGTGCTTTTGTTTTCGCAACCAAGTTTGACACAGTGCGTGTCCGAGAATCAGTACCCAATAATCCTACCACTGTTGTTACACCGGATAAAATACACTGGGATAGCTGTATCTCAGGGGTTCTGCTTGAAAAACCATTTTCCCCGCCGCCACCGGTTATATGCACATGTTGATCTATAAGTCCTGGTATAATAGCTTTGCCTTTTACATCATAAATATCTGCAACGCTATAAATTAAATCCAGTTTTGGAGCTATTTTTGCGATTTTATCGTTACAAATCAAAATATCATTTATCCCGCGATCCTCCGGTGAATATAAATGCGCATTTTTCAAAATAATCATAATTCGACTCCAATCTGCCGCAAATTGCGGCTTTATAATATCCTTTATTTAGATAGTTCTAAATGGCAAGCCACATAATGCTCTTTTCCAACTTCTATTAAAGGAGGCTCTTCCAATCGGCACCTTTCGAAAGCATAAGGACATCGTGTATGAAATCTGCAACCCGTTGGAATACTTGAAGCACTGGGTACCTCACCCTTCAAATATATCCGCTCTTTTTTTCTGATACCCGGAAGCAAGAACATAGAGGAAAGCAGAGCTTGGGTATAAGGGTGTGCACATCCTCCATACAAATCTTCTGTTTTTGCCAGCTCAACGATTTTGCCAAGATACATTACTGCCACTCTATCACTTATATGCTCTACAATATTTAAATCATGCGAAATAAAAATATAGGTCATATTCGAATATTGCTCTCTCAAATCAATAAGCAAATTAATTATCTGGGACTGCACCGAGACATCAAGGGCAGATACCGCTTCATCGCATATCACTATTTCCGGCTTAAGGGCAAGAGCCTTGGCAATAGCTATCCTTTGCCTCTGACCCCCCGAAAATTCGTGGGGATACCTTTGAGCATAGGACGGACTCAATCCGACTTGCCTCAATAGTTCAGCAATACTCTCCGAGGCTTCCTCCTTTGACATACCCATTTGAATAATTAGCACTTCACCTATAAGGCGGCTAATCGTCTGTCTTGGATTAAGGGAGGAATAAGGATCCTGAAAAACCATCTGAATATTTCTACGTAGTTTTCTGAGCTTCTCTCCTTTAAGGCTTAAAATATTATTATTTTTAAATAATATACTGCCTGATAAGGGTTCATTAAGCCTGACAATACTCCTGCCCAGTGTAGTTTTCCCACAGCCTGATTCACCTACTAAGCCTAGAGTCTCACCTTCTTGTACTTGAAGAGAAACATTATCAACAGCTTTTATACAATCTTTTGTTTTTTGTAACAGGCCTGATTTTAACGGAAAGTAAACCTTCAATTCGTTTATTGACAAAATTGATTCATTGTTCATATTCATACCGCCTTAAAAAACAACTTACTTTTCTATCTTTATTTATATATACATCGGGTGAGCAGGTCCTGCATATATCCATTGCTTTAGGACACCTTGGATAAAACCTGCATCCTTTTGGAAAATTCAAAGGGCTGGGCACCGTACCAGGGATAGATTTAAGACGTTCGCCTTTTTTAATCTTCATGCCGGGGATTGACATAATAAGCATTTCTGTGTATGGATGAAGTGGATTAGTCAATATATCTTCGCAATTTCCCTCTTCAACAATTCTCCCGGCGTACATCACAGCAACTTTATCTGCAATCTCTGATACAACACCAAAATCATGGGTTATCAAAAGAATAGACATATTAAACTCTTTTTGCAAAGCTTTAAGGAGATCTATAATTTGCGCTTGTATTGTAACATCCAACGCTGTTGTAGGCTCGTCTGCAATCAGTACTTGAGGATTTGAAGCCAATGCAATTGCAATCATAACCCTTTGCCGAAGACCACCTGAAAGCTGATGGGGATAAACCTTTAGCCTTTCATCCGGTTTTGGTACTCCTACCTTTTCTAAAATATCTATTGATTTTTTATATATTTCTTTCTTTGTTATATGAGGATAATGTATCTTAAATATTTCCCCAATCTGCCTATCAATTTTATAGACTGGGTTTAGAGATGTCATAGGCTCCTGAAAAATCATAGAAATTTTAAAGCCTCTTATTAACCTCATTTCCTCTTTATTCAAGATTGACATTTCTTCGTTGTCCAATGTCATAATTTCTGAATTTACAATTGCAGATCTATCTAAAAGCCTCATTATTGCTAAGGATGTTACTGTTTTTCCCGAACCTGATTCGCCTACAATTGCCATTGTCTGACCTTTATCTATTGAAAAGGATACATTTTCAACAGGCTTTATTTCACCTTGCTGAGTTTTAAATGTAACATTTAAATTTTTTATATTTAACAGTTTTCTCTTTTCCATGGCTATCCTCCACCTACTTTCTTTGTTTAGGATCAAAGGCATCGCGAAGCCCATCACCTATCCAATTAATTGATAATACAGACAAGGAAATAGCCACACCCGGAATTGTTGTAAGATATGAAGCACTTTGCAAATAATCCCTGCCTTGATTAAGCATTACACCCCAATCAGGAATAGTTGCATCAATGCCAAGTCCTAAAAAATTAAGGCTGGCGGCAGAGAGTATTGCGCTTCCGACTGTCAATGTAAGCTGAACAATAATTGGACCCCAGCAATTAGGCAGAACATGATTTATCATAATCCTCAAGTCCTTTAAACCTGCAACCTTTGCAGATTCAACATATTCTTGTTTCTTTATCATAAGAACCTGACCCCTTGTGAGTCGGGCAAAACCAGGCCAGCTGACAATAGCCAGAGTTATCACTATGTTCCTTTGGTTTGCTCCTAATGCCGCCATAATGGCTATGGCAATTATTAAAAATGGGAAGGACAGCATTATGTCTGTTATTCTCATACTGAAACCATCTATTATTCCGCCGAAATAACCGCTTATACAACCTATTGCAACACCGATAAAAGCGGATAGCAGCGCGACGGAAATACCCGTCAGTAAAGATGTTCGACCGCCAAAAATCAACCTTGACCAAATATCTCTGCCATAATCATCCGTGCCTAAAAAGTGACCCGGTGATCCGGGCGGAAGCAATTTATCCTTTAGATTCATGTTCAATATGGGATTGTATTTAGTAAAAAAAGGGGCGAAAATACATATTGTTATAATAGCAATGAATATTATAAGCCCTAAGACAGCTAATTTATTTTTCTTGAATTCTCTTATTATCTCTACCCTATACGGAATTACTGCATAGTTTTCTTTCTCATTTATTTGTGTATCTTTCCCTGTTTCCATCAGCACCTACTTCTCCTCACTTTGAAAGCTTATTTTTGGATTTAGCCATACGTACATTAAATCTACTATCAGATTTATCAAAATGAACATTGTGCATAAAACCAAAGTTGCACCTTGTATCACAGGATAATCCCTCCTGCCTATTGCGTTAACAACCATTCTTCCTACGCCCGGCCAAGCAAAAATAGTTTCCGTTACAACCGCACCTCCGAGAAGCGCTCCCAGCTCTGACCCAATAACTGTTACTACAGGTATCATAGCATTTTTTAAAGCGTGACCCGTCAGAATTTTTAAGTCTTTCTGCCCTTTGCTTTTTGCGAATCTTATATAATCCTGATTTAAAACATCAAGCATGCTTGAACGTATCATTCTAGTCTGAGTTGCGGCAAGCCCTAATCCCAAAGAAAAGGAAGGCAATGCTAAATGCTTTAGAAACAACCACAAACCTTCATCCAAACTACCTATCCCTTGACTTGGAAACCACCGTAATTTTAATGAAAAAACTATAATCATAACCAAAGCAAACCAAAACTTAGGAAGGGAAACACTAACCGTTGCAAGGAATGTAGCCATTGTATCCCAAATACTATTATGCTTTACTGCTGCTAATATACCCAAAGGTACTGCAATAATCAGAGCTATTGCCATTGCACCAAAAGTTAAAATCAAAGTATTGGGTATCCTCGCTTTTATCTCTAAAAAAACATCCTTACCGGTATTATAAGATTTGCCCAAGTCCCCCTTTAAAGCGTCTGCTACGAAACTGAAATATCTTGTGAAAAAAGGTTTGTCCAAACCCAAGTCCTCACGAACCTGGTTATAAGTCTCTTGGTCCACGCTTTGCGTTTCACTTGCCCCCAACATAATATAAACAGGATCGCCGGGCACAATATAAAGCAACCCAAATATGAGAAAAGATATCGCAAGCAAAGTAGGAATCATTTGTAAAAGTCTTCGTATAATATAAACTTTCATTACAACCTCCCATAAATGAGACGAACGATAAGCTTAGCAAGACACCGTATGATTGCTCCATAGGTGTCCTGCAAAAAGCTTATAGCACTTTATTTATTAATATCTATATTCCTTAATGCTGAGGTGAGTGAAATCTGCAAACTCGGTCTTTGCTCAAAATCGCTGATATCTTTATTCATACCAATTTGCACATATTCAAAATAACCTCCCGGGTGAATCTTGTTTAGCACTGCTTTATTTGCAGCTTTTTTAAGCAATTCTTCTCTTTTTGCATCGTCGATTGTAGCATAAGCTGTATCAATCAAGCTATCTATCTCTTTGTCTACTAAGAATGTATTGTGGGTACTGGTCTTTGCGCCTTCAGAATGATACAAGAAGCTCATTCCGTCAAGGCCGCTGGCTCCTCCCATAATAAACATCTGCGTATCCCCTGAGGCAATATCAGATGATAAGGTTGCAAACTCAGTTGTCTGGGTAGAACAATCAATACCCAAAGACTTTAGATAAGTCGCACACATATCACCAAATTTAACACGGGGATTATCATTAGATTGCACCTTTATTGTAAAGCTGAATTTTTTTCCGCCCTTTGTATAAATACCTGAGGAATCTTTCTTCCAGCCCGCTTCCTCTAATAATTGTGCTGCCTTTTCCGGATTATACTCATAGCTTTTCTTCCAGGTTTCTATATCATATCCAGGCAATTCTGGAGGTACGCCACCACCATAAGAGAATACTGCCAGTTTCGCATTTGCATCGTTGGAAAAAACATTGTCCACTATAGCCTCAAAATCTATTGCCATAGAAATGGCTTCCCTAACTTTAATATCAGAAAAGAGCTCATTACTTGTATTAAATGCAATATATCTATACCATCCGGCATTGTTTGGTATTAATTTTAAACTATCATTGCTTGCTATTGTTTTTACATCTGTTGATAATATTTGGGGTACTATATCCACTTCATCGTTTTGTAAAGCAATAGCAGCTACAGCTTTATCAGGAATAATTTTAAAAACAACTTCATCAAGCTTTGGCTCAATATAATAATCTGTGTTTTTTACCAATACAACCTTATTGTCTGCATCATACTCTTTAAACTTGTAAGGACCGGATCCTACAGGATATTCTTGTAAATCAAAATTTGTTTCAAATGCTTTCATAGGAAGAATTTGCACTTTGCTTACATTTCTTAGAAACATAGCGGTTGGCTTTTTTGTAATTAATCTAATGGTATATTCATCAACTATCTCAATTTTGTCTAAATCATTCAGTAAAGCGTTTCTTGCTAATGCGCCGTTGCTTTCATCCAGATAGAATTCAAAAGAAGCCTTAACATCCTCCGCAGTAACAGGAACCTTTTCATCTTTAAACAGTTCATTCCCTGTGTGCCAATAGGATTCCTTATGAAGCTTAAACTCATAAGTATTGTCATCAATATTTGTCCAGCTTTCTGCTAAGCTGGGACCAAAAAACGGACCGACATCATTTTGCACTAAGCTTTCATAAATATTTGATACGATATAACGGTCTCCGTCAGATGAAACCTTCCAAGGCAACAATGTCCCTACCGAATAGGGGGTACCTATCCTAAGAACTTTCTCCTGAGAAGTCTGACCCGGAGACGGATCACCGGTGTTTTTAGAGCCACCGGAAGAACATCCACTTAGCACCGCGCTAAGGGCAACCAATAGTGCCAGTAATAACCACATGCTTCTTTTTTTCATTTTTTCCTCTCCTGTTCTTTTTAAATTATTTAGTGATAGTATAAATTGTTTATAGTTTGTTGTTATAGACCTCTCCATCTATCATTGTAAGGATACAGTCGGTCATATTGTGAAAAGGATGTCCGTTAAATACTGCAATATCGGCATCCTTGCCTTTTTCTATGGAGCCTATTCTATCATCAAGCTTTAAAACCTCAGCAGCATTTATAGTGACACTTTTAAAAGCAGTATCTTCTGACAGACCATTTTTTATAACGACGCCTATTTCCATGGGAAGCCACTGAGTCTCGACGGCGCCATCTGCCGTCAAGCATAGCTTGACACCGGCACGCTCAAGTATTGCCGGAGTGTCCTGCCTTAAGCCCCATACCTCCCTTTTTAGATATGGCAGCAGCAACGGTCCCACAACACAAGTAACCCCTTCGTCATGCAATACATTTGCTATTTTATATCCTTCTGTAGCATGCTCAATAACATAATCCAGATTAAATTCCTTTGCTATTCTGATAGCGGTAATAATGTCATCAGACCTATGGCAATGTATTCTGCATCTTTGCTCTCCCTTTATAACTTTTATTAAAGAATGAAGTTTAAAATCAAATTCCGGCATTTCCTGATCTCCATTTTTACATTTGCTCAGTTTATCCGAATATATTTTTGCTTTAAAAAGTGTTTCTCTAAGCAATGCTGCCACTCCCATCCTTGTTACAGGCATTTTATCCTTTAATCCATAAAATCTTTTGGGGTTTTCTCCAAGTGCTATTTTCATCTGTTCACTGCCCGGAATGGCCATAATATCAGCGGTTGTTCCCCTTAGCTTAATGCTCACTCCTATACCGGCTATAACGTTTCCCGAGCCAGGACCTGTATAACATGTAGTAAAGCCCGCATTCCTAGCCATCACAATTGCTTCATCGAAAGGATTAAGAGCATCAATAGCTCTGATATGTGGAGTAATCGGATCAGAAGATTCATTGCCGTCTTTGACTCCGGGGTTGGTGCAAAACGCTTCGAAGGTTGATAAATGGGTATGACAATCAATAAAACCGGGAGTAATCCACTTTCCTTTTACATCGATTATCTCCGAGCCCTCCGGAATTGATATATCGCTACCAACATCAATAATTTTATCTTTTTCCACTAAAACTGTCCCTTTTTCAAAAATAGGACCGGTTACTGTAATTACTTTGCCATTAGTTATGGCTTTCACCATGCTCACTCCTCCCCGCTATTTTATTTAGTGTTTACTTTACAAACCTGACATTTTTGTATTATAATTTACAATGTGTAATCTACATAATTTGTGGCTTTCAATAGAAATTAATCTATTTTTTGGTAAGTGTTTACTTTACAAAGTCGCTATATTTGTATTATAATAACACAAATATGATACAAAAGTAAAGTGTTTACTTTATATAAATATTTATTTCGTTAGGAGAAAATATAATGAATATTATTATGGAAATAAATAATAAATATGAAAAGCTAACTAAAAAGCAAAAAGTAATTGCAGATTATCTACTGGAAAACCCCGAGGATATTTGCTACATTACGCTTGCCGAGCTAAGCGAAAAAACCCTATCCTCAGAGCTTACAATACTTCGATTTTGTTATAAATTTGGCTTTAAAGGTTTTACTGATTTAAAAGATGCGTTTCGCTCTTATACACAAAATTTAATAAAGAGATTATCATCATCAGATTATTTTGTACCGGATACGACCGTTATTGACGAAATGGGTAAAGTAAATTTATTAAAGCATATTTGTCAGGAAGAGTATACTAATTGTAAAGACTTTTTCAGCACTATTGACTTGCTTTCAATTATAAACGCTGCAATTACCATAAAAAATAGTGAAACAGTGTATATATGTGGTCACGATGTTTCCAAAATAATTTCTGACTTTTTTGAATTTCGTTTAAAAGTGTTAGGAATAAATGCAATATCTCTTGATTTGTCTGACATGGACGGGGTGCAAAATATGCTTTCGAGAATTAATAAAAATGATTCAGTTATATTGATCGCATTTCCAAAATATTATCATGGCATTTCTAATATTGCTAAATATATTGCATATAGAGAAGTTGATATAATCACTATTACAGATAATCTATCCTCACCACCTGTGCAATATAGCAAACAAATATTTATCTGTAATACATCAACCAAAGTTTTTTATAACTCTTTGACTTTACCGATGACCCTTGCTAATCTCATACTTTCTTATATTGTAATAGAAATTGGGTCAAGCTATGAAAACCTTGAAATTCGTGAGAACTAGAAAAACTAAAAAGCGAAGCAGAAATTAGCGATAATACTACTTCTCCCCCGTTGCTGCTGCTTCGCCGTTTTCATCATATGTACTGACTATGCTTTTCATGCATTGCTTCAGAGCTTTCTTGTCGTTTAAAGAGTTTTGCAACGCTCTAATGCCAAGCATTACTTCATTGAAGCTCAAATCCAAAGGCTTACCTACAAATATGTTTTCATGAGCTGTTGATTTTATTCCTTCCTCTGCCAGAAGAAGCTCCTCGTATAGCTTTTCTCCCGGTCTTAGTCCCACGAATTCTATCCTAATATCCTCATCGGGCTCAAAGCCGGAAAGTCTTATCAAATCCCTAGCCAAATCCACTATCTTTACAGACTGACCCATATCCAGGATAAAAATTTCTCCGCCTTTCGCCATGGCCCCCGCTTGAATCACTAGCTGCGCTGCCTCCGGTATAGTCATAAAATATCTTGTTATTTCAGGATGAGTTACCGTTACAGGTCCGCCTTGGGCTATTTGCTTTCTAAAAAGCGGGATTACACTCCCGTTACTGCCAAGGACATTGCCAAATCTTACTGCTACAAATTCCGTTTTGCTTTTCCTGTTCATAGTCTGGACTATCATTTCAGCCAGCCTCTTAGTAGCACCCATTATATTTGTTGGGTTTACGGCTTTATCCGTAGATATCAGGACAAACTTTTTTACATTATATTCATCGGCTGCTTGTACAACATTTAAAGTCCCGAATACATTATTTTTTACAGCCTCAGTTGGATTCAATTCCATCAAAGGCACATGCTTATGAGCCGCAGCATGAAATACCACACTGGGTTTATATTGGGCAAACACTTGCCTCAGTCTTTCCTTGTCCCTCACAGAGCCTATCAATACCTGGATATCTATATTTAACTTATATTTGTTTCTAAGCTCATTTTCTAATTCATAGACATTGTTTTCATATATATCAAATATAATTAGCTTTCTAGGTCTGAATTTCAATAGCTGCCGACATAACTCCGAGCCGATGGAGCCGCCGCCTCCGGTAACAAGTATCGTTTCATGCTTAATATATCCCGCTATTTCCTCCGTATGTAGCTTTACTTCGTCTCGCCCCAAAAGGTCCTCAATATTGACATCCCTTATTTTCTTTAGACTTACTTTTTCATCAATTATCTCATATACACCGGGAAGTATTTTTAACTTGCATTTAGTGCTTTTGCATATATCAACTATTTTTCTTAGTTCCGATTTTGGAATAGAGGGTAACGCGATTATTATTTCCTCAACATTTTTATTAGCTACCGCTGTTTTAATCCTATCTCTGCCGCCTACAACAGTCACTCCGTGTATTTTGGATTTGTGCTTTGTTTTATCATCGTCTATTACCGCCACAGGGATGCTGTTTAGCTCCCCATGCTTTTGCATCTCCTTTATCACCATGGAACCGGCTTCCCCGGCACCTATGATCATTACCCGGGTCATGCTGGCAGTATCATTTTTTACATAGCTGTTCAACCGTCGGAGAATTCTAAAGCTCAGCCGACTCCCGCCTATAAAAATAAAGGTTATAAACCAAGCCATAAGATATACTGATCTGGGAAGCCTGACATGAAAATATTGCCCGTAAAAATAGCATAAAATACTCTCAGCCGCCGTAGCAAAAAATACCTGTATAAGCTCGTCTATTCCTGCGTAGCTCCATAGGCTTTTATAAAGACCCAGTACTCCATAGACAGCAATCTTTATTATTGTGATTATCAAAAAAGTTTCTTTAAATATTATTAAATACTGAGGCATTATTTTGCCGTCAAATCTCAGCAGCAATGCTATGTAAAGAGCAAGATTAACGAGAATTACATCCGTTAATATCAATATTGTTTTACGGGTATAAGCTTTCATCGGATACCTCCGGTTTATATTAATTTGCCGGGTTTTTTTACTTTGTTATTGTACTATTGTTTGTTTCCCGCTCGATTTCCAGTACTCAGTGAAAAAGGCGAGGAAAACGCCAATCATCAAACCCAGTACTGCCGCTATAGCAACATTAAGCTTTTTATTAGGTCCTACGGGGTTTAGAGGTTCAACTGCCGGTGAGACAATTATTATGCTTGCTTCTCCAATATCTGAGGATTTTAAAATTCTCGTTTCCTCATACTTTTTGAAAAAAGATTCATAGGTTGATTGTGCAAAGCTAACCTTTTGCTTTATTATATTATCCTCATATTGCTTATCTGCCAGCTTTGCCTGCAACTCTTCCAATTCTTCGCTTATTTCATTTATTGCCTTTTCCTTTGCTGCTTTTTCTGTTTTAAGAGACGTTTGTTGTGCTTCTTCTAAGATTATGGTGCTCTTTAAAAGCTGATATACCTCATTCTTTTCTTCTGACTCCACTGTAATATTGGATAATGCATCTATCCCGCCGCTTAGCTTTTCCTTTGCTATGTCGGATATTAAGGTATCATCCAAAATTGATTTTTTAAGTATTATTTTATCATTTAACTCATCTAATGCTTTTTTATTTGAAGCCAAGGATGCTATAACCTTTTTAAGCTCTACTTCCAAAGTAATTAGCCCTGCTTTATATTCTGTTATTAAGCTTGTTTTAGATGCTATCTCATTCTTTAACTCGTCTATCCCTTGAGGCTGAGATAAATATTCCTTGTATTCAACAAGAACCTCATCCAACTTCTCTTTCTCTATCTCCATCTGGGTTTTTACATAATTAGAGGATTTCTCCGCTTGGGTTTTAGCCAGCTCCGATATATGTACAGTAAATCTCTTAGCCAATGTATTTGCAATACTTGTAGCAAGGAGCCTATCCTTATTTTGTATCGTTATAGTTATAAGATTTGTGTCCTTAATAGTGCTCAACTCTATCATATTCTTAAGCGCTACTCTGTTTACTTCTCTATCTGCCAAATTTAATTCATAAATCACTTGATCCAGTATTTGAGGGTTTCTTATCTGTTCTTTATAGGCTTCTATAGACATTTGAGGATATTTAGATATATTGTCTAACAAGTCATCAATGCCTTTTGCTTCAGTAGAGCTTGTTGTTTTTACATTCATACCTGATGCCATAAGTATGGTTTTAGCTTGATAAACCGGATCCAGTACAAAGAAGCTGAAAACTCCGGCCGCTATTATTGCTATTGTTGTTATTGCGATGATTAATATTTTTTTCTTAAGTAATATTTCGATTAGTTCTCGTAAGCTTATTTCTTCCAATTAATACACTTCCTTTACTATTGGTGTTAGCTGTTTGCTACCGGCATTTTCCGGTCCTTTACGTTTATAGCTGTTAAATAAATTATTACTATTCATACATGTTTATTAGTCGTTTCCATTCTCCTCACTCAAATCCTCTTTTATCATATCTAAAGTGTTTTGAATGGCTTCAACTTTTTTTGGATAATCTCCTTTAAGCTTTATAGGCTTATCCACCATTTCATTAACCTTCTCTAGTTGCCCCACTGCTTCCAACGCTTTTTCCAGAAATGGAACAGATTCCTCCACCTTTTCATTTTCTAAGTAGTATTTAGCTATTTGATAGTTTACATCTATTTTCATATCGTAGGAGGATAGCACCATTGGCTCCTGGACCAATTTCGCATCCGCCAGTGAAGCTGCTTCATCTAGTTTGCCGATGGCAAGAAGCATACTGCACATAATAGAAGTATATTGGTTATTATATGGCTCGTTTTTCTTTATCATGTCTATTTGCTCCATAAAGGAGTCATAGTATTTCTTGTCCTTCGTTTTTCTAAGCTCATTATTCATTATTTGAGCCAGATCACTCCTGTAAGCGGAATTATATCTATCCAGCTTTATTGCTTTGTTATAAAGGCTGATAGCATTCTCCATATCCTTGCCTTCCTTGGCAATTCCAGCTGCTTTATACCCGGTTTTTATTCCATAATACATCGTAGAAGATTGTACCACAATAGCCGCTGACAGTATAAGAAGGAGTATTTTTGAATAACTAAATACAGGTTTTTCAAACTTCTTAATACCCTCATGACCGGACAATACTCCTATAAGCATCCATAGAATATACCCGACAGCTACCAGAGACAAATTAAAATCTATTGCCGAATGCAAGAATAATAACAGAACTGCTAAGTATATGTAAGTATAGGGGGATTTATCCTTGATACTTATAAACGCACCCCATGCAATGCTTAACAAAACTATTCCGAGGGCTACCAAACCTAGTATACCCGTCTCTAGTGCGTATTGAACATAGAAATTATGAACTTCCGTAGTGTTATAAGGCTGGGACTGATATTGACGATATAGATTCTTCCATGCGCCGCCTCCCGCCCCTGTTATGGGATAATCCTTTAGAATTTTCAGTCCATCCTTCATAAACAGCATTCTGGAGGATGAGCTGCTTGTCTCAAGGTTAAAATCCTTAAACCTGTTGGCAATGGTCTCAGGTATATATTTAAACTTATCTATTTTCTTAATAACGTCACCATTGCTATCCTTTACCTGTATATCCTTATATACTGTATAGCTGTCTGTTTCATAGTTATAGAGTAAAAATATAACTTTGTTTGTGTCCTCTAAAGTTGTGAAGTCAAAGCTTTTATTTACAAACTCCTCCCCTATAGGTTCAAAAACCTTTAAAAGCTCCGTGTGCACGTTATCCTTATCATAGCTTCTGATAATAATTCCGTAGCTATGAGGGTTTTCCAAGGATGATTTGACATTGAATTCTACATTATAGTCACTGTTAGGCTCTATTATTTTATCCACTGTTATGGATTTATTCTTCCAAGACTTCTCTTCACCTACGTCATGCTTTATTTCATATTCTACAATCTCCCTAACGGAAAAAAGAAAAGTAAAAGCACCGACAAAGACTGCCAATAAAGCTATCAAAGCTATATTCACTTTTATATCAGTGATGTTTATTTTGATTTTATTCCTTATAGCAAATATGAACTTTGTGAGGACTATAGAAGCTATAAGCCCTAAAAAGTAATATTTGCCTATGGTCTTAAGCTCCTCTGCTCCTAAAGTGTAGAATTTATATATCAGCATAATGCTTGAAATCCCTGTGATGAAAAAACTTAGTAATAGCTTCAGCTTTGATTTCCCGTTTACAAGCAGGAAATTAAGGGCAAGAACTCCTCCCAGTACCAAATAACCCCCACGGGAAAGTGTAAATATAAATGTAGGTATGAGGGAAGTAAGCGCACCCTGATATGCAGCTTTCAATTTAGTATCATCCGTATCAATAAATTTATTGAGGGCAAGAATTATCCCCACACCTAATACCGAGGCTGTGGTATTGGGGTATTGGTATAACCCAAAAAGCCTTTTACCTTCGAATATGCCATGTAGACTGACAACCTCCATCAGATGAAGGAAAAAAGTAAAGGATAATAAAAATGTAGAAGCTATAATAGTATTTATTATAATATCTTTATTCTTAGTATCTGATTTAACAAGGCTGCCGGTTATTTTATATATCAAAAAATAACTGGAATATATAAGTATCCCATCAAAGGCATCCTTTGCATTGGCAGCAAAGAAGAAAGATATGATATATGCCACAGGTATAGCCAAAACGGCAAAGTCTAAATATGTATTAATTAATATCTCTTCTCTATCCCAGAGCCTGTACAATATGTAAGCCGTAAAAATAGCTGAAATAGCTATTATTGCAGGAAGATAATTTTCTCGAAAAAATAAACCCCGATAAAAAGGAACTACAAGCATAAAAGCTGAAATCAGTATAAGAAAAACAATATTAATTGTTTTGTTATCATAGCTTTGGTTTATCCTATCGGGCTTTTTAATGATGCTTTTCTTTGCTTTTATAGACCTTTGTGATTTTTTTGCTTCAATATCAAGGGTAGCCGCATTTGCTCGTGCTTCCTTTGAACTTCTTTTCGTTGAATCCCCTTTGGTCCTTGTTGATCTTGCCATTTGCTGCACTCCTTGCATAAATTTGATTACATTTATTATAATAAACTATTTAGCTTGATTTTACAATTAAAATGGGAGGAAATGTAGGGATCGAGTAGAGGCTAACTCTTAATGAGCTTCGCCCCTCTCACACCACCGTACGT
>CAYPBK010000008.1:0-23630 GCA_964408955.1 uncultured Clostridiaceae bacterium
CCTACTGAGCTAGTGGATCATCTAAAATAATACTCACATTTATACATTCTACATGCTGAGGCCGCATTTGTCAACAATATTTTTATAACAAGATTTCATGAATAATTATAAATTATAACTGTTCAAGCATAACCTTAATTTTAATAAATATTTTTCCATCCCGTTATATTATTATTTTAAAAAGACGCTAAAATTATTATAATTGCATCATGTAATTTTTGCAATATAATTTATTTTCTAGATAAAATATCCCTGGCTACGACTATCCCTGTAACGGAGGACTGCATCAATCCCCGTGTTATACCTGCTCCATCACCTATTGTATATAAATTCTTTATGGCAGTTTCGAATTTATCGCTTACGGATACCTGAGAAGAATAAAACTTGCACTCAACACCGTATAATAGGGTATTCTTGGAGAATAATCCGGGTGCTATTTTGTCAAAGGCCTTTAAAGCCTCAATAATAGATACCATATACCTATGGGGTAGGACATAGCTTAAATCACCGGGTACTGCGTTATTCAAAGTTGGTATAGTACTGGATTTGTTTAATCTGTCCTTATCCGTTCTTCTTCCCTGTATTAAGTCCCCCAGCCTTTGCACTAGTATACCGCCGCCTGTAAGCATATTTGCGAGCCTCGCTACATATTTACCGTATTTTATTGGGTCCTTAAAAGGCTCTGTAAATCTCGTCGACACCAATAAAGCAAAATTTGTGTTATCGCTTTTCAAGCTATCGTCAGAATAGCTGTGCCCGTTTACAAGAGCTAAACCACCTTCATAGTTTTCCTGAGATACTACACCGCCGGGGTTCATGCAAAAGGTTCTGACCTTATTATCAAAGGTATCGGAGAAATATACCAGCTTTGCCTCGTATAAATCCTTTGTCAGATGGTCCATTATGCTGTTAGGTACTTCAACTCTTACACCTATATCCACAGCATTGTTGTTTGTTTTTATATCATGCTTTTTCGTTTGTTCTGAGAGCCACTCAGCACCGCCTCTTCCCGGTGCAGCTATTATATATTCTGCATACAGGGTTTTCTCTTCTTCATCCTTTTTCTTTATGGTTACACCTTTGGCTTTTCCATCCTCAGTGATTATGTCAATTGCTGTGGTAAGCTCTGAAAATTCAACCTTATTATTCATTATAATGTATTCATACATTCTTTGAAGAACGAAATAAGCCTTTTCCGTGCCTAAATGCCTTACAGGACAAGGAATAAGCTTAATATTATGCTTAGATGCTTCGTATTTAATATCTTCAATGGCTTTGCTGTTTAATCCATGGACTTCACTTTCCACACCAAAGCTCGAATAAACGGAATCAGCGTATTTTATAAGCTCCTTCGCTTTCTCTTCACTCATATAATCCGTTATATTACCGCCCACCTCAGGGCTCAATGATAGCTTTCCATCGCTGAAAGCACCTGCGCCGGACCAGCCAAAGGTAATGGAACAAGGCTCACAGCCGACACATTTTCCCGTTGTTCTTGAAGGGCAACTCCTGTTTGCTAAGGTTTTGCCTTTATCTATTATCAATATGTCATAGCCGCTGTTTCCTTTTATTAATTCAATTGCCGTAAAAATACCTGCAGGTCCCGCACCAATGATGATTACATCATATTTGTTTTTCATTCTTACCAACCTTTATATTTATATTTGAAACCTTTGTTATACTAGCAGATACTTTATATTTCGTCAAATAATTATTTTTGTTTTACACCCCGCTAATTGCAATTTATATGTTGCAGTTCAGATATAATCATTCTAAGCTTCTCCACAATGCAATCTTTATCAAATATTAATAATTTAAAAAAATACCTATAAACAGAGACTTTTATAATAGCTTTTTCTACAAATTATTCTTTAATATTCTACAATAATTATGTAAATCAATCATGATTTTTCATACTTCGCAATATTCGATATAAGAAGGTCTTGATAGCTATGAAAATTTAATCCACATTATCCACATTATCCACAGAGATATGCACATATGTTCGGTGTTTTCTTGTCTCCTTGAAATTCCGAAGCTTAAGACCCTTGTTTTTTTACCTTTTCCCTTTATAGCCTATTTACATAATATCTGTGCATAACTTCTAATTGGTATGATATTTGCGTTAGACATATTTCGATTTATCCGCAAATTTTGTAAACTGACCCAGCCAGACTAATTCCACAACACCTGTAGGTCCGTTACGCTGCTTCGCAATAATAACTTCTCCGATATTCTTCTTCTCTGTATCGGGATTATAATATTCGTCCCTATATAAAAACATGACCACATCCGCATCCTGCTCTATCGCCCCTGATTCTCGAAGGTCAGATAGTACGGGTCGGTGATCTGCTCTCATCTCTGGCGCTCTGCTTAGCTGCGATAGTGCCACTACAGGTACGTCCAACTCCTTTGCCAAGGCTTTTAAGGATCTAGAAATATTTGATATTTCCTGTTGCCTGCTTTCATATTTTCCCGTATTTTGCATCAACTGAAGATAATCCACAAGAACCATACCAAGACCATGTTCAATTTTTAATCTTCTGCATTTCGCCCGCATTTCAGTGACAGTTATTGCCGGGGTGTCATCTATAAATATAGGCTTGTCTGATAAAATTCCCATAGCTCTGGCAAGCTTAATCCATTCATCTTCAGTAATATCCCCAACCCTCAGCCTGTGGGCATCTATTAAAGCCTCCGAGCATAACAGTCTTTGAGTCAACTGCTCTTTTGACATTTCCAAGCTGAAAATAACTGTAGGATACTTCTCCTTGACGGAAGCATTTTGAACCAGATTCATCATAAAAGAAGACTTGCCCATTGAAGGTCTGGAGGCTATAAGAACTAAATCCGCTTTTTGCAAGCCTGATAGCTTGCTGTCCAAATCTGAAAATCCCGTTGGCACACCGGTTATTTTACCCTTATTCAAATAAAGCTCTTCAATCCTATCAAAATTCGAGGTCAATATTTGTTTGATAGGTACAAAGCCTTTTGTAGTACGGCTCAAAGAAATATCAAAAATTCCTTTTTCCGCATCATCCACTATGGAAGCTGTATCCTGAGAGTCATCGTAGCATTTCGAAATAATTTCATTAGAAGATTTAATAAGCCTTCTTAATGTGGACTTTTCCAATACTATCCTTGCATAGTATTCTATATTATGGGTTGTGGGAACGACATTCATAAGCTGGGTAAGATAGGTTATGCCGCCAACTGCTTCTATGGTCTTTCTGCTTTTAAGCCTATCTGTCAGAGTAATCAAATCCACAGGCTCACTATCATTATATATACCTACGATGGCTTGAAATATCTCGTTATGCACTTCCCTGTAAAAGTCCTCATTATTCAATATTTCCGCCGCTACTGAAATAGCCTCCTTGTCCAGAAGCATAGCTCCCAATACTGACTGCTCCGCTTCCAGGCTATTGGGCGGTATCCTTTGCATTAAATCATTCATTAGACCACTCTCCTAAATTTCTCGTTAAGCTGTTAAGAAGTCTATTATTTCTTCAATATGCTCTGCCGATATTATATTTATTCCTTCCAAGCCCTTTATATCCTCTTCATTGTCCTTAGGGATTATCATATAGGAAAACCCTTCCCTCATTGCAGCTATGGCTTTCTCTCTGACACCGCCTACAGCTTTCACATTGCCGCTTATGGATATCTCCCCCGTAACACAGCAATCCGTTCTAAAAGGAATATTACCTATAGCGGAATAGAGCAGGCATGTTATAGCAGCGCCGGCAGAAGGTCCATCAACTTTGCCTCCCCCAATGCAATTTACATGCACATCATATTTACCGGCATTTATTTTATAATTCTTCTTTAATACCGTAAGAGCATTAAAAAGAGAATCCCTTATCATTGAGCCCGCAGTCTCGTTAAATCTTATATTACCCTTTTCGCCTTCACTGGGAAAGGATACTCCTTCAAACTCAATTATACTGCCCATAAACCCGCTGACCCCTGCACCGTAGACTTTACCCGTCTCCTTGCTCTTTTTTCTCTTATTCCTAAACGAAACAGTTGATAAGCCTAAAGCAGCTGATGCTTTATCATAATCCACACAAGCTTTTCTTTTGTGATCATTATATAGACATTCACTGTAGCAGTCTAATAAAATGCTTACAGCCTTTCTCCCGTCATATACATGCTTACTGATTAAATCCATGGCATCCTTTGAAATGGTAAGGTCCAGCTTATTACTCCACATTTCAAGGATACTTTTTATATCCTTTGGGCTTAATGAATTAAAGAAAACTTCCCCGCATCTGGATCTGAGAGCAGGATTTATTTCTTCCGGTCTTCTCGTCGTAGCGCCTATTAAAATAAAATCTGCAGGAGCACCTTCTTCAAAAAGCATTTTGATATACTTAGGTACTTCCTTACTGCTTTCATCATAGTAGGAGGATTCAAAGGTAACCTTTTTATCTTCCAATACTTTTAGAAGCTTATTTTGCAGCATTAAATCCAGTTCGCCTATTTCATCTATAAACAATATCCCTCCGTGGGCTTCTGTTACCAAACCGGGCTTTGGCTCCGGAATGCCTATATCGGCTAAATCTTTCCTTGCACCTTGGTAAATAGGATCATGTACCGAGCCTAAAAGAGGATTCACGGATTCCTTTGGATCCCACCTCAAGGTGGTTCCGTTTACTTCAATGAAAGGTGAGTCCTTTTGAAAAGGGCTGTATCCTTTTTTAATTGCTTCCTTGAGGGCAATTCTTGCAGCAGAAGTTTTACCTACTCCGGGAGGTCCGTATATGAGAACATGCTGGGGGTAAGGAGAGGCAATCTTAGATATCAGTGATTTAAGCCCTTCAGGTTGTCCTATTATTTCCCCCGCATCGTGGGGGCGCAGCGTATCCCTAATCTGCTGTGACAGTGAAATGTTTTTCTTCTTCTCTATGCCCGCATATTTCCTCAAGGTTGCAGGACTTTCATTATCAACATGCTTGTTGATAATTTGCAGTTTTAATTGATTCATGTACTCTTTTTCATTTTCCTCAAGCTTTTGTAATATCTGATGGTTTATCAATTTTTCCATATAAATTCTTGCTGCATTATCAGATAGCTTGTCCCTAAGCTTCTCTACAACATTGTCCAAATCTTGATTATTCTTAATCCTCAAGAGCTCTCCCTCGGGATCCAGAAAACACCAAAGCTTTTCCGCCTTTCTAATAGGATCCTTTAGCTCGCTGATTTTCTTCAGTTCTTCATCATCGTAAATCTTACTGCCATAATCCAATAATAAATCCAATACTTCATCATTGCTGCATACATTGCTTTGTCCCAATTTTAATACCTCACTTCTTATTCTTCTACAACCTTTACTTTGATTTTTGCTGTAACCTCAGGGTATACTTTAATTTCTATTTCGTGGACACCAAGAGTCTTTATTGCTTCATTTATTATAATTTTCTTTTTATCTATGTCTAATTTATGCTGAGCTTTTATCATATCTGAAATATCTTTGTTAGTTATGGAGCCAAATAGTTTACCGCTGGAGCCCGCTTTCGTCCTCATCTCTACTTCAAGCTTATTTATTTTCTTAGCAAGCTCTTTCGCTTCATTCAATTCTCTGGCTTTTTTGTTTGCACCGGCTATATTCTTTTTTTCAATTTCATCCATCTTACCCGGTGTCGCTTCTACTGCATAGTTTCTTGGTAAAAGGTAGTTCCTACCATAACCGTCACTGACATTTACTATATCGTCCTTATTGCCTAAGGATTTTACATCCTTTAAAAGTATGACCTTCATCATCTCTCACCTTCCTTAATATATTCATCAACTGCTTTTTCAATCATCTCTATGGCTTTATCCATTGATATGTCAGAAAGCTGTGCGCCTGCTACAGTCAAATGTCCACCGCCTCCCAGCTTCTCTAAAACCACCTGAACATTTATATCCCCTAAGGATCTGCCGCTT
Organism: uncultured Clostridiaceae bacterium; assembly: GCA_964408955.1. Lineage (GTDB taxonomy): Bacteria > Bacillota > Clostridia > Lutisporales > Lutisporaceae > JAAYKT01. The sequence continues at coordinate 5,932 of CAYPBK010000008.1, forward strand.
ATAAATATGTACTCATCAATTTTTGAAAGAACAAAGGACGCTATAATCCCTCTTATATTTAAAAGCTCATCCGCAGACTGCGCTGCTGTAAGCGCCGGATTAGCTACATCATTCGGTATTACGGAAATTGCAATATTCCCTTTATACATTCGTGCAGCCTTAACAACCTCCGCTCTCGCCAGGAAAGACTCCATATCGTCTTGGAATAATTGCCGGGTCAATGTAGTGTCGGCACCAGCACCTCTTAGATAGGAAGCCGCTTCGAAAGTCCTTATTCCTGTTTGGAATGAGAAGCTTTTAGTATCTATAAAAATACCCGCCAAAAGAGCTTCTGCTTCAATTTGCTTTATCTTTGGCTTTTCAAACATATATTGCAAAATTTCAGTAACCAACTCGCTGGTGGAAGAAGCATAGGGCTCAATATATGTAAGCACGGCATCATCAATGAATTCTGTTGCCCTCCTGTGATGATCAATAATAACCTTTTTATCAATTCTCTTTATCAACTCCGGCTCCATGGTAAAGCTGGGTCTATGGGTATCCACAATTACCAATAGAGTATCTTTCCCTGCAGCGGATAAAGCTTCGTAGCTGTTTAAAAAAACATCATTATACTCATCTTCATCCTTTAGCTCCAGCCAGAGGTTTTCTATTCCTTTATTTATTTTATTCAAAACTATATGAGTGGTTTTACCAAGGTTAGCACAACATCTGTAAATACCCAAAGCAGAGCCTAAACAATCTAAATCCGGCATTTCATGCCCCATTATAATGACGTCACCGGCTTGTTCAATAAGCTGCCTAAATGCATAGGATATCACTCTTGCCTTAACTCTCGTCCTCTTTTCGACTGCTTTTGATTTGCCACCGTAAAAAGAAAGCTTGTCAAAATTCTTGACCACTGCTTGATCACCGCCGCGTCCCAACGCAATATCCATAGCTGACTTTGCAAATTTCTGCAGCTCACCATGGGTTTTCCCGTTGACTCCCACGCCTATACTCAAAGTGATGGGTATCTTGTTCCCGGAGTTAATCTCCCTGACTGTGTCCAAAATATCAAATCTTTTTTCCTGAATGCTTTGGAGCTGCTTTTGATTAAAGTGTAAAACATATTCATCCCCGGAATACTTCTGAATGGAAGCGCTATTGACGATAGCCCAGGAGCCTATAATTCTGTCCAAATCTGCGGAAATAATCGGCTTTAAATCTTCCTCCACATCCTTAAGTACATCTTCCAAATTATCTATTTGCAATATTGCTACAACGTTTCTTTCTTCTAAGTATTTGGTTTTAAGCTGAACAAAGTCTGTTTTTTCTATTAAGTAAATCATGATTATCTTTTTTTCTTTGTTATCCTCAAAAACATCAAAATGCTCACAGTGCAAGTCATAGTATTTATCCTTTATTTCTATGTTTTTAAACTCCTTTTTCCCTTCAGTGATTATCTCGTCCAATTCTATTCCTTCGATATATTCTTCTATTTTTTTATCTAAAAGATAATCCCCTTGAAATATGGAAGAGAACAACGTATTATACCAATTAATATTTCCTTCTTCATCTGAAATAGCTAAAGGGAAAGGGAGATTCAGTATAACGTTTTTTGTTGCCAAATCCACCTTATCAGAAAGCTTCTCTATATAAGCTCTCAGCTCCTCTTTTTTCTGCATCTTTTCTTTAAGGTTGAAGTATATAAGATAGATAAATATAGTCAAAGCTACTAAGCCCATAAGCAAATTATAATATAGTATAATTATAACGCTTAAGCCTATAATCCACAGATATATATTTGAATCAGGTTTTAGCATAAAGAAGCCGATCTTGCTTTTCATTATATCCCCCCGCTATACTTTTTACCTATTTTCCTGATGTCAAATATTGTATCAAAAATTCCTGCAATCATCAAAACGTTAGGCAAAGCCAAAAATAGAAAAAAGAGTATAAATGCTTTTAAATATTTATTCAAGCCATATTTGTTCGTTATAAAGCTTGCCACGGATAAGCCCAAGACAATAAAAACCCATTGCAATAAAAATATTATATTTTTTATTGCAATTTCTATATTAGGAACCTTTAAATAATAGGAAGCCAAGGTTAAAAACATGAGAAACAATAATCCAATAGAAAAATTATCAGGCAGCTTCCATAAAGAAAAAGACTTTATATCCTCTATGGTATACTTCATGCGGTTCAATATTATTTTTGTAAGCTTAAAATTAACAAAGGAGAAAAACATGCCATTTGTAAGGAAGAAAGCAGGTATGATAAGCCTGACCGCTTCGATACTATCAGTAAACTTCGTAATAACAATATCTATTTGCTCCTTTGCCATTCCCATGCTCTCATATATATCGGCTACATTTTCCGTAACCTCATACATGGTTTTAATAAGCTGTTCTATGGCATGGGAAGGTGTTTGGCCTATAATCCAAAAGCTCATAATAATGCCCACGGCAGAGCAAATACCTAAAACAAGTCCCGAAACAAGCAAGTTTATTGAAGGTCTTATTTTTTTATTCATAAGATTGCCCATGACTATACCGGATATACCGAATACGAGAAATAAATAAATCCCGCTATAAGGCTCTGTAAATAATGAAACCAATATACCGGCTACAAGAGCTGATATGAAGCTAATGCGAAATCCGTTTCTAAATCCTATGATAATTATAGGAACAGCCCAGAACATTCCTATTAAAGAAAGCAAAGGTATGTAGTACACCATAATTCCCAGTACTGCCGTAAGGGATGCAAATACCGCGCCCTCTACCAAAGCTTTTGTGTCAATTTTTTTCATATTACACCTCTGTTAATTACGCTTCTTTATATAATCGGAAAGTTCAGATAAATCTCCGTACCATTTCTCCTCTTCATTTTCCTCCAACCTTCCAATTTTTATTTTGTCCAAAATTTTTGAATCAATAGCTTTGTGATTAAACCCCAGCCTTTTGCCCAGCATATATGTTACAAGTATTATATTGGCGGTAACGTCAAGCAAAGCTTCTCTGTTTGCTTTAGAGCCTTTTAAAAGGTTGTTAAAAAGTGATGCCAAAGAAGTCAGAAGCTCGGATTTTAAAAATTCTATTATTCTAATATCCCTTGTAATATCCGTATCTTTTTGCATTGCATCCTCCACCTCTCCATCTGTAAATAATTCTATGAATAATTCGTTTCTCCTGCTAATTATCATAAATACAAGGAAAAATCAGAGGTGAAAATATAGGAAAAAAACCCGAAAAATCGGGTTTTTAGACTTTTTATTCTGTAGTAAAAGGAAGCAAGGCAATATTTCTTGCTCTTTTAATGGCAAGGGTAAGCTGCCTTTGATGCTTCGCGCAGTTACCGGATATTCTCCTTGGGATTATCTTTCCTCTCTCAGAGAGATATCTGCGTAGTTTATTTACGTCCTTATAATCAATAGATTCGACCTTATCTATACAGAAGCTGCAAACACGTTTTTTTGGTTTGCGCATTTTACCTCCACCGCCGCCTGAACCACGTCTATTCAATAGTTTTCACTCCTAACTTAATTAAAATGGAAGATCGTCATCATCCTCATCTGTCGGATGGAAACCAACATCATCGTTGCTATCCATTGAAGCCTGAGGCTTTGAGTCTCCTCTATCAAGGAAATTTACTTCGTCTGCAATTATATCATAGGAATATCTTCGTTTACCTTCCTGATCATCCCAAGTCCTGGATTGTAGTCTTCCAGATACTGCGACCAGTCTGCCTTTGCCTAGGTACTTATGACAATTCTCAGCGCTTTTGCCAAATACAACAACAGGCAAAAAATCTGCCGTAGCCTGACCTTCTTTTTTGAAAGCTCTATCTACCGCTACAGTGAATCTTGTTATCGCTAATTGATTGTCCGATGCATACCTAATCTCAGGGTCTCTCGTCAATCTTCCGACAATAGAAACTCTATTCACAATTACACCACCTAATTTTATTCTTCGATTTTAATGATAAGATGTCTCAGTATGTCCTCTGTGATACCAAATACTCTATCCAATTCCTTGGGTATTTCCCTGCCTGCCTTATATTTCATATACACATAAAATCCTTCTGTATAATCTTCAATAGGATACGCAAGCTTCCTTTTGCCCCAATCATCGATAGTTTCAAACTCTCCATTTGTTTCAATAAGCGTCTTAAATCTCTCTACGATTGCTTTAAGCGCTTCTTCTTCAACATCTGGTTTTATAATATAGATGGTTTCATACAAATTCATAATCAAACTTCACCTCCTCCCCACGGACTAACGGCCCTGCACGCGCAGAGCGGGGATTTATGCCATACAATTATAGCACTATAAAAAACATATGGCAATAGTAAAAATTTTTGACCTATTCTTGTCCTGTCTCTGTTTCATCAGGTTCTGCTGCTTGAATAAGTTTTTTTACGGATTTTTCAAATTTCACTCTGGGCAGCATAACTACTCTGCCACAGCCCAGGCATTTAATTTTAAAATCCGCTCCCACTCTGATTACTTCCCATTCCTTGCTGCCGCAAGGGTGTACCTTCCTTGTTTCCACTATATCGCCTACATTATATTTCTTAGGGTAGTAGCTTCCCATATATTTCACCTCTATTCTCCGTTCTCCGTTCTCCGTTCTCCGTTCTCTATGTTCCCATGTGCCCATGTGCCCATGTTCCTATTTCCCCATATTCTTAATAACACGCTTGGGATAAGGGACTTCTATTCCGCCTTGTTCAAATGCTTCTTTAATACTTTTTCTTATTTCACGCTCCACATTCCAATGCATTAAAGGCAATGTTCTTGCAATAATCCTTAAGCTTATATCAGAATCAGAAAGCTTCGTTATACCTAGTACCTTTGGTTGCTCTACAACAACACTTCGATTCTTATCATAATACTCGTTGACAATTTTACTTAATACTTCAATAGCCTTGTCTATATCTGTTTCATAGGCTATGGCTACATCTACTATAGCCAAAGAATTTCCTCTGCTATGATTGATCACCTTTTTTATATCACCGTTGGGTATTATATGTAAATCTCCGTTAAAAGACCTCAGCTTTGTTATTCTCAATCCAAGGTCTTCTACTGTACCTTTGGCTTCATCTACGCTTACATAATCCCCTACGGCAAATTGATCCTCAAGAAGTATGAAAAACCCAGCAATAATATCCTTTACAAGGCTTTGCGCCCCAAAGCCTATGGCGAGTCCGCCAAGCCCTGCGGCCGCCAATATAGATTGAGTCGGAATGTTCAATACGTTCAAAACGGAAATTATCATTATTATATAAACAGTGTATTTTACGAGGCTTTTAATTATTCCCTCAAGGGTGTTAGATTTCCTTTCATCCATTTTCAGCTTTGGTGAAAGACTAAAAAAATTATGAATTATTTTATTAAATAAACTTATTATCAATCGCCAAAAAACTATTATAAATAGAATTTTAATAATAATTCCCGCCGGGCTTCCCAAGGAATCGAATTTAAAATCCGGCATAAAACCACTCCCCTCTCAAACCATAATTAAGTTTAAAGGATTACTATTTAAGCCTGCTATTTTCTTTTAACCTACACTTATGGTTTTGCCATTATTCATTTTCTCGGCTATGGAATACATATTGCCTATAATACCGACCTTCAGCTTATCTTTCAAACCATAGAAGTCAAGACAAGTACCACAGCTGATTATCTCAATCCCGGCATCAAGAAGTTTATTGAGGCTGTCTAATACCGGTGAGCCTTCCGTCGTAAGCTTTATGCCTGAATTTAAAAATATTACGGTATCCGGCATAGGAGAAACCTCCGTCAAGGTATAAATGTAGCTTTTCATAAGGGCTTCACCCAGAGCATCATCACCGCTCCCCATCTTGTCTCCTGAAATGACAATCACTATATTTTCAATCTTAGAAACTTTCTTTACACTATTATTGGATTTATTGATTATAATATAGTAACATTCATTTTTCTCTGAAATATCATAGCTTAGACCCAGACCGGCAGCCAACCTGCTTATATTTTCTTTGGCCACATAGTTATCAACAACAACCTCAACCTCACCCTCTTCAATCTCCTCAAGAGCTCTTTTTGTTAATATAACAGGCTGGGGGCATTTAAGCCCTTTTGCGTCTATTTTAATCATCATAATCACTCCTTACATAAAAATGCTTTTAAGAATATTATATACAAGAAAACCTGTTTTGTAATAAAAAGTTCGCATTTTTAGCGGAAAAATCGAGTTTTACATATATTAAAAATTAATAACTCAATAAAAAGGATTATTAAATTATATAGTATGTGAACTTTACCATGAGATGTACGCCGAAATCCAAAAAAGTAAAATCTTGTCGAACGAAAATCATTAAAATTAGAATCTTTATGAAGGTAATTTTTAAAAATCCTTGAATATGTAATAGTAAATTCTTAAACTGGAAAGTTTACAATATAAATTATAAAATTCCAATACTTGTAAGAGAGGTAATCAGATGGCAAAGTATATTGGTAAAAGAATTATAATGATGATACTTACACTTTTTTTGATTGCAGCTTTAACCTTTATACTCATGCATGCTATTCCCGGCGGTCCCTTTACTTCAGACCGCAAGCTGCCGGAAGCTGTGGAGAAAGCTTTAATTGAGAAATATAATTTGGATGCACCTTTACATAAACAATTTTTTGATTATATGAAAGGTTTGGCAAGGTTTGATTTAGGTCCATCCTTTAAATACGAAGGAATGTCCGTAAACGAATTTATAATCAAAGGCTTCCCCACCTCCGCTAAGGTCGGTGCTGTTACAATAATTTTTGTTTTATTGACTTCCATACCTTTAGGTATAGTAGCAGCATTAAAAAATGGAAGATGGCAGGATATTACCACCATGTTTTTGGCAACCTTAGGCGTAACCATTCCATCCTTTGTCATTGCAACACTTTTAATGTATTTCTTTTCTTTAAAGCTGGGGCTCCTGCCCACCTTTGGTCTGGACGGCTGGAAAAGCTATATACTACCTGTAATTGCCCTTGGCGGCTATTCTTTATCTTTCATGGCAAGGCTGATGCGAAGCTCGCTCTTAGAAGTCATGGGTATGGACTATATACGCACCGCCAGAGCTAAAGGCTTATCCGAGCAAAAGATTATAGTGAAGCATGCCTTGAGAAATGCCATCATTCCTGTTGTCACTATTTTAGGGCCCACCATCGCCAATCTTGTAACCGGCTCCTTTGTAATAGAAAAGATATTTGCTCTTCCGGGGATGGGTAGGCATTTTATTTCAAGTATATCAAACCGTGACTATACTGCTATTATGGGTATAACTATTTTTTATGCGGCATTTTTAATAGCCATGGTTTTTATCGTTGATATATTTTATTCCCTTATAGATCCAAGAATAAAATATGATTGATAATACCAAATCTTTAAAATCAAGGAGATATCTTATGGAAGATTTAACCTCTGAGACTCTATGGAATAAGTATGAAGCAAGCCAGGGTGATAGTGAAAAAATATGGCGTAAAAACAGAACCTTCGCAAGTGATGTTTGGTTTCGCTTTAGACATAATAAAGCGGCACTTTTTGGTTTTATCATTATTTTGCTGTTGTTATTATTTGCAATAGCAGGTCCCTATATTTCTCCCCACAGCTATTTCGATCAAGAGCTTGGCTTTGTAAATATTCCGCCGAAATTTAATGCTTTTTCCGTGGAGAATAAGCATATATATATAACCCAAAACCTTAAGCTAATCGAAATAAGCGATAAAGGTGAGCTATTACGCACCCTTCCCCGCATAGATGACAACCCTGCTGAAAAATCCACAACTTATGATTTAAACAGAAAAACTTTGATACTGGATTACAGCAAAAAACCGGTGCGTCTATTAAATAGCGATAAGGAAAGGTATAAAGCTTATACAACCTTTTATAACAAGAATTATATTTTAGGCACCGACGGTCTCGGCAGAGATATTCTAACCAGGTTGATGTACGGCGCCAGAATTTCCTTGACTGTCGCTTTTATAGCAGCCCTCGTTAACCTTGTTATTGGTATATTATATGGCGGCATATCCGCTTATATGGGAGGCAATGTAGATAACATAATGATGCGTATTGTCGATATCATAAGCACCATCCCGCTAACCTTATATGTCATTCTTATTATGGTTTTTCTAAATTCAGGATTTTTAAGTATCATCATTGCCTTGGGCTCAGTGTATTGGGTGAACATGGCGCGGATCGTCCGGGGTCAGATATTGTCTCTTAAAGAACAGGAATTTGTTTATGCAGCAAAAACAATCGGCACTTCCACCTGGAATATTTTAATAAAGCATCTCGTCCCTAATGCTATGGGACCTATAATAGTTACCGCTACAATGCTCATACCCTCTGCGATATTTATAGAAGCCTTTATGAGCTTTATCGGTCTGGGTGTAGCGGCTCCCATGGCAAGCTGGGGAACCATGTGTAATGACGCTTTGGAAACCCTAAGAACATCCCCTTATCAGCTCCTGACACCGTCATTAGCTATTTGTCTTACTATGTTTGCTTTTAATTTTGTAGGCGACGGATTACGGGATGCGTTAGATCCAAAGCTTAGGAAGTAGGTATTTATATGGAAAAGATTTTAGAGGTTAAAAATTTACAGACTTCTTTCTTTACCCAGGACGGCGAGGTTAAAGCCGTAAGGGACGTCAGCTTTAATGTAAAAAAAGGTGAAATCATGGGCATAGTCGGAGAGTCAGGAAGCGGCAAAAGCGTAACCGCCATGTCCATACTTAAAATACTTGCACCCAATGCAAAAATAAAAAAAGGTGAAATAATCTTTGAAGGCAAAAATATAGCTCATGCCCATAACTCACAAATGCGAGAAATCAGAGGTGGTAAAATCTCCATGATTTTTCAGGATCCTATGTCTTCACTGAACCCTTTGCTCACTGTGGGAGAACAGGTTAACGAAATGTTTCAGGAGCATAAGAAAAGTATGAGTAAAAGCGAAATCAAAGAGGAGGTCCTTAAGCTTTTTCAGCTTGTGCGCATCCCTGAACCTGTAAAAAGGTATTCTTCCTATCCTCATGAATTTTCCGGGGGCATGCGCCAAAGAGTTATGATTGCTATGGCTTTGGCATGCAGGCCTGTGCTTATGATAGCGGATGAGCCGACTACAGCCTTGGATGTAACTATACAGGACCAGATATTAAAGCTCATGAAAAACGTACAACAACAATATAATATGGCTGTAATATTCATTACCCATGATTTAGGTGTAGTTGCAGAGCTCTGCTCCAGAATCATTGTCATGTACGGAGGTATGATAATGGAGGAAGGCTTGGCGGATGAAATATATGAGAATCCACGTCACCCTTATACCTTGGGACTTATGAATTCAATACCGAAAATAACTCAGGACAGGAAAAAGAAGCTTATACCCATCGGAGGCTCGCCTCCTGATATGCTTAACCCTCCCAAAGGATGCCCTTTTGTACCTAGGTGCGCATACGCCCGTGCCATATGCGGCGAAAAGCTTCCACCTTATTATGAAATAAGCGCTACTCATAAATCTATGTGCTGGCTTCTTTCTGAAGAAGCGCCGAAAACAGATAATCCTTTTAAATAATTTATTGAAAATGAATATATTTTGAATATACATAACAAAGCGGCTTCAGCATTAAATAATGTGCGTTATGATTAAGCCATATAATTTCTAATAATTTATTGGTATTATAAATGGCTGCCACCTAGAGCCATTTGCTATTTCCAAATAAAATGAAGAATTTTTGGCACGGCTTATAGGAGAATTATTTTTTATATAGTTGGAGAATAGAACTTCCATACTATATAAATTTAATGGAAGGAGTCACTATGCATAGGGACAATATCCTTGAAGTTAAAGACTTAAAAAAACATTTTAAAGTAAAAGGCTCTGGTACCCAAGTAGTCCACGCTGTGGACGGAATTTCCTTTGCAATAAAAAAAGGAGAAACTTTAGGGCTTGTCGGTGAATCGGGCTGCGGCAAGTCAACTGCCGCCAGAACCATTATTCGCATTTATGAACCGACAGGGGGAGAAATATATATAGACGGTGAGGAAGTCAGTAAGAAGGATGAAAAGCAACTAAAATCCATACGAAAAAAAATCCAAATGATTTTCCAAGACCCTTATGCCTCTTTGAACGCTAGGATGACTGTAAGGGATATAATAGCTGAGCCGCTATTGGCCCACGGTATAGTTAAAAGAGCCGGAGAGGCTAATGATTTGATATATGAGATGCTGGCTAAGGTTGGTCTGCAAAAAGACCATGCCAGCCGTTATCCCCATGAATTTTCCGGAGGTCAAAGGCAGCGTATTGGTATAGCAAGAGCCCTTATTTTAGAGCCTAAAATAGTTATTTGTGATGAACCCATATCTGCTTTGGATGTATCTATTCAAGCACAGGTAGTAAATCTCCTTAAGGAATTTCAGGAGGAGAAGAATTACACGTACTTGTTCATTGCTCATGATTTATCAATGGTACGATACGTATCCGAACGCGTAGGGGTCATGTATCTGGGCAAGCTTGTTGAAATATGCGAAAGTGAGGAAATCTATAATAATCCGTTGCATCCTTATACAAAAGGGCTTCTTGGCGCAATACCCATACCTAATCCCGCACTTGCAGCCAAGAAAAAAGAAAGCTCCATGGAAGGGGATGTGCCAAGCCCCATCAACCCCCCTTCAGGTTGCCGTTTTCATACCAGATGTAAATATAAGACGGAAATTTGTTCTAAGGAGGAGCCTCAATTTAAAGATATGGGCAACGGTCATTGGGTAGCCTGCCATATTTATGACTAAGGTTAAATGTGCTCTTTTTGCACTTTAAACATAATTCAATATATTTGGACATAAAATTTTTTAAGGGAGGGAATAAGTCTATGAAAAAGAAATGGTTGACATTACTTGCTGCAGTGCTTGTTTTAACAATGCTCATTACGGCATGCGGAGCTCCAAAAACAGGTGTTGTTGAGGAAGAAGAGACTGAAGCTGAAGAGACAGTAACAGAGACAGGTGAGGTTGAACAAAAGCTAATATTTGCAATACATAACGAAGCGGATACTTTAGATCCGGGAATTACCAACAACTCCTTTGCAAGCCCTTATTTATGTAATACCTTTGAAGGGCTGGTAACCTATGATAAAGCCAACAATATTATCCCCGGCTTGGCAAAGGATTGGAACATCAGTGAGGATGGACTTGTATACACTTTTAATTTACGCAACAATCTAAAATGGTCCGACGGTACACCATTGACATCTAAGGATTTTGAATATGCATGGAAACGTGTTTTGGACCCAAAAACCGGCGGACAATATGCAGATATGCTTACATCCTATATTGTAAACGCTGAGGACTACTATGGGGGAAAGAAGCCTTTTGAACAGGTTGGAATCAAAACTCCCGATGAGAACACTATCGAAATAACTTTAATGAATCCAACTCCTTATTATCTAAGCATTTTAGCCATGTGGGTTTATAGCCCTGTCAAGGAAGAAGTTGTCTCAGCTTATCCTGATAAGTGGGCAAAAGAAGCTGAAACATTTATTTGCAACGGACCTTTCAAGGTATCCAAGATAAGCTTTGGCGAGTCTGTTGTTTTGGCAAAAAATGAACATTACTGGGATGCGAGTAAGGTGAAACTGGAGGAAATAACTATTAGATTTATTGAAAACAAATCTACTGCTCTGGCTGCCTTTGAAAAAGGCGAAATCGACGGATTCAGAGCAATTCCTCCTGCAGATCTACCGAGATTAAAAGCAGAAAGCGATGCTTTCCAAGTAGTGCCAAGTATGGCTACGACTTTCTTCCTAATCAATAATAAGCACAAACCTTTGGATAATGTAAAAGTACGTCAAGCTCTGTCACTGGCAGTGGACAGAACGGACCTCATTGAAAACGTACTTCAAAGTACAGATAAACCTGCATATGGACTTGTATCTCCTGGTTATGTTCTAAACGGTGCAGACTTTAATACAGGTAAAACCTATGGCCTGGCTGCAACAGCTAAGGTAGAGGAAGCGCAAAAGATGCTGGCGGAAGCTGGATATCCTGAAGGCAAAGGCTTTCCTAAGCTGATATTGAGCTATTATACGGATGATACAGTAAAAAAAGTTGCCGAAGCTTTACAGCAGATGTGGAAAAAGAATTTGAACATCGATATGGAGATAACCACAGAAGAGTGGAAGGTATACTATGACGGTATACAAAAGCTTGATTATCATATTGCTGCTATGGGTTGGGGAGCTGACTATCTACATCCCATGACTTTCCTCCCTCTGTTTGAGACGAAAAATGTGGCAAATAATTCAGGTTACAGCAACCCTGAATATGATAAACTTTTGGTTAAAGCACAAGCAGAAGTGGATGCAGCCAAAGCTGTTGATATTATGCATGAAGCTGAAGACCTTCTCATGGCTGACATGCCTGTGCTAAATCTATATCACCGTTCCAACTTCTTTATGATGGCACCCCATGTAAAAGGATGGAACTTTAACCCCTTGAGCAATTTATATTTCTCTGAAGCCTATATAGAGAAATAGTAACCACTTGGAAAAGAACGATAAGATAAGAAGTAATTTATTAAAATTCCGGTGGAAACTAATTTTTCCACCGGAATTTTTATTCTGATATCCTCCGAAGTACTACCGATTAAAAATCCCAAATTGATGCACTATTTAAAAAACACCTTTGGCATACATCTGAGACTACATAATGAAAAGAAAAAAAGTACTGATAGACTTCTCCGTATACTAAAATAAAGCAGCGAATCTTTACAAATATACTAAAACTAAAAAATAAAAGGAGATAAAATATGTATAAGAATCCAAAAGCAGTTATTAAAATGGCTGATAACAAAGAAATGATATTAGAGTTATATCCAGAAAAAGCACCTATCACTGTTGCAAATTTTATTGATTTAGCTGAAAAAAATTTTTATGACGGATTGACCTTTCACCGGATTGTCAAAGATTTTGTTATACAAGGCGGCTCCGCTGACAATACTTGCAACTGTGAAACAGAGTTTTTTATAAAAGGAGAATTTGCCGCCAATGGTTTGGATACAGGGCTCCGTCATATCAGAGGGGCTATTTCTATGGCCAGGGATCCTAAATATGATTCTGCAGGTACACAATTTTTTATAGTTCACCGAGATACTCCCCGCCTTGACGGCAACTATGCAGTTTTTGGACAGCTCCTTGAAGGCTTCGATGTATTAGACGAAATATGTGAAAAGGAAACTGAAGGACCGGAAAATAGACCGCTGATACCTCAAATTATAAATAGTATTGAAATAATAAGAAACGATTATTGTTTAAAAGGTACTGAAAGGATTAAAGCGGACTTATGATTCTCCCCTCTTTATCGTCCATCCTATTCATTATTACTGCTAAGACATAGCTATAATGTTATATTTTTATTTTTTAGCCACTATTGCCATATTAAGAAACTAATGACCACCTGCCTTCATACGTAGCTTTACTGTTTTAAGCTAAATTTCCATTATGTTTTTATAATATTCTATAAAAAAGTTCAAGTATATTAATATATTTAAGTGAAATATCAATTATATTAATATTTCTATTGACATTTTTAATAACTAGCATATTATAGTAATTAAGTAGCCCAATTTTACCAAGGGAGTTGATTATATGAAAAATGAAGCTATCGGCAAGTGCCCTGTTTGCTCAAAGGATTTGGAGGTTGTCAGGCTCAGCTGCAGCTCATGCGGCACAGCTGTCGAAGGGAACTTTAAACTATGCAAATTTTGTTATTTAACTAAGGAGCAAAAGGAATTTGCAGAAATATTTATAAAGAACAGGGGAAATATCAAAGAGATAGAAAAGGAAATGGGAATCTCCTATCCAACTGTAAAAAATAAATTGGAAAGCCTTATCGAGGCTATAGGCTATAAAAGCGAACCACAAAAGGAAAATTATAAAAAGGATGTTCTGGAAAGACTATACAATGGCGAAATTTCAGCGGATGAGGCTATTATATTATTAAAGGAATAGGAGTGAAGATTGTGGAAGAAAAGTTAATGATACTAAAAATGCTGGAGGAGGGAAAAATAACAGCTGACCAAGCGATGAAGCTTTTAGAATCTATAGACGCCGGGGATAAAAGCTATATAAATGATGAGGAAAAAACTTCAAACAGCAGAATAAATCGCAAAATAAACGAATTTAGCAAAACAGCGGAAAAAATTGCAGATAAATTTGGTCCGGAATTTATTTCTCGAGTTGAGAACGTCAGCTCTGATTTTGCAGATGCGGCACTAAAGTTTGCAGATAAAATGGTGAGCTATGTTAGCGGCGGTATCAGCAGTTTTGAAAGCTATAACACAGTAACGAAAAAGTTTTCCTATCCAATAGAGAATAATAAAATCAATGTTAAGATAAAAACCCAAAATGTAAAAATTGCTGTTAAGGAATCTAAGGAAAGAGATATATCAATAAAGTTGCAACTTAATTTAATTGACGATGCTGATGATTTAGATAATTATATTCACTCAGAATATGCGGAAGGGCTTTTAAACTTTGCCACGGACTTCCCATATAAAATATGGGGGAAGTTGGAAATTCTTGTACCTGAAGGCGTAGATGCTCTTATTATAGAAACTTCTAATTCTAAATGTCAATTTGATAATATACATGGAGAAAAGCTAAGCTGCATCACTACCAACGGAAAAATTGAGATAACGGAATGCTTTTTTGGCAAAATACATGGAGAAACCAATAATGCAAAAATCCAAATAGTTAAAACTGAATCATCAGAGGCAATTCTTGATACCTCCAATGCCGGCATTGAATTGAATAACTCCTATTTTAATAAACTAAAGAGCCACACCAGCAACGGCAGCATTATGTTAACTAATTCTCAAGCGCAGGAACCGGGCGAAGCAAATTATGAGCTAATTACCTCAAACGGAAAAATCAGCATTGATTTGTATCAAAACGACGACCAAGCTTATAAGGTAAAAGCCAGAACCTCCTTGGGCAATATAAATCTTTCGCAGCTTTCTTCATACTATGTTGAAAGAAATGATACAAATATGCAATCAGAGGTCGTTATAACAAGCAAAAACTATGAATATGCTGAAAATAGGATGATAATAAATGCTGCCACAACCAATTCCTCTATAAATATTTCTAAGAAGTAATAAATCATAGGCGGGGAACTCCCGTCTATGATTTAACGCCTATTTAGCTTTTTAAATATTAATAGTAACCCTATTAAAACCAAGAGCAGAGGCCAGACATAGCTATATATTCTAATCATTCTTATACTCAACGCACCATAGCTGACACCTAATAAGCTGATTCCAAACAGGCATAGTATAGTGCCTATAACTAAAGGCCAGTTTTCTTCATCGTATAATGCTATAAAATAAACTGAATAAAATGCAATTCCAAGAAATATAAAAAAGCAAGGCCAAAGCTTTACATTGTTAAAATAGGTTATAAAAGTAATATAAGAACCAAAGGCAATAAGTATAACACCGGGAAGCAAGAATCCAATATTCTTTTTGCGAAAATATAGTGTTACAAAGACTAAGCCCACCAGCATAAGTATAACATCGCCCGTAACCTTAAAGCTTATAATATTAAAATCCTTTAACAATGATATTAGACCGGGTATAATCGAAATCAATCCGAGAACTAAAAAAACTTGCTGTCTTTTCCAAAAATATAAAAATAAAAATATTAACCCAGCCATTATCGTCATTGAATTTCGCGGAAATAAATTAAAGTTTCTTAAAAAGATTGCAATCCCCAGAAAAATCAAGCCTATACCAAGAATCAAATTCTTTCTTCTCACAACTCCCCCTCCTTTAATGCAATAATATGCTTAATGCGCTTTGAACAATCCAACTAAGAATAAAATTATAGGAATAAAAGTATTTTGCCAAAACAGATTCACCGATAGAACTGTTTATATAGGAAAAGCTTCCAAGGGCGGAAAAAGGTATAGTAAGGGCAAATACAACAAGTAAAATCAGGATAGACTCCACTAAACCCAAAATGGCACCGCCGGTATAGTTTATCGTGTTTAACACAGGTAGCTTAAATGCTTCCTTCAACAATAATTCTAAAAGGGTTATGCATAAACGGACAACTGCAAAAGTAGCAAGCAAACCGATACAATTAACAATGATTGCAACTATTTGTTCCGAAAATTTCTCTATTAAAATACCCGCAGGTAAAGCCATCCCTTCAAGCAGTCCCATATTGAGGCTCTCTCCACCGGAGCTTTTATTAGAAACAAAGGTACTGACAGCTCCTACAATCCCGGTATATTCAATTAGGAATTCCGTCACAAATACATAGTATAGCTTTGTAATAACTATAGAGCCAATTAATCCCACAAGCTTAAATATACTGTGAATCAGCCCTCTTGCTGCCCCATAAAGAACGCTTACCACTATAATAGCCAAAATCAGATAATCAACCCAATTCATTATATCTCTCCTTCATGATTTAAGACTAATGCACCAGTTTCACTAGTTTTCTGTTAGAAATTATATAAACGCTTTTCTCATGTATATAAGAGTAATTAACATCATAATTAGATTCATATAAGGCTGTTATCCTTCCATGCTTATTTGCTAATGTAAGGCTGTCCTTATTATAAAGTAAATATTCATCCTTGCCGGCAAATATTCCCTCCGGCTTACTTTTTATAGCGGATGACCCCAGCTGGTTTAAACTACCGTCATAGGTATATATCTCATAATAGCCGCCTTTTTTTGTAACTACAACAAATAAAGATTTTGAAGCCGCAACATTACTAAGGTCGTCTGTTATTTCGACTTCCTTCACCAATATCCCCTTTGAATTGTATTTTTTAATGAAACTCTCTCCGATAATAACTACCTCGTCCTTAGAACTATAAACAATCTTTGGAACAAGGACAGTGTCAAAATTACTGGCCCATAAAATTTCACTTTTTGTATCGTAGGTTACAACCTTACTGGAAACAGCATCCGAGGATGTATCCAATAAGGATAGGGTAAATAGTTTACCTGAAGAAGTGCTAAAGGATAATATTTGCGCTTTATCTAAAATCCCGCTGCAAACCTTCTCTCCTTCGGTATTAAAGATTTCAAAAGTATTGTGTTCTTTCCAATTATATTGTATTACAAAATGTTTACTTACATCAGGAATTATTGCGGACGGAGAAAGAGCCATATCATATTGCCATATTCTTTTCCCGGTTTCATTTAGAACTATTATATTATTTTTTTCTGTAACTACGAGAACGTCATTGCCACAGGATAAAATATCTTTTATTTTGACTTCTAATTGTAAGCTCCAAAGGCTTCTTCCATCAATATCCCGAGCTTTTATGTTTGTGCCTTCCCCCTCTACGATAATGCCATTTTCCCATAATACCAGACTGCTATTGGAAATAGGTGTCACCTCAGCTGATATGTTTAATCTTTTCGCCTTTTCACCTGTTTTGCCATAGCTACTTTTTCTAACAAGAAATACAAAAACAACTATAAGAATAATTATTACTATAGAAATAAAAATACCTGCAAGCTTTCTAACCCTCATAAAGGCCTCCAATTATAAGTCTTTTATTCATTATATCATGAATTTCGAAGAAATTGCATGATATAATTGACCATGTGCGGTTTTGACGCAGTCAAAAATATCGCACGGCATAAGTTCCGCCGGAGGCTAATATATTCTC
>CAYPBK010000008.1:23730-55142 GCA_964408955.1 uncultured Clostridiaceae bacterium
AAATTGCATGATATAATTGGCCATGTGCGGTTTCGACGCAGTCAAAAATATCGCACGGCATAAGTTCCGCCGGAGGCTAATATATTCTCACTTGTGAGAATGTATTATCATGAATTTCGAAGAAATTGCATGATATAATTGGCCATGTGCGGTTTCGACGCAGTCAAAAATATCGCAGTTTAGATATTACTATAGATTCTCTATTGCTTATTTTATACGATTGCGGAGCTCCAAGACTAACAAAAGAACCTTTTGATTTTGCCCGTAATGAGTTTAGAAGCTCAGGTTTTGTAACTCAGCTTCTGGATAATATCTTACATAGCAATCAAATATAATAAGCTTCTTACCAAAAACAATTAAGATAAAAACTATAATAAAAATCACAGTATTTTTTCTAATAGAGTATTTGAATATGGAAATTTGGTAATACTTAATAAAAGAATAGCGATTCTAAATACTATCAACAGGAGAGGGATTAATGGTATTTGAAAAGTCAATAGATGTTTCCAAGCCTTTTTCTAACATACGCTTTACAGATTATTTTAATGAAATTATAAAAAGGACTTACAATAATAATTATACTGATATAGTTATATTATGCATAGGCACAGATAGATCAACAGGGGATTGCCTGGGGCCTTTAGTGGGGCATAAGCTTCAGGATGCCCAAATAGATAATGTCCACATATTTGGCTCATTAGAAGAACCTGTCCATGCCAAAAACCTAGCTGCTTACTTAAAAAAATTAAGCTATTACAAAAACCCTTTTATTATTGCAATAGATGCATGTCTTGGAAAAGCAAGCAGAATAGGTTATATAAACTTAAAAGAAGGACCACTATATCCCGGAGCAGGTTTAAACAAAAGCCTTCCTTCCGTCGGAAATATAAGTATAACGGGAGTTGTAAACGTAGGAGGCTTTATGGAGGTCATGGTTCTCCAAAACACAAGGCTAAGCTTAGTTATGAATATGGCTAATATTATTTCCGGAGGAATAAGATATAGCTTTTGGAAAAAGCACCCCAAGGAATACTACTCCCAGCCAAGTCTTATGACAGACAGCAGTCAATTCTTTAAGGATTTTTTTTAAAACAAAGAACTGTATGTTTTTGAATTTATAGTATTTATTATTTCGTCTAAGCTCTTATTTACAACATTTATTAAAAGAGCGCCACGATAGCTATCTTCAATGGAGCTAAGTGCCGTCAATGAATTCATGCCTCCATAGTATGGGAACCGCCCGCTGCTATATAAAATAACGTCCGCCGGCACTCCATCGTCTAAGGATACAACATCATAGCCTCTTTTTATAAGCTCACTTTTCATACTATGCAAGTCGTTTTCTAGGGCAATAATCATAAAACCACCTCTGCAATAGTATTTCCCAAGGAGGTGGTTTTATTCTTAGAAACCCTTTAAGTAGATGTTTTTAAGCAACGGTTAAGAACCATTTCTTCTTCTAAGGATAAGGGATATCTGCAGCTTCCGTTATCGATAGGCTTTGCATAAGTAACACTTTCATCCCGACCATAAATTGAAGTTAAAACAAAGCCGTTATTATAGC
The DNA here is from genome assembly GCA_964408955.1 of uncultured Clostridiaceae bacterium. Classification (GTDB taxonomy): domain Bacteria; phylum Bacillota; class Clostridia; order Lutisporales; family Lutisporaceae; genus JAAYKT01. The sequence continues at coordinate 25,295 of CAYPBK010000008.1, forward strand.
TATCAAGCAGAGCTATAGAATAACTTAAATCGCTGCCGGTATCGGAAAAAGCATTATATCTTATTATATTAACCTTTTGCAGACATCGATCTGTTTGGTCCTTTAGCTTTTCCACGCTTTTGTTTATTACTTCTACCTCATCCAAGGTGCTTTTAACGTCTGTCATGTAGCCTTTTATAATTTCCTCAAGATTTTCATTTTTAGCACCACGCATAAAACTTCTATACTTGTTTTTAAGCCTTGATAGTTGTATTGTTGTTGCTATATTCCAAACAAAAAGTATCAAAACTAGAATACCCACAATATAATATACAATTAAATCTTTTTGGAAAAGCTCTGTCCAATTCATATAATTATCCCCTTAATTTTCGAATTTAAATTAATTTGTTTAGTTTCTCAGATATAATCCTGATGCTTGCCACAACACTCAGCAACCCCTCATAACACTGTCTGTAACAATACTGATAGCCTGTGAAAAACGAAATAAAGCTATATAATGTGCGTACTACAGTTAAATGTTTCACGTGAAACATTTAACTTTTTCGCTAAGTATAGATATCCTCCGTTTCAAATATCTCTGCTCGCCCACCTACATAAATTTCATAGGTATCCTTTAGCATAGGAAAAACATAAATATTACTGGGACTGTTCATGAAATAACCTTGCTCTATTTTATATGGCTCACTTTTTATTTCGTCTTTTTCTTCATCAATCAAATAGTATATAAGCGATGCATTAGAGGTTCCCGTAGCGGATTCTTCATCTATACCAACTGCAGGGGCAAAATTTCTAACCGCAAAATCAGAATCATTTTCAATTGTTTCACGTGAAACAATATGTGCACCAACTATATTTTTATTATTGCAATGGTAAATCATCCTATTCTTTTTTATGGAAAGATTCTTTAAAACTTCTAAGTTTTTAACTTCAATAATTGCATCCTTCAAACCGGTAGATATAATAGATATGGTTCCTTTTTTATTAGGTATGATATCCTCTTCTTTTAGATCAGTAAAATCTAAAACTTCATTTAGTGAAAAATAATCCACCACCTTCGGGCTTTTCATTTCAATATAAAACGCATCATTTTTTTTAATTACTTTCAAGTCCCCTGCTTTTGTTTTGTGGAACAATTCTTCTGAATTCAAAAAGTTAAGCTTACCCATTATATAAAAAGATGCTAATGCAGCATGTCCGCAAATATCAACTTCCTCCATAGGAGTAAAATACCTTATTGATAAGCTTTCCTTATCAGATTCCTCCATATTTATAAATGCAGTCTCCGATAAATTATTTCTCCATGCTATGTACTGCATTTCCTCCTCATTTAGGTTCTTATCATCTAAAACAACCGCTGCTAAATTTCCACCACCTAAACGGGATACAAAAGACGATATAAAATATTCTTTCACGGGAAAACCCCCTTAAACTACAAATTTTTAGCTTAGTTCATGCCTTTATATCCATGATATTTTACTATTACATGGCATGAAAAAGTCTCTTAAATCGAAAATAAATCCTTCCTTATTTTTCAAGAAAATTGATAATTCTATCAAGGTCTTCAATACTATAATATTCAATTTCTATCTTCCCTTTTTTTCTGCCATGAACTAAATTTACTTTGGTATGAAAAATGTCCCTTAACTTTTTTTCCACATCTAATATTTCTGGGCTTTTTACTTTTTTAGTTTTTTTGATATCTTTATTTTTTATTAACTTTTCTGCTTGTCTAACATTTAAACCTTCTTCTATTATTCTTTTCGCCATTCTAATTTGCTCGTCTTCTTCAAAATTTAAAAGAGCCCTTGCATGCCCGGGCGTAAGCTTACCTGCAATCAACAATTCCTTTACTTCTTCCTTTAGGTTTAATAGCCTGAGTGAATTAGCAATTGCCGGTCTGCTTTTCCCAATTCGTTTTGAAATATCCTCTTGTGAGAGCTTATGCTCCTCCATAAGCATTTTATATGCATTTGCTTCTTCAACAGGATTTAGATCCTCCCTTTGTAAGTTTTCTATTAAAGCTATTTCTAACGCTTGTCCTAAATTATAATCCTTAATTATCGCAGGAATAGTCTTTAATCCCGCCATCCTTGCAGCTCTCCATCTTCTTTCCCCGGCTACAATCTCAAAGCTATCTTTATCTTTTCTAACAACTATGGGCTGCAGTACCCCGTGTTCTTTAACAGACTCTGCCAGCTCCGCTAATGCTTCATTTTCAAAAAATCTTCTCGGCTGATTCTCGTTGGCAGCTATATCTGTGATTTTAATTTCAATATTCGTATTTTCTTTAATTTCTTTTGATTCGGGGATAAGCGCCCCCAAGCCTTTCCCTAACGCTTTTTTTGCCATTACATCACATCCTCACTTAGATAAATAAATTCTTCTGCCAGCTCCATATATGCCTCAGCACCCTTTGACCTTGGATCGTACTCTATAATTGACATCCCGTGACTTGGTGCTTCTGCAAGCTTAACGTTACGCGGTATTAAGGTTGTATATACTTTGCCTTTAAAATACTTTTTAACTTCCTCAACAACCTGTATTGATAGATTTGTTCTTCCGTCAAACATGCTTAAAACGACACCTTCTATTTCTAGATTTTCATTCAGATTACCCTTTACCAGCTCGTAGGTATTCATTAATTGACTGACTCCCTCCAAAGCATAATATTCGCATTGTATTGGTATCAGTACGCTATCTACCGCAGACAGTGCATTTACCGAGAGCAAGCCGAGGGAAGGGGGACAATCAACTAAGATTAAATCAAAATCCTTTTTAATGCTTTCTATACACTCCCGAAGCTTTAATTCCCTTTGTTGAATCTCAGTGAGTTCAATCTCAGCGCCTGCAAGCTGGACAGAAGATGGAATTATGTAAAGACCTTCTACAGATGTGGGCAAAATACAATCTCCCGGCGGCACTCCATTAATAAGTACATCGTATATGGAATATTGCAAACTTCTTTTATCTATTCCTGCTCCGCTGGTAGTATTTCCTTGGGGGTCAATATCAATCATCAAAACCTTTTTCCCCAAGCTGGCAAGGCAAGCAGAAAGATTTACCACCGTTGTAGTCTTCCCCACTCCCCCTTTTTGATTAAATACCGCAATAGATTTTGACAAAAAACCGCCCCCTTCTTTTACCTCTATATTATAACAAAGTAATAATATAATAAAGACTTATTGAATAATATATATTAATCTTTATTTACGGTGGTATTATATGTATAATAAAATTAGGTCGAAACTGATGTGTTTAGGTTTTACTTGGGGAATATTTTCCTGGATTAGCTTTTATAAAAATAGCGGAAGGTCGCCGTTTTTTTATAGCATCCCTGTTTTCTTATCTATAAAAATAAGCAACCTTCTAATGAAATGTATAAGACTTTCTTATAATAAAAATATTTTTCTTTTTACGGTTTTGCTATGTGGCTTTATGGGTTACAGTATTTCCTTGTTGTTTCTTAATACTAATAAAGCGAAATAAACCTTTTGCATAACGGAATTACTATACTCCAAAAAGTAGTAGTATTCTTTATATGCTGATTTATTTAATTTTTATACGGAGGAGTAATATGACAAGAATTATATTCACAACTTTCTGGTTGGTGTTTATTGCCGAATTGGGGGATAAAACACAATTTGAGACCATGTTATTAACGGCTAAATGCAATTCACCCATACCTGTTTTCATCGGCTCCAGCCTTGCTTTAGTATGTTCTTCTGTCTTGGCGGTTTTCGCCGGAACCTTTATAACTAAATATATACCCCCGCAATTTTTGCAATATTCAGCAGGAGTAATTTTTATAATAATGGGTGTTTTAATTTTATTTAATAAATTATAGAGATTTGGGGAAATGGGCACAAAGGAACATGGGCACATGGAGGTTGGACCAGAGACCAAAGGTTCGCTACTATAATCCCCAGAGGCATACCCAAAATGCCAGAGGCAAGAGACAAGAAGCCCGTGGCAGTATTCCGGGCTTACTTTTTTGGTACTTTTAATGTTATTTCTACAAAATCTCCTTTATCCACCTGATTATAATCCATATCAAATCCTGTTTTTATTATTTGTCTATAGACATTCTTAATCGTATTTACATAGATGCTGTATTGCATCTTTCCCCGGATTCGTTTATCTTTATTATCCTCTTTGTCGGCAGCGACTTCGCCGGTAAGCTTTTCGATCATTTCCTCAGTTTTCTTCACATTCAATGAATATTTAATAATTCTTTTCAGTATCTTTTGTTGTGTCTTTTCGTCCGGGATCTTTAATAGCGCCCTTGCGTGCCTTTCCGTCAGGTTATATTCCATAATCCTTTTCCTGATACTGGGAGACAGCTTTAATAATCTTATTTTATTCGCAACAGTTGACTGGTTTTTACCGACCTTTTTTGCCAACTCCTCCTGAGTTAATCCATGATCATTTATAAGATTATAATAGCCTTCCCCTTCATCGAAAAAATTTAAATTCTCTCTTTGTAAATTTTCTATTAAGGATATAATAGCAGAATCCTGTTCCACAATTTCAATAATTATAGCCGGAATCTCCTTAAGCCCTGCAAGCCTGGCAGCTCTCAGCCGCCTCTCCCCAGCGACCAACTCATATCCCGCATCACCGATTTTCCTAACGTTTATAGGTTGCAATATACCGTATTGTATTATTGAATCGGATAAATCCTCTAAATTGGAAGCATTAAAATCCTTTCTGGGCTGATAGGGATTTGGAGAAATATCCTCTATAGGTATGTTTACTATAACCTTCTTCTCATTCATATAAGCTAAACCTCCCGGAATCTCCATACTTTACCTGAATTATAGTTAGTTTACATAATACTTTAAAGGGATCCTGAGAATAATACTATATTTAATTATTCGCTAGATAATAATATGTTCCTTCTTAATAAACTAAAAATCGTCTTACATAATATTCTTCATAATATTAAAATTCGTTGCTTATCATCATTTTATTGGGCTGGATGTCGGCTTTCCTGCTTTTCTAGGATATTTTGCCGGAGTATTGAATGCCTTTTTTATTATTATAATATAATGATTAATATCACTGTAAGGCAGCGAAAATTCCATTATCTTTTCTATCTTTCCTCCCAGTACATTTAATGCCTTCTCAGCACTTTCCAGCTCGCTTTCATGGCCCGGTCCTTTTTGGCAAAGGAAGTAGCCTCCAACCTTCACGTAAGGCAAGCAGTATTCCAAAAGTACATTTAAAGATGCAACTGCTCTGGATAATGCAATATCATATTTTTCCCTGGCTCCGACCTTATTTGCATAATCCTCTGCTCTTCCATGTATTATATTGACGTTATCAAGAGAAAGGGCTGCAACAACACTTTCTAAATAAAGAGTTCTTTTTCTTAACGAGTCCAATAAAGTCAGCTTTAACTCTTTTTTTAAAATTTTCAAAACCAATCCGGGAAAGCCGGCCCCGGTACCTACATCTATTACTTCCATTCCCTCTTTTATATAGCCTGTCGTCAAACAGCTTGCTGAGTCAAAAAAATGCTTTATATATATTTCCCTTTCCTCTGTTATTGAAGTTAGGTTTATTCTTTCATTCCAGTCAAGAAGCATGTCTTTATATACGATAAGTTCCTCTAGCATTCTTTCATCCGCTTCTATGTTCAGCTTCTCCAGTCCTGTTTTTAGTAAATCTGAATTTTTCATCTATATCTCTCCATTAGCTCTGCGGGATTGTTCCAAATATACCAATAAAACTGAGACATCTGCCGGCGATACACCGGATATTCTTGAAGCTTGCCCGATGTTTGACGGCTTTATATCCGAAAGCTTCTGCCTTGCTTCCATGGAAAGACCCCTGATACCACTATAATCAATATTTTCATTTAGCTTCTTATTCTCCATTTTTCTAAATTGTTCAATTTGTTGTATTTGCTTTTTTATATAACCTTCATATTTAATTAATATTTCAACTGCTTCTGCTTCCTCAAAGGTTAAGCCGGGCATATCTTCATCAATTTCTTCAAAAGATAAGTAAGCTATTTCCGGTCTTTTTAATAATTCATAAAGGCTTATTCCGGATTTTATTTCGGTGCTTCTATGATTTTTTAGATATTCCTTTACCTTTTCACTGGCTCCGATTGTTTTTTCTTTCAGCCTTTTTAATTCCTTTTCTATATTATTCTTCTTATTTAGAAAATTTTCATATCTGATATCCTTTACCAAACCAACCCTGCGTCCTTTTTCTGTAAGCCTCATATCCGCATTGTCCTGACGAAGAACCAGTCGGTATTCAGCTCTGGAGGTCATCATTCTATATGGTTCATTTGTACCCTTTGTTACCAAATCATCAATTAAAACCCCTATATATGCTTCGGAGCGATCAAGAACAAAAGGCTCCTGCCCTTTAATTCCTAAAACAGCATTGATTCCAGCCATCAATCCCTGAGCAGCTGCTTCCTCATAGCCCGAGCTACCGTTTATTTGTCCTGCAAAAAAAAGCCCCTCAATATGCTTTGCTTCGAGGCTTAGCTTCAATTGCGTCGGATTTATACAATCATAATCGATGGCATAAGCAGTTCTCATCATATGAGCATTCTCAATACCCGGAACAGTCTTTATCATTTCCCTTTGTACATCCTCAGGCAGGCTTGAGGACATGCCCTGAACATACATCTCATTTGTATCAAGACCTTCAGGCTCAATAAATATCTGGTGGGTATTCTTATCGGGAAAGGTTACAATCTTTGTTTCAATGGAAGGGCAATATCTGACTCCCACTCCCTCTACGCCGCCGGTGTAAAGGGGTGATCTGTGAAGATTTTCCTTTATGATATTATGAGTTACCTCATTAGTATAGGTTAAATAGCAACTTTTTTGATTTATTTTTAAATCTTTTGTCATAAAAGAAAAGCATTGCAATCTTTCGTCTCCCGGCTGCTCTATCATCTTTTCAAAATCAATAGTCTTTCTGTCCAATCTTGCAGGGGTACCTGTTTTAAATCTCCTGATTTCAAATCCCAGTTTTTCTAGACAGCCCGTCAATTTTTTAGCCGGGAATAATCCGTTAGGACCTCCTTCATAGCTGACATCCCCTATAACAATTTTTCCGTTTAAAAAAACTCCCGCAGCTACCACAACGGCTTTGCAATGATATATGGCACCCAGATTTGTAATAACACCTTTTATTTTATTATCCTCTGTCAGTATTTCACATATTTCTGTTTCCTTGATGTAGAGGTTATCCTGTTCCTCCAATACCTTTTTCATCCTTAGAGAGTACTTCTTCTTGTCCGCTTGTGCTCTTAATGCTCTTACCGCCGGACCCTTTTTCGTGTTTAGCTCCCTAATCTGTATCATTGTTGCATCAATATTTAAGCCCATTTCACCGCCTAAAGCATCTATCTCCCTCACTAAATTTCCTTTTGAAGGACCACCTAAAGAAGGGTTACATGCCATAAGGGCAATGCTATCTAAATTTATTGTAGTAACTAAGGTTTTCATGCCCATTCTTGCGCAAGCCAAAGCAGCCTCACTGCCTGCATGACCGGCTCCGATTACTATAACATCATATTCCTCTGCAAAGTATTGCATATCCACACCTCATCCTATTTGCCGATACAAAACCTACTGAATATCTCATCGATTATATCCTCTTCTATGGTATCCCCCGTAATTTCTCCTAAAAAACGCCAGGCATCCTTTATATCAAGAGAAACTAGGTCAACCACTATACCCTTGTCTATAGCTTCCAAAGCTGCATCCAAACTTTGCAAAGCCTTATCCAACAAGCTTTTGTGCCTGATATTTGAAATAAAGGCTGTACTTTTACTTTTTACATTTCCACCATAAACAATATCCTTTATAGCTGTTTCAAGATCTTCAATTCCTTTATGTTCTTTTATGGAAGTTAATACCAAGCCCTTCCCATATACGCTTCCCAGCTCCTCTATATCTGCTTTAACACCTAAATCTATTTTATTTCCTACTGCAATAACTTTTTTATTTGCAATAAAAGTCATTATATCTCTATCCTCTTTTGTAAGGCTTTCCGAAATATCCATAATAAAAATTATTAAATCCGCTTTAAGAATAACATCCTTAGTTCTCTCTACACCAATTTTCTCAACTACATCCTCAGTGTAGCGCAGCCCTGCAGTATCAATAAGCTTTATCAAAATTCCCCCGAGATTTAAATACTCCTCTATTATATCCCTTGTTGTACCCGGTATATCTGTTACAATAGCCCTGTTTTCTTTTAAAAGAATATTTAACAAGGAGGATTTACCTGCATTGGGTCGCCCTATTATTGCCGTATACAAGCCTTCCCTATGTATTTTCCCTTCATTATAAGTATTTAGAAGGCTTTCAATCCTCTCCTTAGCTTTTATTGTTCTGTCCTTTACTCTTTTTAAGGTTAGTTCTTCAATATCATGCTCAGGAAAATCTATGGATGCCTCAATATGAGATATGACAGTTATAAGAATCTCCATTATTTCTTTAATTACCGCAGACAATGAGCCTTCCAACTGGCTTAAAGCATTATTCAATCCACCCTCAGTTTTTGCAGTAATAACATCTATCACCGCTTCCCCCTGGGCTAAATCTATTCTTCCGTTTAAAAAAGCTCTTTTAGTAAATTCCCCAGCTTCCGCAATACGAGCTCCGCCTTTTAAAACAAGCTCCATTATTCTTCTAATGGACACAATTCCTCCATGACAATGGATTTCTACAACATCCTCTGCCGTGTAAGAATAAGGACCTTTCATAATAACAGCCAAAACCTCATCAACTGTGTTGCCTTTTTCATCAACTATATGGCCATAGCTCATATATCTAGAAGGAATAGCCTTTGTGTTTTTATATTTCTTGCTTTTAAATATTTTATCAAGAATTTCAACGGAAAGACCGCCGCTTAGCCTGACAATACCTATTCCCGACTCACCCGGCGCTGTCCCTACGGCAGCTATTGTGTCTCCTAACACTCTTATACCTCATTTCAAATATTATAAACCCAGTATTTTCATACTGGGCTACTTACAAGCTATAATCACCTTTCTATAAGGCTCTTCGCCTTCGCTGTATGTAATAATTCCCGGATAATCCTGCAAAGCGAAGTGAATTATCCTTCTTTCGTAAGGATTCATAGGCTCCAGCTCAACTTTCCTGTTGCTTTTAACAACCCTCCCGGCTAAACGATTTGCAAGCCTAACCAAAGTATCTTCTCTTTTCTTTCTGTAGTTTTCCGTATCTAAAATAACCCTCGTATATTCATCTCTTCCTTTATTCTTGTTTACCACCAAAGCAATGAGGTATTGTAGTGCGTCTAGTGTTTGACCTCTTCTTCCTATCAGTATACCCATTCGTGGACCTGCTACATCAATAAGAAGACTTTCTTCCTTAACTCTTATCCTTATTTCGCCTTTTATATCCATGGCATCCAATACTTCTCTTAAAAAACTATGTGCAATATCTTTGTCATCTTCCTTCGCGACAGGTGCTTTTTCAATCTTCGTAACCTTAACCTTTGCTTCCCTTGAGCCTATTATGCCTAAAAAGCCTTTACTTGGCTCTTCAAGAATCTCAATATTTCCATCCTCTTTCTTGATGTTGAGCTCGCTGAGGGCCAAATCAACCGCCTCATCAATGGTTTTCGCTGTTTTTTCTACCCAATTCATATAATCATTCCCCTCCTTTAGGGTTAAATAAATTCTTAGTCATCAAGTACTGCTGAGCTATAGTAAATATATTGCCGACGACCCAATACATTGCAAGCCCTGCAGGAAACTTCAAAGTTATCCAGCCCAGCATTATAGGCATTATCATGTTCATTGTCTTCATATTGGGATCTGTATTCCCTTTAGCCGCAACCATGTTCATTTGGAAATAAGTTGTAAGAGCTGACAATATAGGTAAGATATACATTTTATCCGGCAGACCTAAATCTGTAAGCCATAAAAAATTCTTAGCAATGGCATCAAATTGCTCCGGAGTAAAAACAAATTTAGTAGGGCTTTGTAACACCCTAAAAAGTGCAATAATAATGGGCATTTGTATTAACAAAGGTAAGCAACCGCTTGCGGGGTTATACTTTTCCTCTTTATAGAGCTCCATTATCTTTTCGTTCATTTTCTCCTTATCATTTTTATACTTAACCTGTATAGCTTTAATCTTTGGATTGATCTCATTCATTCTTTTCGTTGACTGAGTTTGCTTAATATTTATCGGTAAAAGTAAAATTTTTGTGAGAATAGTAAACAAAATTATAGAAAGTCCATAATTTCCTACCATGTCATAAATTAACTTAAGCAAAGAGCCAAGCGGTTTTGCGATAATTTCTAACAAAAGTATTCCCCCTTTTATAAGTACATAAAAACCTTATGTTTATTTTCAAAATTATATTAAAGACTCTAACTGTTAAGGTACTGGGTCATATCCACCGGGGTTAAAAGGATGGCATTTTAATATTCTTTTTAGCGCTAAAAAGCTTCCTTTAAAAGCTCCATATTTACTAAGAGCTTCAATTGCGTAAAAGGAGCAAGTAGGCCTAAAACGGCACTTATTTGGAAACAAAGGTGATATTAACCTTTGATATATTCTGATTAAAAGAATTAACACTGTTTTCATAATGAACTTCCTATTTAAATAACCTAGCCCTTTTCAATGCATTTACCATGCAGCTTTCAATATCATGATAGCCGGCATCACCGCTCCCTATTCTTGCAGTGAAGACAAGATAATGACCCGGCTTAATATCAGAGGCAAGCTTCCTATAATTCTCCTTTAAGAGGCGTTTAACGCGATTTCTGACAACAGCATTTCCTACTTTTTTGCTTACCGAATATCCAACTATATTATATTGTTCATTATTTTTCAAAATATATAATACAAGATATTTTTCCGCATAAAACTTTTTCTTTGCATAAACCTTTTTAAAAACACTATTTTTCCTAATTCTATAGAGATTATTCATTTATATCTCCCGTTACTATCTTTATTATAGACACTTCTTATATTATATAGGAAAAACAATAAAAAAATCTATAAAAAAATAAAATCTCTATAATCTAGCGAAAAAGGCCACAATAAGCGGCCTTATGCTGACAGTTTCTTTCTACCTTTAATTCTTCTTCTCTTTATAACAAGCCTGCCGTTAGCAGTACTCATTCTTTTTCTGAATCCGTGAACTTTTTTCCTCTGTCTTTTTTTAGGCTGATAAGTTCTTAACATTTTTACACCTCCTAACGGCTAACTAAAGCAACCCATACATTCAAATTATATATATATTCCTATTGGCTGTCAATAGGTGCTCATGGAGACATCCCCAAGACTCCTGAAAAATTCACCTTATCAGTGAAACAGGCTGTCCCATTGTGTACATAAAAGCGGCAGGATTTACCCTGCCGCTTTTAATATCATTTATTTTAACCTTAATCCTTATAGATTCCTATAAATCTCTCAAGTATTGTTGCTACTTGAGCCCTGGTAGCACCTGCTTTGGGTGAAATTTTAGATTCTCCTGTTCCGGTTATTATGCCGGCTTTTACCGCCCATTCCATTGCAGGCTTTGCATATTCGGCTATACTGTCCTTATCGTCAAAGGCTTTCAAATCATCGGTCTTTGTTACATCATAGCCTTTAAACTTTGCAAAATTATATAATACTGTTACTAACTGTTCTCTGGTTAAGTTATCAGAATGACCAAACCTTCCATCCTGATATCCGCTTACTATTTTATTTTCTGCAGCCCAGTTAATACCGTTACTATACCATTTACCAAATTCTACGTCATTAAAAATATTATTTGCTTTTGTTTCAACAGAGCCCTCTTGCCTGTGCAAAATTGTCACTATCATACTTCTGCTTGTCTGTGTATTTCCGCTGAATAGATCTGCAGCAGTACCTTCCATAAGCTTATTCTTATATACATAGGCTACGGCATTATAGAACCAATCAGACTCTTTGACATCGCTAAAAGGTAGCTTTATCTCCTCAAGAGTTTCAACCGGTAAATCCTGACCAATAACATATAAAGATAAATGTGTCAAATTAAAGCATACCTTGTTTTTCTCAAATGTAGCTTCTATTCTTTCTCTTTTACCTTCACTGTTCAAAAACCAGACTGCCACCGGTAGTTTACCTTTGTAAGGAATCTCTACACGAATTTCGCCGTCAAAGGTTGAAATTTTAGATTCTCCGGAGATAATATTTATATCAAAAATACTCTCTCCTATTTTAATGGCTTCTCCTTGCAGCTTATTCAATTCTTCTATTGATTTTTCTACAATCTCCAGTCTAATCTTATTTCCTGTGCTTTGATTTAAAATAGAGCCGAGCACCCCTTTATCCATAGAAATACTGCCTGAGGATAACTTTACTGTTGTGGTTAACCCTGATTTTTGCATTGAAGATAAGGAGCTTTTAGAAACTTCTGTTGCCGTAACATCCTTTGCCTTTGATAAATCAATTATCCCCTCGTTTTCAATAGCTTTATTCTTTATCTCTTCCACTTTTTCCGATGTTAAATCCAAATCCGCTGTAGTATCATCCTCTGTTGCATTATATCTCATTATCGCTGCACTTGCTTTTTTTACAATTCTAAGCTCTCCATTTTGATGTTTAACCACATAATCATAATTCTCATTTTCCGGCGCTGTTGCTCCCTCAATTTTAATCGTAACTTTACCGACTTCAGACGTATCGGGAGTAACTTCGTAAGTCAAAGTAGGTATTGTCGATAATTCGTCGCCTTTTTCAAGACCTTCAACAATATAATCTTCATCCTTCTCAGGAGAAGAGATATCCGGCACCTCAGAATCTATATAAACATTTTTATCAAGTGCAATGACAGTTACAATTTTTTCTGACCTTTTTACCGTTATTGTATATTCAGCAATGCTTTCAGGAGAAGTACCGTTTTCCGCTTTTACCGTAAATTTATATGAACCTACCTTTGCAGGAGTACCGGTGATTTCCCCATTTTCACTTATAGAAAGTCCTTCAGGAAGCTTCCCTGATATAATACTCCAAGATATTGGCTGGGTTCCTGAAGCAATTAATTTTTTATAATATTCCTCTCCCACTGCAATGTTTTCCAGTTCTCCGATAATGATGCTCGGCGGCCCCTCTGTATTTAAACTCCACTTCGCATATAAAGTAGTAGGCTGAAGAATAGGCCAAAGAACATCCCAGGTTTTTTCATATTTATTATCCGCATACCATCCGGCAAATATATAATTATCTTTAACCGGGTCTGCAGGCACATAAATAACATCGCTATTAATAACTTTTTGTGTTGGTATCTCGCTTCCGCCCATGGTATCGAATACCACATCAAAATCCTTGGCATAAGCTTTAATTATGGATTCTTGTGCATGTGAACATACGGTGCATGCACGCTTCCTCATACCCGGTGTTGTTTCAGTAGCTTCTTTTATAATTTCCCAAGGTCCCATAGTATGGAATTCTTTTTCAATTATATGACCGCAGCTGCATTCGTGCCAATGCCATGAATGGTCAGAACTCCATTTATCGCTGTATTCATGTTCGTGGTCGGCATAGATTACTTCCGGTGGTCTGCTAAAACCGCAAATTTCACATTTCTCATGTCTTAAACCATTTTCCGTTTCTGTAGCTTCTTTATCAATTGTCCACTCAAAGCTGTGATTTTCATGGCTTAAATAACTGAAATTTCCGCAGATACATCCTTTATAATGGAAATAAGGGTTTGCAAATATCAAATTGTATTCATGAACATGTTCTTCTCCACCGGTAGCCGGAATAATCACCTCTTCATCATAGACAAAACCACATTCATCACAATAGTATTCCGCTCTTCCCGGAGAAGTATCAGTAGGCTCTTCTATAACTCTGAGAAAACGACTATGTCCCGTGTTATAGGAAGAATGTTTGCCGCAGGAACATTTGTATTGATGTCCTTCTTTTTCTCCCAAATTTTTCATTCGAAAACCGTAGCTGTGGTCTCCGCACACATCACATACTATATGAGCTGTACAACCATAACAATCATCACAAAATACACAATGATTATGGTATTCACATCCATGCAAATCGCCACAGGAATTACAATATGAATCACAGTGATCGCAATGTAATCCGCCACACAAATCACATATAAAGGCGCAATCGGAACAAGCACCACAACCTAAACAAAATGCCTCAGCACAATCGGAGCAGGTATCACATATTGGACACATGTCCCCGGCACAGTTTTCACATGTCAAGCAATAGGGACAAAAGGCAGCACAGTCACTGCAATATTCATTGCATTCAATACACAATTGTCCTTCTGCAGAACAGTGTTCACAGATACCGCAATCTACACAAAAAGCAGCGCAGGAGTCACATATTTCACCGCAATTGACACATATATCGGCACATTCGCTGCAAGCACTTTCACAATACAGGCAAATAGCAGCACAGTTCTCACAGGTGCCGCAGCCTTCGCACATCGTCACACAATCAGAACAATAATTACCGCAATCTGCACACAAGTCCGCACAGTATTCACATCTATCACAATCCAAGCAGAAATCGACACAGCTATTGCAGTGGTCCCAACACTCATTGCAGAGCAGGTCAACGCAGTCTATACAATATCCGCAATCTTCACAATAATCCCCCATACACTCTCTGCAAAGCCCGCAGCCTTCGCAAATACCTTCACCGCAATCTTCACATAAGAAACAATTTACACAGACATCACCACATGCGGTACAAACGTTTACACAACTTTCGCATCGGTCTGAACAATCTCCACAGGTATTGCAACCATTACATACATCCCCTCCGGCACACATGGCGCATTGACCGCAATCAACACAATGTACTATACCGCAGTCTTCACACAGATTGCAATTAGGACATAACTCTGCACAGGAAGCGCATTTTTGATAGCATTCGGGGCACATATCCCCTCCGCTGCATTCGGTACAATAATTGCATCCGGGACAAAAAGCATATCCTTCCGCTATATAGCAGTAGGCACATCTATTACATCCGGGGCAATATTCAAAATCGCTATTACAATCTTCACAATAGTGACAAACTTCGCAAAGGTTGGCACAGTTTTCACAGGTCCAACAATCGGGACAAATCACAACGGAATCCAAGCATTCTCCGCAGCTATGGCAATGATTATCGTAATAACATTGAGTCCCGCTTTCTTCACCGCAACAACCGCAACTATCACAAAGCCAATCAGGACTTCGCATTCTTCCGCAACTCCAACATTCTTCCCAGTCAGATGCTTCCACTTGTTCCGGCATTATTGAAAACATACCTATTAACATCAAAATAGTCATAAAAATGGCTAATAGTTTCTTGCTTTTTTTCATAATTACCTCCTTTTCCCTTTGAGAAATTTCTTTTATATACTTTTCAAAGGGTCCTTAGTATTTTTTAAATAAATATAACGATTACACCAGTGCTTTTATTGTTGCTATTACCTCCTCTATCCGTGTATTTGCAGTGCTAAACCCATCTATTTGTCCATTTCTTTTAGCTTCTATTACTTCGGATAAAATATTGTCCAAATAAGTGTAGCTAAGAAAAAGCATACATTTACAGTGGGGATAACTATCTTTAAATCTCTGACATACCTCAAGGCAATAGGTTAAGGGGTATAAAGAATAGTCCGGAACCTCAACGACAAGAATACTTGGATTTTTGCCATTAAGATATATTTCTGCATTTTTATAGTCTTTTGTAAGCACTGCATTATACTCATCACAATTTTCAAAGCTTTTATATAAACCCTGGCCAATGATACCGGTGTACATTACAAAAGCAATGTTTTTCTTCATAATTGTCCCCCTTTCCCATGTTTTGCTTAAAAACACGACTATTACTCTTATTCTATATGCTTCTTAATAAATTTCCTATTGGTCATTCGACCAGTTTTTCACAAAAAACGACCCGTTGGAGAAGTCCAAAGTCGTTAGCAAATACATGTTTTTCAAAAAATGTCATTCCGAGCTAGAGAAAAATCTTGTTTTACCAACACATTAAATTTCTACTCAGACGCTCGGAATGACAATAAAGTGGTTTTTTAGTTGCCCGGACTGTTTATATAAGTCCTATCCAGAATGGTAGCGAACTACCTTTTAAATCTAATATAAACGTAGTCTCCACCGGCGCCCATGTTAACATCTCCTGCAGTTTTAGAATTCTGCCAATAGACAATAGACCAATTTGGGTCTTGACCCGGATTATCAAATACTACATCAATGCCGGTTATAGGTTGTAAGCCTGTATCCTTTGTTGACCACATATAAACGAATTTCCCTGATGCACCCGTGTTCAAATCTGTACTATTCCTAGTATATTCGGCAAAATTTCCATTGTGACTCATTCCAAATGCTCCGGCACTTTTACTGCTGCCGCTGTTTTCTAAAAATAAATCAGTGATTGCCTCTTTTCTATCTTCTTCCGCTTTATAGCAAAGGAAAATAAAATCTCCGCCCGCACCTTTGTTTAGATCTGCATCTACTAGAATATAAGTACCTGGACATTTTTGCCTTGCTTTCATTTCATTTTTATCAGTGACAAAGACTATATCCGTTATATACTTTTTGGGTTCTTGTTTTGGCCACTGATTCTCTTGTGCATTATTAAGTTTTTCAAATTCCGCTTTTAGATAATCAGCTCTTGTTTTATTGTCACATAATTCCCAAATTGGCACTAAAGGTCTTGTGGTAGTAGTGCCAAAATCCACTAAGGTTCCGTTTTCTTCCAGAGTTTCTTCCCATTTGACTAGAGCCTTATCATCCTTTTCAAATTGATTTATATTAAGCGTAAACCCGCCTCCATAGCTGTGCAAAGTAGTATCCTTGTTGCTGTCAAAATCCTTTTTATTCTTTACATTCTCATATTCACTGTCAGCCGAAGCACTAAATACTTTTACTTTGTATTCCGCTTTAACTGCTACCTTGAAGTTTTCAAAGCTGGTAGAGGTTGCCGCACTAGCAACCGTACTGTAATCAATCCTTCCTCCCGTAATAGTGTCAACTAATACATGATGACCAAAGGTATTGAAAAGGACTTGGGCTGTTACGGCATTGTTATTGATAGCTTTTTTGGCTTCTGCAGTTATGTAATTTCTAAGGTCTGTTGTACCTTTTATATAAACACCATATTTTTTCACAATATAGCTAAAGGTTGAATAATTGTTGTTAAGCTGCTGCGCCCGCTTAGTGTCAAAGTTAGTTTTTACGGATCCGGAAAAACCGCTTACCTTGACCGAGGCTCCAATTTTTAGAGACATATCTTCGCTATACTCTCTAATGGATTCACTTATTATATGGGTGTTCTCAGCCTGATCTAAACGTATTCTTGCTACTTTATTATTTTCAATAAGTTTATTAATATCCAAAACTTGTTCTTTTAGCGAATCCACAGATGCATATTTGCCGAAAATATCATATCCTCGTCCAACT
The DNA here is from genome assembly GCA_964408955.1 of uncultured Clostridiaceae bacterium. Lineage (GTDB taxonomy): Bacteria > Bacillota > Clostridia > Lutisporales > Lutisporaceae > JAAYKT01. Next base: position 42,726 of record CAYPBK010000008.1, read on the forward strand.
CGCATAACAACGGGTATATCCGCTTCGCTTTTTGTAACTTCAATTGTTTTCCCTGTTTCACTCCATATAGCATTTACTTGTGACAAATCTGCAGAATCAAGCCCTTGCTGCGACGGCCTTACAGTTGGAGTGCTTGGCCTTGCAGGTGTTGTACTTTGGTTTTCCCCAGTCTCTTCAGGCTTTGGGGACTGTTCAGGTGTTGTTTCTTTAGGTGATTCTGGCGGTTCCGACTCCGGTGTTGTTTCTTGCGGCAGTACTGGCTGCTCCTGCACCGGTGTAGTCTCTTGCGGTAACTGAGGCTGCTCCGGTATTATTTGCTCAGCTTGGTTTTCCTCCGGTTGTTTATTTTCTTCAGGCACTTGATCTTGTGTTTTTGTCACCTTACTTATAGTAACTTTTTGTGTTTCCTGATCCCATCTTACATCACAACCTAAGTTTTCTGATACAAACCTTATAGGAAGCATTGTCCTACTGCTAATTATAACAGGCTTGATATTAGGGTTATCCGGATCTATAGGCACTGATTTTCCATTGACTTTTGCCATACTCTCGCCTATTTTCAACTCCATGTGTATATCGCCTAGTGAAACAGAAGCCGTCCTTGTTTCTTGATTCCACCCTACTTCTGCACCCAAAGGCTCTGCCACATACCTAATAGGCATTAGTGTACGCCCTTCAAAAACAGCAGGGCTTACATCCATTTCAACAAGCTCTCCGTTAACTGTATAAGCTGTTTTGTTGATAATAAAATTTAAAATAATATTTTGACTTTCTTTAAAGTTTTCTGCATTAGCGTTTATAGGGAGTAAGGTTACAAATAACGCTACTGCCAAAAATATTGCCATTGTGCGGGAAATAGTCTTTTGTAGTGATTTTTTATTAGCTCCATTCATCCTTCTAGTCCTCCTTTAATTTCATCTTTACTTTTTTTGTTATCTAGAGTATATGGATTCTCTAGAATATGCCGCTATACTGAGCCAAAGCACCATAAAATCCACTTTTTATATTACCTATTTATAATTTTATATGGACTTTTTCAGTTTGTATATTGGCCATTCGACCAGTTTTTCGAAAAAAAGCCCCTCAAGAAGTTAATCTTAAGGGGGCTTGATTTGTGTTTAATTAATTTGTATTGGGTTAGGGTGTTTCTTTAACCAAGTTAATTTTAAAGTATCTGTTTATTGAATCTCTCGTTGCCTTCACATAGATGGTAGCTTCGGTTTTATCTTCGTCGAAGGTTATATTCTCGCCTATCCATTTAGTGCTAAAATCATCATCTGAATATACTTCTAATGTCATACTTTCATTAAGAACTACTGCTATATCATTTACCGTCAACTCCGCTGTGTCTGATTTTAAATAAATGGAATATTCTACAGCCTTGCCTTCTTCTGTTGCATTCTTTTCTGAGTCCCAGGTTAAATCAGTTATTTTTGTAGCCTTGTAACTTTTAACATAAGGTGTTTCCCTGCTAAAGATTGGATAGCCTGTACTGTCTACGAAAATCCCTTTATCCGCAATTTCTATTGTGCCGCTATGATAAACAAGGCTAACTACATCAATTCCATCAGCGGTCCCGCTGTTGCTTTTGGAAGCAAAATTTACTGTCCCCCCATTTAAAGTTAGCGTAGATGCCTTTATAGCAGAACTGGGACCGGTTTGGGACTCTACATCAATATTTAAGGTTACACCGCTTGCTATGCTTATACTGCTCATTCCAGAGCTGCCGGTACCTTGTGTTTTGTCCTCCACGTAGTATCCATTGTATAAACCTATGGTTTCTCTACTTTTTTTTGTTTTAACATCTATTGTCAGTGTACCGCTACCGGTAATACTAAGTTGGTCCTTTGTTCCAAATCCGATAACGGGTTTAGTGGATGATTCATCATTAACAGTTATGGTGTTAGTCTCATTGATCTTAAGTTTTTTTAATTCATAGCCCGCTTCGAAGTTTGTGTGGATTGCTCCTCCATTATAGCCATCCATAGTTAGGATTTTGGTATCATCATTCCAAGATAAGCCCTCAGGCAATTCTTCAGTTAGTTCTTTTTCCTCTCCGTCTATTTTAATCAGCTTTTTATTGCTTGATTTAATAGTTACTTCCACTTCCTTGGTTGCTGTTTCATCACCTATTTTAAAAGTAACAGTTACTGTTTCTTTTGCATCTCCTTCAGAAATTTTTTGGGCTTTGAGTTTGATTGCACCGTCGCTAATCTCTAAATAAGTGCCGTTAGAGGAGATTGCGTAGCTCAGTTCTATACTGCCGTCCGCCGTTTCACCTTCAAGCAGCTCAACGATTGTGCTTGTAATATTATCCCCGACTCCTACATCCTTTGAAATTTCTGCAGTTGTCTTATACTTATCTGCTTCGGCATTTACAGTCTTTTGGGCATCGGTTACTTCTAATGTTTTTACTCCTATTACCTCAGTATCCCCTTGGTTTTCCCCACCAGTTACGACTAATTTAAAGTCATAATCTGTAGATGGTGTTAAACCTGTTATCGTAGCTGAAGTGGATTCCGGGGTTAATTCTGCTTGGGTTGTTGCATCTTTCCAATCATTTTCTCCCTGAAAAGATTGTTGTATCTTTACGCCTGTGGCACCTATTGCAGCTGTCCAAGTAAAACTTACAGTGGTATCAGTAACTTTTGTGTTTTTGAAATCTGCTATTGGTGTATCTTCTTTAATGATTATTTTATAGTATTTTTCACTATGTTTCGCAAAGACTATTGTTTGATTATTTGCATCAAAGCTTATAGTCTCTACAGCATTGATTGTAGTTCCATCAAAGCCACCGCTCCGCAAATCAGTTACCACTATGTTTCCAATGTAAATATTTTCTCCTTTAAGCTCAGTTCCTTTTGCTACATGGTAAGTTATCTCTATGGGCTTTTCAGCGGAATCTCCATCACCGGCACTCCAAACCGCTGTCCCCTTATAAGCTGCGACTCCATTGCCGATAAAAGGCATTACATTACTGATAGCTACCCCATTTTGCTTTTTAGTGTTTTCTACCATGACTTGAATGGATGCTTGATCCTTTAAATTTATCCTATTCATTGTGCTAATGAGACCAATGCCTTTTACAACATAATCATAAGCGTAAATATTACCTATATTTAAAGTTCCGTCACCCTTAATATTAACAGTCTCAGAAAAATCAAGTGCTGCCATGTAGCCGCTATTTATGGTGCTTGCCCCAATAAGTTCGAGGTCAAATTGGAAGGCTTCGCCTGATATACGACCTAAATAATTGGCCGTAAAGTTATTCATTGTTATGGTGTTGGTAAAGTAGCTCCAGGTTAAACCTTCAATTATAGTATTATTAGACCACTTTAGCTCTCCGTTTAATAGGGTAATATGCCCACCACCAATTTTACCGGGATTAATAGACAACTTTTTATTCGGTTCCCCTACAGTTATATTCGCATTAACATCATTATTAGGCATTGTAAAGGTGTACTCTTTGCCTACTTCATCTTCGGTAACACTTTCTTTGTTAATCCCGGTTAAAGTAGCCCCGATTAATTCTTTTCCTTCTCCAGGAGTGACCAGCATTGTAACAATATCCCCTTTTTTAGCGGTAGTCACAGGAGAACCAGCTACTTTAAACTCAACCACATTATCACCGGATGAGGTTAAAGCATATTCATCACTATATGTTACTTTTATAATCGTATCCTGTGTAATAGTGAAAGTATATTTGTTATTCTCCAATCTCTGTTTTTCTTCTACACCATTAACGGTAAAGCTTACTACTTGTTCCCCATCCTTAGGCTTGACTGTAACTGTTACTTTTGTATTTTCCGCAATTTGACTTTCTGATGGATTTGATGTTAGCCCATCACCATCTAATGTCAATGTATACTTAGTAACAGCTTCTGTTGCCGGGAAGGTTATGGTTAAGCTTCCTCCTTTAGGATCATTGTTATTAACTTTAAAAGAAACATCTGTTGCACCAGTATAAGTAAATACCGTCGAGGCATTAAATGAATAACCATCTTTTGCTGTTAAATTAACCTTAGCAATGTATACAGTATCCGGATCAAAGCTGATATATACTTGCGTTTCCGTGTCCCCTTCCTTTTTCCACCAGTTAATAGCGTTGGTAGATGAATACTGTTCTCCGGCTGCAAACGTGAAATTAATTTTCCCGTACTTTACCGGTTTTGTTACCTTCGAAGTCAAATCTAAATCTGTAATCGCCTTTAATGTCTTTACTTCTTTCGTCGTGTAAGCTGTTTTATTTCCGGCATAGTCAGCTACTACAACATTGAAATAGTATGTCTTGTCTGGACCTAAATCTTTTACATTCAGGTTTTTAAGGATGTATGTCCCACCTGCGTTTAAAAGCGTTCCATTACTCTCAGCACCTGCAACTGATCCTATATTATTTAACTCTGACTGATAAACATAGTATTTTAAATAACCCTCTGGAGTTAAGTTGTCAGTCGCCTTATCCCAGTTTAAGGTTAAACTTATGTCTGTGATCCTATTAGCTGTTATTTTACTATCACTGATAGTTGGAAGTACTAAATCTTCTTCCGGTTCTAGCTCTATGATTACAGTAACATTACTGGCAGGCATAGTAAAACTGTGGGTTCTTTTATTTGCTGTGTTTAAATTAGTTTCAACCCCATTATCATCTTTAAACTTTGCTGATTTAACTTTCCAAGCTTCGTAAGTACCGGTAAGGTCAGCTATACTTATTGTAATGTGATCGCCTTCTTTAGCTTCTTCAATTGTGTCAGAGCCCTTATGAGCCGCCGCTGTTTCGCCACCAAAGCCGCCTGTAATTTCTTTCACCACAATACTATAAGTTCCTTCGTTCTTTATGTTTATGGAAAATTCTCTTGTATAGCCTTGGTCAAAAGCAATATCCAGTTTTGCAGTTCCTACAGGCTGGGCTAAAAGATATTCTTTTTTAATCGTTAAAGTATTACCACTAACAGTATAATCATTTCCTTCTGTTAATGCTATGTCACCTTTCTTAATGGATTCTATCTTAGTAGCTGTGCCAAAATCAATATTTGTCTCCACATTTTCTGGATTTTTCTTATCGAAAACTGCTGAAGTCGGATTTATCTCTGCTTGAATATTTGCTACATATACTTCAACTTCTTTGCTTGTGGGGGTAAATAAATATCCTGCTTTGTTTATGGTAACTTTTACATTTTCACCATTTTTAACTTCTATATCCTTTATGGTTATAGAGCACTCATTTGAAGTGGAGCTCATGGACAATAATTTCAGTGTTGCACCTTCCAGCGTAATGTTCTCGGGACTCAAGCCGGGTATTGCCTGATCAAATTTTACGTATAAAACAGTAGTGGTAGTTGTTCCACTTGTTCCATTAGCTGTTAAACTCTCAAATCCCACTGTTTTAATGTCTGATTTAAAAATGGCCGTATAAGTCTCAGAAGTTGTCACGTTTGTATCTTTCCTTGTAGCATCTGTTTTACCATCGCTCCATTTAAGAAAACTATAGCCTTCATTTGGAACTGCAGTCACGGCTGTTCCGTCCCCACCATTTGTAACAGTTTGTGGTGAAGTACCGGTTATTGTTCCGCCTGCCTCTGCTACATAGGTCAGAATGTGACTTCCTGCAGGTGCTATATTTACGGTTACTGTATATTTAGCTGTAGTACCATTTTCAGCGGCAACAGTATATATTACCGGATTTGTAAAATCCCTGCTTCCATCTGTCGGTGAAATACTGTCTCCAGTATGCACAATTGTTGGTACTAATGCTGTCAAATTAGTTTCATAAGGAACTGTTAAAGTTATTGTTTTGGCAGTTTCGTCAATTACTCCTATTACTACCGGTGTCAAGCTTTCAAACTTAAATGATGTTATAACTTTGGCATCACTAAGTGGTGGTGTTACTGTCTGCCCCGAAATCGTAATCGTTGCTGCTCCTGTTACATTAGAACCGTCTTTAGCCGTAGCTGTTACTTTTACTATTCCATTAGCTTTGGCTGTCAGTAATCCACTGCTATTGATTGTTGCTATGCTGGTGTCACTTACATTCCAAGTAACAGCTTTGTTACTAGCAGTAGCCGGTGATACTGTTGCTACCATCTGCAAGGTGCCGTTTTTTGTGGTTATTTCGTCTACATCACTAGTTCCCTTAACACTAATAGCATTAACTTCTGTTTTTGCCGGAGTTGATGAGTTTCCGCTACCGCCGCTACTGCTGCTTCCGCCGCCACCGCCTCCACCACCGCCGCCGGTTGCCGGTGCGGTTTCTTTCTTCGGTGTATCTACTTTTATATCGGGAGCTGTTTCTACTTTTGTTACCGGTGCTTCTATTTTAACTCCTTGGGCATTTACTGTTGCCTTGTCTATTTTGCCTGTGCCTGTTATTTTTGCAGGTGAGTCTATGATCAGTGCTGCTACTTTTGCACCTTTTGCCAAATCTATTTCTACGTCCTTTGTACCTTTAGCTATTGTAAGATTTTCTATGGTTCCCCCGGAGGCTTTTATTTCTATTCCATCACCTATTACTTCTATAGCTTTGAAATTGCCTATGAGTTCTACGATGGAATCTTCCCTTATATCTCCTGCTATTGTTATATAGCCGAAGCTTTCTCCCGCTTTTCCTTGGGACTCTAATATTGCCCCTGATTTAACTTCTGATTGGTTTATTGTTGTATTGCCTTTTGCAAGGATTCTTATTTTCCCATCTTCTTTTAGTATTATAATTTTTTCAAATTGGCAGTTTTCCAGTACTATAGTGTTTTTGCCGCCGCCTTTTACTATGGTATCTCCTTTGACTGTTATGTTTGTAAGGCGTATATCTCCGTCTCCTATTCCTTCTCCAAGGATCAGGTCTCCGCTTATCTCAGTATTTATAAGGGTTATGCCCTTGTTGTCTATTTTGACGTTTCCATCAATTTTTCCCCCGGTATAGATGCCCGGTTTGGCATATAGTTTTGCTATGGTTTCTTCTTGACTTTTGACTATGGCTATTGCCATGTCCGCTCTTGTAAGGTTCTGTGTAGGCTGAAATTGGTTGTTTTCTTTTAGTTCTATATAGTTTCTTTCTACTATTGCCGCTACACCTTTGGCACTCCATTGGGGAACTTTATCCCCGTCTTTTAAAGTTGTAAGCTTTTTAATGTCTCCGTCTTTTTCAATATCAAGAATTCTTGCTATTATCACTGCCGCTTCTTGTCGGGTGATATTTGCTGTAGGTCTCATAGTACCGTCGGTAAAGCCTTTGATATATCCGGCTTTTACCGCTTTGGCTATTTGTTCGTAATGCCATTGGTCTTTTGTTACATCGCTGAATGAAATTTTAGCCTGTTCTTTAAAATCAAAGGCTCTGTTTACAATGGTCATAAATTCGGCTCTGCTTATTTCTCTGTCTGGCTTGAAGCTGCCGTCTTCATAGCCGGTTATAACGCCTTTTTCAAATAGTTTTTTGATACTTTCTTCTCCATAGTGTCCTTCATAGTCTGTTTTTCCTTCCGCAGCAAGTGTCATAGGAAATAATAAAATCAGACATAGTACTGCATTTAGTATTCTTACCATAGCTTTTGTTTTCATGTTTTCCTCCTTTTAAAATGTATAATGTGACAATTATAGTGAGTTAATTTCTTTCTCCTTTATTATTCTATATGCTTTTTTATTCATTTCCTATTGGTCATTCGACCAGTTTTTCCTTAAAAGCCACAAAAGCCTCCATGATTCCTCCTATTAAAAAGCAGCAACTTATGGTATATTATTGTAAACAGTTTACAAAAAAATGAAATGTGAGGTGATTTTATTGATTAGAAAAATATTTGTCATGCTATTGATAATGACTTTAATTTTTTCCTTTTTTACGCCTACTGTAATGGCACAACCCAAGGAAATAACCGTTCTTTACAATAATAAAAAGGTGGTCTTTGACCAACCGCCGGTAGCCGAGTCCGGCAGGACTCTTGTACCTTTTAGAGCTGTTTTTGAAGCTATGGGTGCAGATGTGGACTGGATTGGAGAAACAAAGACAGCTGTGGGTGTCAGGGGGAATACAATTATAGTTTTGCAATTAGGTAATAACATTGCGAATGTAAACAATAAAAAAATAACTTTGGATGTCCCTGCAAACGCAATCAATGGCAGAACCCTTGTGCCTTTGCGATTTGTAGCGGAAAGCTTAGGGGCACTAGTGGATTGGGACGGAAATACAAGAACCGTCACCATTGATGAGCTTACCGAAGAAGACTATGAAGCATTAGGAATATTCGACATTGCATTAACCAAAGATAACCCTAAAAAAGTTATTACAAATTATACTGATGAAAATATAATAGCTTACGGAATTGAAGAAGTTATGATGGTGATACCTGAGAACACTTTGAAACAACAAAGCACTATAGGTATAAGACCTATAAAAGTTACTAATATTGATGAAGACGAGCTCTATCCCGTGGTGGCATATGATGTGACCATAGACGAGCAAAGAAAGTTTGATAAGGAATTGGAAATCGTTTTTTCTTTCAATCCGGGATTTTTGACACCTGACATACATCCAAATGAACAGATTATAATGGCATATTATGATGATGCGCTAAGGGCTTGGATTCCTATTGATTATGAATTGTTTACAGAGGAAGCCGCAGTAGTATTCAAAATCGACCATCTGACACCTTTAGCTATGTTTAGCACAAGAAAACAAACACTCAGCAATAACTATAAACAACAAGCGATATCTGAAGGCTCCGGCAGATACGAAGAAATGAAAGAAAAACTAGCTGCTGCCACAGATTCAGCAAAAGCAGCATATAATTACACAAGTAGTAAAATAGGTGACGCTGTCGCATATATAAAAGCTAAGGGAAAAGCTGCCGGTGAAGCAATAAGTGAGGGAGTGGTGAAAGCCGGTGATGCTTTCGGCAGAACCATGGAGGATGTAGGAAAAGCAGCAGGAAAAGCTATATATGAAGGAGCGGAATATCTAACAGGAAAAGCAAAAGAATTCTACGATACAATAGGCAAAACCTATGATACTTTGGCTCATGAAGTGAAGGCGGCAATAGCTGAAATAAAAGTAATGGTAGATGATTATAAGCATAAAGATTATCAATTTATATATAAAACAGAACATTTTAATATAATCTACAATAGAAATATTGAATTAGACCTTGAAGCGAAAAAATTTGATTATAAACCAAAGTATAGCATTAAAGATTACCCTAAAGTAGAATATGGGAAAACCTATGTAGAAATATACGAAGGGGAGCAATTAAGTGCAGAAGAACTGGCTTTTATGTATCAGCAGTTTCCCAGTATAGACGATGTGATACCCATTAGAATAAGAGAAATAGGGATGGCACTTGAAGAATCATATAGGAATTACAGTAAAAAGTTCACACCCATAGATACACCATATACCGTATATGTAGGAAGAAGCGGAAGTGCCATGAATTATAAATTCAGCAAAGCAATATATGTACCTTCTGACTTTATAGGTAATTATGAAACAGCATTAAAAACAGTAGGACATGAATTATTTCACTCTGTGCAGAAAAAATATATTAACTTATATGATATGTCGACAAATGTATGGTTAGTAGAAGCAACGGCAGAATACGCTTCACATAAACTGGCTCCGGATTCTCCTATCGCCTTTGATAACTTTAGAGCAAACACTTTTGAAAAATTCTTTACAAGATCTTTAGGTACTGTGGAGCCATTGTTATGGTCTCGTGATGAACATGAATATCGCAGTGCAAAATTTATAGATTATTTGGTGAGAAAATACGGTTTAAACCTGCCTGATTTAATGGCTAATTATGCTACGCACTCTATTGTAGAAGACTTTGATTTCCTGCAAAAATATATGAAAACAAAAAATAGCAACTTTGTTTTGGGAAAAACATATTTAGACCATGCTTCCTTTATGTTACTTGATGCCGACGGGGATGAGAAAAAAGATATTTCCACTATAGCCCATTGGAAAGACGCATACAAAGGCGGCAATTTAAAAAAGGATATAAGCATTCGCTATGATTATATTCCTAAAATCGGTGCAATAAAAGTCGATATCCCGGATAAAGTAAAAAAGTTATTGGAAATAGAGTTAAAATGTGATTCTTTTACTCCGGATATATCAATAAATGTTTATGTTTTAAAAGGAAATAATAAAGTAAAGGGAGTAGTTCCGGAAATACAAATGTTCAATGAAAAAAACAAGAAAGGGGACATTACTGTAGAAAAAGGTGATGTTATTTACTATATTGTAGGTAATTCTCAAGAATCTATGATGGTGGCACATCATTATGACACAACCGGAAGCATTACTATCAAAGAAAAGAATGCAACACTAAAACAAGTAAGTGAGACTAAATCAACCTATGAAGCAACTGTAAAATATTCTGTAGAAGGGATAGAGTACAGTAATGATTATGAATATGATTGGTATATCTCAACTACCGGTTTCAGCCATGACCCTAGTTTAATAGTAAGAGATAAAAACACTATGACAACGACCCTTGTCCATTTAAATCCCAAATTAGATAATACTCCTATTGAATTAAACCCGAGAGCAGGAGATGAAAGTCCTTTTGGCGTTAGTGTAATTGCCTACGACCTTGGAACTGATTATGAAATTACAGTAACTATAACAGATAAGAAAACAAAATCCGTAATCGGAACCTTATCGACTGAATATAATGTAGGATTTAGAGGACCTTACAGAAGTTATTAGCAAAAATAAGGGCGGTCATTGACCGCCCTTATATATTATTTGTATCCTTCAATAAATCTTTCAAGTATTGCTGCTACCTGGGAGCGTTGAGCTTGACCTTTTGGCATTACATTATCACCACTGCCTTGGATTAGGCCTTTGGCATTTGCCCAGGATAATGCCTCTTTAGCCCAAGCTGATATCTTATTCGCATCTGCAAATTTATCTAAATCACCTTTAGCCGTTACATCATATTTTTTGAACTTTCCGTAATTCATAAGTATTACAGCCATTTGTTCTCTTGTTATAGGGTCGTTAGGCCCGAATTTCCCTTCACCATAACCACTCACTATCTTGTTTTCTTCTGCCCATATAACTGCATCAGTATAGTATTGACCGTTAGGCACATCATTAAATGGGTTTTTCCCTTTTACATTTGGAGTGCCTTCCATGCGATGAAGTATAGTTACTATCATAGCCCTTGTAGTATTTCCTCCGGGTCCAAAAGTAGTGGGTGAAGTACCGTTCATCAATCCACTTTTATATACATAAGATACATTGTCATAAAACCAATCTGATTCCTTTACATCGGTAAAAGGTAAGTCACTTGGTACATCTGGTAACTCTGCCGGTTCACCTAATTTGCCATATACAGTTGTGTCCTTTGTAAACACTGTATCTGTCGTTAATTTTGTCTTATACTCTTTGTCCAAGTACCAGCCTTCCAATGTATATCCTTCACCTGCCAGACTGCCTAAAGCTTCTAACTTTCCATCAAAATCAGTTTGCATAACAGATTTCACTTCTTTTTCCACTTCGAAAGTAATCTTGTAAGCTACTTTATCTGTAGGTGTTATTATGTGGACTGGGCCAATAGCCGGGTTACTTGTTTTTCCACCTGTGGCGTTACTATTTGTATTAGTAGCTACAGAATAGTATTTTCCTTCAGCACCGAGAGAAGGAACAGTGATTTCTAATACACCTTTGCCACTGTGCTCGCTGCTTACTTCTTTATCTTTAGCCGGATTCGGTTTATCTCCTGTCATCTGATACCATGTATAACTTATTTCACCGTTATCATCTGTGTCTGCTGTTTCCGTTATATATTGTACCGTTTTTTCTGTCATTGTATATTCTCTATCTTCCATGCCGTCAAATTTTGGGTCTTCAGCATTAAATAGCACATTAATAGTTGAAACATTGCTAAAAGCAATTGCTTCCGCATGGTTTTCCTTGCTGTTTGCTACAAGAGCATAATAGTATTTTGTACCTTTTACTTTTATATCAGGAGTATAGTATTGTCCTTGACCTACAACTTTATCGTCATCAAAAGTATCATTTTTATTATCCGTACTTTCATACCATGCATAAGTTATTTTTCCTCCGTCTGAAGTCTTCCCTTCTACAGCTAAAGCTTTTAAAGCAACATCTGCCGGTGAGTCTTCTTTATAATTTATGACCTTTTCAGGTTGTTTAGCAATTTCAGGTTTTTTCGCAAAAGGAAGTTTTGTTTCATTTATCTGTAGGCTTATTTGTTTTTCACCATAACTTCCATCATTTGCATAGGCTTTAATAATGACGGTAAAAGCTCCTTTTACATGAGGAGTTCCTGAGATAACTCCATCTTCTGATATATTCATACCAAAAGGCAGACCATTTGCTATCCAATTAATATCTGTCCTTTTCTTCCCATCAACGGTTCCGTTCATCTGATAATTTTGATATTTTTTACCTTCTTCTCC
>CAYPBK010000008.1:55242-58818 GCA_964408955.1 uncultured Clostridiaceae bacterium
TCCCATCAACGGTTCCGTTCATCTGATAATTTTGATATTTTTTACCTTCTTCTCCGTCAGGAAGTTTGTCGTCTTTGATATCTATTTCTTTGCCTGCCGCTGCCATCTGGCTGGGTCCATCTGCAAATGTATATTTGAACGATACAACTTCACTGTCCATTCTTTCAGACAAGGCTAAGACGTAAGCTGTGATAATGGAATCTTCTTTTATTTTTATTTCTCCCGGTTGGTAATTATAAAGCGTAAGATCTCCGTCATTTATTCGATAAAGAATTGCACTTTTATAGCTTTCTTTCTCTTTTTCAAAACTAAGCTCAAAAGGCAAATCAGATTTAGAATACTCTCCCGGTGCAGGCTTTATAACCGGTGTATTTGCTCTCTTCGGATTTTCTACAACTAATTCAAGTTTTGCGGTAGTGCTGCCTTCACTGTTTTCCGCTTTTATTTCGAAATTATATGTCCCTAAAAAATCAGTTTCTACACGCAATACAGGCATTGGGAATACCATTCCCGGTTGGATAATCTCTGTTCCCGGAGGAGGCGCTCCGTTACCTGTAAAAGATATATTCGGCGTGGGTAAACCGTCTATTTTTATTACAATATCATTATGAGTATTTCTACCTATTGTTTTGCTTTTCGTTCCATCTTCAAAGGATATCTTTGTAGGAGCTTTGATTTCTCCGGGCTCTACAATATGGAGTAAAGTGTGGATGGATTCGGTTCCATAACTGCTGTTTTTATCCAGTACTCTTATTCTGAAATACTCTCCTTTTGGAGATCCATCCTCATTTTTGCCGGTAGTTTTAAGAGGTTTTCCTGTAAATTTACCTGTGGTTTTATCAAATGTTAATCCATATTCTTTGGTGAAATCATCCAGACTTAAACCTTTTGAATGTTCAATAGACCATTCAAAATCACCTTTTGTAGGGAAGTTAACATAATCCGGTAAAGCATTCTCGCTGTTGTACTCTTTCCCTTTCTCAGCAAATAAAAGTGCTTGTACTGCTAATTTTCCATCACCTTTTAGAGTAGCTATCTCTTTTGTGATTACTCTCACTTTTACACTATCACTGCCTGATTTATTAGTGGCTTTTAAATCAAATTCGTATGTTCCTTCTTTATCTGGAACCTTACCTTTTAAATGCCAATTCGTCAAACTATCATCTATGCTGCAAGGGAAAGGGGAACTTATTATATCGATTTTTACATCATCTGAACCTTCTAATAATAGATTATTGAATAAATAGCCATTATACCCTAAAGGAAAGGTACCTTCAAGTACATTGCCTTTATCTTTTCTAAATTCAGTCTTGGCATTTACTTTTATCGTTACATTCCCTGATATTGGTGCATACTCCGGTGGAGGGATTACTCTGAAAGTTATATCGTAATCTCTGCCTATTGATGTTGGTATTCCTGTTATCTCTCCTGTTTTTTCGTTTAATGTCAATCCTGTGGGAAGGCTTCCGCTTTCTATGCCCCATAATTCTTTATAATTTTTATCTTTTGGATAACTGCTTTCAAGTTGTATTTTTGTATTCTTGTATTTTTCTACAGTAAATTCTTTAGTAGTAATTACATATGGCGATTTCACAATGAATTCAACTTTTTTAGTATCTTCTCCCATATTATTCTTTGCTGTTATTGTCATATATTTTCTGAGGCTACGCGTTGGTGTACCGCCAATTACAATTTCTTTTGTTTGGCTATCAATATAAGCTACAAAACCAGAAGGAAGCTCATTATGGTCAAATTTCCAGCTTGTTACTTTGCCGCCTTTACTTCCTATATTAATACGAATTGGCACTCCGTATTCAAGTTCTACCTTATCTTTAATATCAATTATAGGCTTAGCTGATTCACTTCCTTTGGGGGATACTATAAATGAAATAATCTCTGTTTTTTTAGTTTGGTTAGATGCAGTTACCGTGCAATAGTAAAAATAGCTACCCGGTTCGCTATGTCCCGGTATCTCAACGGTACTATCATTATTTATTTTTGTATCTATCGTAATAATATTTGTGGTTGGCCCTTTATATTTCCATTCTGTCTTTTCTACATAAACCCCGTCTGCGGGCCTATCTGCTAAATTAGAAACTTCTCTTGTTATTGTGAAAGGCTCGTTGACTGTAAGAAATGTATCTTCAGTAATTAATCTTATGTCCGGTTGTATTTTATCTTTTGTAACATTTATTTTAACTTTCCTAGTCATTTGACCTGCGGGTTTCCCTCCAAGTATTTCCACTACTTTTATAACATGGGTGCCATTTGCTTTTTCTTCCCCTTTTATTCTGAAGTGATTATCATCAAAAACTTTTGGATGGTATACAGTAAATTCTTCTTCCCCCGGGTATGATGAATAAACTTCAAATACCGGTTTTCTGCCAAGTCCAATATCTCTGTCTTTATCCATTCCAAATTTCATAACCTTTCCAAAAACTTTTGTATCTAAGGTTTCTCCTTCAGCTATAAAGAATTCTAATTCACTTTTATCATTATTTCCTAATTCAAAGGAAAAATCTACAGAATCATTTAGAAATTCCACGTTTTTTGCCAGCTTCAATAATTTTTCTATATCTTCTTTAGTATCAGGTAAAACGCTTTTCATTGGTTCACCTTTCCATGTCCAGTATAAATTATGATAGTATTTTCCATCAATCGTAAAACTGTCTTCATTTGTCATTAAACCATAATCTAATTTAATGTAATCTATATTCCAATGCTTACTCCCTCCGTATCTTGACCTATAAGCATACCCTTGTTCATGCATCCAGCGGCTTGTTGTAGTTATTTTTAAAGGACCTTCTATAGTAAGGGATTTATTTTTTAGCTTATCATTAAAAACTTGAGCGAATCCTGTGGCATCTAAGGTACCGGCATTTAATATAGTGCGTCCGCCTTTATGAAGTATGACATCTCCCGCATCATCCGGTGCTTTCCAACTTCTAAAGGAAGTCAGTTTTCCGCCGTTTACTACTGCTTTACCTCCTTCATTGGTTATACAAATTCCACCGGTCATATTATATCCATAACCGGTATATAGCATATCAAGAAGATGCTCCTGAGTATCTTTTGGTGCAGCACTAATCCAAGTCCTACTCTCTCTGCCGGCATATATATTTCCGCCATCTATAGCTAACTCCCCGCCTTTTTCCACTTTAAACACATTTGCTTCGTGAAACCAATAGGATTTTTTTTCATCTCTTAAAGTGGCGTGATGACGAATTTCCCCTTTTTCTTTTGGGTCCGAGTCTTTTATTAAAAGTCCGCCCCCGTCTTTGATAGTAAACATATAGACAGGACGCTTTATCTTATTGATTTGATAATTTTTATAACTTGTGTTATTTATAAGCTCTAACTTATGTCCGTTTAAGTCTATATTCACTCTTTTATTTATAACAAAAAATTTCTTTGCATCTTCCGGACTGACTGTTTTTTGCTCTAACGGGAATTCGTATCTTTCTTCTAAGTCTTTCATTAATTTGACTTCTAAAGCATCACTTTCTGTAAGTCCGGTTATGAGTTCATCCCAAGTAGATACTTCAAGGATTCTTGATTGTGGTACATCAGCCCAAG
>CAYPBK010000009.1:0-57771 GCA_964408955.1 uncultured Clostridiaceae bacterium
GTCTCTGGTCTCTAGACGCTAGTCTCTGGTCTCTGGTCTCTAGACGCTAGTCTCTGGTCTCTGGTCTCTGGTCTCTGGACTATGGTCGCTGGACTCCTGCTTAAAAATAAAATAGCCACTTGCGTGGCTATTTCATTTACTTTCTAGCTTCAAAGCATTCTTTGCAATAAACAGGTCTGTCATTGGTTGGGTTAAATGGAATCTGAGTTTCTTTGCCGCAATCTGCACATACTGCATCGTACATTACTCTTTCTCTTCTGCCGCTGTTTGCATTTGCTTTTCTTGCTACCCTACAATCTTTGCATCTTGCAGGTTCGTTTTGGAATCCTTTTTCTGCGTAGAATTCTTGTTCTCCAGCAGTAAAAATGAAATCCTGTCCGCATTCCTTACATTGTAACGTTTTGTCCTGATACATGAAAATCCCTCTTTCTTTTTTACTTAGGTTAGGTAGGCCAATAGAACAGGATTTTCTATGTCCGGAAAATACGTTCTCAACCAATCACCTATACCTTGATTATGATTATGGCTATGAGTCAGCTGACCTGATCTTTGCCCCCACACTCGCCGTCAGGGAGTTTTGCTCAAGCATTACACTCCTCACTAACGCTCCTCTCGGATTACTCCGGACGGACTTACTCCTAAGCCGCACCATGCTCACAAAAATTTATTTTGCTTACGTGGGTCGTTTCGCCTGCGACTGGCATCGACTTTCAACCACAGACCTGACTTCACACCAATAATCATATTATATACCTATTTATTATAATATACAAGAATTTAAAATTTATTTATATTCCTTGTGCAAAATATAACATTGCAGCTCGTTTTTTATCAAAAAATCTTTGTCACGGGTCGCCGACCTATGTTCCCATGTGCCTATGTGCCTATGTGCCTATGTTCCCATGTTCCCATTTGCCTATGTTCCTATGTGCCCATGTTCCAATTTAGAACTTCCCGCTGCTATGGGACGAGCCTCTGGAATTTACACTGGTTCCTCCCCCGGAAGAGCTGCTTTTTTCAATTTTTCTCCTAGTCGTTGTAACGAATAGAAATTCGTCTCTTTGATTGGATAGCGTAAAGCCATCTTTTTTAATATATTCTTTTGCCGTAGTTCTTTGTTTTGCACTTTTCATTTGAAAGTAGAACATGACAACAATAATTATAGCAATTACAAGAGGCGCTATTAAAAGTATAAGAGTTCCTTTTCGGGTGTCTACATATGGGTCAGTACTTATATCAATAGGCGATCCATTCCTCGATGCTACTAAAAATTCACCGCAACCTTCAACAAATGCTGAAAAGCTGTCATGATATCTTCCCACTGACAAATCTGAAAGGAATCTATTTTCCAAAACTGCCTTACCATAGTCAGTAAAGGCTACATTACCATATCCATGGGCCATGATGTCGTAGTCTCTTTCCGCCATGCTAATCATTAGCATTATGCCGCTCTTTTCCTCTCCGTAGCCTAAATCGTATTCATCATAGACATGCTGGGCGAAATCCTCTATATGCATTTCCCCTTTATCTTCCACTGTCACAATAATTATGTCACACTCATAAAGGTCAGAAAGCTCCGCTGCCCTCTCATCCAGCTCTATCCTTTCATCCTCTGTTAAAAGACCAGCCGCATCAGTGACATTATCCAATGCACCTGATGCTCCATAGATAAATGCCGGTGCCATTAAACACAAGGCTATAATAAAAATAGTTAAGCTTTTCATAATTTTTCTTTTCATTCTGGCACCTCCTATAACATTTTCATGAGCTTCAGTATTACGAACAGCACTGCTGCTGTACCACCCCACAGCCCAAAAAACCATGCTGCCACTTTGCCCTTGGAAATAGGCAAATCGCCTATTAGTTTACCTGTCTGTCCGTTCATCGCAAAAATATAGGTTTTGTCCTTCCATTTCGTTGTAAGCATCCAAACAGGTAATAAAGCGTATTTCACTGCACCGTGATTCATATTTATGTTCGAGCTGGCTACGGACCAACTCGTATATCCTGATAAAGTAGAAGCAAGAGCATCAATAGTACTGTTTTTTATACGCAAATTAGCCCTATCGACACTTTCTTCTGCATCCACATCATATTTATCTGCAAAAAACCCAGGTAAATAAGCTGTGGAAAAAGGAGCCAAATCCTTATAATCAAAAGGTTCAATGGCATCCATATGTGCATCGGGCATTTTAGTTGAGCCGTCCACAGGGATTCTTTCAAAGCAAACCTTACCCTCACGCAGCATCTTGTAATGAGATGTCTCGGTCACTTCATAATTACCTGTCCTATAAACCCGAACTTTTAAACCTTTGAATTCTATGAATGCATCGGCATCACAATCAAAAAGCCAAAAGGGTACATATACGCCTTTTATCTCTTTTATATGATTCCCTTCTTTAAAAAGCTTCGGCAGCAACGCCTTTTTCTTATAATGGTTCTTTAGTGCTTTTAGCGCCGCGTCCTTATTCACTTTAAAAGGTATTGCATAATCCGGCTTCAGATTCCCCTCAAGCTTCCCAGGTACTATTGTCGGATTCCCGCAATAGAGACAGCTCGTCGCTGCGGTATTTGCATCACTTATTATCTCAGCACCACAAGATGGGCAATTGTATACCTTGAGACCTTGGGCTTCCGCATCACTCCAAGGTGAACCAGCTTCATCTATATCCCATTTTGGTTCCTTGGCTTCTGCGGCGGCTCTGTCCTGGTCCGCATAGTATTCTTCGATTACAGACACTTCATAAACATTTTCGCAATATTCACATTCCAGCTTACCGCTATCCGTGGAAAACTTTAAAGGGCCTGTACATGCCGGGCATTTATAATTGGTCACTTGATCACTCACAGTATCCCTCCTTATCTCTGATTTTTCTTTTATGATTAAAGGCGGCAGCCTGCCGCCCCCTTATCCGATTATTATTTCTGATCCTTTTCGTCAAATATATCTCCGCACTCCGGGCAAAACTTCGGTGGATTCTTCGGATCCTTTGGCTCCCATCCGCATTTATCACATTTGTATAAAGGTGCGTCTGCCGGCTTTGGTTTACCGCATTCTGCACAGAACTTTCCTTTGTTTACTGCACCGCAGCTGCAAGTCCAGCCCTCCGCCTGAGGCTTGCCGCAATTAGCGCAAAATTTACCCGTATTAGTGGTGCCGCATCCGCAGAGCCAGCCTTGAGGAGAAGGTGATTGCTGTTGCTGCTGTTGAGGTTGCTGAGGTTGCCCTTGTGGTTGCTGACTGCCCATAGTATATAGGTTTTGCGCATTCATGCCTCCCACAGCCCCAGCCATATTCATTCCCATAAAGGCCATAGCGGGTCCGGCATTGGGATTAGCTGCCGCTGATTGCATAGCAGCTGCCTGAGAGCCTACTAAATGAGCCGCAGCTCTTGTGGGATCCATAAAAGCAGCGTTTCTTTGAAGCTCTTTAATCATCTTTTCGTCTTCCTCAGATGCTTTAACTGAGGAAACGCCAAAGGATATTATCTCAAGCCCTCTTAACTCGCCCCATTTGGCAGATAATACATTATTAAGAGCCTGTGCCAGCTCTTCTGTATGTCCGGGCAGCGCGCTATAGCGTATACCCATCTCCGATATACGTGCAAAAGCCGGTTGTAACGCTGTCATAAGCTCACTTTTTAATTGACCGTCTATTTCATTTCTATTATATTCCTCCGCAACATTGCCGCTGACATTGGTATAAAATAAAATAGGGTTGGTAACCTTATAGCTGTATTCACCGAAGCATTTGATACCGATATCTATATCTATTCCCGCCCTCTCATCCACTACTCTGAAAGGTACGGGGCTAGGAGTTCCGTATTTGTTACCGATTAACTCTTTAGTATTGAAATAGTATATGCGCTGATCCTTCCCAGGGTCACCGCCAAAGGTAAAACGTTTGCCGATTTGTCCAAAGACAGACTTAATATTGTTGCTTAAGCCTCCATATAGCAATGTCGGCTCTGACGATGCATCATATACAAATTCCCCCGGCTCGGCGCACATATCCACAACCTTGCCTTGCTCGGTAATTATCATACATTGACCATCAGCCACGGCAATGATTGATCCGTTGGATATAATGTTGTCCTCTCCTTTAACATTGGAGCTTCTTTTGCCTGTGCGCTTCCTGCCTTTAGTTACCAATATATCTACAGGAATTGATTCACAATAGAAAAATTCACGCCACTGATCTGCCATTACACCGCTGAAAGCTCCTATCCCTGCTTTAAAAATACCCACCTTTACCACTCCCATCTTTTTATTATATATTTATTATTTGTCGGGACATCTTATAACAAAATTAAACCAATAAGCTATTTAAATTATAATACATATTCCTTTTTTGTAAAACACAAAAATGAAAGCGGCTTCGCCGCATCAAATAATTATCGTTATTCTATTAAGCTATATAGCTGCTGATAGATTCCCAGTATTATATATGGCGAAAATATCACTTTCCCCAACAAGCCCCATTTCGATGTAATGAGAAAATTTTGCCACAACGCATAAGCAATACGAAAAGTAAAAGCTATTAATCGTTACTCATTTTTCTATTTTTTTTTATCTATATAAACACCGTCAGTATTTATATTTTGCTTCTCATAGGCATTAATAGACTTTCTACCTACACTGACGTTTTTTATATCCTTCTTTATTTCCTTTATTAAAGCTTCCAGCTTGGTCCTGTTCTCCGTCTCCAGCTCCATGATTTTGCTGCCTGATTCGCTAATCTCTTTCACTTGATTTTGCAAGGTTTTTAATTCCGGATAAAGCTTTAAATCCAGCTCATCAAGGGCAGTGATTTTCAAATCCCTTTTCAACTTTTCAAATGTAGCTTGAAAAAACTTATCTATCTCTACTATTTCATCTATCTTTACTTGCTTTTTATCTATGAGTTCATCCAGCTTGATTCCTTCACTTTCATCTATATCCTTTTTTTGTTCCAGTGTTAAATCGTATATCGCCTCTAAAGCAGCCTTTTTTTCTTCAATAAGTTTTAACATTTGCATTATTTCTTTATTGCCCATCCCGCACCTCCTTATTTTGTATAGCTGACAAAGCCGCCACTGCTTAATGTCTGATAACTTAGCAATGGGTATCGTCGGCGAACTGATGCCCAAGGAAAAACAAAAGGCATGCAAGCATGCCTTATTGATTTACTACTTGCTGCCCTTTCGCCATCTTCATGGCTTGTCCCCATGTATCCCTTAGCTCTTCTGCGTATCCTATTACTTCCTCTATTATGGCCTTATCCTTTTTGATATTTGCATCTACGAGTCTCCAATACATGTAGTCGTACAACTTGTATAGATTATTGGATACATCGTAGTCCATATTCAGACACCCCATAAATTCTTCTATTATGTCCTGGGCTCTGCCTATATCATAATTCGTTTTTTCTTTATTGCATTCTTCTATGGATTGAGCTGCAAGCTTTAGGAACTTTATCAATCCGTTATAAAGCATAAGAGTCAGCTCCTGGGGTGTAGAAGTATTTACTATATTGTTTTTGTATTGCTGATAAGGGTTTGCCATCATATATGATCGCCTCCGTTTACTATTATTGTCCTCCGCCAAGGCTTTGGGACAGCCACGCTGATTGGGCATTCATCCTGTTTAAAGATGTTTCCAGTGTTGCAAATTTTCGATATAAGCTTTCTTCTTTGATATAAAGCTTTCTCATCATATCCTCAATGAGTAAATCTTTTTTATTTATTTCATTTACCAGAGTGCTTTGAAACTCTGTCAAATCTCCGACTATTCCTGCTTTTTCAAGGAGAAGTCCTTTTTTTCCCGCTTCATTTCTCGTTGTCCTAATATTATCCTGCAATATGTCAAACAGTCTTTCTACCAGACCGCTTTCTTCGTACCTTTGCTTTCTGTCTGCTGCTGTTGCATCGGGGTCATAGCTCTTTTCCGGTTGCTTTGCAAAAATACTCATTACATTATCCGGGTTTTCCTCTATTGCTTTTCTAAGCTTTTCTTCGTCTATAAAAAGTCTTGCGCCCTCTCTCCAGTCTCCTGTGGAAACTCCGATAGAGGCTAAGGTCCCGGCTTCAGTCGCATCTCCCATTGCTCTTCTCATGTTGAATAAAATATCGTTTAGTATGCTGTCATTTTTGATAAGACCTTTTTTCGCGCTTTCCTCCCATTTTTTTATATCATCCTCTTTCATTACCTGTTTCTGCTCATCCGTCAAAGGAAGATAATAGGAGCCGTTTGAGCCGCTTGTTTTAGGCCTGGACTCATTTACTTTTCCTGTGATAGTGTCAACCAATTCGTTGTATTTGTCTATAAAGGTCTTTATTTTGTCAAATATAGCATCTGTATCCTGCTTCAGAGCTATATCTGCAGTGCCTTCACCTTTCAAAGAGTAAATTACGCCATCAATGTTAAATACATTGGAAGACCTTGTAGCCGTTTTATTATCTAGCTTAAATTCGGCATCTTGTCCGGTCACTGTAGAAGTCTGAAACCCTAATTTAACAAATAGTTCTGTATTCTCTGTGAATTCAATTTTTGCCTCTGCTCCCATTGTCTTAGTCGACATGGTAAATTTGTCTAAAAAGGAGCTGTAAGAAATCTTGACATTTGCTTTGCTGTTATTTATTGAGTTCATTAAGTCGCTTACTCTTTTGTCCCCGTTTATTTCTATGGTCTCCCCGTTAATGCCAAAGGACAGTTTGCCCTCCGTCATGGTTAAGCCGTATTTATCAGCCATTTCTGAAATGGTGCTGTTGACACTGAGACCCTCTGCAGAAAAGCTGTCTGAAGAGGCTTCCATAGTTGCTGCTTTAGCCAGTCTGGTTACCTCTATGCTATGGTTAAGCATCGATATCTGCCCGCTACCAGATGCGGTAACAACACTTGTGTTGCTTGATGTCGCCGTATATGAATAATAGGTGTTGGATGATCGCATATAGTTAGCCGGCTTTAAAATGTCGAAAAAGTCATCCTTGAAGCTGCGAAGAGCGTTAGTTATTGATCTGTAATCATCACGCCTCCACTCCAATATCTGCCTGTCTTGCCTCATCTTATCCACTTTCATGGATTCAATAAGCATCATCTGGCTAACGATGGAATCCGTGTCAAGCCCGGATGCCATACCGGTAAAACGCAATCTTGAATTTAATATACTTGAAATATTATTAATCATACTCGCCTACCTCCTCTCATCCACTAGTATTCCGGCTATTTCCCATAGCTTTGCTACTAGATCTAAAATTTTCTCCGGCGGTATTTCTCTGATGACTTCTTTTGTGTCTTTATTTATCACCTTGACCATTATTTCTTTTGTTCTTTCATGTATGGAATACTCAAAGCTGCACGAAGCACCGGTTATTGCTTTATTCGCTCTGTTCACCATAGATACCCAAGCAGCCTCATCAATAGAAAGCTCGTGCTTCTGCTTCCTGTTAAGCTCTCTAAAGCCGGTGTTTGGATTTTTAGGAGGCTTGCTGGTGTTTGCAGCCGTTCTTTGAACAACCTCAACGGGGCTGTCAATATCAGCGACAGCTGTATCTGATGTGAACATAGGCGCAGCATTAATAATTGAATCTATTCTCATATGCATCTCCCTCCATGGATAAAATAATAAAATCCTTTCATTAATACTTATCGTAATAATGAAGGATTTTCTTTAGCATATTTCCAAATTATTTTACTTTAAACCTTTCTTCCATGGCTTTTTCATAAAAGAGGTATTTATTTTTGCCTGCTGATTTGGCATTATACATGGCGATATCCGCTTTGGTAAGAAGCACATCTATATGTGCTCCATCTGTGGGATAGCGCACGATACCCATAGTAGCGGTTATATTATTTTCTAAGCCATTTAATATAATTTTTTCGTTAATAGTGTTTTTCAGCTTTTTTGCAAAATCCCGAATCTTGCGCAGGCTTCCTTCCTTTAACAAAATTAAAAATTCATCTCCCCCAAAGCGAAAAGCCATGGCATTCTCCGGTGATATATCTCGAATAAATTGGGCGATTTTCTTTAATACTTCATCTCCATATACATGTCCCAAAACATCGTTTACATTTTTAAAATCATCTAAATCCAATAGTATCAAGGAGCCTCTTTCATTATTACGCATCTCAAGGGTCAAGATTTCAGAAAGCTTTCTCCTATTATAAAGCCTCGTTAACGGATCGTGAACGGAGAGAAATTCTATATGCTCCTCTTTTTGTTTAATTTCTGTAATATCAATCAAAACTCCGTAGAGAGTATCAATTTTTTTGCTTTTCAAACTGAAGCCTTTGCCTCTGATAAGATACCAGCGGATACTGCCTTCTTTGCTTAAGATTCTGATTTGAGCCTCAACTGAACCCTTTGGATTTTTAATATACTTATTAAGCTCGTTTAAAAAGATACTCCTGTCCTCCTCGTGGACAACAGTATTCACTACATCATATATATATCCTTTTCTAGCCGTATCCATGCCCACCAGATCAAGGAAATTCTCTGAAAATTCAACGCTCTGCTTTTGTATATCTATCTGCCATATGAAGCTATTGGTAGCTTCGATTGCGAATTCGTACTTTTGTCTCAGCTCATCGTTCTTCTTGGAATACTCCTGTATTTCATCATATTGCGCTCTCAGCTCCTCCTCACCGGACATAAGCTGCTCCACCGTAGCCTCAAGCTCCTCATTAGTAGCCTCCAACTCTTCATTGGATTCCTCCAGTTGCCTTTTGTACATTTGCTTTTCAGTGATATCCGTATATATGCCATAGCCGCCTATGATTTCTTTATTGACTTCCATGAGAATTCCTCGGATATTGACAAAAACCGGGTCACCGTTTTTCGTATATCTGATGTCCTCTAAATCAACCATTCCCGTTTTAAACAAATTATTTGTCACGTTTACTGCTGCTTGCTTTTGCCCTTTAGGCATGACCAAATCGTCAGGGCTGCGACCTAAGCATTCCTCTCTCCTATACCCAAAAATGCTTAAAAAGCTATCGTTTACTTCTATAATTAAATGATTTTTATCTAAACATACTATACCATCGGGGCTGTTTGCGAAAAGAGTCTCAAACCTTTTTAATAAAATTCCTTGCTGCTTTTCAAATTTTTTAATACTTGTTATATCCCTGGATATTGATAGTGCAGCCACTACTTCCCCATTTTCACCAAGAATAGGCACGGCTTTACCCCAATCGTAATAGTCCATTTTAGTACTGTAAGTCTCACCTTCTACGGAACCATCCTCATTCCTCTGAAATCTATAATAATACTTTTCTGTTTCTTTATCCGGTTGAAAAACAAGCTCTGCCAGGGTCTGTCTTTTGTATCCGTAAAAAACCATGGAATGGGCATAATCACTTTTACCGACGATATCTTCCCTTTTGACGTTTGTAAGGCTTTCCATTGCATTATTCCACACTATGACTTTGCCTTCTCTGTCTATTGCAAAAACAGGGTCAGGAAGCATCTCTATTATGTTTTTATAAAATATTGCCGTTTCCATGGGGGTCCCTCCTAATATGTGCTCTGGACAATGTTGAATACAAATATAAATGGCAATCAAGCCCATATGAATGGCTTGACAAATATACCATCAAAAATTACTATATGCATTATATAATTACAATTTCTACTATTCTTATTCTACTAAATTCTATTAATTTCTACAATGCTTTATTTTAAATTGACAAAATAATCTATCTGTCAAAGAAATTAATAATTTATCAGATTTTGCCGATATAATTATTGAATGGAGGTGAAATCTATGAAAATAGATGGTATAAAGCCGATTGAATCTATAACTACTACAGACAAAATTGACATTGAGAAAAAGAATATAAATAAGGAAAAAGCAAAAGAGGAAGCGGCTGCAGTATACGAAAAAGGCAAGGATGTCGGAACGAAGCATGTCTATGATAAAAATGCAATCCTGAAGCTTAAAGCTGAAAGCGATAAAGCTCTTGACAGTTTAAGGCGCATCGTCGAGGAGCTCCTAATAAGACAGGGTAAAACCGTTAAGCTTTTTAAACCGGATGATGTGGTTTTAGTAGACGAGGAAGCACAGCTGGAGGCTCAAGCCTTAATAGGTCCTGAAGGAGATTTGGGAATAGAGAAAACAAGCCAGCGCATCGTTGACTTTGCCATAGCTTTATCCGGGGGCGATAAAACGAAATTGGATACTCTGAGGAAAGCCATTGACAAAGGATTTAAAGAAGCAGAAAAGGTGCTGGGCGAGCTCCCTGAAATATCGAGAGAAACCTATGACAGGATAATGGAAAAGCTTGATGCCTGGGAAAATGAAGAATAATATTTGATTAATGAAGCCTTTCAGTTATTTAACTGAAAGGCTTTGTTGTTTGTGGATAAACTATTGTACACGACTTCCAATCGGTTGGAAAATTGGTATTGTTGGCATATTGTTTTCTTCTTTTAGCTCTTCTAAACTTATCCTTATGTTTAGACATCGATATAACCGCCATCCACAGTGTGTATTGCACTACGCAGTCATCTTTTTTTATACTTTTAGAGTTATCAAAACAATATGGTTGCATTATCTATAGAATGAATTATAATATACTTATAAGTTGCAAACTTACGAGTTGCATATTTTGGCGAATATGAGGCGATAAAGATGTTTTATGGCAGGGAGAAAGAATTAAAAAAACTAAATCAAATGTATAATAGTGATAAATTTGAATTTGCTGTTTTTTACGGTAGGCGGCGTGTTGGCAAAACAACGCTTATAAAAGAATTCTGTAAAGATAAAAATGCCATATATTTTGTTGCCCGTGAAGCAGTAGGAGAAATTAACTTAAGAAATTTCAGTAATGATGTTTTAAAAACACAGAAATCACAAATAACCCCTAATACATATTTCTCTGATTGGGAAAATGCATTTGACCATGTATACAGTATATCAAAGGAAAAGCGAACCATTTTAGTAATTGATGAATACCCTTATTTGGCTCAAAGCTATACGCCTATTTCTTCAATCATCCAAGCCCACATAGATGCAAAGCTAAAAGATTCAAAGCTTTTCCTCATTTTATGCGGCTCTTCAATGAGCTTTATGGAATATCAGGTTTTGGGATACAAAAGCCCGTTATACGGCAGAAGAACTGCCCAATTCCGTATATTGCCTTTTTCTTTTTTTGATTCTGTATCTTTTCTGGACAATTTTAACAAAGAAGAAAAAGCCGTGATCTATGGTATTACTAGCGGTATTCCAGAATACTTAACAAAAATTAGAAATGATTTAACCCTTAAGGAAAACATTATTACTCTTTATCTTGACGACTCCGGAGCATTATACGAGGAACCCTCAAACCTTATCAAGCAAGAACTTAGAGAGCCTTCCACTTATAATGGCATAATTGAAGCAATTGCGAACGGTGCAACAAGGCTCAATGAAATAGCAAGCAAAAATCATATGGAGAGTAATAAATGTGCCAAGTATCTATCCGCCTTAATAGCTCTGGGTATTATAAAAAAGGAAAAGCCCGTCACCGAAACAGTAAGTAAGAAAAGTATTTACCTTCTTAATGATCAAATGTTTCGATTTTGGTATCGCTTTGTCTTCAAAAATATGAGCCTTATTGTTTCAGGCTATGGGGACTCCGTTTATGAGAGTATTGTAAAACCTCAAATTAACGATTTTATGGGGCTTGTTTTTGAGGATATTTCTAAGCAATATTTGTTAAAGCAATTAGATAAAAATGCACCTTTTTTATTTGGTAACATCGGCAAATGGTGGGGTAATAATCCGAAATTAAAACGCCAAGAAGAGATAGATATTATGTCTTTTAGGGATAATAATGCCTTGTTTGGCGAGTGTAAATGGACAAATGAACCCGTCGGTGCCACTGTGCTCCATGATCTGATAGAAAAAAGTGAAATCTTTCATTATACAAATAAATATTATTATTTATTTGCAAAAAAAGGCTTTACAAGGGGCTGTAGGGAGGTTGCTGCTAGAGCCGATAATGTAGTTTTGGAGGAGTTTAGTAAGATGTTGCATATTACGCAATCCTGAAGCTTAAAGCTGAAAAGGTGCTGGGCGAGCTCCCTGAAATATCGAGAGAAACCTATGATAGAATAATGGAAAAGCTTGATGCCTGAGAAAATTTCCGTCTTCCGTAAAGTTCTAAAGCTTCTTCAATAACATCAAAATCTAATACTTCTATATTATCGCTTTGAATAAGCTTAATAATAGTATCACTTATTTCGGCATTTTCAACATTATACACTTTCTCAAGAACATAAATTATCTCGGCTATTACTTCAACCGGCATAAAAACTATATTTTCCTCTAATATATTTGCGGCTTTTGCAGATAATTCCTCTACATCATATAAAAGAAATCTTAGAATTACATTTGCATCAACTATTTTCATATCTATCTACCACCGAATCTGCCCATGCATTTTTCTCTTTTTCGATCAATTCAATGTTTTTATATTTAGACAAAACTCCTTTTAAATCTTTTAATTCAGAGTCATTCTTTTTTGCATAAGGAACTAAAGTTACTATTACTTTTCTATTCTTCATATTATCGGGGAGATCAAATATATCGCTTAAAATGTTGCTGTTTGTAACCCTTTTAATAATTTCCATATGTGTCACTCCTTTCTCATACAACAAATCTTTCATACTCTATTTCGCTTTGCAATACATCTTATAAATAATATTTAGAAAAATTTAATTTATGTTTTCATCATTACTCTACTTTCATAAATTATCGCATCCATAAATATTTTACCTATAATACTGTTGTTTTTATTATACCATGAAATTCAAAAGAATAGCATGATATAGTCCGCTAGAAAAATGTAATATTCTTTATGAACTCTTTATGAGTGAGTTCTATAACTTGTAGTTATCATTATAATTGATTTTCATTCAAAACATTAAGAATCAGAAGTTGTAAAAAGTCTTTAAAATAACAAATTAAAATATCTCCTTACCTTGAGGTTCTCCTGTATCCCATTCATTACATTCATATCTACTCTCATATTCCCCAATCCTATCATCAAGACCTTTATGCTTCTTTATTGGTAAAATTACTATATTTCCATCCTTTACTTCAATAGATATTTTATCGTTTTCTTCTATTTTTGCCATTTCCATAATTGTCTTTGGAATGCGGACAGCATGACTATTGCCCCATTTTTGCATTCTTGTTTGCATATACATCACCTCTTAATTTTGAGATATACTTTGTTTCTATATGTGTCAATTATAATATATCAAAATATATCTACTTGTGATATTACATTTTCAATACGGAAGGCAGCTCCATTAATAGATCGTTCTACCATCTTATGAGTTGCATACTTACAAGTAAATATTATTAGTCATTACTATAAACTAATATCAATCTTGCCGCCTAAATGCGGGTTGACCGACAATTCCATAATCCTTGCAGATTGTTCTATTATTTTATTAAGATCATCAGCTTGCTGCTTGGCATTATCCATTGCTATTTTTAACACTGACATGCCGGCTTCCTGACGTAAATTTGTATATTTAATCATTGAAGCAATTGCCGCTATATCCATGGAATCAACTCCTTGTTAATGCGTTCTTAGTTTCACATAATATAATAAACTATATAAAAGTTAACTAGAGCTAAAGAGAAATACCAGCTAAAGCGGATATCTGACACGCCAGTCTTCAATAATCCTTTCATACATTATGCGAAGCCCGTATTTAGGTGACCAGCCAAGCCCTCTTATTTTATCTATATTTAAGATAAATCCTACATCATGAAAATAGCCCCGCTCCTTAATATCATCCGGCACCTTGACTACTACCTTTATCTTTCCTTTACATATCTCATTTGCAACCATTTCCGCCATACTTCTGATAGTCGTGGCAGCCTGGGGATTTGCAATATTATATGCTTCTCCATTCTCGCCTTTTAGCAAAAGTGTCAGCAACCCTCTTATAGTATCCGAAATATAGCAATAATTTCCCATAGAATTACCTTCCGTATGCAATACAATATCTTCGCCATTTATTGCACTTCTTGCAAATTGAGCAAATACTCTATTATCATCCACAGGAGCACCGGCACCAAAGGTTTGGGCTAACCTTGCTATTTTCACAGGAATATCATACTGATGACAATATGATGTGCATAGCAATTCGCATAGTCTTTTACTTTCAGGATAACTGCTGCGAGGATTTTTCAAATCTATATAACCCAAATCTTCTTCTAAAGCTTCTTTTTTTTCTAACTGTCCATATACCTCCATGCTGGAAAGATATAATACGCTTTTACTTTTTGTTTTCCTAGCAAGCTCAAGAATATTCCTTGTCCCATCAATAGACACATTTATTACATCCACAGGATTGTTAAACATCTTTATAGATTTGGTTATTGCAGCACAATGAATAATATAATCCGGTGAGGATTCGATAAATATTCCTTGCCGTATATCACCATGAATCTTTCTCGAATGTGCAATTATATTAATATCTAATTTATATTTTATATTTGCTTCTTTCAATACTTTTACAATAGCATTTCCAATTAATCCGGTTGCCCCAGTGATAAGAATTGTTGAATTAGAAAAGCTGCTCCAAGGTATGCTGTCGTCGGATAGTATCTCTACTATATCATTTTGTATTATATTATTCATGGTTTTTTTCACCTTTCAATCAACTAACATTTTTCTAATAATGCTTTTAATAACTTTTAACACATTAAATCATAGCTTCATGAAAACCACAACATATATGGCTATTTCAATAACGAATAAAAAAATTTGAATTCTCAATTAGGCATAGCCGTTAGGGTTTTTTCCATGCCATGACCAGGCATCCATAATTATCTTCTCTATATTGCTATACTTTGGTATCCAGCCTAAAATCTCATGAGCCTTTTTTGATGAGGCAATTAAGATTGCGGGGTCGCCTGATCTTCTACCTTTTATTATTGCAGGCATCTTATGCTTAGTAATGCCCCGTGCAACTTCTATTACTTCCTTTACAGAATATCCTCTACTATTTCCTAGGTTGAAGATTTCACTATTGTTTACCTGTTTTAAATATTTCAATGCCTTAAAGTGGGCATCCGCAAGGTCCATAACATGGATGTAATCCCTTACGCAAGTGCCATCCTTAGTTGGATAATCGTCGCCAAATATATAAATATTGTCTCTTTTCCCAAGAGGAACCTGTAATATAAGTGGGATTAAATGTGTTTCCGGGTTATGATCCTCACCTATTTCACCTGTTTCATAAGCACCTGAAGCATTGAAATACCTAAGTGAAACATATTTTATTCCATAGGCTTCATCAAACCGTTTCATCATCTTTTCCATTGCAAGTTTCGTCTCTCCATAGGTATTTGTTGGGTTTGTTTCATCTGACTCCATAATTGGCAGTCTTTTTGATTCTCCGTAAACAGCTGCAGTTGATGAAAATATAATCTTATCAACATTGTTCTCTTTCATTACATTAAGTAGGCAAAGCATACCATATACATTATTATGATAATATTCATAAGGTTTTAACATGCTCTCTCCCACCAAGGAGTTTGCAGCAAAATGAATCACCGCTTCAATTTCATGTTCCTTAAAGATTTTATCCAATTCTTTTTCATTTCTTATATCTATTTTATATAGGTAGTCCACATTGACAGAGGAATCATGACCGCTTTGCAAATTATCTACAACTATAATTTCTTCGCTATTTTCTTGAAAATATTTTACAACATGACTACCTATATATCCGGCTCCCCCAGTTATTAATATTGCCATTTACAAAGCCTACCCCCTCAATTATCTTTTCTTGTGTTTAATATAAATAACATATCAATATAGGACATTTTATTGAAGTTTATTTTATTTTTTATCAATCCTTTTTAAATATATCCCTTGTATATATTTTTTCCTCAACATCTTTTAAATCCCCATCCACCCTATTAACAACTATTACATCTGATACTTTCTTAAACTCTTCTAAGTCTTTTACCACCCTTGAATTATAAAACATATCATCCTTTAGTATCGGCTCATATATTACCACTTCTACCCCTTTAGCCTTTATCCTTTTCATTATTCCTTGTATTGCTGATTGTCTAAAATTATCAGAGTCTGTTTTCATAGTTAACCTATAAATTCCAACAACCTTAGGTCTCTTTTTGATAATCATTTCTGCTATATGGTCTTTCCTGGTTCTATTGGCATCTACTATAGCTGACATTATATTTTGCGGTACATCTGCATAGTTGGCTAATAACTGTTTTGTGTCTTTAGGTAAACAATACCCGCCATACCCAAAGGAAGGATTATTATAATGATTTCCTATCCTAGGGTCTAATCCTATTCCATCTATTATCTGTTTAGCATTTAGTCCCCTTACCTCTGCATAGGAATCTAATTCATTAAAAAAAGCTACTCTCATTGCGAGATAGGTATTTGCAAATAGTTTTATTGCTTCTGCTTCGGTAGAATCTGTATATAATACCGGTATATCCTTTTTTATTGCTCCTTCAGCTAACAAATCTGCAAATACTTTCGCTCTTTCTGACCTCTCTCCAACTATTATTCTGGATGGGTACAAATTGTCATATAGAGCCTGTCCTTCTCTTAGGAATTCCGGTGAAAATATTATATTATCTGTTTTAAATCTGCCTTTTGCCTGTTCAGTATAACCTACAGGTACTGTGGATCTAATTACAATTATTGCGTTGGGGTTGAAAGATAGCACATTTCCTATAACTTCTTCTACTGACCTAGTGTCAAAAAAGTTTCTATTCACATCATAATTCGTTGGCGTTGCTATAATTATATACTCTGCATCTTTTAAGGCTATATTGCTATCTGTGGTTGCCTTTATATTTAACTCTTTATTAGCTAAGAAGTAATCAATATCCGCATCCCTAACTGGGGACCTCCCCTCATTTAACATGCCCACTCTTTCTTGTATAATATCCAGGGCTATTACTTCATTGTGCTGAGATAGGAGTACCGCATTGGATAAGCCTACATATCCTATTCCTACTACAGTTGTTTTCATTTAACATACCCCCTAAGTTACAACTATTTTTTTGGAATAAGCCTTGTCCATACTCTTCACTTTAAATTAAATATACTTAAGGTTTAGATACGCAGTTTTTCATTATATAATTATGAATGTTTTGACCTACCTGAGCTCTTGGAATTTCAACATTTTCGTTATTCCAATTTATCAAATCAAAATCTATATCTAATGCTTTAATCATTTCTAAATAGCTTTCTAAATTCTCTGTGTTTTTTTCTTTTAGGAAATACTTTTTTATTACAATGTCCTTATCATTTATTTTAACAATTAAATTGCCTTGATAAGTTGTGATTATAACATCATTCCCATACTTATGGATATTATAAACTGAAAGGTTCTCATTTACCCTCTGTGTAATATATCCCTTCTTATCAATAACAATTGTATTAACTGCATCTATATTTATATCTAAATAAAATAGATTCTTTGCTTCATGAGGCATAAAGTAGATTTTATTATCTATTCTTTCTGTATACCAATAACTATAAACCTTCACTTTTTCAATCCAATTTTCGGTATCCATTTGGATGCTATATTCTATTTTATCAGGATTATTCAAATCTATTTTCTTAATATCCTGATAATTTTCTACAGGGGTTGTATAAAGTTTGCCATTTATTATATTCCCAAAATGATGGTTATGCCCAGCTTTCCAAACTTCCATTTTGCCATCAAGCGTTGAAACTTTTATGCTTTCCTCTGCTTCATCATTAAATAAATATAAATGATTTTCATACAATGTCATCATTTTAAAATTCATTTTTTTATTCTTGCCAAATTTAATAATTTTTGGCCAATCATTATAAACTTCATAAGATATATTATTCGTATTTACCTTTATTATCCCTGGATATTTCACAGGTAATAAATATAAATAATTATCTTTTATAATAGATTTTCGGAATTTTGAGTTTGTTGTATACCCTTTCATATCTTTTGGTAAAGTTAATTGTGATAGCTTATTTTTGCTAATATCATAAATATAGATATGTTCTGCACTCCAAGGTATCATCCAAATGCCCCCACTATAATGGTATAAACCTGCAAATAGCATTCCTTTATTTTTTTCCGGTATCCATTTTAATCTGTTTACCTCTTCAGTTTTTAGGTTTAATGCATATAGAAAATTTGAATTAGTTGCCGTAAAATATAATAGATCACTTACAATACATGACGTATTTATAAATAAAACTTTATCTAAATTAGCACGTGGATTCATACCTTTCAAACCTTTTAAAGAATATATCACATCATCAATAGATAAATGTATATCTTGCATAATCATTTTTTCTCCTGATTAATTTTAAATTATATATCTGGTAATTTTTTTATTCTTTATACTCTTTTTTATTATTCTCATATAGTTTTTGTTTAAAAATATTTGCAATTTTACCTTGGACCCAATGACTTTTATCCCCTAAATCCCTATCCCTCACCTCATAGTAGGTAGGAGCTTCTATTTCTTCAACCAGACCTAAAGCTAAATAAGCATGACAATTATAACAGTAAGGTAATAAACATTTATCATATACCGCTTCGAGATAAATATCCTTACATAAATCTTCATAAATATTATCAAGGTAGGGATTCCCAATGCATTTGTATATATCTCCTGTTTCCAAATCCATTTGAAAAGACCATTTGCCAGCCATACAATTTTCATGGATCTTTAAGCCTACCATATCCATTTTATATTCAAATAAATTCGAATTAAAGATACCCCAAGTTTTCTTATATAATCCTATATCATACATTGTCAATACACTTATTTCATCAGTTCTATCATCCCTAGTTACTGTTAAATGCGGAAGAGCACCAAGTTTATTAAGTGAGAATTCTTTTATTTCGTTTATGTAGGGAACTAAATCATCACTGGGAGCAAGCTCAACAGTAACAGAACAGCCCGCTGCCCTCATTCGAATTACATTATTGACAAATAAACCTAACAGCTTTCTTTTTTTCAGCTCTAAATAATGAAAAGAAAACTTGATAAAAATATGTTCATTGTCTATCCCAGACTCTAATATCCAATCAAAGGCTTTGGTAATAGTTCCATTGGTCACAATAGAAATATAGTGACCTTCCTTAACTAACTCCACAATAATTGGAATTAGTTTCTTACACATTAAAGTTTCTCCTGCCGCACAAAAATTAATGAGAGCCACTCCTCCAAGCCTTTGCTTTGATAATGCTGCTCTAATAAATTCGGGTGTATGAAAATAGTTTTTCCCCTTTTTAAAATCTCGCACCTGCCTAATATAGCAATAATCGCATTTAAAATTACAATTAGTATACGGGACATGGCAATTTACAAACTTAACAATTTTATCTGTTTCATATTCTAAATTCTTATTACAGCCTTCCTTATATTTTTTTAACTGTAAATTATCATGGATAGGCATATAAGCATAAACAGCTTCAATTATATGACAATAGTTAGTGCCTTTCTGTTCCAACTCCGATTCAATCTTTTCAATATCTTGAAGATTCTTTATAGCAATTAAAACTACATCCTTTTCACTAATTTCTTGTTTGGATTTACATGGAATGTTTTCATAAGAGCAGGCAATTCCCTTGGCAGGGTACTTTTCCCAGTTATTACTGTCGCTATCTGCAAAAAAACTCATCTTTAGCCCAGGGTCAATTTTCTTAATATAGGTCTTCATTAATGAGCCTGTCCCCCATATAACTACATTAGGTTCATTTTTTATTAATTCTTCATATTGTTTATACATTTTAAAAATCTCCTTTGAGATGCTTGCATATGTATATAGAATTTTTATTATAAATACAATACGTTGCTAATCCAAGATTAACCCCTTTAATTCTATTTTATATTCTTCATAGCTAGCTTCATAATAATTTCTTTTATTTAATTCGTCCCAACTATCAAGATCTATATTAAATATTTCATCCAAGTTATCAACATATTTTATATATCTTATATCTTTTAACCAAGCATCGTATACCCCTTTCACCTTATATGTTACATTATTAATAGCAATACATGGTATTCCGCTAATTGCACATGAAATAAGACAGTGCAAAGTATCTGTTATAACTAACTTAGCCTTTTTTATTTCTCTTATCTTTCCACTTATTACAGCCTTTCTATCAGAAATGGATATGTTATCCTTCCAGTGCATGCTTGAATGTATGATACTATAACCGCTATTATTAAAAAATTCTTCTATATCTTTTCTATTTTTATTATCAAGGCAGGATTCTCTATCCGTTCTTAAACATAACATTATTCCCTCTCTTTTACATTGGACCTCCGAGTAATTCTCCAGTAATGCCATATCAGGCATCAAATGCGGGATTATTATCTCACCGAAATAATCTTTAAATCTTTCTATGGAAACCTTTTCTCTAAAACAAATGGTTAAGTCTCTATGTTTTTCTAATAAATTAAAAGTCAATCTTTTTTGCTCAAAACCTTTTTTATTTTCTTCAAAAAACATGGATTGCGGCAATATGATGATTTTATTATTAGGAAGATTCTGAATTATACTATAAATGTTTTCACCACTATAAGGCCACAAAGAACCAAAAAAGCCTCCTCCTGTTATAAGAATAATATCATTCATATTTATGTTTTCTATTATTTCTGTCCTGTTTTCTCTGTATCGTACATTAGTGACTTCTAAAGTTTCGTAGTTTGGTAGATATTTAGCTAAATATGATTTGGCGGCTTCAGCTATTAAATGATCACCTATATTTGTATGTTCCGGTGTATTGATTAATATAATCTTTTTAGGTTCAACTTTACTTTTTATATATCTTTCCCACTTGTTATATGTCTTACCAATATAATTTGTATCTAAAGGTAACTTCGATTCATTATATAGCCTATGTATGATAAATTTGTCTTTATATTTCTTTATTAAATTCTCATATATCTCTTTTTCATAAAAATATGAAATAATAATAATCTCTTTAATATTTACTTTAGCTATATCATTTATATTTATTATATCGCTGCCTAAAAATCTTTCGTTATAACTCTCTTTATATGTATCTATAAATACTATATTAGAATTAATTCTTCCAACCATTTCTTCGTATTTTTCTAATATAGCTTTTGCATGGTTACCACTGCCATAAACCCCTATTGTACCCTTGCCGCTTAAAGGCAATCCCTTAAGTTTCTTATATGTTTTTTCATCTTTAATAAAGCCGATGTTTTTTATAATATTTAATATTCTTTCATCGAATCTTTCTAAAGAAATAGATGTTACTTCTATAAAATCTAACACTAATCTAATGTTGTTTATACTTGTTCCGTCATTTTTTAAGTAACTAATAAATTCATTTATACATCTATTTTGAAGTTTTATTAGCTCATCTTTATATTTCGCCAGCTCCTGCCTTTCCTTTTTGTTAATATACCTTAAGACAAGATGGCTTAAATTCCGAGCCCGCTTCAATAAATAATCAAGATAAATATCGTCTTCTAAATTGCAAGTTTGATTGACTCTTGCCATTTCTAATATTATTTCGTATACACTAAACACTTTCCTTATTGTCAATGGTGTAGTCATTATTGATTCAGCCCTGTATAGCCTAACATGAAATGCTTTAGCTATATACATAATCCTTTTTGCTAAGCTTAATATATGATAATTAAAAGCAACATCTTCGTATATAGCATTAGGCAAAAATTTTATTTGATTATTAACTAAGAAATCCTTTTTTATAAAAGCCAACCAGACCTGTAACGGAATAAGGTCGTTTTGGGAATATTCTTCTAAAAATCTCTTACCACTATAGATTACTCCCTGACTTATCGCCAACTCTTTTCTATATGCATCTTTTTTGTATTCGCTAAAATTTCTGTAAGCTTTTTCTCCAATAACATCAGAGTCAAAGAATAGTATTTCCAAATCATTCTTTTCTGATAAGTCATAGCATTCTTTAATGGTATTAGATTTTATTGTATCATCCGAATCTAAAAAATATATATATTTCCCTTGAGCTTCAAATAACCCTCTATTACGGGCTTCACTTAAACCTCTATTTTCCGTTGTTATAACCTTTATATTACCGTAGCTTTCCTTATAACTATTGGCAATATTCAGTGAATTATCAGTAGAACCATCATTGATTATGATAATTTCTATATTAGAAAAAGTTTGTTTTAAACAGCTCTCTATTGTTTTAGCTAAATAATCTTCTGTATTGTAAACAGGTATTGCTACTGTTACCTCATACATAAGTGTTTGCCATCCTTTTTAATATTTTACTTAACCTCCACTAAAAAGTCATAATTTCTCTTTTCGTAAAAACTTATTACTGGTATCTTATCACCATATATCTCCTTGGTGATATTTAACATAATATTTTCATAATAAATACTAGATATTATAATTACATCAACATATTGGCCTGCATCTCTAATGTTTATGATAGGTACATTTTTATAATTTTCTTCAAAAGATTTTTTATAAGTATCAATAAAATATAAATCGCATTTTATTTCACCTATTAATTTTTCATGCCAGTAGATTAGCTTTTCAGTATGATCTCCTGTTCCATATATCCCAACATTAAAATCCTTATTCTCTAAATAAAGTGTTTTTAAACATTTTCTTAAGCTATCTTCATAAATCTTCTTATAATTATACTTTTTAGCAAAAACTTTATTCAGTAAACTATTTTTTTCGACTTTATTTACTAACCTATATATAGCAGCAGTTACATACACATTGCTTTCAATATCAGATTCAGATTTTTTTATTTTATTCCAGTACTTAAGAAATTCTATATCAACATCTTTCATATAAATACTTTTTCCTCCATCTTCCCGAAATACCCTATCTACATCTTTTCTTATGTTCAAATAGGAATGAATAAGATATATCTTAAAAGTATCTAATAAATCATCAGACACATTTATAGTTTTGACAAGCAAGTCCCAACTTTTCTTAAATACTAAAAAAATATCATCCATTTCTTTAACCGTCCATCTTTTTGTCATAATAGAATTTAGTCGGTATCTTCGGTTATATAGTTTTTGGGGTATATATTTTACCCTGTCTGCCATAAGTAGCGACTTAAGGGTAAAATAGACATCTTCATATAAAGAAACTTCAGGAAATTTAATATCATTTTCTTTTAAAAATTCTACATTAAAAGCTGCCATGCATGGTTGAACTACATAGGTAAATGTGTAATTCCTTACAAAGTATTCCTTTCCAGACCTAATCCTTTCTTCTATTCTACCTACACGGTCATAAGGATTCTTTTTATACACATCTAATTCGTTAAAAATATTAGAATCAAAGTATAAGATATCTAATCTATTGCCATTCATTTCTTTTTTTACTATTTCTACAGTATTTGGTTCTATATAATCATCTGAATCTAAAAACATAAGAAAACTGCTATTTGTATTGTTTATTCCTACATTTCTTGTCGCTCCTGCACCTTTATTCCTTTGACTTACTAATTTTATATTAGAAAATTTGCTTTTATAGTATTGGCATATATCCAGACTATTATCAGTTGAACCGTCATTAATTAAAATAATTTCATCAAAAGCTACACTTTGATTTAATACACTTTCTATACAATCATTAAGGTATTCATCTGTGTTATAAATTGGTATAACCACTGAAATAGTTACCATACATCCTCCTAAGTTTTTAATGAAATTCGCACATCCCATAAATTATCTTTTCTTCCTTAATCCCTTGTTCCTTAATATAATGATAAACTGATCTTGCTACTGTTCTATCCTCTATAGCTATAACAATAATATCAAACTCATATTTATTTATCTTTTCAGGGGCAATAACTGGTAATCCTTGTTCTTTATATTTAATGTAATTTTTATCAAACCAAGCAATAAGAGTGTAATAATTCACCTGTATAAGTTGTGACCAATATGCCTTTCCAACTACTCCTGCCCCATATATAGCAATATTTTTCATTGTTCCTATCTTCTCATATGGAAATGGAAATCTACATCTGTCTCCCAGATTTTTTATAAAGTAGCTAAATAAATATTCCTCAATACTAAAATCTAGAATTTTCATATATTCTTGGTATTCATATTCACTGTAGATATTCTCTTTATTTAATTCCTTAATTCCCAAGTCAGTAAAAGCTTTACTTTTCAGGAAGTTATATAAACTCCTAAAGTTTTTTAAATATATTTGTCTCTTTAAAAAATTAATACACGATGAAAGGGCTTTATTTGCAAAGCTTATATATAAAGTTTTATATAACTTTCTTTTTATTAATTCTTTTTTAACATTTATAAGTGCGGTATAAAAATCATATGATATATTTTCTTCTCTCATTCCTTGCAAACTATCAATATTGTTACATCTGTAATACAACAATCTTTTTGCTAATAATGATATTCTTTCTGCACATACCATAGCTATACTGCCAAAAAATATATCATTATTTCTTTTAATGCTTTGAAAATGTATATTGGCTTCTATTATAAATTCTTTTCTTATTAATTTATTCCATGGAACTGGTATAGTAATTTGAAAAATATAATCAGGTATATCCCTATAAGAAAATACTTCCATCTCTCTTGGTATTAGATTGTCTTTTAAATACCATGTAGGTTCAGAAATTTCCTTCGTCTTTTCATCGAAAATATATGTATCGCATATAACTACATCAGCCCTTGTCTCTATCGCCCTAATATATAATTCTTCCAACATTGTTTCTATGAAAAAGTCGTCGGCGTCTAAAAATATAATATATTCTCCCCTGGCATCTTTCATTCCATTATTTCTTGCCATTCCTGCATACAAATTTCGCTGTTGCCTTAGTTGAAATCTTGAATCCTTGTCCACATATTCTTTAATTATACTTACTGATGAATCCGTTGAGCCATCATCAACTAATATAATTTCTATCTCTTTTAACGTTTGATTCTGAATGGAATCTAAGCATTGTCGTAAATACTTTTCTTCATTATATACGGGAATAACTACTGAAACCTTTATCATATCCAAATTCTCCTTATTTTTCATAATTAGATTTCGTTGGTAAAACTTTATTGAAGGCTTGATTAATTCTTTCCTTTATTATTTGAAACTCTTCTTTGCTGCAGTTTTCATTTATGCTAATCATAGGATACTTTGTATTTTCAATATCTCTTGCCACATCTTCATAATTACCTATATCTACTTGATAGAACTTTCCCAACGTTCTTCTTGGGTAAAATTCGCCACTACAAAGCTGCCAGTATCTAATCAAATATTGTGATAAATCTGTATATCCTCTAAATCGATTTTTTGATGCCCTATCAAGGGCCTTTCCTTCTATTTCCCACAAGTGAGATAATACTGACTTTTTCATAGCACTTGGCACATGAGGATCCCTAAAACCGGAAAAATCGTACCAATAATTAAGACTTTTTGTCCTTTCCAATAATTCTCCATAATCTTGGCAATACCATTTACCCCAATTTTTCTCCTGTATCTCTCTTTTTTTAAAATATCTATTTATTATTATCATATTATTGATGTGAACATATTTAGCCATATGGGATATAGCACCTGATTCAATGGGAGTAATTAGGCCTTCTATAGCCTCATCACACACAATATTGTTTTTAAAATAATATCCTTCACCTACTGGCTGGAGGGGAAACATATCATCGTTAAATATTATAAAGTTTTCTGATAAATCTTTTATCCTATGATAATTCATTTCTATTGTATTGGAATTATACGTAGGTAAATAATCAAGAGGTATATATTCCTTGTGATTTACTATTCTTATCTTAGGATGATTAATATTAAGAAATTCTGGCATGTGTCCCCATGTTACAAAGAATATCTTGTTTATCCAGGGCATAAATATCTCTACTCCCCTGAATAAGTATTGTAAATTATCCCAGCTTGCAAACCTTATATTGGACTTCGATTTACTTTCAACATTCTTATCATATTTATATCTATTCATTTCTTTTATCCAAGCTGCATCTGTATCATCAACCCACGGAATAATTATATCTATCTTATCGTTCTTCTTCATATCATCCATATCTTTTCTCCATGGACTATTTTTAAATTATTT
Organism: uncultured Clostridiaceae bacterium; assembly: GCA_964408955.1. Lineage (GTDB taxonomy): Bacteria > Bacillota > Clostridia > Lutisporales > Lutisporaceae > JAAYKT01. The sequence goes on from CAYPBK010000009.1 coordinate 26,081, forward strand.
TTATTTAATAAAAAATATATAGCTGTATAAACCTCTGCCAAGTATCCCATATACCTATCCTTCCGAATTATATCTTTAGGTTCACAAAGTCCCTCTGCACGTTTAAGTATTGGAAATAACCAAGAACAAAAATCATAGTAGGTTTTTCTATCCGCTAAAAACATATTATAATTATATAAATACTTACCTTTTAATATTTCTTTAGCTTCTTCATAATAATTAGGCCATACATCTTTCAAGGCTTGAAACATATTTACCTGATCTCTTTCTGATATATACCTGCCATATTGTCCCTTTGTATCAGGGTAACAAGCAAACGGAAGGGGAACTACTGCGTTAATATTATTGCTTTTAATTTTCATTATATCTTCTTCTTTAATATTTAAAATTCGTCTATAATGACAGATTCCCATATAATCATCTTGCCTGTTTTTCCAAACCCAGTACATAGCAGTTAATTCTGAATAATTATAGTTTTTTTCTGATATATTATCGCCGGTATTATCCTTTAAATCTGCAATCTCTATGTCCGTTAATGCAGCTCCCACCTGTATAGGCTTTATCCAAGAAGGGATATCATATTTCTTGCTTAATTTTTTATCTTTAAAATGCTTTGCCATATACATTTTAATATTTATATCTTTTTTATTCTCACCATTAATAGCTAAATCTTCTAATAGCAAAAATCCAGTTTTATTTCTAAAATATCTACTCATAAGTATATATTCATTTTTAGAATCCAAATAAATAATATTAAAATATCCTTTTCCCCTTAACCCTTTTCCTATTTCTTCATGATAAATTTCAGGAGTAGCTATTATTATTAAGGCTTGCTTACTAATTTTGTCGCCCACCTGTTTTACAGGTATATCTTCTATCATCCTATGATTATTACTGAGTTCACTTATTATAAAAGCTTCAATTTTTTTGTTGAGAGTTTCTTTAATTGCAAGATATATTCCGTAAGCCATTGCCTGTCCACCATAGACATATATATTTTCCGATGTTTTTATTTCATCAATAAAACTTTCCTTTTTAATCAATCTTATCTTTTCCCCCATTTATCAGTTATAATTGGACAGCGGATTCTACTCTTACCCTTTCTATTAATCCCATATCACAATAATCACAAGCGATGGAATAATCTTGTATTATAAAGTTCTTAACCTTCTTCTCATCTAAGCCTTCATTAACTTCTATGTATTCTATTTCCTCCATTAAACCTAGATTATATAAACTGGCGCTTCTAGCACAAGAAAAGATCTTGTCCTCATACAAAGTTTTACACAAATACCCCGTTGAACATCTATAGTACTCTTCTTTTAATTCTTTTATACTCTTATTTCTTTTATTAACATCACCAGGAGATATCCAATGTTCACAACATAGAACCTCATGATTCAAATTATTATCTATACAAAATTCTATAAACTCCGATTGATCTACTACATTACCATAATTACTAATTCTAATAATTACTTTTTTGTGTTTTAGTAAATCAAGCAGTTGTTTATCAGGAATTTGCTTGGCATTGGTAGTGATTTCTACCACACTTATTTTATCTTCCTTAAGTACAAATGGTAGTACTTTTTCCAAATTATTTGAAACAAATGGCTCTCCCCCTATAAGTTCACATTTCAGAAGTGATGTAGTAATGTCTAATATTCTTTCCAGAGATAATATTATTTTATCAGGGTTTAAATCTTTTTGTGGTTTAAATAATGGCATAAGATTATTACAATCCCTGCATTTTAGAGAGCATTTTGTTCCTAAGATTACCACTAATCTAGCAATGTCTAATTTTTCTTCATTATATAAGTCTATTTTCTTTTCATGGTAGATTCTTTTTATTTCATCATAACTTTTCCCATTATAACTTTCTATTTCATTTAATGTATTCATATAAGGTCTAACATATCTGTTAAAATAATTATACCTATAGTTAGAGCTTCTTAGTTTGCTATTTTCCTCTTCAAAGCTTTGTATAGTATCATTATTTATTAAAACAACCTCTTCAAAACCTTGACCTCTTAATAATTCCCTGATACCTTTTTGATTTTCTTCCATAAGCCCTACAAGGACTATGACTTTATCCTTATCTTTTATATCCTTGATGTCCATAACATCTATGTTTTGAATATAAAAAGGGTTCTTTTCTATATTTGTTGTCAATACGCCCTTTAGCTTAAAATCCGGATAATTAATAATAAAATATTCAACTATAATATGCCCTACTTTCCCCGCCCCAAAAATATAAATCTCTTTATTTTCTTTATAAGCCTTATTCACCAAATCGGCATACATTTTCTTCGACCCCCTATACTACTAAATCCCAAATACCTGAGAATTTTCCCGAGCGTCATACAATGCCCTAAAAACATAATAATCAGATGGAGTGGTAATTTTTATATTATAGGGAGTGCTTTCTACCACATTAAGCTCTACTTTATATCTATTCATTAAATGAGCTGAGTCTATTGATAAAAAACCTTCTTCCTTCGCTTTTTTATGAGCGGTCATTATGTCTTTATAGTAAAAAGACTGGGGCGCTTTTGCAATCTTAGTTAAATCTCTCTTAGGTATGCGGGAAATTTTATTATCCTTAGTTATTGTAGCTATAGTTTCGCTTGCATTCTCTACAGTTATTGCATTCCCATGCTCTTTTACCCCTTTAATATTTTTACTTATTAACTCTTTTGATATAAGTGGTCTCACTCCATCATGGATCAATATAATATCATCAGCTCTACACTTCTTGCCTATTTCTATTAAACCCAGATATATTGATTCATGACCTGTCTTTCCGCCTTTTACTAGGTATTTAACCTTTTTAATCATAAAATATTTTAAAATAGATTCAACCTCTTCCAGCCAATCTTCCAAAACCACCAAACAGATTTCATCTATCTCTTCATGTTTTTCAAAGTATTCCATTGTATGGATTAGTATTGGCTTGCCATAAAGTTCTAAAAATTGCTTTGGTTTTGCTTTTGAATTCATCCTTTGGCCTGTCCCGCCAGCAAAAATCAATGCTATATTCAATCAAATCACCTCTACATCTTGCAGTAATATAGGTTTTCCAGTTTCTTTATAAGCCGCTAAAACTGATCCGCCGTCTCCATAGTAGGCATCAGATAAATTAATTGCGTGATTAAGGTCTGTTGTATCATCGTAGATTCCCCATGCTTCTTTTTTATAATTTCTAACCATCTCTTTATAATCGCTTGCAAGTTCCGGTAATATTGATTCTATAGAGGACATCATAAGGGGATGAGGTCTCCATATTAACAAAATATTATTGTTCTCTTTAAAAATCTTAAGGCTGCTTTTAATCTTATTTATCATTTTCTTTTTATGTTCTAAGAGTGGTACAATTGTTGTGTTATATAAGATTACTTTTCTTTTCTCTCCTTTATCGCTATATAAAAGCTTCTTCCATTCCTCTGATATACCTTTTTCATGACTTTTCTCCTTGTTTATTGCATCTACTTTTGGAGAGCCTAATGCTACAAACTTTTCTTCAGCCATCTTATGTAATGTTTGCCAAAAGGCAGCATTTACCTCACCAGAGTTTCTTTCTTTATCCTTCTGACCTTGTCCCAAGACACTAATATAAACTCTTTTATATTCTTCTTTTTCTTCTTCTGACGAGACAATTACTTTATATGCATTAAAAACTCCCATTAACGCAATAAGATGTTCGGGTGTTTTCCCACTTGGTATAAAGTAAGGTATGTAAACTAACATATTTGTATATTGTTTAAGCTGTGAAGAATAGTATGCTGGATCTATTGAAGTTACTTTATTATGGTTATCATAGGGATTATGAATATATATAACATCCGGTCTGTTAATCTCAATGTTATAGTCTTTATAATGGATTATAGGTACATGCTTAGGAAATAACTTCCCTTCGTAATTAAACTGCCCAAAACTTCCGTCAGAATTTTTATTATAATACCCTATGGGAATAACATAGGTATTACAATCCAAATCATTTTTTGCTGCTTTCCATACTGATTCTAAAGAATCCCACATGGAAGCCTTATAAGGTAAAAAAACCACTTCATATTTTACTCTGATTTCTTCTATCGCTTTTTTGACTTTCTGAATAAACCGATTAAGATGTTCAAAATGTGATGAAGCCTTATCCTTCCGTGTATCTATACTTATTTGGTATAAATAATCGCAATAATCCTCCAAAACCCTTACTACTTCAGCATTTAAACCCTCAGACTTTTCTATGCTTGTCCCAATCTGGAAAGCAATTGCCTGACAATTTGTGAGGGTTTCTATTAACATAGCATTATCATTTTTTTTAATTTCAATCTCTATTGATTCGTGAGCCTCTATAAGAAGATCAATAAGCCCTAATAGATCTTCTTTTATAAATTTACGCATTCTTATACCCTCTTTAGTAAATTTACATGATGTTGTTAGAATTGTTTTTCAACTAAACAAAGCGCTTTTGCGATTACATCATGCATGTCATAGTACTTATATTCAGCTAGACGTCCACCAAATATAACATTTTCCTCTTGTTTTGCTAGTTCTTTATATTTTTCATATAAGCTAGAATTTCTTTTATCATTAATAGGATAGTATGGTTCGTCACCCTTTTCCCATTTATTTGGATATTCCTTTGTTATTATTGTTTTCTTCTGGCTGCCAAACTCAAAGTGCTTATGTTCAATAATTCTCGTATAAGGTGTTTCTTCGTCTGTATAATTTACAACAGCATTGCCTTGATAGTTATCTATATCAAGCAGCTCATGTTCAAATCTTAGACTTCTATATTCCAAATATCCATACCTATAATCAAAATATTCGTCAATCATCCCTGTAAAAATAATCTTTTTGGCTAAGCCTTTTAATTCTTCTTTGTGTGAAAAATAATCGGTCTTTAGCCTGATATCAGAGCTTTTTAGCATATTTTCTATTATTATATTGTACCCACCTTCTGGTATTCCTTGATACTTATCGTTAAAGTAATTATTATCATAGGTAAATCTAACAGGAAGGCGTTTAATGATAAAAGCCGGAAGGTCAGTGGCTTTTCTTCCCCATTGTTTTTCAGTATAACCTTTAATTAGCTTTTCATATACATCTCTACCTACAAGAGAAATAGCTTGTTCTTCTAAATTCTGTACTTCCTTACTTGCAAAACCGGATTTTTGTTCTTCTATTTTAGCCTTTACCTCTTCTGGTTTTATAAGCCCCCACATCTTGTTAAATGTATTCATATTAAAAGGAAGGTTATAAATTTCTCCCTTATAATTTGCTAAAGGAGAATTTGTGAACCTATTGAACTCCACAAATTGATTTACATAATCCCAAATATATTTATCACTTGTGTGAAATATATGAGCTCCATATTTATGAACATTGATTCCGTCTATATTTTCGCAATAGACATTGCCGCCTATATGGTCCCTCTTATCTATAATTAGGCATCTTTTCCCTCTTTTGCTTGCTTCATAAGCAAAAGTAGCACCAAATAAACCTGCACCTACTATTAAATAATCATATTTCATGATTGCAACCCTCTCCCCTAGCTTAATCTTTATCCTTTATCCTTTTCACATGTTCCAAATTATATAGTAAGTCATCATCCGCCGGGGCTATTAAAAGACCTTTTTCTATCTCCTTTTTTGCTTCCTCAAGATCATTTTCTATTATAAGAATAACTCCTTTCATTGAGTAAATGTCTGGGTCATCTAATATGTACTTTTCCATTATATTTAAAAGCTTATATGCTATTTCCAACTCACCGGTCTCGATTAGCTCTTTGATTGAATCTTTAGTGACTTGTTTTTTTAAAATATCTTTTAATCTGCTTTCGGCAAATGAATATCCGTTACATATATCATAGTGAATTATCGCAGCTTTATAATCCTCCAATACTTCATATATAACACCTATATTATAATAAGGTAGATAAGAGCTTGTCCCTATTACAGTCTCAATTTTGCCAATACATTTGTTAAAATATTCGACAGATTCTTTAAGGTCCCCTTTGTTCATATAAATTAGCGCTAAAATAAAATAATAATCTGCAGAATTTTTAAAATAAGGTTCATATTCCAATATGGATAAACCTTTTTCATACTGGTTTTGGTTTAGTAATGAGTATCCATAGGTCAGAATCATATCCTGCACATATTCTAAATTATAGTCAACTCCAATAGATATAGCCCTATCAATATAGGATGCTGCTTTCTCGTAATCTCCCATTAGGTAACTTACTTTCCCTAAATGATAGTATAAATAAGAATCATTTGGCTTTTCTTTTATAGACTCTTCTAATATCGTTTTATTTCTTTCCCATTTATTCTTGTCTTTAATTTCGTAACCAATATATCCTATATGGTCAGCTGAAATATCAATGAAAGCTGTTGCAAAATCTTCTCCATCTATTGGAGTCACTTGTTCATGAATACGCCCCTCATAATGAAAGTAGTTTTTATTAAATAATCTGCTTACTCTTTCTAAGGATTTTTGTTCTTCTGAATGTTGGTCTCTACCGGCAATGGCGTTTATCCTTAAAATCCTGCCCACAACCTTGATATTCTTTTTCATGAAATTTTGAACAGTTGATTTATCAAAGTTTATAATGAATTCATCAGCATCCAATACCAAAATCCAATCATTAGTAGCTTTAGTTATAGAAAAGCTCCTGGCTTCGGAGAAATCCATAACCCAGTCAAAATTATATACCTTATCTGTGTACTCATGAGCAATTTCTTTAGTCTTATCTGTAGAACCGGTATCAACGATGATTATTTCATCTACATAATCCTTGATATTATCAAGGCATTTTCTTAAGTTCTTCTCCTCATTTTTAACTATCATGCAAAGACTTATAGGAATCATACTTCAATCCCCCTTATTAATAGCTAAATCCTTTGTTAACTATGATAAAAGATAGGGCTTAATTATATTTTCGATTTCCTTTTTCCATTCCTTAAAGTCACGCAAAACAATACCGCTTATTTGTTCTTCAATCTCAGCTTCTTTACTTTCTTCATAACTATTTACAACCCCATTAATGCCCTCCACAAGATTTTGACCCATGGTCTTGATACTATTTTCCGGCAATCCTTCTGTGGATGCCAAAGCATTTTCAATGCTCTCTATGGCTTCCATAGCATCTTTTAGAAGGTTAAAGCCTTCTTCATATCGCAGCTCTGAAAACTGCTTTTCAACATGTTCAAAGCCCTCTCCGATTGTTTCTAATAGTTCTATTGTTCTTTCTAATACTTCATAATGTTTTTCCATGGTTCGACCTCCAATCTTTTTACCCTGCGTATCATCCGCTATCTTTTTATTCCTATATTATTATTCAAGAACTTGTATAATGAAGATTCAGTATCTGCATCTTTTAGGCATGTCTCTTTTATTTCTATTTTTTCACCCAGCAAGTGTTTAATATAAAACTCATATAAATACAATTCCTTTTTATCATTATCTATAATTGATAAAGCTGAACCTAAATCACCAATACAAATATTCGCAATAATACCAAAACACTTTGCTTTATTATTGTTTTTACAATATAATAACTCTTTTTTTAACTCTTTCCGAATATAAGGAGAAGCCATAACAAAATCAGTAAAAGTGTCCATTTTATCATTTAAATAAAGGGCAGTTAAATATTGCTTTTCAATATACTTTGTTTTACCTTTTTTATAAGCATTTTTCATAATTGACTCAAAGTCTTTATTATCGTCTATATTTGCATACAAAGAATACAAGGTTTCAAATATTGGTGAATTATATTTAGATCTTGATTTATCCAACACATTACCAATATATCTTAATTTTTTATCTATTTCTCCTTGTTTTATTTCTTTATTTGCTATCCTACACAATAAAGCTGCTCTTGCATTCCATGAATTGATAGCTAAAAAATTGCTAATCTTTTTCCTTTCAATTTTAAGTTTAAGACATTTATCTATTGCTTCATTAAAACTTTCTTTTGTATTGGCAAGAAAAGTATAGATTTTTTCAAACCCTGATTCAGGCATAAATGTTGTTATAACTGGTAAGCCGCAAGCTAAGTATTCATAATGCTTTATTGGATCACAATTTACTATTATGTCCAAGTTTGATTTAAATGGAATTATTCCAATATCCATAAATTTTAAATATTTTTTTAAATCGCCATGTTTTTTATGTCCCAATAAGTATAAATTAGATAATTCTTTATTAAAAATCTCATCCTTACCAAACCCTATAATAACAAAGGATTTATCCGGGTTAGATTTAACCACCTCATAGAATAAGTCAATATCAAACCATTCATAAATAGCGCCTATATATACTATTCTTGGTTCAGGAATATTCTTTAAGTCCTCAGGCAATTCCTCGTTATCAAAATAATTAAAATCAGTTTCGTTTACAGCATTTCTTGATAAATAGACATTTTTTCTTTTTTCAATTGACCTTCTCTGCAAAAATAATGATGTCGCAGTAGTAGTTATCCCATCCGCTCTATCCATCAATTCTTGTTCCCATGCCACATCATTTTTACTACCCCAGAAGGCATAATCTAAATCTGAATGATCATCAACACATTCATAGATATGGAAAAAGCCTCCCTTTAATTTTTTAATTGTACTTACCTGATACGGCATATATGTTACTACAACTTTTTCTTCATTAGCAGCATTAGGTTCATCAATAAAGTATTGCACTAATTCGCTATAGTTTTCTGCAATCTCTTTTTGATTGTAAGTTACTTTTATTGGTGTATATATTTTTACATTTTCAACTAATTTCATGTTAACCATGGAATTTCTCATTAAATCTGCTTTATCGACATTGTAATTACTAAGATTCATAGCTGCAGCTGGAGTTATATAAATAACCTCATGCTGAAATCTGGCAAGAGAGCGTGCTATATGATGCATACGCTGATATACATCTCCCCAACCGCAGGAAGATAACATAATAAACCTTTTTTTATTCTCTTTTGATGCAACATCAAATATTTCTTTTAATACATCTTGGAATTCATATTGCTTTAATAGCTTTTCTTTTATAACAGAGTCTTTTGTATAACGATACGTTAATCCATAGTTTAAAGCAGCTTCACTATAATTGCCTTCATTTTCTAATCGGCTCGCAACTTCTAAATACTCGTCCGCTTCTTTGCTTTCTATTATACTTTCTTTGCTTTTTGTAATGCCCAGCTGCTTTAAAATTTCATAAATCTCCTCTATATCGTCTCCGGCTTTTGCATTTTGTATCGCTTTTTCAAAGCATCTAATTGCTTTTTCCTTTTTGTTACTTTTTCCATACAGATATGCTAAATTATAAAGCATGTCTATGTTATATGGTTGAATATCAAGACCTTTCTTAAGCACCTGCTCAGCTTCATCAATATTTCCTTCTATCATTGCAATAACGCCTTTGATAGAATATATATCAACATCATCAATAACCAAATCTTCATACTCAGCAATAGCGGCCTTAGCTTCTATCAGCATACTTTGTTCAACTAAAGATTTGATGTTATTCTTAAAACCTTTTTTCATTTCTTCTATTTCTGGGGCATTACTTTGAATTACATTTCTATAGTTAATATTTCCGATATCATTTTCTAATTTCAATAGTTCATCTTCCATATTTTCTTCAGATAGAAGTTTCTTTAAATCATCTAATCCGACCATGCTTACGTTATTTACATTAAACGCTGCTTCTTTATATTTTTCTATGCCTGCAAGTTTATCCTTTCTTAAAAGTAGAACTTTTGCCCATTCTATCAATGAGAGGAAGCTACCCATTCCATATTTAGATATGCCGTCCTTGTATTCGCCTTTTTCTATGGCCTTTTCAAAACTTTTAATAGCTTTATCATACTTTTTAAGCTCCTTATAGCATATCCCAAGATAGAAATATATATCAGGCATGTCGTTTATATAAGGATCAGCTGATATAGCCACAATAAAATCAATAGCCATATTATAGCTTTTCAATGATACCATAGATTGTATCATTCTTACCATTAAATCGTTATGGTAGGACATTCTTGTTTTTCCCGTTAATTCATGAGCTTTGATAAAGTCATCCAAAGCGCTGTTAAAGTTTCCTGCAATCATTTCCATAACGCCTTTATTGTACCAATTAAATGGATCCTTGGGGTTTTTCTCTATTTCAGATTTTATAATGTCCATATTTCTTTTGCTTTTATCTTTATCTCTAAAAACATTAGTGTTATATCCATAGTGATATATCTTGCATATGTTTTCATCCAAGACTTCTCCTTGCTGGGACTTTCCATTTAGTTTTATTTGCTCATGTATTGCCCCTACATATTTTGGATTTTTATTTTTATATAACCGTATCATGGTAGAACCCAAAGTTATATTATTTTTATCAAATACATTGTATATAGGTATTTTATATGCTAAGTGTTTGCAGTTGGCAAGAAATTCCTCAAGCTTTTCTCTATCACAAAACACCCTTTCATCAGCATCTAGGATTATTATCCAGTCCCCTGTCGAATACTCCAAGGATTTATTTCTAGCTTTACTAAAGTCATTTTCCCATTGGTAATCTATCACTTTCACTTTTTTATTATTTTTATAGTTTTCAATCATCAATTCTTTTGTTTTATCAGTAGAACCTGTATCCACAATTACAACTTCATCTACTATAGGTAATGCCCTATCTAAGCAACTTATTATGTTTTCCTCTTCATTTTTCACTATCATACATAGACTTATCTTCACTCATATCCCGCCTTACATTTAAAAATCATTTTACATTAATTGATGCCTTATTATATATATCGACAAATGACTTTTAAAATTAATCCCCAAACTAAAACTAGGCTTTGCTTTTTTTACAATTAGTCCTACAGTAGCATATAAAAATATCCGGAAGAACTCTTCCGGATATTTTTATATTTGTGATAATTACCTTAATAATTGTAATACTGATTGAGGTGCCATATTGGCTTGGGCGAGCATTGCCGTTGCTGCCTGCTGCAGTATATTCTGCTTGGTAAATTCCATCATCTCTTTCGCCATGTCTACATCTCTGATTCGTGATTCTGCTGCTTGGATATTCTCTGCAGCATTATCAAGATTCTTGATTGTATGCTCTAACCTATTCTGATTTGCTCCAAGCTTAGATCTTTCTTCTGATACTTTCTTAATTGCAGCATCAACAGTTTCTATAGTTTTAGTTGCATCAGCATAAGTCGCAACACAGTTTGCTACACTACTTACAGTCAATGCATCAGACCCCATCGTTGCAATACTAAGTGTCATTACTACACCGCAGTCAGCACCTATTTGGAAATTAAGCGCAGTTGTAGCCAAATCACCGTTTAGTAATTTCTTTTCATTAAATGTAGTTGAATCTGCTATTCTATTTATTTCTTTTGTCAACTCACCTAATTCGTTTTTCATAGCAGTTCTGTCTACTGACATATTTGTGTCATTGGCTGCTTGTACTGCCAATTCTCTCATTCTTTGAAGTATTGCATGAGTTTCATTTAGTGCGCCTTCTGCAGTCTGGATAAGGGAGATACCATCCTGAGCATTCTTTGATGCCATATTAAGTCCACGTACTTGCGCTCTCATTTTTTCAGAAATGGATAGACCTGCTGCATCGTCTCCTGCTCTGTTGATTCTAAAGCCTGAGGATAGTTTTTCGATGGATTTTCCACCTGCTGCAGTATTTACTCCTAATTGTCTATGGGTGTTGATTGCCATTAGATTGTTGTTAATTCTCATTTTTTCTTCCTCCTTGAATTTTATTTTTCCGGAGTCCTTTCCGGAATTTATTTGCAAAGACTCTATTTTCTAATCCATGGGCCCTACTTCAAAGAAAATGTCATCTGTGCTTTCAAATTATATATCGGTTTATGGTTTATTGAACTTTAGCGTTTTTTGTAAAAATTTTATTTTAAACGATTAGGAAAATTGGCAAATAGGAACATGGGTACATGGGGGAATGTTTATATCTTTGTTTTTCTCAGTGAAGTGAGGTCTACTTTTACATTTGCGGACTCTACATTTTCCTCACGGATTTGCTCCAGCAGTTCTTTTCTGAATATTTTCATATGCTTGGGAGCGTTTATCCCTATCTTCACTTTATCTTCGCTTATATCTGTTATAACTATTTCAATATCGTCGCCTATCATGATGGCGTCATCTTTTTTTCTTGCTAAAACCAACATTACTCTTCCCCCTTATATACAGGGTGCTTTAGGGCAAATTTCTCATCATCTAATAATTCCTGAATACCCTTGTTATTTTTAACATTTACTATTAAAGGCGCTCTAAGATTAGCAGTCATTTTTTTATAGTCCTCAGGAATGTTCAGTATTGAATATACCAAAACATCCTCGGCATTTTCCAATTCCAGCTTCAAAACGGTTTGCTTATTTAGTTCAAAGCTATAGTCCCCTACTATATAAGCCGGGGGTAGTGTGATGAAACAGAGATCTTCTGTTTTTAGTGATTGAAAGAAAGTGAATTCTGTTTCTTCGTCTCTTATCATTATGTACTGTTTCTCGTCTAAAAATCCGGGTATTCCTTCGGTGAAGTTTATTATTTGTTCTTTGTTAATTTCTATTTCGCCATAGTATTTGGTTTTTATTTGCATGTATGACGCCTCCATAATAATATTTTTGGGTACATGGACCTTCCGCCCCTGGTCTCTTGTCTCTTGCCTCTTGCCTCTAGCGCATAGGTATGTCCTTGGAGTCAAGATTCTTCAGTCGCTTTGCTCTTTCAGAATGACAGGATAACTTATTGCGGGTCGACAGAGTCGTCAACCCCTACGATTCTGCAACGTTACAGGCAGCCTATTTGCCTATTTTCTATCTCATGAAATCCACTAGTGATAGTGGGATTATCTTTGAGCCTACGGACAGAGCTGCTTTGTATACGTTTTCATCCATTTGCAGCTTCATTATTATTTCTGCCATATCGATGTCTTCATTTTTAGATAATAGCTCTCTTATATTTATGCTGTCGTCCTCTATACGGTTTTTTGTGAGCTCCAGCCTGTTGCTCTTTACTCCCATTTCTGCTCTTATGGCATTTAGGTTATTTATATTGATATCCAGTCTGGTCAGAGCCTTGCTTATCCCTTCCGTATCATTATTATTCAGGTCCTCTATAAGCTTTTCTATCACTCCTATCAGCTGGGTTGCGGAGCCGGATTCTACTCTTTTATCAATCGCAGAGCTGTATTTACCTGTGTTAAAGCCGAGGGAATCCATTAAAGCGCTGCTTGAAGAGGTATCCGAATCCAGCAAGGTGGAGTTCATTACCCCGGTTAGATTTATCGGCAAATCAGAATAAAAGGTAATATTTGTACCATTATTATCTACTGTTATTCTACCTCTTGTATACATATCCCCGTCAATAGCTTTTTGCAATGCTTTGGTAAAATCATTTAAGGAGGTATAGGAGCCATGCTCCACCTTTATTGTTAAGACTGAACCAGAGCCCAGCTTAATACCAAAACTATCATTGCCATAGCCTATTAATAAAGGATCCGCTGCCGTAGGCGGCGGTGCTATGCCTGCGAAATCACCGGAAGCACCATAGGTCAGCTTGAATTCCATATCTCCGCTTATTTGTATCTTGCCGTCATTTCCCGTTACTGATACATAGCCTTTCAGGGCCGTATCGTTTATTGCTTTTTGTATATCATTTATTAAATCATTAAAGGTATTTCCCGGAGTACCGTCATATACCTTGCTGCCAGCATTCATCAAATCGATAATGTAGCCTTTTCCTCCGTATACCATATAGATTTCATCATTTAATCCGTCTGTTATGGTTATGGGGTTTTCCGAAAGCTTTATTTCGCCGCCTTGAATACTATGTGCCAGCTTCACGGATTTCAAGCCGCTGGTGGATTCTTCAAATCCTATTTTATCAAAGTTTGTACCGTTAAGTCTAAATTTTTTATCTGCGGATATGGCAAGATTCCCATCCTTCTCATAGAGCTTGAGATGCCCTTTTAATTCCGCCAATTCCCCTTCTTCAGCGAGCTTTTTATTAAAATCATAAATAAATTCCTTGCTTTCTCCGGCACTATAATCTCTATCCATCATTACTTTATATTCATAATCACCATATTGTAGAGTAAATATATCTCCCGCCGTTATTCCGTTAAAGCTTCCTGCAGCCTTTAGCATATATTCCTCTGCCCCGCCGGATATTGGATTATCTATGGCATCTATATCTGTAACCACTACCTTTGTCAAAGATGCTTCCCTATCAAATTCAATACTCATAACATCCTTAACATCCATTGGATTAGTTGATGAAGGCATTAGTTGAAACTCCCTCGGTCCTTTAAATACTACGGCACCATCTTCAAAGGATGCTTTAACTAAATGCCGCAATTCCGTATCAGAGGGGTCTGAGGATGTAGCTGCTGCTATTGCAGTGTTTAGATCCTCTACAAATCTCTTGCCTTCCAGAGAATTATATTCTATCGCCGGCATGGTGACCTCATATTCTATGCCATTGTAATTTATTATAAATCCATTATTTGTCGTCAAATCCGCACCGGTAAAGCTGCCGCTGCCTTTTAAAACATATTCCTCATAGGTGGTCGTAGCCATGTTTCCAAAAATCCTTTGACCTATATAGTTAATGCTCATTTTGTCGCTTATACCTACATTGACAAAAATATTCTCGGATATGCTGAGGATGCCTCCGTCTAAATCATAGGTACCATCCAAATTTAACAAGGCTTTGTCAGTCTTATAGCCGGAGAATAAATAGCTTCCCGCGTAGGCAGTATTACCCAGACCGATGATTTGCTTTTTTAATTCATTTATCTCTTCCCCGATTTTCTTTCTGTCATCTCCGGAATAAGTCTCATTAGAGGCTTGTACCGTCAGCTCCCGTACTCTCTGCATTACTTCCATCATGTTTTTTACTACCTGCTCGCTGCTTTGCAGCCATGAATCGCTGTCATCCACATTTCTGCTATATTGCTGCATATTTAATACTTCCGTAGACAATCGAAGGCTTTTCGTTACGCCGATGGGGTCATCCGATGGTCGCAGGAATTTCTTTTGAGATGAAAGCATTTGCTGTGCCTTATCCATTTTCGTATAGTTTTTATAAAGATTGCGCAAAAGGTTGTTTACCATCATATTATTGGTAACACGCATATTGATTACCTCCGATTTTAGTTTATGGTCTAGCGTCCTGCCATACCCAGTCTGTTTATTGTTGTGTCAAGTATTTTATCCAATGTATTTATCGCCATTGCTGCGGCGCTGTATGTCTGATTGAATTTTACCAGATTGCCCATTTCCTCATCTAAAAGAACTCCGGATTCGCTCATTCTTGTAATATCCGTTTGGGCAACGAGGATTTCATTGTTTGTATACATTCTTATGGACTGTTGTGAGTCAACTGCCAGCGTAGAAAGCATAGCCTTTATAAAATCATCACAGGTGCCCTTTGTTGTTTGGAATAAGGTAGTATCAGTTTTTAGATCTATTATTTTCATTAAATTTTCGTTATTACTTTCGCCTTCCGTATGGGAGGATGCGGCAAAGCGATTAGGGTCTATTTTTAAATAATCATTGATAGCGAAGTTTAAACTATTTATATTTTCTTCTCCGCCAATAGGAATCATGAAAAAATTCTCTCCGGATTCTCCGTAAAAATCGACGCCTTTTTTATGTTGCTCGTTTATTGCTATGGCAAAATCCTTGGCAAATTCATTAAGCTTCCCAAGATAATATCTCAGTCCCCTGTAGTTAAGCCCTTGGCCGTCTCCATCCCTTACTTCAAGAAGACCTTTTAATTCTCCTCCACGGATTAAAACCTTTTGACTTTCCATGCCTTTCCATACTATTTGACTCATTTTACCGGCGCCCAAATCCGTAATGCCCGGTACATCAACATCAACATAGTCCAACTCTTGAAGGTCTGTGTGCTCTATGAAGGTTATTCCCCCGAGCTTTATGCTTAATATTTCGTTATCGTAGGAGTCCTTACTTGTTTTTACCTCTATATCGATAATTCTGGATAGCTTGTCCATCAGGACTGTCCTTTGGTCTCTAAGGTCATTAGCCTTGGTGTCTCCCAGCTCCATGTTATAAATCTGTCTGTTCAATATCGATATCTGAGTTCCGAGGGAGTTTATTTCCTCTACTTTGCTTTTTACCGCTGAATTAGCATCTCTTATGGCATTTACTATTTCATGACCGTTTCTGTTTATAGATACGGCTAGTATATTTGCTCTCTCCACTACGGCAACTCTTTTGGTACTATCCCCCGTTGATTTTGACAGTTCGTCCAAAGCTATGAAATATTCATCCAATACCTGTCTTATCCCCGTATCTGAAGGCTCGTTAAATATTGATTCAATAGCTTCCAGCTGCTCCTGCTTGATGCTCCATTCTCCCGCGGTTTTATTCTGACTCCAAAATTTCATGTCTAAATATTCGTTTCTGATTCTGAGAATGTTATAGGTGTCAACACCTGTGCCTACGATACCTTTTGGGTCTCCCCAAATAGGCATGGAGGCTTTTTGCATCAACACTTGGCGGGAGTAGCCCTCCGTATTGGTATTGGCAATATTATGGCTCACTACATCCAAAGCCCTGCGGCTGGCGAATAAGCCGGTATTTACTATGTTTAAACTTCCAAATGTGGTTCTCAATGTAATTCCACCTTTCCAACATTCAACATCAATATTATCATGTCCCTATCTTCCCATCTTCCCATGTCCCCATTTGCCCATTTGCCCATGTTCCCATGTGCCTATCTTCCTATCTTCCTACTATCCCTATTTTATTCACTATGGTATCTATCATTTCATCCATTACGTTTATCATTCTTGCCGAAGCATTATAGGAATGCTCAAACCTAATGAGATTGCTCATTTCCTCATCTATGGAAACATCCATTATTGCACCCTTCTTCATGCCCAGCTCCTTTATCATAGAGTTTTGAGCTTCCGCAGTGATAGCAGCTTCCATTCCGATTTTCCCCAGCTCCATAATCATATTCCTATAATATTCGTCAAATCCGTATCGCCCTGTGCTTTCATCATATTCCGTCTGGTTAAAAATATTTTTATCCCTTAACTCCAATATCATAAGGGCTATTCTGTTATCCTCATTATTATAAGGCGGTATATCCATTGCCGCCGCTATATTATCATAATCGTTTAACTCCGGGTTGAAGGCTATGTTAGAAATATTTATATCTGGATTGTCCGGATTTCCTTTGTTAATGAAAAAATTCCTTTGTACATCATCCTTGATGCCGTAGCCGGAGCTATGAATCTTATTTATTTCATTGGCAAGACCTTTAACCATTTCATTCAATCGAGTATGAAACTTATCTACTAATTCGTCCCTTGTATCAAAGAGAGCTTTCATTTTTCCGTTTTGAATTGTAACTGAGCTTTTATCGCTTTTCCAAACCAGCTTTACAAAGCCGTTTTTATCAGCATCCGGCGCTGTCTCCAGCTCCTCATAATGCCCATAATCAACAACAGCTCTGCCTTCCATCAATACAGAAACAGATTTGCCGTAAACCACTTGGACATCTGCCAGTCCCGACAATTCATCTATAAGGAGGTTTCTCTCGTCCCTAAAATCATTGGCAAAGGCGCCGCTGCCTTCTACTCTTGCTATCATGTCGTTGAGTCCGGCAATTTTCTTCACTATATCATTGATGCGAGATACCGTATCTCTTATTTCATTGTCTTTGTTGGCGCGAAAATTTTTAAGAAGCTGATCCGCATGCTGGAATGATTCTACCAAGGCTATCGCGCTTTCCTTTACCAAAGCCCTGGTGGTCAGCCTCCCTGTAGGCTTGGATAATTCATCCCAGGAATTCCAGAATTTATTCATAGCGGATTGAATACCTTCCTCGGATAAATCATTAAATATGGCTTCCAACTCTTCCACACCCATTTGTTTGGATTCCCAATAGCCCAGCTCCTTATTGGCCCGGCGCATTTTTATATCTAAAAATTCATCTCTGTATTGCTGAATAAGAAGAACATCCACCCCGGTGCCTCTTTGCATTTTGGCTCCTGAACCGCTCCACCCAATATTATCCGGTATTGATGATCCTTGGATTGCAGTTTGCCTTGAATATCCGGGAGTATTGACGTTACTTATGTTATGACCTGTTACATCCAATGCTCTTTGATTTGCATAAAGACCTGATACAGCTATGCCTAAGCTACCTATAGAGCTCATTGCTCCACCTCCTAAACCTTGGCGTCAAAAAGCCTGACTCTTTTGTCCTTATCGTCCTGTACTTTTACTTCGTATACCCCATCCTGAGGCTCCAGTGAATCAGTAATCAAATTTATAGAAAAATTAATGTATTCCAAAGATTGCTCAATAAGCTGCCCGTTTACATCATTTACTTCCTTTAATTGGAACAATACATCGCCTATTCTGCCGGTCGCTTCTTTTAGTGAATCACATATAGGGTCTTTGATTTCCTCACATATATATGTCATGGTCAGACTTTCTCTAGGTAGATTCAGATTGTCAGCCACCTTGACCAGCTCTTGCTCTCTTGCGATTTCCAGTCTGTTTATTTCTGACAACAAGGCGCTTTCCATCTGCAAAATACGGTCTATTTCATTGACCTTTCCTTCTATTATGAAATTTTTCTTATCCTCAGACAAAGACAAAAGCTTTTTATATGCACTTTCTTCCTTTTCCAAAGTTTCAAGGATTTTCACCAGCATAGGCTTACACCTCCTATTAGATAAAAAAGGTGGTTAAACCACTTTTTTATTTTTCAATCTATTTTCTTGTACACAAAATACAGTGCTGTAAAACCAAGCACAGTCTATGAAAATACGTTGTCCTCTTTATATTTTTTTATCAAATTTGTCGGAAAGAAGCTTCTCGGCTACATCTTTACCATTTACATCGTAGGTGCCTTTCTCTATTTGGTCTTTGACTTCTCCTACTTTTTCTGCCCTGATATCCGGTAAAGACTTAATAATGCCCAGACCTTTACCTACTATATTGTAATCTATAGCTTTTTGAGAAATGCTTAATTCGTCCTTTTTACCTTCTATGTTGGCAACCCCTTTTACTTCTTTTTTCTTATCAACAGAGTAAGCTTTGTACACTTTGTTTACCCCGCCGATTTTGCCAATATCGAATCCCATAATATCACCTCATTAAAATATCTACATTTGATTCATTCAATTTATTTATCGGTATATCCAATTGAATAGTTTAGTGGAAAAGAAAAAAAGGCCACTTTTTCAGTGACCTCTTATCTACCTTCTCTTTTTCTTATTACGTGCATCCTTTCCTTCCCTGTGGACCTAAAGCCCTCTTGCTTACTTTGACCTATGCCAAACTCTCTTCTCATTTCATTTGTAAGCTTTGCTTTACATTGGTCGCAATACTTACCGCTTTTGATTGGTTTACCGCAGCTTTCACATTCAAGAATAAGATTAAAGTTTTCTGAGGAAACTTCCAACCTTTCTTCCTTCAGAAATTTTAAAATCCTGTCTACAGGTATTTCCGTAGCATCAGAGACTTCAAACACAGTAGTACCCGGATTTTCGTTTATGTATTCCTTTACTCTTTTAAAATCTTCCTCTTCCTTTTCAACACAAATATTACATATGGGCATTCCAACATAAGGAAAGATTCTTCCGCATCTAATGCAGTTCCTAAGCTCAGCCATTATAACTGCTCCTTTCATTTTTAAGTATTAGTACCCGAGGCGGCAGTTACAACATAAACTCTGCTTGCCCCGGCTTTTAGTAATACTTTACTGCATTCCTCCACAGTGCTTCCCGTCGTATATATATCATCTATTAATAAAACCCTTTTGTTTATTACATTATATAACAAATTAATGGAAAATGCACCATTAACATTCAGCTTGCGCTGGATTTTATCCAGATTGTACTGGTCCTTGGTTTTCTTAGTGCGAATCAGACAATCCCAAAGAGGAAGCGATATATAACGAGATAAGTATTCCCCAATAAGGAATGACTGGTTAAACCCCCTTATGTCTAGCTTACTGTCATGAATAGGCACCGGAGCTATAATATCGCCTTTTAGCTTTTCCTCCATAACAGTCCGAGCCATATACTTTGCCAATATCTTAGCTGCATCCTTTTCCCCTTCATATTTCAGCTTATGAATAAGCTCCTTGCCCCCGCCTTTATAGTAAAAGCTGCTGTAAGCCGTATGGAAGCTGTAGCTCCTTTCTATGCAATCGGGGCAGAGCATTTCTCTATAATCATCATCCAGACCTTTGCCGCATTTTAAGCATCTTCTTTCGTGTATAAACTCCAAAGAAGAAGAGCAGAGGCTGCAAAGCCGATTATAATTTTCCTTGCCGCATAGGAGGCAACGTCTTTTTTTAGGAAATAAAGCGTTAATAAAACAGGTATATATTCTTCTCAAAATCAATCACTCTTCTTCATGCTCAAAAGCCTGTATTTGAGTCCTGAATATCTTTTGGTAACATAGTTGTTTTTAACCATGGAATATATGTACTTTTCCCCGCCCACAAGAACCACCATTTCCTTCGCCCTTGTAAGAGCCGTATAAAGGAGATTCCTCGTCAGGAGCATAGGGGGACCGGGCATCACGGGCATAACCAAAACGGGAAATTCCGAACCCTGGGATTTATGTACCGTAACGGCATAGGAAAGCTCGAGTTCGTCTAAGTCCTTAGGCTCATATCTGACAATCCTGTCGCCGTCATAAAGGACCTCAACATAAGGCTCCTCATTATCTATCTTTGTTATTACCCCCATATCGCCGTTAAAGACGCCTTCACCTTCATAATCCTTATCTATGACACTTTGCCATTTCATTTTATAATTATTTTTTATCTGCATGACCTTGTCCCCTTCGCGAAATACGACATCCCGGTATTCCTTTTCGCTTTTTGACAGATGATGGGGATTTAAAGCTTTTTGGAGCTCTATGTTCAGATTGAACACTCCGCACAGACCTTTTTTCATAGGGGACAAAACCTGTATACCTTCAATGGCGTTATAGCCGGAGTATTTTGGCAGCCGCTCCCGACACAGCTCTATTATTCTTTTTAATATATCCTCGTAGTTATCTTCTTTCATGAAGAAAAAATCTTTGTCCTTAATTCCAAGGAGAGGTGCTTCTCCTTTGTTTATCCTATGAGCATTCACTACGATCATGCTTTCCTGAGCCTGCCTGAATATCTCTGTTAACCGCACTACCTTGACGCTTTCGCTATCGATTATATCCTTCAGGACACAGCCCGGTCCTACTGAGGGCAGCTGATCCACATCTCCGACCAGTATCAATCTTGTTCCCTCTGCTATAGCTTTTAAAAGGTTGTTCATGAGCAATATATCTATCATTGAAGCCTCGTCGACTATCAAGGCGTTTACTTCGATGGGAGAATCCTCATTCTTTTGAAAAAACATTTCATCCTCTATATCTCCGTGTCCGTATTCCAAAAGCCTGTGTATTGTTTTCGCTTCCCTACCCGTTGCCTCCTGCATCCTTTTGGCAGCTCTGCCTGTTGGGGCACATAGAGAGACAGATAAGCCCATTCTTTCAAAAAGCCTCAGTATCGCTTTTATCGTAGTGGTTTTACCTGTGCCGGGCCCACCTGTAATGATCAATACCCCGTTTCTAGCTACTTCCAATACGGCTTCTCTTTGATTTGCCGCCAGCTCTATCCCTTCATCTGCCTCTACCTTTGTGATTTCTTCTTCTATATTGATAACTTCTTTTTCTACAGGGTAGTTGCAGAGAGATAATAGCCTCCGCATTGTGCCCATTTCCGCTTTGTGAAAAGCTATTGAATATATTACCTTTACTCCCTCCAGCTCATCCAATACGATTTTTTTATCTATAAAAAGGTTTATAAGTATGTTTTCCACAGACTGGACCGGGACTTCTAATAGCTCTGCCGAGGATTCGAGGAGTATATCCTGGGGTACATAGGTATGCCCTTTTTGATGATATTGACTGAGCATATATCGTGTGCCGGAGGCAATCCTGTACTCTGAATCAATGGGTATCCCTGCCGACAGGGCTATTTTATCCGCAGTTTTAAAGCCTATGCCGAATACATCCTCGGCAAGGTTGTATGGATTCTCTTTGATAATTTTTACTGTATCCGCTCCGTAGGTTTTATATATTCTGACAGCATAGGCAGGACTTATCTTATATCCTTCCAGAAAAAGCATGATGTCCTTAAGCTCTGTTTGCTCCATAAATGCTTCGTGTATCTTTTCTGTTTTTTTCTCACCTATGCCGGGGATTTCCATAAGCCTTTGGGGGTTATACTGGATGATGTCCAAGGTGTCCAGACCGAATTTCTCCACAAGCTTTTTCGCCGTGGCGGGACCGATTCCGGAGATAAGTCCGGAAGCAAGATATCTCTCTATTCCATTTAAGGTAGCCGGGGTAATGACGTTATAGGCTTCCATTTTGAATTGTCTGCCATAATCCTGATGGTCCACCCATTGCCCTGACACCTTAATGGTTTCACCGAGATTTACAAATGGGAAATGACCGACGACAGTGGTTTCCTGCCTATCGTCAGTGATTTCCAATACGGTATAACCGTTGGTTTCGTTTCTGAAAACTATTTCTTGAATCATTCCCTGTATTTCGTCCATAGCAATGCTCCGTTAATGTAATTGTAGGGTTTGTTCTCTTACATCCCGTACCTATTAGTTCTTTTTATATTATAGCCTACTTTAGTAAACCTTCAAACTGTTTTTAAGTGTAGCTATCTCCCTTGCCAAAATTGCTATATCTGCTTTCGTTGCGGGTTTATCATAGCCCGTATACAGTTTTTCCAAAGCCTCGGGGTATGAGGAGTAGCCTCTTTCTTTTTTATAGTATTCAAATATCAGTCTGGCGTTTTTTATATGCTTGTTGATTGTGGATACGCTGTACAAAACCTTAATACTTCGCCCGTCCTTCAGTGTGATTTCCGTGCCTTTTAAATCCTCTGCCGCTTTACAGCTTTCTATTGAATTTAAATCCACGTAACCCATGGTGCAGTCTCCTTTAAATACCGGTGTTCTGACTTTAAGCTGCAAATATATCTTATTCATATTTATAGGCAGAGGTATACAATTAACGCTGCCGACAATTTTTCCGAATTTCCTCCTGCTGCTTGCATAATCTATGGAATAATGTTTGCATAAATTTGCTTTAAAGGTTCTTAAAGTAACATATATCAGTCTGTCCTCTCCCCGAGTGACTATAACCCTTGTAATCTCCCCCACATTCTTTAAATATTCAGGAATAAAAGCTCTAATATCATAGTTTTCAAACAATTCCTTTTCCATGAATTCCTCCTCCCAAAGATGCTTTTGATAAAATTATATACGAACATATGTTCGGTGTCAAGAATGGAGATTGTACAGTTGGTTGTTAGAAATTGGAGGGCAAAAACAAAGAAGGTGCGTCTGGGACGCACCTTCTTTGTTTAGTTTAATTTTGATGATATGACCTTTGATAATTCATTTATCGATACAGTCAAATTCTCGATTTTGCCTTCTACGCGCATAAGAAGGTAAACGGATATGGCTATGGGAAAACCTATGTTTGCCACTGCATTAACCAGTTCCTCCATGCCATCCACCTCCTTTTACTTTTATATAGTCTGGTCTATGCAATCATTTTATTCTAAGTCTAAAACCTGAATAGTTGTATCCACAACTCGAGCGCCGGCGATACCCACTAATTCACCGCCTTTGCTTAAAAACACGTTTTTATCGATTATTTCATCCATGGCTGCTTTTACTTCAGATGCCTCGATATCGTCTATTGCGTTGTCGATTGTGAGCTTTACGCTTTTGTCCTCTTCATTTTTAAATATAAGCTCTAGCTTTCTAGCCACAAGCTCCACCTCCTTTCCCGAAATTTTTCTTTAGTTTATTCCTCTGTTAATTCTGTTTCTGAAGCTTTGCTGACATTAAATACTGTTTTTGTTTGTAACTCGGATATGATCTCTGAAACGCCATAAATGTCTTCATCATCTGCTTCAGGGTTTACGTTTGAGTATGTTTTTGTGATAAAGGTCTGCTTTTCATTCACAACGTCGCCTAGGTATTTAATTCTAAGCCTCATTGCTTTTATAACTCCCAGTACTGCCATGCTATCACCTCCTTCTGATATATAAGTAACTATGACTTTTTATTCTTTCCATAATTTAATATCAGAGGATTGAGTGCATCTTTACCTTTTTTATTATTGACTCCTTTTTTCTGAACAAAGTCGTCCTGCTGATTTTGAGCTCCTTTGCCAGGGCATCAAGAGTTCTGCTTTTTATAAAAAGCTCTTCGATAATATACTTTTCCTCTTTGTTCAGCTTATCTATAGCCTTATATATATCATTCGCGACCATATTTCCTACAACTATGTCCTCTACTCCCGGGCTATCATCCTCAATCAGCTCCCACAGCTCTACCCCTTCAGCTGCAGGTGTATTTAGGGATATTGTCTTTTTCTCATACCTGCCGTAATTCAGGTAAAAGAATTTAAGATTAAGCTTCAGATAATAGAATAAATTTACTCCTTTGCTTTCATCGAATTCCTCCAGCAATTCCAAAATCCTCACTACACCCTCCTGATATAAATCTTCAAATTCATCCTTGCTTTTGCCGTATTTATTGATTGATGCTACTAAAAGGGGATGAGCCTCCTTAATAATCCTCCCTTTCTCCATTTTTGACCTTTCCGACCGGTCTTTTTTATTTCCGCGGATAAGGTCATTATGATAAAAAAGGACAAAAAAATAAAAAGCCGACTAATTATAAGTCGACTTCGGGCGAATAGTATTCGCCCCTGGTCTCTGGTCCCTAGACGCTGGGGTTAAACTCCGGAGTTTTCTATTAAAACTGGTACTGATATTATTAAAGAAGCGTTGTGGAAAAACCGTTAAGCTTCTTAATGAAATGTAGGATAAGCGAAATCAGTCCACCTATAGTAATTATTTTTAGCGTTTTACTTTTAACTTTCGAAGAGATTTTGATTTCGCCCGGAATGAGTTTAGAAGCTTAGGTTTTGTAACTTTGCTTCTGTATAATATCATTTACCAATGGCTACTCGCGGGTCGACAGAGTCGTCGCCCCCTACTAATAGATTCTAAGCCTCTAATATCCAATTATGCGTACAAATCCATAAGTAACCCTCTGATTTCCCCGACAAGATTTAGCACTCTTAAGCCTTTTTCTTCTTTATTTATTACCGCATCAGTCAGCTCTAAGAGCTTCTCATCTACCTTTTTCACAATCTTATACATCTTCATCCTGCCGCCCCTGTTAAAACCACGGCTTTGCTGTATTGTAAGCCCACGCTTAACCGCTTCGTCTATGAATTCCTTTACCTTCTTTTTATAGGCTCTCAAATCCTCAACTGTTAGGGATTGGGCTAATATTTTACCGCTGTCTTCGATATCTTCAATAAGCCTATGAATCCTCTCCATATCCATTTCCGCACGCCTGGACGACATAAGCTCTCTAAAGGATATGGAGGATTCCTCCTTTAGCTTTTTTGCTTCAGCCTTTGTTAATTCCGCTTTTCTAACATTTTCTACTTTCAATGCATCACTCCCTTAGGGTATCGGGTAACCTAACATCACTATCTTTGCAGCAGCTGCAACACTCCTTGAGGCATCAGATTCGCCTGAGCCAGCATAGCCGTTGCCGCTTGATTGATTATATTATTCTTTGTAAATTCAGACATCTCAAGTGCCATGTCTACGTCTCTGATACGGGATTCTGCTGCCGTCATGTTTTCCGCCGCCGTAGTTACATTAGCCAATGTATGCTCCAGCCTGTTCTGGTATGCACCCAGCCTTGATCTTGACTCGGATACAAGCCTTATAGCATTGTCAAAGAAGTTTATGGCGTTGCTGGAATCCTCCTCGCTAAGTACACTGACTCCCGCTTCCGCATCGACACCTGCAGTGGATATCAATTCCTTGTGGTCTGCTTTTCTTGCAATTCCCAAAAATGCGGCATCCACAACTCCTATTAAAAGCTTCATGCTTTCGCTGTCATTAGCTCCTATCTGAAGATTAATTTCCATATCCTTACCGGCATAGGTTTCAAAATCATTATCTCTATACTCTATTTTTAAACCGTTGTCCTCACCATCATCTGTTTTGTTCGTAGTCAGGATTAAAGAATTGCCGTTTACTTTAAAATCCATTAAAGCCTCTGCTTTATTATCATTCTTTGCTGAGTTAATAACACTCTCCACCTCTGCCATAACCTCATAGACTGTCCTGTTCTTCGTTCCTATTGTTGCTTTTCCACTACTGTAGGCTGAGGATTCATCCGCAAAGCTTATGGTTAACCCGTCTGACTCGCCGCCAATAATAAGCATATCTCCTACCTTGGGTAACTCTGTTATATTAAGATATATAGTCTTCAAATTTGATGAGGATGCCGATGCTTTCATACTGGTTGCACCGCTTACGGGCGGATTTTCAAAGTTATTGATAAAATATATAGGTGAGTCTCCTTTGCTTAGTACAATCTTTTCTGCATCCTTTGGAGACATGTTTTTTGTAGTTTTTAAAAATAGGCTGTCGCTGTCTATTACACTGGCTGAGGCGTCAAAGGTATCATCATTTTCCTCTATTGCTTTTAAAAGGTTTTCCAGTGTATCATCCTCCGTAGCCCCAACTCTGACGGCTATACGTCCTGCCACAACTCCCCATTTACTATCGTCCGGGTCCGTTAGATCATCGGGCCTTTCAAATTCATAGAATTTCCCGTTTATCATTAAGTATTTCCCATCATCGGGGAGGGATTCCATTTCAATCTCTATCTCAGCCCTGCTTCCCGGTTCAGCCACTATATCCCCTTTCCAGGTGCCGCCTTTAACATACTTTATATCAGGAGAATTCGTTGTTATGACGGGTCTTGACAGCAAGGAGCCTCTCAAAAGAGGATTTGCATTAAACTGAGTGGTCTTTGCTATTCTATCTATATCATAAGTCAATTGGTCTACTTCATTTTGGATTGCCACCCTGTCGTCTAAGGCAAGGGTGCCGTTGGCAGATTGTATGGACAGCTCTCTCATTCTTTGGAGAGCGTTATGTACCTCCTGGAGTGCGCCTTCGGCTGTCTGTATCAGAGATACCCCGTCTAAAGTATTTCTTTCCGCCATTAGAAGTCCCCTTATCTGGGATCTCATCTTTTCTGATATTGCCAAGCCCGCAGCATCGTCACCGGCTCTGTTTATTCTTAAGCCGGAGGAAAGCTTCTCAATGTTTTTTGACACCTTGCCATGGCTGACGGTTAATTGCCTATAGGCATTTATTGCTTGTATGTTGGTATTTATCCTCATTCTATAATCTCCTTCCTCATTGATAAAATATATTTAATAGCTGCGGATGTTTGAACCGCTGACTTCATAGGTAAGATGATCCTCATAGGAGGTTATTTCTCTATGCAAAGTCATCCTAGCCGGGCTGCTTTCCATAGCTTTATCCCAGCCTTCGGCTATGTTGCCGATAATGCTCAGCACATCCTCCATTATTTTTTTATCCTTTTTTAAATTTGCTTCCATGAGTCTGTTGGACGAATAGTCATATAATGCTTCAAGATGATCCGCTATGGTGCCAGCTTTATAGTTTAAGCCCGCTCCCAGTCTAAATAAGATATCATTGCAGTCCTGCAACAGATAGTTAACAGCTATATAGTTTTTATCATCAAGAAATTTAATCGCCTCAGACAGCTTTTCCAAAAAAGCTTGATAAAGCAAAGATGTAAGCTGCTCCGGCTCCATGTCAATTATTTCTTGCTCTTGGTATGCTCTCACGCATATCACCTCCATTAAACTTCATTAATAATATCGACAAAACCTTTCAAAAGCTTTATATGCATTCTTCCATCCTTTCTATTAATAATAATATTTCCGCTATCACTGAGTATAGTTGAGGGGGAATATTATCACCCAAATCCATGTCTATTAGCTCTGCCACAAGACCTGTATCCTCTTCTATGGGTATACCCTTTTCCTTTGCCATGTTTATTATTTTTGATGCAATCTCTCCCTTACCCCTTGCTACCACTTGAGGACCTTCATCGGCAGCATCATCATAATGAAGGGCTGCCGCCATTTTGCCTTTTCCTTTTTTCATTATGGTGTTAATATTTTTATAAATCATATCTTTATATCAAATCCTTTCATAGGATTATTGATTTTCCTCATCTTTACAGTTTTCTCCTTTGGCTGACCGCTCTCCGGACCTTTTTCACTGTTTAGCTTGGAAAAAACTATGCTCCCTATTTCGTAGCCCAACTCTCCGAGATTCTCCTTAAAGTCCTTAAGCAAAGGCTTTACCTTGTTTTCAAACCCTTCATTATCATTTTTCAAATTGACGGTTAAGCTCCTGCCCGAGGATATGAGATGTATTCCTGTTTCACCAAGCTTATCCGTTTCAATAAGAAAAAATATACTGCAGTTCTCCCAATCCAGCTTTTCCTTTTCTTTCTTTGAATTGATATATAACTTGGCGTCCTTCATTCTGCCGCCGATAACCATAGGGAGATTAAAAAGCATTGTTTGAAATCGCCCTTCATCGGATTTGGACATAAGCTGCTGTCCTGTAAGCTTATCCGCCATTTGTGATATGGCGCCATCCTTATGAGACGGATTTTCCATCATTTTTAATAAAATTGATTTGATATTTTCTTCGGGGTTTCCTTTACCGTTGCTTTCCGCCAGATGTCTGGCTGCCTCACCTTCATGGTCTGCACCCAAAAGTCTTAGAGCCTCATATACCATGCGCCCGGACTCTTTTCCCTGGCTTGCACCCTCCTTGTAGTTTTCTATAACCTCCGCCAGCCTCTCCTTGTCTGTAGGTGCTTCAAAGGCAAGCTTAGTGCTTGCATAGTGGATTATCCTAGTATTTGACGGCTTCCAATTGATGTTTTCAAGTAAGCTTTTCACCTTTTCTGTGAGCTTCAAGGCTTTATCATAATCGCCTTTTTCTAAGTATTCCTTAGCTTTTGTCAAATCACTACTTGATTTTATAAGCTCCTTCTCTGTTTTCATATCCGTAAATAGTGTGATGTCGCTTTTTAAAATGACTTTATCAAGGTTGTCTATGGTTTTTTCCAATATACTGTGAGCGCTTGTTATTTCACTTTTGTTTTCGCCTTTTATATAGCGCTGTACCATATCAAGGTCTTTTGCCGTCTCTATTTTTAGCTCCTTAAAATCTGCTGCGGCTTTGTTAAGCCTTTGGGAAATTTCCGTAACAATATAATCCTTCCCAGATATGGCTAATGAAGCAAGGGCAGACTCTACATAGCTTTCAGTTTTATCTGTCAAATCAAAAGCTTTTACCTCATTATTTTCACTCTTTTCATTCTTTTTATCTTTTTCTATATTGACAGGTATTTTATCAACAGCGGCTTTGTGGAGTTCCCTTATCCCTTTGTCTAGGGCTCTCTCGGCAATATCCATCATGCGATAATTCACAGCTTGTCTTGTTTCATTCAATGCTTTTACTATATCCCCTTTGATGCTGATTTCCCAACCTGCGATGGAATCCTCTATGAAATCAGCAATGCTGTCCAATGGGGCTGATTTATCCCTCATAGCACTAATCTGCATTATTAAGGCGCTGATATCATCAATGGCTTTATCCCCGGACAGAGTAATGCCAAGCTCCGCCATGGATTGGCTCAGCTCCTTGCCGTACATGGCTTCGTATACGGCTTTTAGATTGTTTAAATTGATATCCAGACCTTTCCCCATAAGTGCTTTTATCGTTTCAACCTTTTCTTCATGACTTCCTATGGATTTGTTTAAAAAGACTTTTAAGGCTTGAAGTGTTTCCTTATCTATTTTGTGCCCTTTTTCATAAAGTTCTATTATTTCCTCCTTTAATTCCGGAGGAAGTGAATCCAGAATACTTTTGGGAACGTTTATTTCTCCTTTATGCACTGATATATCGCCGCTTTTTATTTCCTTTTCCTTAGCTGCTTGTATTGCCTCTTCTTTTTGTTCCTGGTTTATACTGTGCGCTGTCTGCATTTCATTTGTAATTCTCATTCTATCACCCCGATTGTTTTTTCATGTGCGCCTACATATGTTATCGGCATTTTTGATAAAAAAAACAGGAGATAAAAGCGAATAATAAAGGAGCGGTATTCGCCGCCCCTGCATTTTTATTAATTATTTATTTGCTGCTTAGATATTTCTTCAATTCCTCTACTTTATCTGTTTTCTCCCAGGTGAGATCCAAATCCGTCCTACCTACATGACCGTAGGAGGCTAACTGCCTGTATATAGGTCTTCTTAAATCTAAATTCCTTATTATAGCGGCAGGTCTCAAATCAAAGACTTTCTGTATTATCTCAGAAATTCTTTCATCAGATAGTACACCTGTTCCAAAGGTGTCTACCATTACAGATATGGGTTTGGCAATGCCTATTGCATAGGCCAGCTGTATTTCGCATTTTTTTGCCAGCTTTGCAGCAACAATGTTTTTAGCCACATATCTTGCTGCATAGGTTGCTGAGCGGTCTACTTTGGTAGGGTCCTTGCCGGAAAAAGCTCCGCCGCCGTGTCTGGCATAGCCGCCGTAAGTATCCACTATAATTTTTCTTCCCGTCAAGCCGGAATCTCCGTGGGGTCCTCCTATTACAAACCTACCTGTGGGGTTTATATGGAATTTTGTTTTTTCGTCCATCATATCAGCAGGAATTATAGGCTTTATTACATGCTCAATAATATCCTTTTCCAAAACGCCATACTCCACTTCCGGGCTGTGCTGTGCTGCAATTACCACGGTATCAATCCTTACAGGTTTGTCATCTTCATATTCTACTGTCACCTGAGATTTACCGTCAGGTCTTAAATAATCAAGGATATTCTCTTTTCTAACTTGTGCCAGCCTCCTTGCCAGCTTGTGCGCCAAGGATATAGGCATGGGCATCAGCTCCGGGGTCTCATCACAAGCATAACCAAACATCATGCCCTGGTCTCCGGCGCCGATTGCGGCAAAATCCTTCTCCTCCATCTCTCCCCTTTTAGCTTCCAAAGCTTTGTCGACACCCATGGCAATATCCGTGGATTGTTCGTTTATTGAAGTAATTACACCGCAGGTATCAGCGTCGAAGCCGTATTTTGCCCGCGTGTAGCCTATCTCCATAACAGTGTCTCTTACGATTTTTTGTATATCAATATAGCAATTTGTCGTTATTTCACCCATAACCAGTACCAATCCCGTAGTCGCCGATACTTCACAAGCAACTCTGCCTAAAGGGTCTTGTGCCATTATTGCATCCAGAACCGCATCAGAAATCTGATCACAGAGCTTATCCGGATGTCCTTCCGTCACGGATTCCGATGTAAACAATCTTCTCATTTTTCTCCTCCTTTAATTACAAAAGCTCCCTCGATGAAGGAGCTTGCTTTTATATAACAGTAAGTCCTCATCTTTCAGGATAAACCTGTAGGAATTGGCACCGCGCATAATGCCGGTTGCCGGGTTTCATAGGGCCCTTCCCTCCACCTCTCTTGATAAGGGTAATTTCTATTTAATTGTAATTATATGTTACCATATGCCCGGGAAAAAATCAAAATGCCTTGGAGTAAAGTGAAGTAAAATAATATAATATAACCCATCTTTATTAGTGTAAAGTTTTGGTGGGGAAAGGCGGATTCGAACCACCGAAGTCTGAGACAACAGATT
>CAYPBK010000010.1:0-56403 GCA_964408955.1 uncultured Clostridiaceae bacterium
TCTCAAATAATATAATTGAAGCTGTTAGGAACGGAAATAATATTGAGGCAAGAGACGGTATGATGATGGGTAGCCTTTTGGCAGGGCTTTCATTTAGCCATGCCGATGTTGCCTCCGTGCATTGTATGGCTGAGGCTTTGGGGAGTATCTATGATGCACCTCACGGTATTTGCAATGCGATTTTACTTCCTTTTGTAATGGAATATAATTTATCTGCAGTTGAGCAGAAATATGCCCAGGTTGCAAGAGCAATGGGTATAGAAGAGAAGAATGACAATAAAGCATCTTTAATGTGCATAGAAAGGATAAAAGAAA
Source organism: uncultured Clostridiaceae bacterium (assembly GCA_964408955.1). Lineage (GTDB taxonomy): Bacteria > Bacillota > Clostridia > Lutisporales > Lutisporaceae > JAAYKT01. Next base: position 316 of record CAYPBK010000010.1, read on the forward strand.
TATCCAAAGAAATAGGGTTACCCGGAATAAAATCTTTAAATATCAAACCTCATGACTTTGAACTTTTGGCTGAAATGTCATTAAAAAATGGTTCTAATGATAGCAACCCTCAAGTAATGACTAAAGAAGCATACCTAACATTATTTGAGAAAGCCTACAATGACAGCAATTAAATAAATCGCGGATTCTAATCCGTTGTGTAATGGTAAGCTCTAAAAGTGTTCTTTTAGAGCTTACAGAGTTCAACAGAAATTTTTGCCGCTAAGTCTGCATTACTATTTACTAAAGCAATATTTGCTTCTAAGCTCTCACCTTTAGTTATTTCTTTCACCTTAGATAAAATAAAAGGTGTAACATTTTTTCCTGAGATATTTTGTTTTTCCGCTTCTTTCAATGCAATATCAATTGCATTGTTTATTTTTTCTTTATCACCTTCGTAGTCTGAAGGTATAGGATTAGAAATAACAACACCACCATTAAGTCCCAATTCCCATTTAATTTTCAAAATTTCAGCACATTGTCTTGGTGTTTCCGCTTGAAAATCTGCAGAATAGCCACTATTTCTTAAATAAAATGCAGGAAAGTCCTTAGTTTTATATCCTATTACAGGTACACCTAGGGTTTCCAATCTTTCTAAAGTCAAGTTTATATCTAGAATTGATTTCACTCCCGCACATACAACAGCCACGGAGGTAGTAGACAACTCTGTTAAATCTGCGGAGATATCAAAGGATTTTTCAGCGCCACGGTGAACTCCGCCGATACCACCAGTAGCAAATATTCTTATGCCGCAAAGATTTGCAAATATCATAGTTGCCGAGACTGTGGTAGCACCATTTTTTCCGCTGGCTATTATATAAGGTATATCACGTCTGCTTACCTTAGCTACGTCCTTATCGAAAGAGAGACTTTCAATTTGATCGTTGTTTAAGCCAATCTTTATGCGGCCGTCAATTATAGCTATCGTTGCAGGAATGGCGCCATTTTGCCTTATTATGTTTTCTAATCCCAGTGCAGTTTCTAAATTTTTTGGATAAGGCATACCATGGGATATAATTGTAGATTCCAGTGCTACAATGGGCTTGTCATATTCTAATGCATCAATAACTTGCTTGTTCAAATCCATGTATTTATTTATGCTGTAATTTGCCATTTGTATTCCCTCCGTACATCATATTACCTATAATTAATGATACTATATTTTGATCTAAGAGGATAGCGCAGAATGTATTTTAAAATGTAGATACGTAAATAATAGAATTGTTAAATATGGCAATAAGCATTGACATGACAGACTTTATTAATTAGAATATAAAAGAAGATGATAAAGTTTAAAAGGGAGTAGCACTTTGCTTTGTTACCAACAATCTCGAAGGAGTTTACCTCTTTCTGGTAGCATAGGTCCCTATGGATGTGCAAGACTTTTAATATGTCATGACATATTAAAAGTCTTTATTAATTTTAAGGCTATAAGACTGTTGATTAAATCAAAAAAGCTTATTGATAATTTGAAATCCGGATTTTGATATAATATTTTTTTTGGTAGATAGGAGTGATATGTTCAGTGAGTTGGTATACAAAGGATATTAGTGAAGTTGCCATTGAATTATCTGTTGAATTTGAGAAAGGTTTAAACGAAGACGAAGTAAATTTAAGGTTAAAAAAATACGGCTACAACGAACTAAAAGAAAAAGAAAGGGATTCTTTATTTAAAAGAATTATAAATCAGTTAAAGGATTTTCTCGTAATCATATTAATCGGTGCAAGCATAGTATCAGCCGCTGTTAGGGAGGTTGTGGATGCCGTTGTTATTATTGCTATTGTAATTATTAATGCTATTTTGGGGGTAGTCCAGGAAGGTAAAGCTGAAAAAGCCTTGGAGGCTTTGAAAAAACTGTCTTCTCCTCATGCCAGAGTGTTAAGGAACGGGCATATATCATTGATAGAGTCTAAGGATCTTGTTCCCGGCGATATCATATGCATTGAAGCCGGTGATGTGATTCCTGCTGATATCAGATTGATAGAATCCGCAAACCTAAAGATTGAAGAGGCCTCCTTAACCGGAGAGTCGGTGCCGACAGAGAAGGATGCAAAATCTATTTATAATAAAGATATGCCTATCGGAGACAGACAAAATATGGCTTATATGAGTACTATTGTTACATATGGTCGCGGAAAAGGAATTGTAATAGGTACAGGTGTTAATACAGAAGTAGGAAAAATAGCGGACGCAATACAAGAGGTTAAAGAAGAAAGCACACCATTACAAAAAAAGTTGGATGAGCTGGGTAAATGGCTGGGAGTAGCATGCCTCGCTATATGTATTATTGTTTTTGGGCTGGGTATTTATCGCGGTCAGGGAATTTTAGAGATGTTTCTGGTTGCTGTAAGCTTAGCCGTAGCAGCTATTCCCGAAGGATTGCCTGCAGTAGTTACTATTGTACTCGCCCTTGGCATGAAAAGAATGGCAGAAAGAAACGCTATTGTTAGGAGACTATTGGCCGTTGAGACGTTGGGCTGTGTTAATGTAATTTGCTCAGATAAAACGGGTACCCTTACCCAGAATGAAATGACTGCAGTACGGGTTTTTACCGGAAACAGCAATTATTCAGTAACAGGAAATGGTTATAACCCTAAAGGGGAATTTTTTATTAATAATGTCCAAATTGAAGGGTTAAAGGACGAAGGATTAAAGCTTTTATTGAGCTCCGCATTGCTTTGTAATGATTCTATACTAGAGGAAAAGGAAGATGAAAGCTGGGGTATAATAGGAGATCCTACTGAAGGAGCGTTAGTAGTCGCAGCAGCTAAGGCAGGTTATTATAAGGAGGAGCACAATAAGAAGTATCCCAGAATGGAAGAGATTCCGTTTGACTCTGAGAGAAAAATGATGACAACATTTCATCAAGATTTTCTTGAAAATAAAATTGTTTCTTTTACAAAGGGCGCACCGGATATCATTATTAATAGGTGTGACAAAATAATGATAGACGGTATATATAGTGACTTTACCCGGGAAATAAAAAATAAAATAGATTTTATAAATAGCTCCTATGCAAAGCAGGCTTTGAGGGTACTTGCCTTTGCCTATAAGGAGTATGACGGTATACCTGAGGTAATTAATTCTGATGAAGTTGAAAGTAATATGATTTTCATCGGTTTAGTAGGTATGATTGATCCTGCCAGGGTTGAAGCCAAGGATGCAATAGCAATATGTAAAAAAGCCGGTATAAAACCAATCATGATTACCGGGGATTATAAGGAGACAGCATTGGCAATAGCTTTAGATTTAAAGCTTATGGAGGATGAAAGCGCCGTTTTAACCGGCGCTGAAATAGATAAAATAGATGACAAGGAACTAGAAAAGGTAGTTGAAAATGTTAGCGTGTATGCAAGAGTATCGCCGGAGCATAAAGTAAGGATAGTAGACGCTTTAAAGAGAAACGGTCACATAACCGCAATGACCGGGGATGGCGTAAATGATGCAATGGCTTTAAAAAAATCAGACATAGGAGTTTCAATGGGTATAACCGGTACAGACGTTGCAAAAGGTACTGCAGACATTGTTCTTATGGATGACAATTTTGCTACTATCGTTTCTGCCGTAAAAGAAGGGAGAATAATTTATAGCAATATAAGAAAATTTGTTTTCTTTCTATTATCATGTAATGTCGGTGAAATACTTATTGTATTTTTGAGCATATTACTTCAGCTGCCTTTGCCTCTTTTGCCTATACAGTTGTTATGGCTTAATTTAGTAACTGACAGCTTTCCGGCTTTAGCTTTAGGTACGGAAGCCGGAGACCCGGATATAATGGATTTGCCGCCCAGGGATGCAAAGGAACCTATTTTGAACAAGACAATGATAACGGGTATAATAGTGCAAAGCCTTGCGATTACAGTATCTGTGCTTATGGCATTTGCTTGGGCGTTAAGATCTTATAATGGAAATCTTCTTATATCAAGGACTGTAGCTTTTACAACATTGATTTTGGCGGAGTTGGTTAGAGCTCATTCAAGCAGATCTGAAAGATATTCCGTATTTAAGCTGGGGTTCTTCAGCAATTTGACTTTAATATGGGCATCCCTATTGTCATTTTTCCTACTGCTTATAGTATTATATTTGCCTTTCCTGCAGGGAATATTTAAGACCTATCCATTAAGCTTCAGGGATTGGATAATAATTATAATGCTATGCTTAATACCACTGATAGCAGGTGAAATAAATAAGTTTATACTAAAAATAAGAGCATCCGCCAATCAGTAAGGCTACAATTTAAACAGTATTTTTAAATGGTAATATAAAATCAGCTTCTTAGGAGGCTGATTTTTCACTAATTTCATCTATTATTTTTATTAATACTTGAGCTTTTGCTTTAATTATAATTTTGTTTTTATTATCTATCGAAGCTTTCAAATCAGTTAAAGCTAAATCAAATCTATTAATAGTAGATATTAGATCTTCATCAAATTTAGGTTTTGCTTTGCTCCAAATATTTTGTAAATAATCAAAGGAAGCAATTTCGTTTTCATAATCATCCTTTTCTGATACCAATATAATTTTTTTAATACCATATCTAAGTCTGTCTAAATCGGCAGGCTCTTTGGTTTTATAAAGCTCATAAAAATCAGGTAAATACCTATATAATTCTATTAATGATAATAAATTTACATACTCATCAGGCTCAAGAATGGTATTAGTAAGGATATTTAATGCCTTTTCGAAGTTTTTTATAGAGCTTTGAGAAGCAAGACTTTTGATTAATTTTGGCTCTGCAGAATTCCAAAGACTATGAAGCTCCGCAACCTCGTCCTTTAATGAATCAAATTTCTTTAAAACATCCTCATTCTTCTTTTCTTTTTTCTTTTGCTCTTCTATTTTTTTTAGTTGCTCCTCGTATTCGGATAATTCCTCAGGTCTTAGTTGTATTTGTAACTTTTCTTTTTGTTCATTTTGTTCCTTTTCTTTTTTTGACGATTCTTCCTCACTATTACCTTTATTGCTTTCTTCACTTTCATTATTGTTGTCTTCTTTTTTTTCTTCCGGATTTAGCTGTTCCTTATCCTTATGAATTGAATCCAAAGTCTTTTCAATTTTCTCCACATTTTTTTTAAGCTCCTTTATTTCAGACGGAACTTCCTCCTTTTCTTCTTGTTTTTCTGGTTCTTTAGCCGGTTTTTTTTGCGGTGTACAGGATATTAAATATATAAAGCTTATAATGATAATAAACACGAAAAGAATACTTAAGCCGGTTGCAAATCTTCTATTATATTTCAAAATAATCACCTCAATAATATTTTTACCTATGATGTAATTAATATTTACTATTTTTTTTATCCAGGCTTTCTGCTAGTATATTGATATAAGCATTAGAAAATTTTTGTTTGACAAAAGTGAGGGATACGGCTTGTTTTTAAAACTTTTAAATAAAATACTTTTTGTTTTAATAGTCTTAGGTTTGCCTTCAACCATTTTATTAAGCTGCGTTAGTATTATAACCTTTGACTTGAATCATTACATAAAGCAATATGAGAAATATGATATACCTGATGAAACAGGTATCAGTAAAAATGAGCTGATTATAGCGACAGAAAATCTTTTAGATTATATGCAGGATAAACGAAATGATTTAAATTTTAAATCTATTATTAACGATAGTGAAGAAGAGTTTTTTAGTGAAAGAGATAAGCTGCATATGATAGATGTAAAAAATATATTTAAACTTATTAAGTTAATTAGAAATATATTAGTATTAACCTTAGCTTCGCTAATAATATTCAATAGATTAAGCAAAAATATGAAAATTAACAAAAGCAAATGCTTGATGTTATCGTCTTTTTTTGGAGCTCTGCCTTTTATTATTTTAATCGTCTTAATAAATTTAGATTTTAGCAAGTATTTTACAGTTTTCCATGAGATTTTTTTTAATAATGATTTGTGGCTTCTTGATCCTGACATTGACAGACTGGTAAATATTTTTCCAGAGGAATTCTTTGCCTACACTGCTATTAAGATATTGTCCTACTATTTTATTTTATTAGGAATAATATTTATTATAGGGGCGTTTATAAGATTAAAAGAGAGTAAAGGAAGTATTGCTAGTAAATGATAAATATAAAAATTACAGATAATGAGTCAAATCAGAGATTAGATCGGTTTTTAAGAAAGCTGTTTAAAAAACTGCCTTTAACAGAAATCTATAAAATGATAAGAAAAGGTAAGATTAAAGTGAACAAGGTAAGGAAAAAGGAAAGCTATATGCTGCAAACCGGAGATTTGATTGATATATATATTGATGAGGTTTTAAATGGCAATAAGCTTTTTGAGAGTGATAAAAGTTTAAATATAATATATGAGGATAAAAATATTTTAATAATAGAAAAGCCCGCGGGTTTATTATCTCATCCACAATCTGCAAAGGATAGGGATACATTAATACAAAGAGTTTTGGGGTATTTAAAAGGAACAAAGGAAGATGTAGAATCATATACCTTTTCACCCGCCTTATGTAATCGTTTGGATAGAAATACTGCAGGTCTTGTGATAGCAGCAAAAAACTACGATGCTCTTAAAAAGATTAATGAAATGCTAAGACAAAGAGATATAGAGAGATTTTATTTGTGCATTGTGAAAGGTAAAACTAAAAGCGAAGGTGTTATCAGTAATGTTATCAGTAAGGATAAAAGCAAAAGAAAGGCTTATTTGGAGAAAAACATGCAGGGGGCTTGCTCTGAAACAAGGTATTTAAGGCTCACTGATAATGGGGATTACTCTTTACTTAAGGTGGAATTAGTAACGGGGAGGTTTCATCAAATCAGAGCTCATTTATCCGGTATTGGGCACCCCATAATAGGGGATAACAAGTATGGTGTAAATGAAACTAATGAATATTTTAAAAAATACTATAATTTGCATCATCAGTTTTTAATGTCATATATACTGCGTTTTAAAAATCCTCATGAATCTTTAGGGTATTTACGAGGTATGGCATGGCAGTTGGAGATTCCGGAGAATTATAGAATCATTATTAAGGACCTGTTCGGAGATTGCAAGGTTTGAAAAAGAATTAATATTTTGGGTATTATATAAACATTTAATAAGAAATGACGGTGAATAAAATGGGGAAAAGAATCCCGTATTATCAATGCTTAATTGTTTTTATTATTATGAGTGCATCCTTGCTTTTTAGCATTTTACTCCTTAAAAAACCTATTTATTTAGGGCTCATTATCGGTATAATCATTGCGGCTATAGTATCGATTATAAACGGATTTAAGCTTACAGAAGTTTTAATTATGATGTATAAAGGATTGTCAAAAAACTTTTTAATACTTATCATTTTGTCTATTATCGGCATGCTCATCGGCGTCTGGAAAGCTGGGGGTATAATACCCACAATGCTTTACTACAGCTTTGGTATTATCAATAAAAATGTTTTTTTATTATCGTCTTTTATAATATCCGGTACAATTGGTTTAATTATGGGCACATCCTCGGGGACTGTCGGTGCAGTCGGAATTGTTTTGATTGGGCTTGGCAATGCAATGGGTTTTCCTCCAGGTGTAATTGCCGGAGCAGTTGTTTCCGGCGCTTTTATAGGCGACAGATCTTCCCCTATTTCAGGTGTTTTAAATGTTGTAGCGTCACTGACGGATACTAAAGCTCATGAACTATTTAAATATCTTTGGAGAACAATGATTTACGGTATTGTATTTGCATCTTTGTTTTATTTTGCTATGGGATTGCTAGTAAAAGGCGGCAGCAGCGGCTTAGATGCTTCCGAGAGTTATAAATATTTAATAAAAGAGTTGTTTTGTATTACTCCTTGGCTTTTATTACCCCCTATATTGCTGATATGCTTTCCTATTTTTAAGACTCCTACCGTATATGCATTGCTTATCACACTAATTCTCAGCTGTGCTTTAGCATTATTCTGTCAGGGCATAACATATACAGAGCTATCCCGTATTATTATTTTTGGATTTAATCCCAAGGTACAAGAAAGCTACAAAGCTGTATTAGCGGGAGGAGGGCTTGTATCACTGAAAACAATGCTTTTGGTACTTATATGCGCTACATCATTAAACGGGATATTTGAAGGAACAAAAATGATAATAACAATTGTCGAACCTGTGTTAAACAAAATAGAAAGCTCGAGGGGTTTGCAACTTTTTACTATACTGTTTAGCATAGGCTCAGCAATATTTTTGTGCAATCAGTTGATGTCTATAATAGTACCGGCAGGAGTGCTAAAGGACAAATATAACGAAATTGGTATAGATAATAAAACCTTTGCCGGCGTACTCTCGGATTCCGGAGTCATGACCAGCTCTTTGATACCGTGGAATGTAGCAGCTCTTACACCTGCTGCAATTATGGGTGTTAGTGTTTTAAGCTTTGCTCCTTATGCTTTTTTAGGTTATGCTATGCCTGTGATTTCTCTTATTAACATTTTAATTATGACAAAGAAAACAAATATTATTTCACTGGAAGAAAACATATGAATGAATTTATAGTAAATTTAAAAGAAAATAAAAAAATACTTATTGCTTACCTTAAAGAAAATCTTGATTTTTCCGGCAGAAAAGTAAAAAGCATGCTAAAAAGTGATGCATTGACTATAAACGGTAAAAAAGCCTATGGGGATTCAGTAGTGAGAAACGGGGATGTTATTAAAATTATTGAGCCTGATAAGAGGAAAGACAGAATTAACCCCCGGAAGATGGCTTTATCTATTCTATATGAAGATGAGTTCCTTATGGTTGTCGATAAACCACCTTTTATAGCAATGCATAATAGGAAAAATGAAAGGGATACATTAGCGAATGGAATTAGATATTATTTTGATGAAAAAAATATAGATGAGCCTGTAAGATTTTATAACAGGCTTGATATGAATACCTCCGGTATTATTCTAATACCTAAGGACAGCCAAACTCATAGTTTATTAGCACGAAGAACCACAGCGGATATGGTGAAAGGGTATAGTGCTATTGTTCAAGGAATTCCAAAAGACAATAAAGGATTTATAAATAAGCCTATAAGCAGCAAGGCGGACGAAAAAGGTAGAAGAGTGACATCAGCTAACGGTAAGGAGGCTTATACGGAATATAGTGTCGTAGAAGTCTATGAAAGCTCCTCCTTGCTCAATATTACCATTAGAACAGGGAGAACACATCAAATAAGAGTTCATCTCTCTTCCATTGGTCATCCAATTATAGGGGACGGACTTTATGGTGAGGAAACACCATTAATTTCAAGACAGGCTTTACACGCTTCTTCATTAAAATTTTTACATCCGATTTTAAATGAGCCTATGTCCATATGTTCACTTTTACCAAAGGATATAAGGCATCTTATTAAAAAACTTAAGTGAAGTATCCAATGAACCTTTCCTTTGAAATTAAAATATATTTTGTATTATAAAGGATTCTCTCTCGGGTATGTGCTTTATTAATACCTTTAACGCTGCCAACCTTGACAATGTTTCGGTCTTGTCATTACTTGTGATATAAGCCTGCAGTTCTGCAAGCTTTGTGTTGACATTATCTATTTCAAGATGATCTATAAGCATAGGCCAAATCTTTTTATATTTATCCCATTCCTTTTTTGTATCTTTTATAATTGCTTGAGCCTTTCCCCAATTATCAGAATAAACATTATCCTCTATTTCTATTAATAATGTATGAAGAGATTCTGCATCATTACTCAACATTTTGATTGTGAATATACCCATAAAAATAATTGCTATGACAAGTACTAAAGAATAGATTAACTGCTTCATATTTTATCATCCTTTTTAATTTTATCTTTTAATTGAAATTTGAATGTTTTATCTGGGTTGACAAAAGCAAAAAATATATCCTCTATAGAGCTAATTTTATTATTTCTTAACTCTTTGTGAAGCCAGTTATCATTAATACCGGCAACTGTAAGATTCTCTTTGATTAAATGACCATCAATTATTAAGGTTGTTGGCAGACCTTTATATTTTGCATTTATTTTTAAATCTTCTCTGATTACAGGCATTTTTGGGGTTTTAAGTATTACGCTTAAGTTACCTCCCGTTTCCAATATGGCATATTCAACATCTTCTATACTGGCAACATTTTTTATTCTCAATTGCTCAATCAAATCATCAATATTAAAACGTTGTCTGCTTAGCTCTTTTTCCACAATTTTGCCTTTTGATATAACAATACTGGGTTTGCCGGATAGAATTTTTCGCGCGACTTGACTTTTTAACGCTATAAAGGATAACAATGCCTCCCCAATAAAAAGAGTTAGTATAGGCACTATACCTGACAAAAGAGGAATACCTACATTACCCATGGGAATGGCTGCAAGATCCGCTATAATAAGCGAAACAACTAATTCTGATGTTTGTAGCTGACCAATTTGCCTTTTCCCCATTATGCGCATAAGAGCAACAATTAATATGTAAAGGATGACTGTTCTAATAAAAACAATTAGCATAGATAGCACCTCTCATTCTACTATAACATTTTAACCAGGTAAGGATTTTGTATGCACCATGACGAAAAAAGAAAGATAAATTGCGCATTGTATGAAACCTTTTAGTTTTTTTATCGTATTTCTAATAAGTGAGGTGATGGCATAGTTATTATTTAAATGGTAAGATAATGGCGAGCAGTATGGTGTTGGAAACTATTCAAGGTTTTAATACTATATGCTAAAGAATCATATAAATCTGAGAAGCATGCTAGCGGAGTTAAATAGAATTTATTTACAGAATAGATGTGCTTAAGCGCCCTCATTTTAGAAAAATGCTGAATAAAAGTAGGTGTGCTATTTGTTTGTTTTAATATTATTCCTAAAGTTATTATTAATACTGCTTATACTATTATTTTTTTTAATTATGGTTTTTTTGGTCTTTCCTTTTTATTATTACTTTAGCTTTGGTGTAGAAGAGAAGGTTGTTTTCAACTTAAAAGTAATTTGGTGCAATATAATAGCTTTAAAAGGATTCCTTGACGGCAATAAAAATATGAATATAGAAATCCTTCTTTTTAGTAAAAGGATAAACCTGCCTTTTAAAGCAAAATATAAGCAAAAAAAAGAAATAGTAACGAGAAAAAAAGAAATAGTAAAAAGAAAAAAAGAACAGAAATTTCAATTTAATAAAGAAAAAATAAAGAGTCTAGTGAATAAGGAGTTTTTATATACTACTATTAGTTATGTAAAAAAAATCATAGACTCAATAAAGCCAAAATACTTTAATCTGAATGCCCTTTATGGATTTGATGATCCTTATATTACGGGAGTAACCTCAGCTTTTGTATACAGCATTGTAAGCTTTATGCCAAATGATAGTATATCTATTAATCCATATTATCCTGATAACTATTTACAATTAAATATAAAGGCAGAGGGTAAAATCCATTTCGGAACGTTATTCATTATCATGATTTCTTATGTTTTAAATAAAAATGTTAGAAATAAAATAAAAATCCTTATAAAAGGAAACTTTTAAGTAGTACTAGGTGTAATATTAATTAAAAGGTAGAAAGGGGAAAAAGAGATGGAAGAAAAGTTGCCTACAGACACTAGTTTAGAAATAGCATTTGAACAGCTTCAGAAATTTTTAAAAACGGAAACAGTAATAGGTGAGCCCATAATTATTGGAGATATCACTCTTGTTCCAATTGTGACAGTCGCCTTTGGATGTGGGGGAGGTTCCGGTAAAGGTGCAGATCCAAAAGGTGGCGATGGCATTGGAGGTGGGCTGGGTGTTGGAGCTAAAATTACTCCGGATGCAATTTTGGTTATCAAAAATGGAGAAGCAACAATATTGCCGATAAAACAAAAGCAAAATATGGATAAACTAATAAATATGGTGCCTGATCTGATTAAAAAATTTGATTTAAAGAAAGTTAAAAGTTGTTGCAGTAATGATAGTGAAGAGGAAAACGCAGAGGAATAGAAATAGTTGATTACCACAAAAGCAGGTTTGCAGTTTAAAAGCAAGCCTGCTTTTATCTTCTTAAAAGTTTATTAGAAACTATATGGGGCTTAACAGCATAAGGATAATTGATTATTATTGCGAAACAGTTTGTTTTTGTAGATTATTAATATTTGATAAAGATTGCATTGTGGAGAGGCTTAGAATCTGTTAGCGCAGTGGAGGATCAGTTGCGTCAACTGTTTGAGCGAAGCGAGTTTTGGCGCAACCCGGAACAAGCTTACAGATTATTAGTCTAGGAACTCCTGCAATCGTATCAAATATAATAATCAATACTGAAACTATAGTAATATCTGAACTATTACACGGTTAATCTTGATATCAAGTAAAGTGTTTTCTTAGCATTGCAATTTTCATTCTATTGATGATATAATAAGAAATGTAATTTAAGGGTGGTTAGCTCAGCCGGTTAGAGTGCCTGCTTGACATGCAGGAGGTCGTTGGTTCGATCCCAATACCGCCCACCAAATATAAAACAAAAGACAGGGGTATTACCTGTCTTTTTTGATTAGTAAATTTCAAATATTAAACAAGAATAATAGAATTAAATTAAGTTTTCCGGATTTAGACCCTCTAGTTCTTTTGAAATAAAGACTCCGTCTTTTCTTATCAGCATGTCATCAAACCAGATTTCCCCACCGCCATATTCCGGTGTTTGAATAAACACTAAATCCCAATGAATTGCAGATTTATTGCCGTTAAAGCAGGTATCATAAGCAGCGCCGGGAGTAAAGTGAAAACTCCCCATAATTTTTTCATCGAATAAAATATCCTTCATTGGTTTAGTAATGTAAGGATTAACGCCTAAAGCAAATTCACCGATGTATCTAGCACCTTCGTCGGTATTGAATATTTCATTTATTTTTTCTGTATTGTTCGCAGTTGCATTTACTATTTTGCCTTTACTGAATTCAAGCTTTATGTTTTCATATGTAAAGCCTTGGAATTCAGAAGGAGTGTTGTATGTGATATAGCCTTCTACGGAATCCCTAACAGGAGCGGTAAATACTTCACCATCAGGTATATTTACAGTACCGGAACACTTTATTGCCGGTAAATTTTTTATAGAAAAGCTAAGGTTCGTGTTTTTACCGATAATTCTGACCTTATCTGTTTTTTCCATGAGCTCCTTCAAAGGATCCATTGCTTTATCCATCCTTGAATAATCCATGCAGCAAACATTAAAGAAGAAGTCCTCAAATTCTTCCATACCCATGTTGGCTGATTGTGCCATTGAGTAAGAGGGGTACCTTAAGACACACCACTTTGTATTGGGTATTCTTATATCGTTATGTACAGGTTTAGACCAGTATTTCATGTAAAACATCAGCTTTTCAGGCAAAAGACCTGACCATTCGGCAGAATTTAATGATCCTCTGACTGCAACATAAGCATGCATATTTTTCATTCGGGCTGCTTCATATGAAGCCATCGCTTTCATATGGTTTGAATCTGACTTTGAAATCAAATCTTTCATCAATCTTAAGCTTTTAAATGAGACAAAAGGATTAGCGTTTACATTATAGCATTCTTTAATGAGCTCGGATGCAAGCTCTTCACCTCCGTCAAAAATTTCAATCAATAGGTTTTCTTCGGCTTTTAATGACAGAGAATAATTAATTATATTTTTTGCCAATTCCTTTATTCTTGGGTCTTTCAATATCATCCCTCCAACTTTTTTTATATTGATTATATTATAGCTTATTAATTGAGAATAAAATACAATTTAAATATGTCTTATGACTTATAGTTATAATTTTGTATCATAGCTATCACAGCGAGAGTAGAAATAGTCTAAATCCATAGATAGTATTCTGCTTTCTTTTTTATTCTCAAAATTTATTATTTTAAATACAATTGTTTTGATTTCCCTAAAGTCTTTAATAACATCTAAAAAGAAAACTTCAAATTCAACACATTTAAACCTTTGTCTGGTTTCCAAATGCTTTAGCTCCGGCATAAACTCTTCAATATTACAATTATTTTTCATAAAAGAATTAACAGCATTTTTAAAATTTGAATCTTTAAGTCTCTTAAAAAAATCCGGTATCGGAGTGCCTAGGCTTATAAAATAATCCAGCTTCAATAATTCATTAAAAATCATTGTCATCTCAAATTTTTCAGCTACAAAATCATATAGCGCTGAAAATAAATCAGATAGATTTAGGGGTCTGTTATCGTATTTTTTTTCACTATAGTAATTATATAAGGAAAGGTAAAGATTAAATGGGCTGTCGAAATGGTTTTTTTCCAGATAGAATATACTGTTTATAAATTTGCCTGAATTGTAGTAGGTATTTAAATATTTTTCTATATTTTTTAAAAGCATCATGTCTGCATAGGGCAAAGCTTCCGTTGACAATACTTCATAAGGGGGATAATCACGATATAAAATATTATACTTGGAAGCATCCTTTCTAAGACCTGAACCTTTTAATAACTTTAAAAACCCCAACTGTAGCATATCAGGATGTAATGAATAGGCATCATTAAAGGATTTTTCGAAGCTTCTAATATTTTCTAAAGGAAGCCCCGCAATCAAGTCTAAATGAATATGAGATAATTGTAAGGACGTTAGGGCTTTAATATTATCATTGATTGTGTCAAAAGGCTCATTTCTTTTTATTGCTTCTAATGTCAAAAGGTTTGTGGATTGTATACCGATTTCAAATTGGAAAAGACCTTTAGGAGCTTTTTTTACTACAGATAAAAAAGCTTCGTCTATTAGTTTTGCGGAGATTTCGAAATGGAAGTTAGTGACACCTTTTTTTTCTATTATATAGTCCATGATTTTAATGCAGCGTTTTTTGTCACAATTGAATGTCCTGTCAACAAATTTAACCTGCTTCACTTTATTATCTATAAAAAAATCTAAATTTTTAAAGACGCGTGCCAAAGAGAAATATCTGACGCTTTTATCCAAAGAGGAAAGGCAGTATGAGCATCTATAAGGGCAGCCTCTGCTGGTTTCATAATATATGATTTTATTCTTGTAATTTGAAATATCATCGTAAGGGAATGGTATAATATCTAAATTAATAATAGCGTCCCGACTTTTATTTGCTTTAAATCCATTGCCAGACTTATATATAAGACCATCTATTGATTCAATTTCATTGTTTTCTTTTTCTAAATATTTAACAAGCTCATAAAAAGTAATTTCACCTTCACCACAAATTATATAATCAATGGAGGCATCCAAGTTATTATTTATTTCATAGGAGGCTTCCGGTCCTCCGAGAATTATGACTGCTGTAGGAAGTACTTTCTTCAAGCTTTTACATATTTTAGTCACAAATTCAATGTTCCATATGTAGCAAGAAAATGCAAAAACATTATACTTTGTTAAATATATATCATATAACACTTTATCAATATTATCATTAATACTAAACTCTAGAATGTTTATTTCTTTACCTTTAGATTTGAGATAACCCTTTATATACTTGACTGCCAGATTTGAATGTATATACTTGGCATTAATTGCGATAAGGGCGTAATTATTAATCATTTTTTTCCTCACTTTATTTTAATTAAAAGTCCTAATTTGATTATAGCGATAAAAATGTTAAGTTCAATAATATCATTGCTTTTGTTTTAATTGGTTTAATTAGTTATTGTTCAGACATAACCGTAAATTAATACTGATTTTTTATTTGCCACTTTTACAAAGTTACAAACTTAATGGTCTTTAATAATTGGAAAGTAGGAAGTGTAAGATGGCGGTAAGTGATGAAAAGAGGGAAGTGAGAAGCGCTTTCGCTAATAGTCTTAATAATACCCGTGGACAATAATCTTTGTAATATGTCTTCTTAAAATGCAAGCAGTTTAATTTAGCTTGCAAAAAAAATAATTTGATGTTCCCTCATGAACAAAAATTTGTTAAAATAGTATTTAGTGATTGTTATTTGGTCAGTTTTTTAAATTTATGAGTTTTTTATTGATATGGGAATATAATTCGATTTCGAATATGTATAGATAACTATAAACAAATAATCTTAGTATAAAAGGAGTTTATATATGAAAAGGACAAGGTCAGATGTCTTAAGAATTCTTGATGAATTAAAAAAATTATACCCGGAAGCGAAATGCGAATTGGATCACAATAACACGTTTGAACTTCTTATTTCTACAATGCTAAGTGCACAATCAACTGATAAAACTGTTAATTCGGTAACAAAAATCCTATTTAAAAAATATAAAACTCCGGCAGATTTTATAGCACTGACACAAGAAGACTTAGAAAATGAAATTAAAAGAATAGGTCTTTATCGGAATAAGGCTAAAAATATACTGTTAAGTTGTGAAAAGCTATTAAAGGAGTTTGATGGAGTCGTTCCGGGTAAATTTGATGCTTTAGTGTCTTTGCCCGGTGTTGGAAGAAAGACGGCGAATGTAGTGCTGAGCAATGGGTTTAATATGCCTGCTATCGCTGTGGATACACACGTTTTCAGAGTAGCAAACAGATTGGGATTGGCAAATAGCGACAAAGTAGGATTAGTGGAAAATCAGCTGATGCAGAGTATTCCCAAAGCTATGTGGTCATTATCCCATCATTTATTAATCTGGCACGGGAGAAGAATGTGCAATGCAAGAAAACCTAAATGCGATATCTGCCCTTTGATAGAATTATGTGTATTTAAATCAGCTGAGTAAAATGCACTTCGAGGAGGAGATGATGGATGATACAAGCCTTTGGCAGAACTTATACCTTGGTGTATTATTGATTTTAACAAAAAACATATGGTAAATTATATCATGAAATTTTTACGAATTTTATGATATAATTTGAATGATGCAAATTTTTTAACAATTGCATATTGATTTTAAACTTTGTTATTTTTTTAGCAGGATTTTATATTTTTCTGACGAATTGTACTATTGGTTTGCATGTTATTTTATGTTAAGAATAGATAGGCTCCGATAGTATAATTATTGAAAAGAGGTGGTGAGATATTTGTCAATAGAAATGATTAAAGACATTAAAAGTACAGAGCAAATAGCAGAGGACAAGATAAAAGAGGCACAAGTTAAAGCTAAAGACATTATTAACAAGGCTGAAGACGAAGGAGAAAAGATTATTAAGGATGCCATTGATAAAACAACAAAGGAAGGAAAAGTCTTAGTAATGCAAGCTGCAGAACTGGCACAAAAAGAAGCAGACAGCAGAATAGAAAACAGCAAACAGGAGAACGAGAAGCTAAAAGCAGCTGCAAAAGACAAAATTGACGAAGCGGTAAATATGGTTATGGAGAGGATAGTGAATATTTATGGCGATAGTTAATATGAAAAAAGCTACTATAATTGCTCTCCAAGACGAAAAGGAAAATCTGGTTAAGAAACTTCAATCCTTTGGAGGACTTCATATTATTAGCATAGAGGATATAGCTGATGATGAATTGAAAAGCATACCTAAGGATGATGCACGTGAAGAAGCTTCGGGGTTTGAAGGGTTGCTGTCACAGGTGAAATATTCCTTGGACTTTTTAGTTAAGTATGATACAGCTAAAAAGCCCATGTTCGCGTCAAAGGCAATTATTACGGAGTCTGAATACGATGAATATTTGAAGAATGTTATAAAAATTGAAGAAATTTATAACCAATGTAAACTAATTAATGAAAAGCTTGCAGAAAACAAAAACATGGAAACCAAATTAAATAATACATTGGTACAATTAGATCCATGGATGCAGCTTAGTATTCCTTTAGAGGATATAGGTGCTACAAATTACACATCCAGTTATATTGGATATGTACCGATTAAAGTAGCTTCTGATTTTGCAGAGGCCTTATCTCAATCAAAGGCAGACTATCATTTGGAGTTGATTGGAGAGAACAAAGAGAACGTTTATTATTACATTCTCTATTATAAATCATCGGAGGAATTAATCCAAAATGCTATTAAGCAATTTGGCTGGACAAAGGTAAGTTTTTCGGATATGTCGGGAACAACCGAGCATAATGTCAATGTTATAAATGAAAAATTATTAGAGCTGGGAAAAAGAAAAGGAGAGTTGATAGAGCAAGCTGAAGGTCTTGTGCATAACAGACCTTACTTAGAGGCTCTTTTTGACATTCTGTCAATAGAAAAAGACAGAAAAGATATAATTAGCAGCTTTGCTAAAACTGAGAAATCTTTTACAATTTTCGCATGGGTACCTGAAACTTTATTAAAAAATCTGGAGCAATCAATTAAGCAAATGACAGAGAATTACGTTTTAAATTATGAAGACCCACAGGAGGATGAAGATTTCCCCGTATTTTTAGATAATCCAAAGCTAATACAGCCTGCAGAAGTAATTACTGAGCAGTATAGCTTACCGAATCCCAGAAGTATCGACCCTAACAAGATTATGGCCCCTTTTTACATTATGTTTTTTGGTATGATGGTGAGTGACGCAGTTTATGGTATTATCCTCGCTGCGCTTACTTATGTTGCTTTAAAAAAGCTTAGTCTTGAAGGTGGTGCAAAGAAGCTAATAAGCTTGCTGTGTTTAGGAGGAATTTCTACACTTTTGTGGGGAGCGCTTTTTGGCGGTTGGCTTGGAGGTTTAATCCAATTTAAACCTTTGTGGTTTAACCCCACGGACGATCCTCTTAAAATGCTTATATTTTGCCTTGCATTAGGTATAATACAGCTTTTCATAGGAATGGGAATGCAAGCTTATATAGATATAAAAAATGGCAGAATACTAGATGCATTGTTTGATCAGGGACTTTGGTATGTATTTTTAATAGGCTTGATGCTAATGATTTTCAATCCTATATTAGGTAAATATATGGCATTGACCGGAGCAATAGGGTTGATATTAACTCAGGGAAGATCCGAAAAAGGTATTGTTAAAAAACTGTTTTCAGGAGTTCTTAGCTTATATAACGTGACAGGTTTTTTAGGTGATGTGCTTTCCTATTCAAGGCTCTTCGCTTTAGGATTGGCTACCGGGGTAATAGGTACAGTAATAAACGGCATGGCCTTGATGCTGCGCGGTTCCTTTATCGGCTCAATTTTCATGGTCATTTTTCTTGTATTCGGTCACACTTTCAATATTGCGATTAACGTTTTGGGTGCCTATGTGCATTCAAGCAGGCTACAATATGTAGAGTTTTTCGGCAAGTTTTTTGATGGTGACGGGATACCATACAAACCATTTAGTATAAAAACAAAGTATGTAGAACAAAAAAATTAAAGAAAAAATTACATTGGTATTTTAAGGAGGCAATTAAATGAATTTATTAGAAATGATGGGTACAAATACCGGCTTATATCTAGCATTCATGGGCTCTGCAATAGCAGCAGGACTAGCCGGTGCGGGTTCAGCTATGGGAGTAGGTATTGTTGGTATGGCAGCCGGCGGCGTAATAACAGAGGACCCGAGTAAATTTGGTAGAACATTAGTGTTACAAGCTTTGCCTGGTACACAAGGTATTTACGGATTATTAATAGCGTTCCTTATCTGGTCTAAAGTAGGGTTATTTGGAACATTTGCGACAGTTACATTTGAGCAAGGCTTGATGTTTTTAGCCGCAGGCATACCTGTAGGAATTGTCGGCTTTTTCTCTGCTATATATCAAGGTAAAGCAGCCGCTACGGGTTGCAGTATAGTGGCAAAAAGACCGGAAGAGACTGCAAAGGCTATGGTATATGCTGCAATGGTTGAGACTTATGCAGTTTTATCATTGTTGACATCTTTCTTAATGCTTAATTCCATAAACTTATAAGGGAGTGGCAAGATGGCTGGAATAGAAAATATTAAGGAGAGGATTATAGCTGATGCCGATTCCAAGGCTGCCGAAATATTAAAGGCTGCTAAAGAAAAGGCGGATGAAATAATTGCTAAAGCAAATGAAAAAGCTTTAAAAAAGTCCAAAGAAATAGAGCAAAAATCCCAATATGAGGCTAACGAAAGAAAAAGAATAATACATTCTATGGTTGAGCTTGGCATTAGAAAAGACATATTGTCTGCTAAACAAGAAGTACTATGCCAGGTATTTGAAGAGGCTCAGAATAAAATCAATGCTTTAACGGGAGAAGAGTATGAAAAAATACTAATTTCTATGCTTCTTGAAACTATAGAATCAGGAAATAAAGAAATAGTTATATCAAAAAACGACATCAATAGGATTAGTCCAGACTTTATGGATAAAATTAAAAAAGCATTTAAGGAAAAAGGCAAAACAGCAGATATCAAATTATCAATGGAAGATGTTAGCTTTGGCGGAGGCTTTATAATAAGAGGTAAAGGTATAGAGATCAATAATTCTTTTGAGGCTATACTCAACATGAAAAGGGATGAAATTGAACCAAAAGTAGCTGAATTGCTCTTCTAGAGTTTTCTGGAAGAAAGGAGGGATACCCTTATGAATGAAGATAATTACATTTATTCTGTGACTAGAATTAGGGCTTTAGAGAATAAGCTTCTTGATAAACCAAAAATTGATAGGATGGTTGAAGCAAAAAATCCTGACGAAGTCATAAAGGTTCTCTATGAAACGAGCTATGCAGGTTTAATTTCTGAACTGAGTGATATAGAAGATTATGAAATTGTATTATCCAAAGAAATCGAGAACACCTATGAATTAGTTAGGAAAATGGCACCTGAGCCGGAACTTATTGATATACTTCAATTGAAGTACGATATTCATAATCTTAAAGTATTGATGAAAAGTAGTTTTCTTAATGAGGATAACGATGACTTATTAACGAATGCCGGAAGCATTATGCCTGCGAAGCTAAAGGAAATGGTTAAAGAAAAAAATTTTGTGTTCTTAGATACGGATATTAAAAGAGGTTTAGAAGAAATAATAAACAACTTCAGTATTGATCCTGATCCACAAATAATAGACTTGATTTTAGATAGATGCTTATATACAGTATTAAATCGGATTGCTGAGAATTGTAATAGTGATTTTATTAAAGAGTTTGTGGAGTTTCAAATAGATTTAAATAATATAAAAATGCTCGTTCGAGTTAAAGCAATGGGCTATGGAAGAGATTTTGTTAAAAAAGCCTTTATAAGCGGTGGCAGGCTTGATTATAGTTTCTTTAGTGATTCAATAGATGAGCCTGTAGAAACTATTAAGGATAAACTATTAGCGAAAGAATACAGTAATGTTATCGCAGATGGAATTGACAGCTATATTAAAACAAAATCGCTTATGAGGTTTGAAAAATTATCTGATGACTTTTTGCTTGACTATGCTAAAAAAGGAAAATATGTGGCTTTCGGAATAGAGCCTATTATTGGTTATATAATGGCTAAAGAGAATGAAGCGAAAATAATTAGGATTATCATGGTCGGGAAAATAAATAATATTGATAACGAATTAATAAGAGAAAGGCTGCGGGATGTCTATGTATAAAATTGGTGTTATTGGTGATAAAGACACTGTACTTGCTTTTAAAGTTCTTGGCATATCGGTTTTTCCGACCACCGATGCTAAAGAGGCTTCAAAAATTATAAAAAACCTTGCAAAGGATAATTTTGCTATAATATTTATTACTGAGCAGCTGGCAAAGGATATAGATGAAACTATTGAGGAATATAAGCAATCAGTAACGCCTGCTATTATCCTAATTCCTAATAACCAGGGGACTTTAGGTTTGGGTATGGATGGCGTAAAAAAATCAGTAGAAAAAGCCATTGGTGCTGATATATTATTCGGGAAAGAAGGTAGGTAGCTTGATAGAAGGAAGAATTGTTAAAGTTTCCGGACCTCTTGTCATTGCAGAAGGCATGGAAAATGCAAAAATGTACGATGTTGTGCGTGTCAGCGATAGGAGACTTATAGGAGAGATAATTGAGATTCACGGTGACAGAGCTTCTATACAGGTTTATGAAGAAACCTCAGGGCTTGGTCCCGGGGAACCTGTTTATACGACAAACGAACCCTTAAGCGTTGAATTAGCTCCTGGTTTAATAGAATCAATGTTTGATGGGATACAAAGACCTTTGGATGTAATAAGGAGTGAAGTAGGCAACAATATAACAAGAGGTGTAGAAGTAGATAGTATTGACAGGAAGAGGAAATGGAAGTTTAAACCTACTGTAAAAGTGGGGGACAAGGTAATATTTGGTGATATTATCGGTACGATTAAAGAAACCTCAATAATTGAGCACAGAATTATGGTGCCTTTTGGAATTGAAGGAGTAATTGAGGAGATTAAAGAGGGAGAATTTACAATAGTTGATACTATTGCAAAGGTTAAAAACGAAGATGGAATAAAGGACATTCAAATGCTACAAAAGTGGCCAGTAAGACGGGGTAGACCCTATGTTGAAAAACTAGCTCCTGATAGCCCTATGACTACAGGACAGAGAATAATCGACACGTTTTTCCCTGTTGCTAAAGGCGGAACTGCATGTATTCCCGGCCCTTTTGGCAGTGGGAAAACTGTTGTTCAACATCAGTTGGCAAAATGGGCTGATGCAGAAATAGTTGTTTATATAGGTTGCGGAGAACGCGGTAATGAAATGACAGACGTTCTGATGGAATTCCCTGAATTAAAAGACCCAAAAACCGGCGAACCTTTAATGAAAAGAACAGTGCTAATTGCCAATACCTCTGATATGCCTGTTGCTGCAAGGGAAGCAAGCATATATACTGGTATAACGATTGCTGAGTATTTCAGAGATATGGGATACAGTGTAGCTTTAATGGCAGATTCAACGTCGAGATGGGCAGAAGCTCTTCGTGAAATGTCCGGACGTCTTGAAGAAATGCCTGGTGAAGAAGGTTATCCTGCTTATCTTGGTTCAAAGTTGGCTGAGTTTTATGAAAGAGCAGGGAAAGTTGTATGCTACGGAAGTGATAGAAGAGAAGGAGCACTTACAGCAGTAGGCGCTGTTTCACCTCCCGGAGGAGACTTATCTGAGCCTGTTACCCAAGGAACTCTTAGGATAGTTAAAGTTTTCTGGGGCTTGGATGCGGATTTGGCTTATAAAAGACATTTTCCTGCTATTAACTGGCTGCAAAGCTATTCATTATATGAAGATAGTTTAGGTGATTGGTTGGCTAATGAAGTGTCTATGGAATGGAATGATTTGGTTGCTGAAGCCATGAGACTTCTGCAGGAAGAAGCTGAATTGCAAGAGATTGTGAGACTGGTTGGTATTGATGCATTATCAATAAAAGACAGGTGGACATTGGAATCTGCCAAATCAATAAGAGAGGACTACTTGCACCAAAACGCATTTCATGATATCGATACTTACACATCGATTAATAAACAATACAGGATGCTAAAAACTATAATGCTATTCCACAATGAAGGCATCAAAGGATTAAATGCCGGGGCATCATTTAGAGAAATAACTAATTTACCGGTTAAAGAGAACATTGCCAGGGCTAAGCTTATCCTTGAAAATAATATGGGTGCATTTGATTCAATAGAAAAGGAAATAAAGCAGCAAATGTCATCCATTGTTTCGAATGGAGGAGTGTAATCAATGCTTAAAGAGTATAAAACTATAAAAGAAGTAGCAGGTCCTTTGATGCTGGTAGAACAGGTAGAAGGAATTAAATACGATGAGTTAGTGGAAATAGAAATGAAAACCGGCGAGATAAGGCGTGGCAGAGTGCTGGAAGTAAATGAGGATAAAGCACTTGTTCAGTTATTTGAAGGCTCCCAAGGTCTTAATATAACAGAAAGCAAGGTCAGGTTCTTAGGGCATGGTTTAGAGCTTGGAGTTTCAATGGATATATTAGGAAGGGTTTTTGACGGCTTAGGCAGGCCAAAGGATGGGGGACCTAAAATCATTCCTGACGAAAGATTAGATATAAACGGAAACCCGATAAACCCTGCAGCAAGGGATTACCCGTCTGAATTTATACAAACCGGCGTTTCTGCTATTGACGGTCTAAACACACTGGTAAGAGGACAAAAATTGCCTGTGTTTTCCGGTTCAGGTTTACCTCATGCCAGGCTTGCAGCACAAATTGCGAGGCAAGCAAAGGTTTTGGGAACTGAGAGTAAGTTTGCTGTTGTATTTGCGGCTGTAGGTATTACTTTTGAAGAGGCTGATTATTTTATTTCTGACTTTAAACGAACAGGTGCAATAGACAGGGCTGTTCTATTTATGAATCTTGCCAATGACCCGGCAATAGAGCGTATAGCGACTCCTCGTATGGCACTAACAGCTGCAGAATATCTGGCTTATGAAAAGGATATGCACGTTTTGGTTATTATAACAGACTTAACAAACTATTGTGATGCTTTGCGTGAAATCTCAGCCGCCAGAAAGGAAGTTCCAGGTAGGCGAGGATATCCCGGTTATCTGTATACAGACTTGGCTTCGATGTATGAACGAGCAGGCAGAATAAGAGATAAAAAAGGCTCCATAACACAAATACCGATATTATCAATGCCTGAGGACGACAAAACTCATCCCATACCGGACTTAACCGGTTATATAACAGAAGGGCAAATAATACTTAGCCGAGAGCTGTATAGAAAAGGTCTAATGCCGCCGATTGACGTTTTGCCGTCACTTTCGCGTTTGAAGGATAAAGGTATTGGAAAAGGTAAAACAAGAGAAGACCACGCTGATACCATGAACCAGTTGTTTGCAGCGTATGCCAGAGGTAAAGAGGCTAAGGAGCTTGCCGTAATACTTGGTGAAGGTGCTTTAAGTGATACAGACAAGCTTTTTGCTAAATTTGCTGATGAGTTTGAAAAGCGCTATGTCTCCCAAGGCGAAGATGAAGATAGGAGTATTGAGGAAACCCTTACCCTTGGGTGGGAATTGTTGTCAATTCTACCTAAGTCAGAGCTTAAGAGGGTAAAGGACGAATTTGTAGAAAAATATATGCCCAAAGGGGATGCTTAGAATATGGCAATTTTAAGAGTTAACCCTACCAGGATGGAGCTTACTCGTTTAAAAAAGAGGCTCAAAACTGCAGTAAGAGGTCATAAACTTTTAAAGGACAAACAAGATGAGCTTATGAAGAAGTTTATTGATCTTATTATGAAAAATAAAGAGCTAAGAGAAAATGTTGAAGGTGAGCTAACCAATGCTTTTAAGAATTTTTTAATAGCTAGAGCAGTAATGTCTTCCGAAATCATTGAGGAAGCAATTATGTATCCAACGGAAAAAATTTCTCTTGAATGTGATAAGAAAAATATAATGAGTGTTATTTCACCGATATTTGTCAATGCTGCAGATAAGAAGAATAAAGAGGATGCTGAAGGAATTTATCCCTATGGCTTTGCCAGCACTTCAGGTGAATTGGACAATGCAATTTATTATTTGCAGGGTGTGTTGGATAAAATGATTGAGTTAGCCCAGATTGAGAAGACATGTCAGCTTATGGCTGACGAAATTGAAAAAACAAGAAGAAGAGTAAATGCGCTAGAGCATGTAATGATACCACAGTTGAAGGATACGGTAAAATATATAACTATGAAATTAGATGAAAACGAACGAGGAAATAGAGTAAGGCTCATGAAGGTTAAAGAACTAGTTGAAAAAGAAGCTTAAGAAAAACCGCAGCTATGCTGCGGTTTTTCTTTTCTTGAACCTTGACTTTAATTAGACTTTAAAACTATAATCAATAATAGATTAAAAATGAAACGGAGCGAACATTATGAACCCTATTGCTTTTCATATATTTGGTTTGGAAGTTAGATGGTATGGGATTCTGATTGCAACAGGCATGATTATAGGTTTATACATTGCATATAAAGAAGCAGAAAGGCAAGGCTTTAATCCCGATGATTTGATCGATTTGGTGTTGTGGTGTATACCTTCGGCACTTATTGGTGCAAGGCTTTATTATGTAATTTTTCAATGGGATTATTATAAAGGAAATATTTTAAAAATTTTAAATACGAGAGAAGGAGGTTTAGCATTTCATGGTGGACTTATTGCCGCTGTTTTTATAGGCTATTTATTTACACGATACAAAAAACTTCCTTTTTGGAAAACTGCAGACATTGTAGCGCCAAGTATTTCCCTCGGGCAAGCAATTGGAAGATGGGGTAATTATATAAATGGTGAAGCCCATGGTGGTCCTACAAACCTTCCCTGGGGCATAATAGTTAACGGTGCAAAAGTACACCCCACTTTTTTCTATGAATCATTTTGGGATTTCGGATTATTTTTGTTTTTAATACTTTATCGTAAAAAAAAGAAATTTAACGGTGAAATTATATTACTATACTCTATAATATATTCAATAGGAAGGTTTTGGATTGAAGAGTTAAGAACTGATAGCTTAATGTTTATGGGTATGAGAGTAGCGCAAATAATAAGTGTTTTAATGGCGTTTACAGGACTAATTTTTCTTTACAAAATGAGAAAGAATGATAAAGCGGAATAAAGTCGTTATATTCATTTAAACTTAAGTTTTTCATATCTACAAAATATGTATTCTTTCTTAATCAGCTTTTATATTTTTATAAGAATAGTACTTAGATTTTTAAGTATTATTTTTTTATTTTGTAATTAAAGAAGGATTTTAAGAAAATTTATAGAATAGTACAATAAAGTGGCACGAAGTGGTACGAAGTGGTATGATAAAAGAATATTTAAAGGGTGTTTCTTATGTTTATAGGAGAGTATAAGCATACATTAGATAACAAAAATAGGGTAAGCATGCCTGCAAAGTTTAGGGATAGTTTTGGAGGTTCTTTTGTCATCACTAAAGGACTGGATAATTGTTTGTTCATTTATCCTATGGACGAGTGGAAAATAATAGAGGAAAAATTAAAGAAGCTACCTATGACCAACAAAGATGCCAGAGCTTTTGTGAGGTTTTTCTTTGCAGGAGCTACTGAATGTGAAATAGATAAGCAAGGTAGAACGCTAATACCAAGCAATTTAAAGGACTTTGCAAAAATAGACAGAGATGTCGTTATAATAGGTGTTTCAACAAGAGTTGAATTGTGGAGTTTAGAGGAATGGAATAATTTTAATAGTGATGCGAATATTACTTATGAAGAAGTAGCAGAAAAAATGACTCAGCTTGGGATTTAAAAGGGAGGGGCTAATATTGGAATATGCTCATATACCGGTTCTGCTTAAGGAAGTTCTGGAGGGCTTAAATGTTATCTCCGGAGGAACCTATGTTGACGGAACACTGGGTGGAGGCGGACATGCATATGAAATAGCGAAAAGAATGCAGCCTGATGGGTTGCTTATAGGTATCGATCAGGATATTTGCGCTATAGATGCTGCAAAAAGCAAGCTGACAAAATATGAAGATAATATAATATTAGTTAATGATAATTTTAGAAATGTTAAATCAATTATAGAAAGTCAAGGTATTGAAAAGGTAGATGGAATACTCTTTGACCTAGGGGTGTCCTCTTATCAATTGGATGAGGGAGAACGTGGCTTTAGCTATATGAAAGATGCCAAGCTTGATATGAGAATGGACAGAAATTTAAAATTAAATGCAGAATCAATTATAAACGAATGGACCGAGGATGAAATAGCTAGAGTAATAAAAGATTATGGAGAGGAAAGATGGGCGAAAAGGATTGCTTCATTTATTATCAAAGAGAGGTTAAATAAAAGGATAACTACAACATTTGAACTTGTTGAGATAATTAAAAATGCAATTCCCGCGTCTGCTAGAAGAGAAGGGCCTCATCCAGCTAAAAGAACATTTCAAGGAATAAGAATAGCTGTTAACGATGAATTAGCTTCCGTAGAGAAGGCTATAACAGATGGAGTAGAGCTTTTAAAAACGGATGGGAGGATTTGTGTTATTACATTTCATTCACTGGAGGATCGGATTGTTAAAACAATATTTAACAAGCTGGAGAAGCCATGTATCTGTCCTCCAAAAAGTCCAATTTGTACTTGCAAATTGGTACCAAAGCTTAAAGTCATCACAAGAAAAGTGATTATTGCAGATGAACAAGAATTAAATGAAAACCCACGCTCAAGAAGTGCAAAACTAAGAATTGCTAAAAGACTAGGTTCTAATATATAATAAGGGGGAATAAAATTGTTAATAGCAGATAACAGAGCTTATGATTATATTGACGAGCAATATATTTTTGAAAAGCCCCTTTATGAAGAAAAAAATAAGCAAAAGCGAGTAGTAAAAAAAGCAAAAAAACAAAGATCAAAGTCTCATATATCTACTGTAGTGCTTATATTTTCTATTAGTATTCTAGTGATTGCCCGATATGCCTATATAGCTGAAATTAACTTTAATATAAACGCTATGGAAAAGGAATTAAAAGAAGTACAAAAAGAAAACTCCTTATTGAACGTTAAGCTGGCTCAGGCAATTAACCTTCAATCTTTAGAAAGGATTGCACTGGAGGAATTGGATATGCAGTATCCGGAGCCAGAGCAAATAGTATATGTAAGTGTCGCTGAATCGATTAAAGAAAATGCAGCTATTGACAAAACATATCTTTCGAAGAAGGATGTGCTTGAAAATAAATATATTGCTAAGGTTAAATCTATAATAAGCATTTTTATATCTTATATTGATTAGGATTCCCTGGGGGGTATTATTGTGACTTTAATAGCCAAGAAAATAAGGAAAAGGGTTCTTTTCCTTTTAGGCAGTTTTACGGTTTTGTTTATTTTTTTTGCCGTAAAGCTATTTTTTATACAAATAATTGATGGTCAGGTATATCAGCAAAAAGCGATGGATCAGTGGACAAGAGATATACCTGTACCTTCTAAAAGAGGAATAATCTTAGATAGAAACGGTAAAGAGCTTGTTACAAATGCTCCGGCGTATCAGGTTTATGTCAGACCCGTTGAAGTAGAGAATAAGGAGGAAATAGCAGCAATCCTTTCTATAGAGTTGGACATAAGCGAAAGTTCAATGATTGAGAAGCTTAATACAAAAAAGGATACTATATTGTTAAAGCAAAAAGTAGATTCGGAAGTAGTTAATTCTTTAAGAGAAAAAAATATAAAGGGATTAATATTTATAGATGACAGCAAAAGGTTTTATACGCAAAATAATTTTGCCTCTTATATTTTAGGTTTTACTAATTATGATAATCAAGGTCAAGACGGTGTTGAAGCCACTTTTGAAAAATATCTTAACGGCTTTCCCGGCAGAGATATTAAGATGACAGATTCTTATGGGAGAGAATTACCAGGCGGAGATAGGAAGTATTATGAACCTCAGGATGGCTTAAATTTAATTTTAACAATTGATGAGGTTATACAACATTTCACGGAAAAAGCAATTGAAAATGCATTAAATGAAAACAAGGCTAAACGTGCCATGGGTATTGTTATGGACCCAAAAACCGGTGATATTTTAGCGCTTGTTGTAAAACCGGACTATGATAACAATAACCCCAGAAAGATACCGGAAGAATACGCAGATGAATGGGGCAATATGTCCTCCAAAGAACAGTATGATGCGTTATTTAAAACATGGCGAAATCCCATTATCTCCGACACCTATGAACCAGGCTCCACCTTTAAAATTATTACCTCTGCTGCAGGATTAGAGGAAGGGGTGGTAAAGCCGGATGATAAATTCTTTTGCTCCGGTTTTGTAACGGTAGCGGGCAGAAAGCTAAAATGCTGGAGAAGCTATAGACCCCATGGTAGTGAAACTTTCGTAGAAGGAGTACAAAATTCATGTAATCCGGTTTTTATTGAAGTAGCACAAAGATTGGGGAGAGATAAATTTTATAAATATATTAAAGGCTTTGGATTTGGCTCCACTACCAGCATAAAGCTTTTGGGTGAAGCTTCAGGAATAGTAAAAAACATTAATTCAATAGGTCCGGTTGAGCTTGCTAATATTGCCTTTGGTCAAGGTATTAGTATTACCCCTATCCAGTTAATAACTGCCGCCTCTGCAGTAATTAATGACGGGTATCTTATGGAGCCAAGGATAGCTAAAAGGCTGATAAATGAATCCGGAGAAGTCATACACGATTTTCAGCCTCGAATGGTTAGGCAGGTTATTTCAAAAGATACGTCCATGTTGATGAGAGATATATTGGAATCTGTCGTAAATAACGGTTCAGGGGCGGGGGCTTATATACCCGGATTCAAGGTTGGTGGGAAAACCGGTACGGCGCAAAAGGCAGAAGGTGGTGTTTATGTTCAAGGTAAATATGTTTCTTCCTTTGTTGCTTTCGCACCTTCTAACGATCCCAAGGTAGTGGTTTTGGTTGTCATTGACGAACCAAGTGCAGGAAGTTATTACGGAGGTGTTATTGCATCGCCTGTTGTCAAAAGCATATTGTCAGATTCCCTAAGATATTTAGACGTTAAACCGCAATACACTGAAGAAGAAGCTAAATTGTTGCTTAAGAATAAAATAGTAGTTCCAGAAGTTAGAAACCTTAAATTGAAAGAAGCTAAAAAACTGATAGCTGAAAATAAACTTAGATATAGATTGGAGGAAGAACAAGAAGAACCCACAGAAGACTCTTTAGTAATTGATCAAACACCGAGAGCTAACGCTAAAGTAGATGAAGGTACTATTGTAATTCTGTATGCAAAACCAAAGGATTAATAATAATACTGATATAAGGCAAAAGAATTTATTTGTTCTTGTTGCCTTTTAAATTAATTAGCGGTTATAAAGCAGCTTTAATTAATTATTATATGTCAGGAATAGATTGCTTAACAATTGATGTCTGCAACCTATTTGTTGGAAGTTGTAATCAGTTTCCTGATAAGCGTAAATAATTTTCTTGAGGTGGTCGTTTGAAATTATATAAGATCATTGATGGGTTAAATGTCCTTAGTATTAAAGGCAGCTTGGATATTGATATAAAAGGTATTGCTTATGATTCTAGGTCAGTATCAGATGGATTTTTGTTTTTATGTATTGACGGAGAGATATCCGATGGGCATGATTATATAGAAAAAGCCATTTCAAAAGGTGCTATTGCCATTGTTAGTGAAAAAAATATTAAACATTGTCCTGTAACGATGATAAAAGTAGAAAGCTCCAGGGATGCCATGCCTAAAATCTCGTCTATATTTTACAATAACCCAACGGATATGTTAAAATTAATCGGAATAACCGGAACAAATGGCAAAACAACAACGACTTACCTAATAAAATCTATTTTAGAGCGTTGGAATAAAAAAGTCGGTCTTATCGGTACTATAGAATTTGAGATAGGACAGAGGAAAGATAAAGCGTTTAGAACAACTCCGGAATCCTTGGATTTGCAAAAACTATTCAGGGATATGGTAGACACCGGTTTAACATATGGCGTTATTGAAGTATCTTCTCATTCTCTTGTGCTCAATAGAGTAAATGAATGCAAGTTTCACATTGGTGCTTTTACAAATTTATCGCAGGACCATTTAGATTTTCATAAGACAATGGAAAGTTATAGTGCCGCAAAGGAAAAGTTGTTTTATTTGACTCACTATGCAAATGTGATAAATGTTGATGATAGCGAAGGTAGAAGAATAATAGATAATATCAGGAAAAGAGACATAAAGCTCGTAACTTACGGTATAAATGAAAAAGCGGATATTATGGCGCAAGACATCAATCTGGGAAGTGAAGGTATTGAATTTTATCTTGTTACTCCAGATTATTCTGCCCTTGTTAAAGGCAGCATTCCAGGATTATTCAGTGTATATAATTGTTTAACGGCGGCGGCAGTGGCATATGCAGAAGGAGTTCCTTATAATGTAATAAGAGAAGGGCTGGAAAAGGCGGAGCATGTGCCTGGAAGAATGGAGGTTCTTGACACTAGAACACCTTATAGAATTATAATAGATTATGCTCATACACCCGATGGACTGAGGAATGTTTTAAAAACAATTAGAGGCTTTACTGCGGGGAGGATAATAACTGTTTTCGGGTGTGGCGGGAATAGGGATAAAAGCAAAAGACCAGTAATGGGAAAAATTGCAGGTACACTTTCTGACTATTGTATAATTACATCAGACAACCCAAGAAAGGAAAACCCATATTCAATAATAAAAGAAATAGAAAATGGTATCAAGAATACAAATTGCAGATATATTTGCATTGAGAACAGAAAGGAAGCTATAAAGGAAGCAATTAATCATGCAGATGAAGGTGATGTCGTTTTGCTTTCCGGCAAAGGACATGAAATCAGCCAGGAATTAGCGGATGGTATTATTGATTTTGATGAAAGAAAAATTGTAGAAGGTTTACTAGTGGAGGGAAATTAATGGAGCCTATATATATTTCAGAGCTGGCTTATGCTACCCAAGGAGTAATAAAAAACTGTCAAGAAGATTATTTAATAAAAGGAATATCAACGGATAGCCGGGCAATCAAGTCAAAGGATTTATATGTTCCTATTATTGGTGAAAATTTTGACGGTCATATATTTATTGACAGCGCTATC
The DNA here is from genome assembly GCA_964408955.1 of uncultured Clostridiaceae bacterium. Classification (GTDB taxonomy): domain Bacteria; phylum Bacillota; class Clostridia; order Lutisporales; family Lutisporaceae; genus JAAYKT01. Next base: position 32,590 of record CAYPBK010000010.1, read on the forward strand.
AGTAACGGTGCATCAGCTGTGCTTTCCGATAGGGATTTACAAAATGAAAGAATTATATATATTAAAGTAAAGGATACTGAAAAGGCTTTAGGGGATATAGCCAAGTTTTATAGAGCCAGATACAATATACCTGCAATCGGGATAACAGGCAGCTCAGGAAAGACAACAACAAAAGAAATGGTCGCTTCAGTATTAAATCAGTCCTTTAAAGTATTAAAAAATGAAGGTAACTACAATAATACTATTGGTCTTCCTCATACAATTTTTAATTTGAATAAAGAGCATGAGTTGTGTGTTCTTGAGATGGGAATGAATAGTTTTGGTGAGATAAGTAAGCTTGCTGATATAGTTAAGCCTGACATAGCAATAATAACAAATATAGGTACAGCCCATATTGAATTTTTAAAAACCCGTGAAAATATTTTAAAAGCAAAAATGGAGATAACTGAATTTTTCAAAAAGGAAAACATTTTAATTATAAACGGTGATGATGAAATGCTTAAAACTATAAAGCATAAGGGTTTTAACATAATTAAATTTGGTTTGGGCAAGGGAAATAATATTTATGCTTTTAATATAAAACAAGTAGATAATGATGGGATGGAGTTTTGTGTTAATTTTGGGAATACTATTGAAGCATTTTTTATACCTCTTATAGGAATTCATAATGTATATAATGGTTTATGCGCTGTAGCTTTAGGATATCATTTAGGTATAGATTCTAATAGAATAAGAGAGGGTTTATTGCATTTTAAGCCTCCTGCCATGAGGATGGAGAGCTATGTTACCGGCGACGGAATAACTATTATTAATGATTCATATAATGCAAACCCCCAGTCTGTGGAAGCATCAATAAAAACTCTGGCTGCTATGAAAAGCACAGCTAGAAAGGTTGCTATATTAGGTGATATGATGGAGTTGGGAGAGCACTCTGAAGTCATGCATTATGAAGCGGGGGAATTTATCGCCAAAGAAAAAATAGATGTCTTGATCGCAATTGGGGAAAGGGCAAAAGGAATCCAGCTAGGCGCAGTTGAAAACGGTATTCCTTTAAGCTATCACTATACAAACAAAAATGATGCGCTAAAGAACATTAAGGAAATTCTTATACCTTATGATATCGTATTGATAAAGGGATCCAGGGCAGGGAAACTGGAAGATATATCTGATTTTTTACGAGAGAGGAGATAAATCGTAAAATGAACTATTTGATAAGCAGCGAATATAAACTTTTTATAATTTGTATTATTTCATCCTTTGTCTTGGCTTTAGTAGCCGGTCCTTTATTTATACCCATTCTTAAACATTTGAAATTCGGGCAAAAAGTTAGAGACGACGGACCTCAAAGCCACTTAAAAAAGGAAGGAACACCTACAATCGGGGGACTCATTTTTTTAGTACCTGCTGTTATTGTTTCCTTATCATTTTCAAAAGATAAGGATATGCTTCTTGCACTTGTTACTACTTTACTTTATGGTGCAATTGGATTTTTGGACGATTATATTAAAGTAATAAAGAAAAGATCCTTGGGTTTAAAAGCTTGGCATAAGATTTTTGCGCAGTTGGCTGCAGCAATTTTTTTAGGCTATATTGCAGGAGGCGTTAGTCAAACGGGTACTGAAATACTTGTGCCTTTTACGGGTAAATACATAGATTTGGGTTTTTTATATATACCTTTCACAATATTTATGATTTTAGGCGTTGTTAATAGTGTCAATTTAACCGATGGCTTGGATGGACTTGCGGGGGGCACAACAGTAGTTGTATTTGGGTTTTTTGCAGTAATAGCGTTAACAATAAAACATATAGGTATATTGGTATTTTGCGGTTCTTTTATTGGCGCTATTTTAGGATTTTTGAGGTTTAATTCTCATCCCGCCCAGGTTATTATGGGAGATACAGGTGCATTGTCCTTGGGAGCTGCTTTGGCATCCTTGGCAGTAATATTAAAACTGCCATTGTTTTTGGTAATAGTTGGAGGGGTTTATGTGGCAGAGGCTTTATCAGATATCATACAGGTTTTTTATTTTAAAAGGACAGGTAAACGCATTTTTAAGATGGCACCGTTGCATCATCATTTTGAATTATCCGGTTGGGCAGAAACGAAAGTTGTATCAGTATTTATTATTATTTCCATAATATTATGTTTGATTGGTATTCTGGGAATTAGATAGCGAGAGGTTGATCCTATGTTTAATAAAAATTTATTGGTGATAGGCGCTGCGATAACAGGCATTGATGCAGTAATAGAGCTTTGCAATATGGGCAATCGAGTTATACTTAATGATTCCAAGGACCTTAATAAATTGGGGGAAGAAATAAGTAAGCTTGAAGGCTTGGATGTTGAAATTATCACCGGAGGGCATCCGGTGCATCTGGCAGAAAAAGCCGATTATATTATTATAAGTCCCGGTGTTCCAACAGATATGCCACTTATAAAAGAGGCTAAGAGACTTGGCAAAGAGGTTATAAGCGAAATAGAGCTTGCATATAGAATTACAAAAACACCTATAGCTGCTATAACAGGCACTAACGGTAAAACAACGACAACTGCTCTGCTGGGTGAAATGATGAAGGAAAGTAAAAGAAAAACCTACATAAGGGGAAATATCGGTGAACCGATGATAAGAGGAATCAGGGAAGTAATGCCTGAAGATATATTTGTTTTGGAAGTAAGCAGTTTTCAACTTGAATCCACACGCTTTTTTAAACCGTATATTTCAGCCATACTTAATATTAGTCCCGATCATCTAAACAGGCATAAAACTATGGATAATTACATAAATGAAAAATGTAAAATATTTTCTAATCAGGGTGATACGGATTTTACCATTTTAAATTATGATAACGAGCTGACAGCAAAGCTTTTTGATAAACCTAAAAGCAGAACACTTATGTTTAGCAGAAAAACAAAGCTAGTCGAAGGTGCATTTATAGAGGATGGAATAATGACTATATCTATAAATGGGAAAAAAGATAGAATTATTAACATTGAGGAAATATATATACCCGGTAATCATAATGTTGAAAATGCTTTAGCAGCATCACTTATGGCTTATTGCCTGGGAGTAAATGTGGAAACGATTAAAAGGGTTTTAAAAGAGTTTAAAGGCGTTGAGCATAGGATAGAATATATATGTGAAATAGATGGAGTCGACTATTATAATGATTCAAAAGGGACAAATCCCGACTCTTCTATAAAAGCTATAGAAGCTATGAGTAGGCCTATAGTTTTGATTGCCGGAGGCATGGATAAAGGGTCCAGCTTTGAAGAGTTCATAAAAAGCTTTCATGGTAGAGTAAAGGAATTAGTTTTGTTAGGAGAAACGGCAGATAAAATAGAAGCTGTAGCCAGGAAACAAAAGTTCATGAATATATATAAAACAAAGGATTTAGAAGAGGCGGTATATAAGGCTAAGAAGCTTGCTACTAGCGGAGATGTAATACTTTTATCACCTGCCTGTGCCAGCTGGGATATGTTTAAAAATTTTGAGGAAAGAGGAGCTCTATATAAAAGCATAGTAATAGGTATAAAGGGGGCAAATTAAGTGGCGATAAAAACTAAAAAAAGCATAGATTTTGCTTTGCTTATTACTGTTTTAATACTGCTTGCAATAGGTATTACTATGGTTTTCAGCGCAAGCGCTGCTTCTTCATATATTAAATATAATGATAGTTACAAATATTTAAAAAGCCAGGGACTGTTTGCAATTATCAGTATATTTACTATGCTATTTTTTAGCAGGCTTGATTATAGGGTACTTGGCAAGTATGCTTTGCTTTCTGTAATAATCAGTTTAATTCTTTTAGTAATAATATTTATACCCGGAATAGGTTATGGCGCAAAGGGAGCAACAAGATGGTTAAAAGTCGGACCATGGACTATGCAGCCTGCGGAGTTTGCTAAAACAGCTTTAATACTATTTATGGCTAAAAACCTCAGTAACAAAAGAAATAACATAAAAAGCTTTGTAAAAGGTGTAATACCTTTTCTATTGCTAATGCTTCTGTATTTCATTTTAATTATTCTGCAACCCAATATGAGCATGGCGGGAAGTATTGTTATAATAACTTTTGTTATGCTTTTCACTGCGGGGGCAAAAGTTTTGCATTTAGGCTTTTGTGTAGCCCCAATTATACCTGCCGCTATTTATTTGGTAAAAATGGAAAGCTATCGTCTTAACCGCTGGCTTTCTTATAGAGATCCCTGGGCAGACCCATTAAATACAGGCTACCAAGCAATCCAATCATTATTGGCACTTGGTTCAGGTGGAATATTTGGATTGGGCTTAGGAAACAGCAGGCAAAAATTCTTTTATATACCAGAAGCCCAAAATGATTTCATTTTTTCAATAATAGGTGAAGAGCTTGGATTTATAGGAGCTACAACAATTATTTTTCTTTTTCTTTTTTTGATATGGAGAGGGATAAGGATTTCTCTTTACGCTCCTGATTTATTCGGATGCCTATTGGCTGCCGGTATAACCAGCATGATAGGTATACAAGTGGCAATAAATATCGCCGTGGTCACTGTCTCAATGCCAACAACCGGTGTTAACCTTCCTCTGATAAGCTCGGGAGGTTCCTCGCTTTTATTTGTAATGGCTAATATCGGGATATTGCTTAGTATTTCCAGGCATATTAAAACCGATGGGAGTTGATAAAATGAAGGTTATATTAGCCGGCGGAGGTACTGGGGGTCATGTATACCCAGCAGTTGCCATTGCCCATGGTGTGATAAAAAGATATAAGACTCCGGAAATTCTATTCATTGGAACAGCCAATGGTCTTGAAAATAAAATAATTCCAATGGAAGGGTTTTCATTTAAAACGATTAAAGTTAGAGGTTTATTAAGGAAAATAAGCGTTGAGAATATTATAGCCATTAAAGAGATGTTATTTAGTTTTTTTAATGTTTATAAAATAATTAAGGATTTTAAACCTGATATTGTGATTGGAACCGGAGGATATGTATGTGGTTCAATTCTCGTTACTGCTTCTTTAATGGGCATTCCTACACTAATCCATGAGCAAAATGCTTTCCCCGGAATAACTAATAGGCTCTTATCCCACTTCGTTGATAGAATCGCGTTGACATTTGAAGAGGCTTCCGTATATTTCTCCCATAAGGATAAAATTAAAATTACAGGAAATCCATTAAGAAATGATATAATTAGGATTAGCAACAAAGAGGGGAAAAGCGCTTTTAGTTTTAGTGATAAATTGCCATTAGTTTTCATCGTTGGCGGGAGCAGGGGGGCAAAAAAAATAAATGAAAGCGCAAAGCTTCTTGTAAAGGAAAGTAATAGGAAAAAATCATATCAGGTTCTCCATATGACCGGCGACACCCAATACAATGCTACATTAGCAATGTATGAAGAGAATAATATTGCTTATAATAATGACTACGTCAAAGTAGTTCCCTATGTGCACGATATGCCTCATGCTTTAGCAGGTGCTGATCTCATAGTAAGCAGGTGTGGTGCCGGCTTGATTTCTGAAATCACTGCTCTTGGTAAGCCAAGCATTTTGATTCCTTATCCCTATGCATCGGATAATCACCAGGAATATAATGCTAAAGCATTAGAAAGAGTTAGTGCGGCTAATGTTATTCTGGAAAAGGATATAAATGAGCAGGTGCTTTTGACAGAAATCGAAAATTTATTGAGTAACCCCTCAGTTATGGCTGAAATGTCTATTCAAAGCAAGAAGCTGGCAAAAATCCATGCCACGGAGGAAATAGTTAATATAGTTGAAGAGCTTTTAAAAAGAAATAAAAAATCAGCAAAAAACCTGAATATGCTATAATAATATAGCTAGGCGAAAGGATAAATCTTTCATGTTTTTCCTATGGTAACACTTAAGAGTATATAGCATAATATACTAATATGATTATTATTATGCACTTCTTGGAGGTGTCCATAGTTGACTAAATATATTATTAACGGTGGCAATAAACTAGAAGGAGAAGTAGGTATAGAAGGCTCGAAAAATGCTGTATTGCCTATATTAGCGGCTTCTTTAATTAGCGGGAAGGAATCAGTTATTCACAATATACCATGCTTAAAGGATGTTAATACTTTATCCAATGTTTTAATCAATATAGGATGTAAAGTAGCAATGGACAAAAGTACAATCATAGTAAACTCAATGGGGGAGCTGGACACTAACATACCTGAAAAGCCTGTAAAGGAGATGCGCTCATCAATAATTCTTATGGGTGCCATGCTCGGTAGATTTAAACGTGTAAAAATCAGTTATCCGGGCGGCTGCGAAATAGGACCAAGACCCATAGATTTACACTTGATGGGTTTAAGAGAGCTTGGAGCCAATATTTCTGAATCCCACGGGTATATCATTGGAGAATGTGATACTTTAATAGGTAAAGAAATACATCTTGATTACCCAAGCGTTGGGGCCACTGAGAATATTATGCTAGCCGCTGTTTCGGCAAAGGGCGTAACTATAATTCAAAATGCAGCAAGAGAGCCTGAAATAATTGATTTGCAAGAGTTTTTAAATAGAATCGGCGCAAAGATTACTGGCGCCGGAAGCAGCACAATTAAAATACAAGGTGGAGCTAAGTTTCATAATGCAGAGCATACCATCATTCCGGACAGAATTATTTCCGGAACATATTTAGTTGCTGCAGCGATTACAGGAGGCACTATTATTGTCAAGGATATTATCGTGGATCATATAAAACCGCTTATATCAAAGCTTACAGAAAGCGGATGTGTAATACAAAAGCATGAAGATTCAGTTAGAATAAAATCTCCTAAAAGACCGATTGCCGTTGAACTGATTAGAACCCTCCCTTATCCGGGATTCCCGACAGATATGCAAGCTCAGTTTATGGCTCTTATGTCAGTTTCTAAAGGAACAAGTATTATTGTTGAGACAGTCTTTGAAAATCGATACAAGCACGCAGAGGAGTTAATAAAAATGGGAGCCAGAATAAAACTGGATGGGAGAACAGCTATAATAAAAGGTGTAAATAAGCTTACCGGTGCACAATTAAGCGCAAAGGATTTAAGAGGAGGAGCTGCATTAGTATTAGCCGGTTTAGCGGCTGAAGGATCATCATTTATTGAAAATATAGATAATCATATTGAAAGAGGTTATGAAGATTTTCATATAAAGCTTAGAAGTTTAGGTGCGGATATTAACAGGGTTGAGGCTTGACAATAAGGATATTATTCTGCTGTTAAAGCGTCAAATATTCGGACAAGCTTATGGAGGATATAATGAGAGCTTTGTTTAAAATATCAATTATAATTGTACTTTTAGTAAGTATTGCTTTTTTTACTTTATCATCGGATTTTTTTTCCTTGAAAAATATTTATGTAACTGGAAACAAAACTATTTCAAAGGATGATATAATTAGCTTATCAAGCCTTCAGTATGGACAAAATATTTTTAGGATTAATAAAAAAAAGATTATAAAGTATATATTCAATAATTCCAGGATTAAGGCAGTAAGGGTAAGAAGAGTTATGCCTTCCGGTGTTTCTTTGGATATAATAGAAAGAGAGGCAATAGCCGCTATTCCATATCTGGGCTCATATTTAAGTATCGATGAGGAAGGTTTAATTTTAGCGGTGACAGGATTAAGTGCTGATATTGGTGTACCAATGGTAGAGGGTTTTGATTTTAGTGATTTTAAAATTGGTGAAATCATAAAGCCGGATAATGATGAACAGTTGGAAATTGTCATTAATATTCTTAATTTATTAAAAGGCGCTGAATTGAGCAAAGAAATAAAAATTTTAAATGTAAAAGATTTAAATAATATAGAGATGATAACAGAGACAGATATAAAGGTTATTTTTATAAATGAAAGCCTGGATTATAAAATCCATCTGGCAAAATCTATAATCGATGACTTAATAAGAAACGAAAAAAAGGGTACAATTGACATGAGGCATGAAGGCAACCCAATTTTTAAGGAGAATAAACTGGGAGGGTAAAAATGAAAAATATAAAAATGCATTTAGCCATAGGAGTGGTGTGCATGGTTTTAGGAATCATGGTTGCTGTGCAATTTAGAACTGTAAAACAAAGCATAGGGCCCGTAACGGAATATAGAGCAAGAGAGATTGCTTCTCAATTAAAAAAAGTGAGGGAAGAAAGAGATAATTTAATCATACTAAAAAATGATTATGAAAAGAAAATTATAGAATATGAAGATGCTGAAGCACAAGTAAATGATGCTTCAAGAATAATGAAAAATGAACTTGAGAGAGCAAGAATTATTGCAGGTCTTGTTGATGTTGAAGGTCCCGGTTTAACAATTCTTCTTGATGATTTGAAATTCCTTGAACATTATAATTATAATATTATAGATTACACGGATTTACTGGAACTTGTTAATGAGCTAAATGCGGCAGGTGCAGAATCTATATCCATAAATGAACAAAGAGTTATTTCAACAACGGAAATCAGACAAGCAGGACTTCATATAAATATTAATACTGTGAAATTTGCCCCTCCTTTCACGTTAAAGGTTATTGGCGAACCAAAAACCTTAGAAGCTGCATTAAGAATGAGAGGTGGTATAGTAGAAAGACTTGAAAGCAAAGGTATCGTAGTATCAATAACTCAACAACAATCTGTTACAATTACAAAGTATAACGGTATTATAGAAAAAAAGTATTCAAAAGTTGTAAAAGAAGGAGATAGCAATTAAAATGAAAGGGAAAAAGCAAAACTATTATTTACTTGCTATAGCGTTCATTTTTGGGTTTTTGATAACAATACAATTAAAATCAAATATAACTTCTGAAGGGATTATTACCATTCAAAGGCTTTTAGATATGGAGAATGATGTTAATAATGTTCATGATGAGATTAGCAATTTAAAAAAATCTGTTGCAGAAACAAGACAAAAGCTTTCTGAATATGAATCTGGCATGAATGAAGATGGCAGTATTTATGTTTCCATGGAAAACGAATTAAAAAAAATTAGAAGCTACGCTGATCTTGAAAAGGTGGAAGGCCCCGGTATAATAATTACATTGAATGATAGTATTGAAAATATTGAGGATGTAGAAAACCCTGAATTATATTTAATACATGATATAGATGTTTTAGAAATAGTTAATGAATTAAGAGCAGCGGGAGCAGAAGCCATTGCTATTAACGATGCAAGAGTTATCAGTACAAGCAGTATTAGGTGCGGGGGTCCTACGATAAACGTAGATGGAAGCCGTCATGCAGCACCATTTGTTATAAAAGCAATAGGCGATGCAAAAATACTCGAGGCTTCTGCAATAGCTCCTGACGGTTATATTGATTGGATGGAATACAGTGGTATAAAAATTGAAGTGAAGAAAGTTGAGCATCTTATAATAAATAGATATGTGGGTGCAACAAAAATAAATCATCAAAAAATCATTGAGGAGGGTGCCAAAAAATGATATTACCCTTGATAGGTCTTTTATTAGGAATTTTGATAGGATTCTTGTCTCCCGTAACTATACCAATTCAATATTCGACTTATATGTCTATAGCTATATTAGCCTCCTTGGATTCAGTATTTGGAGGAATCAGATCGAGCTTAGAAAACACCTTTGATATTGAAATTTTTATTTCGGGTTTTTTTGCAAATGCTATTTTAGCTGCAATTCTTGCTTATATTGGGGATCAGCTGGGTGTTCCAATATATTATGCCGCAATTTTTGCATTTGGCGTAAGGCTTTTCCAGAACTTTGCAATTGTAAGGAGATATATTCTGGCTCGTATGAAAAAAAATAACAAATAAAAAATTTAAAAAATAAAGGAAATCAGTACTAAGTGTTGAACAATATATAGAAATAATAGTATTAGGTAATAATTTATAAAATAATCATTATAGTAAAAATAGGGAGGTTGTATTGTGCTCGAGTTTGATGTAGATTATAATTCTGTTGCCCGAATAAAAGTAGTTGGAGTAGGCGGAGCCGGTAATAATGCAGTAAATAGAATGATAGCTGCCGGATTAAAAGGGATAGAATTCTATTGTATAAATACAGATTTACAGGCACTAAATATGTCACAAGCAGTGAATAAGCTTCAAATAGGTGAAAAGCTTACAAAGGGATTAGGTGCCGGTGCAAATCCGGAAATAGGTAAAAAAGCCGCGGAGGAAAGTTTTGAAGAGATAAAAGGTATATTAGAAGGTGCTGATATGGTTTTTGTTACCGCGGGTATGGGCGGTGGCACTGGAACAGGTGCGGCACCTACAGTCGCACAAATATCTAAAGAATTGGGAATACTTACTGTAGGGGTTGTGACAAAACCTTTTAATTTCGAAGGAAAAATAAGAAAGATGCAAGCAGAGAAAGGTTTAGTAGAGTTAAGGGAAAATGTAGATACGCTTGTAACTATACCAAATGATAGATTACTACAAATAGTTGATAAAAAGGCTTCAATGGTAGAAGCATTTAGTATCGCAGATGATGTGTTGAAGCAAGGGGTTCAAGGTATATCAGATTTAATTGCCGTTCCTGGTTTAGTAAACCTTGATTTTGCTGATGTAAAAACTATTATGCTTGGAAAAGGCCTTGCGCATATGGGAGTAGGTAAAGGAGGAGGCGAGAACAGAGGAGCTGATGCTGTTAAGGAAGCAATACATAGTCCTTTATTAGAAACTTCAATAGAAGGCGCAAAAAGCGTTTTATTAAATATTACCGGTGGTTCGGATTTAGGTATTTTTGAAGTAAATGAAGCAGCCGACCTAGTATTCCAGTCTGCTGATCCTGATGCTAATATCATATTTGGCGCAGTTATAGATGATAATTTGGAAAATGAAATAAGAATTACAGTTATAGCAACTGGATTCGAAAATGCTAAGCCGGGATTTTTGTTAAACTCTGACGAAGCAGCTATCAGCAAAGAGCCGGGTGTTTTAAAATCTAATTACAATGATGACGATATTGATATACCTCCTTTTCTTTTAAAAAAGTTTAAATAGATAATTTATTTAATAATAACGTAATTTTAAAAAGTGGTTCTGCCACTTTTTTTTCATATATTCATTTATTTTTAATATATATGTATTATACATATTTATACTTAATCAAAAAGTGAAAAAATTATATTTATTTAGTGAATTATGACGTTTGATTTTTTTTAATCGACTTCTTAAAGTGACAAATAATGTTATTTGAAAAACTTATAATAAGATCAGCAGATAATGTAGCCTCCGTGCTAAATTTTTTTGGGAAACAATAATAGAGGAGTAAAATATGGGGACATAATAACGCAGGAGGGGTTTTGGAAATCTTGTTATAAAAGAGGGATGGCTATGGTTAAGTATATTTATGGCGATGTGGTTTTTTTAGAAAACCTTGCCATGAATTACATAATATTGTTTAGTACAGCTAAGCTTTCGAGCCATGACTATAAAAAAAGCAAGCTGTTATTAGCCTCTGCCGTTGGTGCTGTTTATTCGATTTTTTATTATATTCCGGGGTATGAGTTTCTTTATACTTTGTTTTTAAAGACACTTTTTTCTCTTTTTATAATAATAATTGCATTCACCCCTTACAAATTAAAAGAATTAATAAGACTTATCAGCGTATTTTACATATCATCATTTATATATGGAGGAGCAGCTTTTGGACTATATTTCGTAATTAAGGGGCTTAGCTCCTCTTGGGATGATATTAACGGCATAAACAGTTACCCGGTAAAACTGTTACTATTATCAATTATTATAGCATTTATAACTGTTAAATATTTTTGGGACTATGTCATTCAAAGGCTCAAAAGGGAAAGAATTATCTCGAGAATAAACATTTGTTTTAATGATAAAAAGGTTCCTTTAATGGCTTTAATCGATACAGGAAATTTTTTAAATGATCCAATAAGCAAGCTGCCCGTAGTAGTAGTTGAATACTCTTCTATAAAAAATATAATGCCCTACGAGCTTCAAAAAGTATTTGATGAGAATAAAGAAAGCAATATTAATGTTATAGCATCAATTATGGCAAAATCCGAATGGTTAACTAAATTCAGGATTATTCCCTTTAAATCTTTAGGAAATGATAATGCTTTAATGATAGGATTTAAACCTGATGAATTTGATGTTATGTTAAATGATGAATATAAATCAGTTAAGGAATTAATAATTGGTATTTATAATAAAAAGTTATCGCGGGATGGTGAATATAATGCCCTGATTCACCCGGATATTTTGAATGTTTGTTATGGGAGGAGCAGTAATGACTAAGCTTATAAAAAAAACAATTTTAGTATTTCAAATTGTCGTTTTAAAAGCCATTCATAGAATTTCACCCGGTGTGGAAAATTGGATACATTATATTGGCGGAAGTGAAGCGCTGCCCCCACCCTTGGATGCCGATGAAGAGGTTTTTCTTATATCAAAATTGAATGAAGAAGATAACATTGTAAGAACAATATTAATAGAAAGAAACCTTAGGTTAGTTGTCTATATTGCCAGAAAATTTGAAAATACCGGAGTAGGTGTGGAAGATTTAGTGTCAATAGGAACAATCGGATTGATTAAGGCTGTAAATACTTTCAACCCCGAAAAGAAAATAAAGCTTGCTACCTATGCCTCTAGATGCATTGAAAACGAAATTTTAATGTATTTACGCAGAAACACAAAACAGAAATCTGAAATATCTTTTGACGAACCTTTAAACATAGATTGGGACGGTAATGAGTTACTTTTATCAGATATACTGGGGACTGAAAATGATATTATATATAGATATCTTGAAGACGAAACTGAAAAAGAGCTATTAGAAATAGCACTAAAAAGGCTTAATAATAGAGAAAAAAGAATTATGGAGCTTAGGTTTGGTCTTAATGGCGGTATGGAAAAAACACAAAAGGAAGTAGCTGATATGTTGGGAATATCTCAGTCTTACATTTCAAGGCTTGAAAAAAGAATAATAAACAGGCTAAAAAAAGAAATTAATAAAATGGTTTAAACCGGAAGAATCTTCCGGTTTTTTTAAATAGCAGAAAATTTATTTCATTGTAGCCCATACGTCAAGTGAATTTGTTAAGGTGATAGCTTCAAATAACTGTTATTTATCTCAATCATTATATGTGAATAAAATAAGTGTCAATGGCAATAATTTAAATGTCAACAATTATAAACAGATGCGTAGATAGACAGCGTTAAATATACAGGTTTAAGTATAAACTGAAAACTATAATCTACAAATAAAGGATGGGCAAAAATGAAAATAAATAAAGTCGAAATATGCGGAGTAAATACCTCTAAGCTTCCGGTATTGAAAAATGATAAAATGCTGGAACTATTAAAGAAAATTCGAAACGGGGATTCAAATGCAAGAGAGGAATTCATTAAAGGTAACCTTAGATTAGTTCTCAGCGTAATACAAAGGTTTAACAATAGAGGAGAATATGTTGACGATTTATTTCAAGTAGGATGCATAGGGTTGATAAAGGCTATTGACAATTTTGATATTAAACAAAATGTAAGATTTTCAACCTATGCAGTGCCAATGATTATAGGAGAAATCAGAAGATATTTGCGGGACAATAATTCCATACGTGTAAGCAGATCCTTAAGGGATATAGCATATAAGGCCCTGCAGGTGAGGGATAGACTAATAAACAAGAATTCAAGGGAACCGACAGTATCAGAAATAGCTGAGGAGTTAAGTATACCTGTAGAAGAGGTTGTATTCGCATTAGATGCAATACAGGATCCTTTATCACTATTTGAACCGATTTATCATGATAATGGAGATGCAATCTTTGTTATGGATCAAGTTGCGGATGATAAAAACCAGGATGAAGTTTGGATTGAAAACATTGCAATTAAAGAGGCAATGAGAAGACTTAATGAAAGAGAAAAGCTTATATTGAGCTTAAGATTTTTCCAAGGAAGAACACAGATGGAGGTTGCAGAAGAAATAGGTATATCACAGGCACAGGTTTCTCGCCTAGAAAAAACTGCACTGACCCACATGAGAAAATATATATAAACCGTATGTCTCCTAAGAATCTAAAGCAAAGCAATTTATGCCGTTCAAACTTTTCCTCATTATGTAGTACAGAGCTTGAAAAGCGGTTATCCGCTTTTCTTTTTGTCATTATCGAAATATATTCTTTAAAAACTTTTCCGTTAAAGTTAGCTGTGGTCGTAATTTAGTTCTAATTTGAAAGCAAGTCTTATATAGTTAAATAAGCTTATTAAAAAATGGGGGATTTATATGTTTAAAGCGTCAGAATTAAGACAAAAAGAAATTATTAACATTTTAGATGGTAAAAGATTGGGGTTTGCCGGTGATATAGAAGTAAATATTGAATCAGGTCACATAGAGGCTATAGTATTGTCTACTCAAAGTATTTTTATGGGCTTATTCTCCAGAGATAATGAAACCTTGATAGCTTGGGATAAAATTAAAAAAATCGGAACTGATATAATATTAGTAGAAGTTAGTAATTAAATCCTTCACTAAAGTAAATTTTTATTCTACAATGATAGTAAGTAAAAATAACTATAAGATAAATAGAGAGGAGAGTCAACATGAAATGTCCTTTTTGCGGTTGGAACGAGAGCAAAGTAGTGGACTCCAGACCGGCGGATGAATATATTGTTATTAGAAGAAGAAGAGAATGTGAAAAATGTGCCAAAAGATTTACTACCTATGAAAAAATAGAGGAAATGCCACTGATAATAGTAAAAAGAGACGGAAGGCGAGAAGCCTTTCAAAGGAAAAAGATAATTAATGGTTTGATAAATGCATGCCAAAAAAGACCTATTTCATTAAAAGAGATAGAAAGTATTGCTGATAGCATAGAAAAAGAGCTTTATAATACCATGGAAAAGGAAATAAACAGTAAACGAATAGGTGAAATGGTAATGAAGGAATTAAAAAAGCTTGATGATGTTGCTTATGTAAGATTTGCTTCTGTTTATAAACAGTTTAAAGATATTAATACTTTTATGGATGAACTAAATAAGCTGATGAATGAAAGATGATGATTATTAGACTTGTAACTCCTGCAATCATATCAAATATAAAAAGCAATGCAGAAACTATGGTACTTCTCAGTTATAACAGGATAAAGGTTACTGTTCAAAGGTATTTTTTAGATTATTAATATTTGATAAAGATTGCATTGTGGAGAGGCTTAGAATCTGTTAGCGCAGAGAAGGATTAGTTGCGTCAACTGTTTGAGCGAAGCGAGTTTTGGCGCAACCCGTAACAAGCTTACAGATTATTAGCCATGTAACTCCTGCAATCGTATCAAATATAATAAGCAATACTGAAACTATGGTACTTCTGAGCTATAACAGGATAAAGTATTACATTAACAACAATTTGAAAAATAGTATTGACAAGTCGAAATAATAACGTTAAAATTTAATCATATCTTTTTAGTACGAATTGAATACTCCAAAGGCGATGAAAGGAAAGTGTAGATTAGCAGGTGTTACTTCAGAGAGGGATTGCATAAGCTGTAAGCAATCTTAGTAGCATTAATCGAAAGTGCATCCCGGAGCTTTAGTCCGAATCAAGTAGGTTCTTACGGTTGCAACCGTTATATTGCAAAGGTATGATAGTACCTTATAAGTATTTTTTAAGAGTGGAACCGCAGCAAAACTGCCTCTTTATGCAAAATTGCATAGGAGGTTTTTTTATTTTACAGTAAAGGTTTTCAATCAGTAAATAAAGGCTGTATTGGGGTTTCGCTTAACTTTCAAGGAGGGAAAAATGTTGAAGGATAATAGTGTTCTGGATTTGATAGGAAAAACACCTGTTTTGAGACTAAAAAGAATTCTGCCATGTGGTAGTGCAAAGGTGTATCTAAAGCTTGAATCTTTAAATCCCGGGGGCAGCGTAAAGGATAGAGCTGCTTTGGCAATGCTGGAAAATGCAGAAAAAGAAGGTTTGGTTAAAGAGGGCTCGACAATAATTGAACCCACCAGCGGAAATACAGGTATTGGTCTAGCAATAGTTTGTGCGGCAAAAGGGTATAATCTTGTAATAACCATGCCGGAAACTATGAGTATAGAAAGAAGAAAGCTGCTTAAAATTTATGGTGCAAAAATTATATTAACCTCCGGGGAAAAAGGAATGAATGGTGCGATAGAAAAGGCTAAAGAAATAGCTAAAGAAAATAACTTTTATATGCCAATGCAGTTTGAAAACTTAGCTAATCCAAATATACACTATGAAACGACAGCTAAAGAATTAATAGAGCAAATGGATGGGAAAATAGATGTGTTTGTTGCCGGAGTGGGTTCAGGTGGGACTTTGACAGGTGTTGGGAAAGGGCTAAAGGAATTTAACAGCAAAATTAAAATCATTGCTGTAGAGCCATATACATCATCAGTCATTTCCGGATTTGAAGGAGGCAGTCATAAAATACAAGGGATAGGCGCAGGATTCGTTCCTTCCGTCCTTGATGCAAGCTTAATAGATGAAATTGTGAGAGTTAAAGATTGTGACGCTTTTGATACTGCTAAGAAGCTTGCGAAGCGTGAAGGGATATTATGCGGTATTTCCACAGGCGCTTCTGTATTTGGTGCCATAAAAGCCGCCGAAGCTTTAACCCAGGATAAAACAATAGTTGCAATTGCGCCGGATACAGGCGAAAGGTATTTAAGCACTGAGCTTTTTGATTAAATTATTTTGAGGTGATTAAAATGTTTAAAGTATTAATTAATGATTTAAATGCGGTTATGGAAAGGGATCCGGCGGTTAAAACAAAATTGGAAGCATTCTTTTGTTATCCGGGAATACATGCACTTTTGTATTACAGGGTATCTCATTATTTCTATAAAAAGAAGTTGTTTTTACTGGCAAGATTAATTTCACAAACCGGTCGCTTTTTTACAGGAATAGAAATTCATCCCGGAGCAGTTATTGGAAAGGGGTTGTTTATAGACCATGGCATGGGTGTTGTAATAGGGGAAACTGCTGAGGTAGGAGATAATGTAACAATCTATCAAGGAGTAACTTTAGGGGGAACAGGAAAGGATGTTGGGAAAAGACATCCGACGATATTTAATAACGTAACTATTGGTTCGGGAGCTAAAATACTTGGTCCCATTATAGTTAGAGAAAATGCAAAAATCGGAGCAGGCGCTGTGGTAGTCAGATGCGTGCCTCCAAATACAACAGCTGTCGGTGTACCGGTCCATACTGAAAAAAAGAAAAATAACGGTAATATGGGCATAGACCTAAATCATACAGATATACCGGATCCTTTGTTAGATAAAATTAACGAGCTGGAAGCTAGAATTATGGACCTGGAAAATATAGATTATAAGGTTGTTAGAATTAGTTGAATATTTGAGATATAGGTCTCTCCTACGACGAGGGACCTTTTTTCTATTAATAATATTGTCTACAATAGTATTTTTGGATTATACTATTATATAGTATATAATCAGTGGGGATGATTTATGCTTTTAAAGGCAGTTAAGGAAATAAGCCTATCAGAGACTGAGGCTGATTCTTTATTGATATGCTCAGGATTTTGTAAGGGAGCACCTTACTTTTAGGTACATGAACTTGGTGTGCAATATAACAGATGAATGTTTGAATAGCTTGGGAGGTTGCAATGGGGAAAAATAAAATATTAATAGAAGGTGTGTTGCCGGGAAGCATTGCAGAGGAGCTTGGGATAATAAAAGGAGATAAGCTGATTAAAATCAACGGGGAGTATGTTGAAGATATTTTAGAATATAAGTTTTTGGTATGTGATGATTTTGTTAATGTTGAAATAGAGAAGCAAAATGAAGAAATTTGGGAATATGAAATTGATAAAGATTGGGATGAGGATCTAGGTTTGATATTTGACGGTATTATTGCTAAACACAAGACCTGCAGTAATAAATGTATATTTTGCTTTATAGACCAATTGCCCGTGGGAATGAGAAAGACATTATATATTAAAGATGATGACACCAGACTTTCCTTTTTAATGGGAAACTTTGTTACCTTAACTAATTTAAACGAAAAAGATATTGATAAAATTATTCGTTATAGAATAAGTCCAATAAATATTTCTGTTCATAGTACTAACTTAAGTTTAAGAAAACAAATGCTGAGGAATAAAAATGCGGTAAAGCTGCTTGAATACTTAGAAAAGCTTAAAAAAGGGAATATCACTATGAAAACCCAAGTGGTTCTCTGTCCTGGGATAAACGATGGGATTGAACTGGATAAAACCGTGATGGACTTATACAACTTTTATCCGCAATTATCTTGCATTGCTGTTGTGCCTGTGGGGCTGACAAAGTTCAGGGATGGGCTCTATCATTTAAGAGAATATAATAAGCCAGATGCTTTAAAGGTTATTGAACAAGTGGAAAAAATGCAGAACTATTTTTTGAAAAAGATAGGAACGAGGTTAGTTTTTTTATCCGATGAATTTTATATTATTGCATTAAAAAAGCTGCCAACTTACAATAGCTATGAAAGCTTTGATCAGTTGGAAAATGGTGTCGGTTTAATAAAGCTTTTTGAAAAGGAACTTCAAGATTCCTTAAAGAGAGTGAAACATGTGGATTTTAGTCCAAGAAGTGTTACAATAGTAACAGGTATTTACGGAGAACCATATTTAAAAAAAGCGGCTATGATGATTATGAAGAAATATAATAATATTAAGATTAATGTTGTTGGTATTTTTAACGAATACTTCGGAACATCAATAAAGGTAGCGGGGTTAGTTACCGGAAGCGATATGATCTTACAGCTTAAAGATAAAAATATAAACAAAAATGTTTTTATTCCAGAAAACATGCTAAAAAATAAAGAGAATATTTTTTTAGATGATTTGACTGTTGAACACGTCGAAAAAGCACTTGATATTAAAATAAAAATATGCAAACAAGATGGAAGTGATTTACTTAATAATTTATTTGAAAATACTTATTAAAGAATAGGAGTGAGCTGAATTGTCTCAACCGATAGTAGCAATTGTCGGCAGGCCAAATGTTGGGAAGTCTACTCTTTTTAATAAAATAGCGGGGAAGCGTATTGCAATTGTAGAGGATACACCTGGCGTTACAAGGGATAGAATATTTGCGGATGCCGAATGGACAGGTGTTACTTTCAGTCTCATCGATACAGGGGGTATTGAACCTTTTTCTGAAGATATAATATTAATTCAGATGAAAAGGCAAGCTGAATTGGCGATAGAAACTGCTGATGTAATAATATTCGTTGTAGACGCAAAAGAGGGCATAAATCCCACCGACAGAGAAATTGCAGATATTCTCAGGAAAGCAAATAAAACAATTGTACTGGCGTGTAATAAAGTCGATGCTCCAAAGTATAAGGACCATATATATGAATTTTATGCATTAGGCATAGGGGAACCTATAGCTGTATCTGCCGGTCAAGCGTTAGGTATTGGGGATTTGCTGGATGAAGTGATAAAAGGCTTTCCTAAGGACCAAGGGGAATCATATGGTGATATGGATATTAAAATTGCCGTTACAGGCAAGCCCAATGTCGGTAAGTCATCGATAATTAATTCTATACTTGGTGAAGAGAGGGTTATTGTCAGCAACATACCTGGAACAACAAGGGATGCCATTGATACTATTTTTGAAAAAGACGGGGAAAAGTATGTTTTTATTGATACAGCAGGCATGAGAAAAAAAGGAAAGATTAATGAAGCTATTGAAAGGTACAGTGTGGTAAGAGCATTGGCCGCAATCGAAAGGTCAGATGTATGCCTTTTAGTAATAGATGCAGAAACAGGTGTAACAGAGCAAGACAGTAAAATTGCAGGTTTTATACATGAACAAGGAAGAGGATCAATAATAGTAGTAAACAAGTGGGATTTGCCGGATAAGGATGGAAAGACTGTTACCAAATATGAGGAAAGCATTAAAACAACATTGGCTTTTATGAATTATTCGCCGATTATTTTTGTTTCAGCATTGACAGGACAAAGAATACCTAAGATTTTAGAAACAATAAATTTTGTTTCCCAGCAGCATGCTTTAAGAATACAAACAGGTGTTTTAAATGATATAATAAGTGAGGCGGTTCTGATGAATCAGCCATCCATATCCGGGGGAAGAAGGCTGAATATTTATTACGGGACCCAGGTATCAACTAAACCCCCTACTTTTGTAATATTTGTTAATGATCCGGCCTTAATGCATTTTTCCTACGAAAGGTATTTAGAAAACCAAATAAGAAAATCCTTTGGTTTTGTTGGTACTCCAATAAGAATAATAATTAGAGGTAAAGAAAAGGAGATGTAAAATGTCATACAAACTAATAATAGTAAGTATTTTATCTTACATATTGGGTAACATTTCAACATCATACTTCTTTGCAAAAATTTTTGCTGATATAGATATACGAAAGTATGGCAGCGGAAATGCAGGTGCGACTAATGCCTTGCGGACTCTTGGGAAAAAAGCTGGAGCGGCTGTTTTGATCGGTGATATCCTAAAGGGTATTATTGCAGTTTTAATAGGTAAAATAATTGCTGGTGAAGATGGTCAGATATTTGCAGGTTTATTTGTTGTAATCGGTCATAATTGGCCCGTTTTTTTAAGTTTTAAAGGAGGAAAAGGTATAGCTACTACAATAGGTGTAATGATTGGAATTAATCCTTATATTGTAGCAGGTATAGTCCCTATAGGTATATTAATAATAATAATTACAAGATATGTATCCTTAGCTTCAATATCTGGCATGATAATTTTCCCAATAGTTATGCTGTATACAAAACAATCAATAAAGCTCGTGCTGTTTAGCTTTATTTTATCAATAATGGCTATGTTTAGACACAGAAATAATATAAGGAAGCTCCTCGAAGGTACTGAGTCTAAAATTGGTCAAAAAGTTAGCAAGGAGTGATTTAAATGCAAAAATTAGCAGTTTTAGGTGCAGGCAGTTGGGGTACTGCTAATGCTATTTCCTTAAGCAAAAAGGGCTATAAAGTTGATTTGTGGACTAGAAATATAGAGCTATTGGATTCTATTAATAGCACAAGGGAAAACTCTACATATTTACCCGGAGTAAAATTACCTCAAAATATCCGGGCTTCAAATGATATTGAATCATGCTGTAAGGACAGTGAAATAATTGTGCTTGGCACTCCCTCCCACGCTATTAGAGAAACAGTATCAACTATTAAAAGTTTTATTACAAGTAAGCAGGTTATTGTAAGTTTAGCAAAGGGAATAGAAAACGATTCACTTTGTCGTATGTCAGAAATAATTTTTGAATATCTACCTAAGAACCCTATAGCAATACTATCTGGACCAAACCATGCTGAAGAAGTAGCAAGGGATATACCTTCAGCTACAGTAGTTTCTTCACCTTATAAAAAGATAGCGCAATATGTTCAAGAAGTATTCATGACCTCGAGATTAAGAGTATATACAAATCCTGATATCATAGGAGTCGAATTAGGCGGCTCTATAAAAAATGTAATTGCATTAGGGGCGGGCATTTGTGACGGACTCGGCTTTGGGGACAATACAAAAGCTGCGCTTATGACAAGAGGAATAGTTGAAATATCAAGGCTTGGAGTTTCTTTGGGTGCAAGGCAATGCACTTTTTCCGGTCTTTCAGGTATTGGAGATTTAATTGTGACTTGCACAAGCATGCATAGCAGGAATCGTAAGGCAGGTATTGCAATTGGAAAAGGGGAAACTTTGGATGAGGTTCTGCAATCAACTAAGATGGTTGTGGAAGGTGTAAGAACGACTAAATCCGCGTATAATCTCGCAATAAGATCTGGTGTAGAGATGCCAATAACAGAAGAAATCTATAGAGTACTGTTTGAAAATGCAAATGTGAAGGATTCAGTTTTAAATCTAATGTTGAGAAATAAAACTCACGAAATGGAAGATTTGCCAGAGATAGAATCTGTAGGATGGAAAGATGCTTAATAGCATCTTTTTTTTGTAATAAAATTTTCTATTGTACATATATATATAGTGCATATCTGAAGCTAATAATCCTGCGATAGGAGGTAAGAAATTGGAAGAATATGATGTATATCAAAGCATATCCGAAAGAACGGAAGGGAGCATATACATAGGGGTTGTCGGCCCTGTAAGAACCGGTAAATCGACTTTAATAAAAAGAGTCATGGATTTATTGGTAATTCCAGCTATTGATAATGAATTTAAAAAAGAAAGAACGAAGGATGAACTTCCTCAAAGTGCAGATGGCAGAACAATAATGACAACAGAGCCAAAGTTTGTGCCAAATGAAGCCATAGAAATTAATTTGGATGATAAAGCGAAATTCAGATTTAGGTTGGTTGATTGCGTAGGCTATTTAGTTGACGGAGCCATGGGTCATTTGGAGGATGGACACCCGAGAATGGTTAATACACCTTGGTATGAAAATGTTATACCTTTTGAAGAGGCAGCAGAAATAGGAACAAAAAAAGTAATTAACGACCACTCAACAATTGGTCTGGTTGTCACAACAGATGGCACTATAACGGATATCCCGCGAAGAAACTATATTGAAGCAGAAGAAAGAGTTATAAATGAATTAAAGGAGATAAACAAACCTTTTATAATAGTTTTAAACTCAGCAAAAGCTGAAAGTACAGAAGCAAACGAGTTGAGAGAATCCTTGGAGTTAAAATATAATACACCTGTAGTTTTGGTGGACTGCTTAAATATGAGTATGAATGACATAGGAAGTATTCTGGGAAAGGTATTGTATGAGTTTCCGGTTAAAGAGTTAAATTACTATGCGCCACGGTGGTTTGATTCCCTTGAAAGCAGCCATTGGTTAAGAAAGGAAATAATAGACGGTGTATTAAGCAATACAAATGAAATATTTAAATTAAGAGAAGTAAGTGATTCAGCCTCTGCACTGGCGAGTATGGAGAGTATTAACAGCAGTGAATTGGCGAACATGGATTTGTCAAAGGGATCCGCTGATATTAATTTTGTATTTAAAGAGGGGTTATTTTATAGGATATTAGGGGAGCTATCTGGAAATGAAATAGAAGGTGATTATCAGTTAATTGGTTTGTTAAGGGAGTTGTCAGAATCAAAAAAAGGATTTGATAAAATAAAGGACGCTATAAGAGATGTAAAAGAGGTTGGATATGGGGTAGTTGCACCTTCTGTAGATGAGATTCAATTAGAGGAACCTGAGATAGTTAAGCATGGAGGGCGATTTGGAGTAAAGCTGCGTGCGAGTGCCCCTTCATTGCATATCATTAAAGCAAATATCGAAACAGAGGTATCGCCGGTAGTAGGAACAGAAAAACAAAGCGAAGAGTTTATCAGATATTTTTTAGATGAATTTGAAAATAATCCAGAAAAAATTTGGGATACAAATGTATTTGGCAAATCCTTGTACGATATGGTTAAAGAGGAGTTGCAAGGGAAGCTCTATAAGATGCCGGATGATTTGCAGAGCAAAATGCAAATAACGCTGCAGAAAATTGTTAATGATTCAAAAGGTAGTGTAATTTGCATAATCATATAATAAGGCGATATCTATCCTCGTAACAACGGTAATTTAATATTATACGATCTAAGTATTATGTTGCTTCCTAAGATAATAGTGTTATTTCTTAGGAAGTTTTCATATTTACAATTACGTTTCTCTCAATAAAATATAATCGAATTCTAAGCCTCTCCACAATGCAATCAATATGGAATATTAATAATCAAAGAAACATAAGAGCTATAATAATATAATAAAAGTTACAGTTAAGACATAATTATAGTTTCAGTATGCTTATTATATTTGATACGATTGCGGAGTTCCGAGGCACAGGATCTGTAAGCTTGTTCCGGGTTGCGTCAAAACTCGCTTCGCTCAAACAGTTGACGCAACTAATCCTCCACTGCACTAACAG
>CAYPBK010000011.1:0-50711 GCA_964408955.1 uncultured Clostridiaceae bacterium
ATAGGCGTCCATTTCCGTCGGTGAAGGGATGGATAAAAACAAACCGCTTGTGCAGCGAGAAATACAGCAACTCTCATGAAAAGCAAAGGTTCTCCATTTGAGTTCTACAAAAAACTTGCGAAAGATAGGGAGAGTTATAATATTCAAAATGAAAACATTCACAAAGCATTTTGGAAATTGTCCTATAAAGTAAAGAATCATTTTGATAGTGAGCTTTCAGGGGGAGAAAAGGCAGAATACAATCTTTTAGCTGAACTAAAAGATGCATACAAATATGAAATGGTACTAATTGATGAGCCGGAATCTTCATTTGATAATACATTTATAAAAGAGAGTGTAATCGCATCGATAAAGGAATTGTCTCTGAAGTCGACTGTTTTCGTTGTAACGCATAATAATACAATTGGAGTATTGTTAAAACCCGATTTTATCATACACACAGAAAAAGAAATGACTGATGATGGACCGAGGTATTATGTTTATACTGGACAATTAACGTCGAAAAATCTAGAAAGTGTATGCGGAAAAGAAAAGGCCAATTATTTATCTTTGATGGAAACTATGGAAGCTGGAGAAGATGCTTATGTGCAAAGGAGGGAAATATATGAAGCTGTTAAAAATTGAAAACCACGAAGGATATTATTTTAAAAAAGATGAATACAAAAAGGTAGATGGGATAACAAAAGAAGATGTTTTGGCACTGCTTAAAATCATTTATGCAGAGGAAACTGTTGAGTTTGATGGATTTGGTGAAAATGATAATCGGATTACAATACCTTCGCAAGGCTTGGTATATGAAAAACTCTATGAAAAGTTTATTGATCTGAAAGACAAAAAAGAGGAAATTATTGCATCCGTCAATGCAGAGTTTAAAGAAGCGAAAGAAAGATACTGCACAACATCTTAGAGTAAATTTTATCATATTTCAAATAAAGGAGGCGAGTGAGAATGAGCAATGAACTGAGTTTAAATGTTTATCAAAGCATACGGGAAACAGTTTTAACAGCTAAAAACAAGGTGTATACAGCGGTCAACTTTGCCATGGTAGAAGCCTATTGGAACATTGGGAAGCAAATTGCCGAGGTGCAAGGGGAGCGTGCCGAATATGGCAAGCAGCTACTAAAATATCTATCGGAGCAGTTGACATTAGAATTTGGAGCAGGGTTTGATGAAACCAATTTGCGTAAAATGCGGCAATTTTATTTAACATTTCAAATTCGAGACACACTGTGTCCCGAATTGAGCTGGTCGCATTACCGCTTGTTGATGCGTGTAGAGGATGAGAGTCGTCGTGATTTTTATCTAAAGGAATGCGTTGAGTGTAACTGGAGCGTTAGACAACTGGAAAGGCAAATCAACTCATTTTACTACGAACGACTTCTCGCCACGCAGTCGGAACAGCGTGATTTGATAAAGGGAGAGATTCAAAACATTGAGCCTAAAACAGACCCGGATTACATTTTGAAAGACCCATATATTTTAGAGTTTTTGGGTTTAAAGCAGAACAAAGTGTATTACGAAAAGGACTTAGAGCAGGGGCTGCTTGATAATTTACAGGAATTTCTGTTGGAGCTTGGTAAAGGGTTTTCCTTTGTGGCAAGGCAAAAGCGGATTACAATTGATGGTGACCACTATTACATTGACCTTGTTTTTTATAATTATATCTTGAAATGCTTTGTTCTCATTGATCTTAAAACTGCAAAGCTGTCATACCAAGACATCGGCCAAATTGATTTCTATGTACGATATTTTGAGGATCAGATTAAAGCACTGGAAGACAATCCCACAATCGGCATTGTGCTCTGCTCGGACAAAAATGATACTATGGTTAAATACTCAGTGCTATCCGAAAATGAGCGGCTTTTTGCCTCGAAATATATGCTATACATGCCTACAGAAGAAGAATTAAAAAAAGAGTTAGAGCGTGAACGTAGGCGGTTAGAGGACAAATGAGCCATTAACCGCAGACAGCTTTTCGCCATTCACTGATAACATTTTGATAACAAAAATCCTGATAGCCAAATGCAACTGGACGAATACAGAGAAAAAACAGGGATAGAAAAGGCCATTTGCTAAATAAATAGGTTTAGTTTACGATTAGATTAATCGAGTGGGAATGATGAGAGGATAGCCTCTATTTTTTCATTAAACCTTCGGGAAGGGGATATGCAAAAGTCGCATGATCTCCTTTTCAGACTCCAGCACCCGCTCTGCAATGAAGTCAACGAATGGCCGATCGTCCTTGTGGGCACGTTCAAGCAGACTGATATATTCCTGCCGCAGCACCGGAGGAATTACCGCCAGCATATAACCTTCCTGAATCAAAGCGGTATTCATTAGGAGCCGGGATAGGCGTCCATTTCCGTCGGTGAAGGGATGGATAAAAACAAACCGCTTGTGCAGTTGAGCGGCAAACTCCACAGGATGGTACCTGCCACGCTCGGACGTAACCCAAGTAAAGAGAGCTGTCATTTCACCGCCAATCTGATCTGGTTTGCAGACCGGATACTTCGAGCCGGTAATGAATACCTGACGATCCCGGTAGTGGCCAGCTACAGCAACGTCGATATCTTTGTAGAATATCCTATGCATGGACAGGACGTCGGCTTCGACTATTTGACGGGAACGCAGAAGCGAGAACATAAGATCATATGCCCGCGCATGCCCGAGTGCTTCAAAGGTATCGCGGAGCGGCTTTCCACCAACAGTCAGGCCGTCCTCCAAAAGGACCTTAGTCTCGCTTTCGGTTAAAGTATTGCCCTCCAGCGCATTTGAAGACCAAGTCAAGCCAATACGATAATAGGCTTTGATTTCATTCTGCAGGTCCCCTTCGAAAGGACGGAGCTCGTCGAGCGCAGCCCTATATAAATCAATTTTTTTAAATAACATCATAGCACCCCTTTTCTAAATTTGGGATTAATCAATAAGAAACCCTTTCGCCGGACGGAAGGATAAAGGAACCCTCATATTCACAGCCTGATGCTTCAGCAATCCGCTTCAATTCGTCGACGGTGAAGCTTTCTCGCTTCATCTTTTGACCGAAAGCCTGCGGGCTTCTTCCGTATAGCCGGGCAAGCTCGGAAACACTTTTATTTAGCTTAACGCAAAGAATTTTGATCTGTTCTGACACCGCCATGCTAGCAACTCCTTACTGTAACTCTCATTATAAACAAATTGATTTAATAACTCAATAATAGGTTTCTATTATATTGAGAAACGTTTAGTTCTTCATAGACTGAATAAACATAGGACTTTATAATATAAAAGAAATGCACAAAAAATTAGACATTGATTTAATAAAATGAATCAATGACTAATTTGAAACTTTTCTGATTTAATCGCAAGTCCAATATAGGTTTTATAAATGTCATGGTTTTATTTATAAAGCAATATATTTTGGAAATATTCTTATGATGTTTATCACTTTATAAACTACCATTATAGAATATAGGTTCTCCAATTATTGCTTTTCTGATGACACCATGATTGATTCTTACCTCTGATTCAAACCAAAGATTTTCTACTCCATCTATCTCAATGTCCAAATCTTTTACAGTTTCACCCGGTTTTAAGCTGATGGATTTAATCACTAGTCCATCCTTGGTTTCCTTCCTGATATTCATTACTAAATCTGCTTTTGCACCATCATCTAAGAAAAAAGAGCAACGGAATTTCTTGTACTTACCGTCGGGTTTTAGATAAAAGCTAAAGTATTGTAAATTCATATCCTTGTCATTTGAAATACCCCAGCGATACACTTCGTCCGGCGTACTTAATTTATCCTTATCATTTGTCAATATAGTTCCGTAATAATCCTTGTAAAGAGCTTTGTCACTGACATTTAATATTTCATTTTTACCCCCAATCCACACGGTTCTTGTATTCCCGTCGTAATCTACAGGTAAACCTGCAGCTTCTTCGACAACTGCTCTTACGGGAAGGTATATTCTACCTTGATAGACAATAGGCTTGTAATAATCACCTGATGAAGGATCCTTAGGTGTCCAGTCTTGTCCGTTAAGTTTGAACTTTATGCTATTGCTAAACACAGCTTGGATTGTTAAATCATTTTCAACTGCAAAAGCTACTGTCCCAAGAAGCAGAACGCATATAAGGATTTTTACAATAAGGGGTTTTAAATTTTTAGGCATATAATCCACTCCTCCACAAAAATTTAAATGTTAATTATTCTTTATGCAAAAAATATTTTGATGTTTTATAAATACTAAAATGTTTGTAAGTTGAAACTTAGTTTATCATTTAGAAATCACCTCTTTGAACTATATAAATACCAAAGGATTGACAAATTAATACCTATAATCAACGTTTATTCTTAAAAATAATAGAAAAGCGTAATTTACTCTGCCCTAAAGCTTAAGGCAAGTTTTAGCAAATAGTCAGATAGCCGTTTATGTCCTTCTTTGAAATTTTCGGGCTTCTCCACATATCCACTTGCATTAACGTTTAGGTTTTCAAATACAGCTCTCAATTCAAAGCTAAAGCCATCCCTAATTACTTTATTATGTTTATTAAAACTGTTCCAAGCAAATATATTTTCCTCTTCCATAATCCTGACTATGTCGTCTAAGATAGCTTCTTCTATTTCTTCTTCTGTATAAATAAGACCTTCAGAATAACCCTCGCTTTTAAATAAAATTCCTTCCATACCATTATCGTCAATTATCCGTTTTATTGTGTATTCAAAGGGTCTGTATCGGAAGTTTGAATATATATAGCTAAAGGAGATTAGCCTGCCTGCTTCAGTTTTTTCTTTTTTTTCTTCTTGGGAAAAGCTGCAGCCTGTAAGTAGTACTATAACAATTATCAGAAGTACAGACAGTTTCAACATTTTATTTCTACTCCTTTCATTTATGTCTTTAATAGTTATTCCTCCAAAACTATAAATTTTGAATACTTGTTTTTACAAAACTTAAAGAAGTTGCAACTGATATGTAAATTTTCTATTAACTAGAAGATTACCAATTATTATAACATAAATAATCCAAAAAGATAGGATATTAAAATAGCTGTTTAGTATCAATACATAAAATATCAGTGGATTAGTGAATAATGTTTAAAGCATTTGCATGCATAATAGGCTTTGTAGCCCGCGCGATTAATTAAAATTCTAAAAAAGATGAATTTTTCACCGAAAAAACTGTCAAGTAAAAGACAGGATTAAAACCAGATAAATCTCAGCAAGAATTGAAAGGTTAAAGTGTTGAACCTTGTAATTGTTTGGCATATATCGTAAAATAAAGTAAAATGCAATTTAAGTTACTGAATTATAACCAAGGAGGTAATTTATTTTTTTATTATAGCAGTTTTAATTGATTAATAGTAAGAGTAAAACAAATTAGTGAAGCTTTAAATGGAAAAGGGGTATATGAGTGGCTGCAAAAAACAAGAAAAAGAATTCACAATGTGCGCATTTTCAATATTAATAATTATATCTATATAGTAACTCCAGCGTTTTACCTGCGGGATTATTATAGGGCAGTGATTGAGGGAATGCCATTTTAAAGGTATAATGTTTATATAACTGTTTTAAATGCTATGATTATTTGTTTATACAGATGTTGGAAGCATATAATGGTTTATATAAATAAAACTGCCATAACAGAGTGGACTATATATTGCCAGATGATAACAATAGAATTAAAGTAAAATTTAATCAAATTTTAATCTTCCTTGAATTGGGTTTAAATATTTGGTTGCTATAATGAAGCCATAATAAAAAATAGGAGGTTATTGTTATGGTAACTTTAGAACAAGTTGAAAAACTACGACAAAGAGCAAATGTTTCTTATGATGAAGCCAAAGTCGCTCTTGAGGAAGCGAACGGGGATCTTTTGGAAGCTATAATAAACCTGGAAAAGAAGAATCGCATCACAGCACCGGAGGGTGGAGGCTATTATAATTCAAAGGAAGGAGACAACAAGAGGACCAGGCATTTTGAGGCTAAAGGCAGGAGAGAGCATAGAGAAAGACAGGGCTCTTTCGGGGATTTAGTAAAAAAGTCTGTGGTGTGGCTAAGAATGATGATAGGCAAAGGTAATAGGAATCACTTTGAAGTCAGCAGAGACGGAGAAAAGGTAATAGCAATACCTGTAACAATTTTAGCGATTTTCCTTTGTTTTGCATTTTGGGTTGTTATACCTGTAACGATTGTTGGGTTATTCTTTGGTTTTAGGTATGAGTTTAACGGTCCTGATTTAGGTAAGGAAAATGTAAACAGAGCCATGAATTCGGTAGCCAATGCAGCGGAAAACATAAAAAAAGATATTAAGGGTGAAGAAACCAATGAGGATTCTAATAGTTGAGGATGAAGAAAAGATAGCTCGGTTTATAGAACTGGAACTGAAATACGAAGGTTATGAGGTCGAAAAGGCTTTTAATGGGAGGGATGGGTTAGAAATGGCTAAAACCCAGCCCTTTGACCTTATCCTTTTAGATATAATGTTACCGGGTTTAAACGGAATAGAAGTGCTTAGGAGGATTCGTCAACTATCTCAAGTGCCTGTCATACTATTGACAGCAAGAGACGCAGTTGTGGACAAAGTAATGGGGCTTGATGGGGGGGCAGATGATTATATTACTAAGCCTTTTGCAATAGAAGAGTTGCTGGCAAGAATCAGAGCAGTGTTTAGAAAAAAAGGTACATATAAGATAGAAACAAACGGAATAGCTTTAGGGGATTTATACCTGGAACCGCAAAAAAGAGAAGTGAGTGTTAAGGGCTATCCTATAAATTTAACTAAAAAAGAGTTTGATTTATTGCATTATCTTTTAGAAAACAAGAATATTGTAATAAACAGAGAAACAATATTGGAAAAGATTTGGGGATATGATTTTTGCGGAGAGACTAATGCAGTGGATGTTTATATCAGATATCTCAGATCTAAAGTTGAAGAACCATTTGGTATAAAAGTAATTCATACAATCAGAGGAGTGGGGTATGTAGTAAAAGATGAAGAAGAAAAATGAGCCATCCGGGATAGCTTCAAGAATCAGGTCCTCTCTTGTAGTTAAACTCAATCTGGTAATGGTTAAAAGGTTGGTTTCTGTTTTTTTAGCAATCAACATTTTTATTATTTCATTGAGTTTTTTTGTAATTCTATGGAGAGCAGAGGAAGGAGCTCAAAATGTAATAGAAGCTTTAAGAATATCACCAAGTAACCTCGATACAGCATATTTATCAGATAAATATACGGTTTCGATACAGGATAAGGCTAGTAAAGGCATTAAGCTACCAAAAAGTATCACAAAGAATCTGCCTTTGGATATCAGTGAAGCAAAACGCCGTATGGAACTCTCTGATGTTAAATCTAAGACTTTATCGGAAAAGATATATTCTATTAAATATATAGTTGAATTTCCTTTAGGTATATTTTCTTATAAAATATCTTACCCCATAGGCTTGGATTTGCAGCTTTTTATTCATCTATTTACTTATTTATTGGTTTTCGAAATACTGATTCTAATAACCAGTGTAAGAAAAAGTACAAAAGCCATTAGACAGACACTACAGCCTATAGCTGAACTGGCGGAAACAGCTAAGAATATTAATGCTAGTGTCCCAAAAATGGCGACAAAAAATGAAGGTACTAAGATTAAAGATTTGACAGGGGCTATAAGCAGCATAGATGCAAATAAGCTAGATAGCATTATTGCTATAGACAGCTCCCAAGATGAGTTGAAGGATTTAGCTTCTGCAATAAATAGCATGCTGGATCGTATTAATACATCCTATCAATCACAAGTAAGATTCGTTTCAGATGCATCTCATGAGCTCAGAACACCCATATCAGTTATACAAGGCTATGCAAATCTGTTAGACCGCTGGGGCAAAAAGGATGAAAAAGCTTTGCAAGAGTCTATTGATGCAATAAAATCTGAAACGAACAATATGAAAGATCTGGTGGAGCAGCTTTTATTTCTGGCAAGGGGAGATAATGAAACGATGCAATTACATCGAGAACCTTTTGATAGCTGTGAAGTATTGGATGAGATAATACGTGAAACACAAATTATTAATAGTAATCATAGCTTTGAAGTTAATTTGGAGAGACCATTAGTAATTAATGCTGACCGCCAGCTTTTGAAGCAAGCCATCAGGATACTTGTAGATAATAGTATAAAATATACTCCCGATGGGGATAAGGTAATTCTAAAGGCATTAAGAAAGGATAATGAGGTGCATATAACAGTCCAGGATAACGGTATAGGAATAGAAACAAAGGATTTGCCTCATATATTTGATAGATTTTATCGCTCAGACGAATCAAGGGCGAGGAAAACCGGTGGCTCCGGTCTAGGCTTATCAATTGCCAAATGGATAATTGAACGACATGGAGCTTATTTCGAAATACTAAGCAGAGTAGATATAGGTACTCGTATAACCATTATATTCCAAGAGGAAGTCTAAATACATTTCATAATTCTGGATTTATTCAAAAAGGTATAATAAATTAGATAAAGTCATTTTTTATATTTACATAATAAAGTTTAACATTACTATTTTTAAATGATAGAATGTAAATATAGCACATGGGATTTAAAAGCATTAGTCCTATTCGCTGGAGGTATTCTATGTTAAGTGGAAAACTAAACCAATTAAATGAAAGAAAATTGGCTATTATCGTGCATTCTTTATTTTCAGGCTGGATGTTATCTTTTTTATTTGAAGGCCAAATTTTATATGCACTTTCAGAAATGCACGATATAGACCCCGATATCATGGTTTTTGGTGGCTTAGCTGCTTCTTTTTTTGGGTTATTATTAAATGGCTTTTTAGTAAAAACAAAAAAAAGAGCCAAACGACTATTCTTATATTGTTATCCTCTGTTTATTCTCCTATCTCTTCCTTTCTTTTTTGAACCTTCAATACTTTGGACTCTAAGTATAATTATTGGTTCTTTTTTATCAGGAAATTGCGTAGCATCATGGGGTTATTACTTAAAAAGCAGTACCCCTAGAAGAGATAGGATAAAAACCATAGCCGACATGATTATTTTTTCAAATGTTTTAATGATTATTATAAATATGGTAACCATTCATTTATCTTCTTATTTGGGCTTTACTTTATCTATTATTATGCTTTTATTAGCTTTTATATTTGCCTTAAAACTACCGGAAGATTCAAATATTATTAATTCTGACAGAAGCACAGAAAATCAAGTAAGTATTAAATCCCTTCTAGTTTTTTTATGTTTCTTTATTATAATTATAACTATTAATTCCGGTCTAATGTATGAGGTTGTGAATCCGGCTTTTGAGCATTTAAAATGGCTGACAAGCTGGTATTGGGCTATTCCCTATATTATAGCAATACTTATAATGCGAAACTTGCCGAAAAAGATAAGCCGTTCTCATTTACTTTATGTTGCTATTGCTATGATGGGGATTTCTTTTATCAGTTTTATGAGCTTAGGACGTAGTGCAGTCAGTTATATAATAATTAATACCTTGATGCTTGGTTCTTGCGGTGTATATGATTTGTTTTGGTGGAGTATTTTAGGTGAAATGTTGGACTTTCGTGATAATCCGGCAAGGATTCTTGGTATAGGGCTTTCAGCAAATATTTTAGGTATTCTTTTAGGTTGCATAATAGGGAATATTATTATTTTCAATAATGGTGGCAGCACAAACCCAACATTATTAGCTTTGACTGTAGTG
The DNA here is from genome assembly GCA_964408955.1 of uncultured Clostridiaceae bacterium. GTDB lineage: Bacteria > Bacillota > Clostridia > Lutisporales > Lutisporaceae > JAAYKT01. Next base: position 9,679 of record CAYPBK010000011.1, read on the forward strand.
TGTGTAGGACTAGCCCTTTTGCCATTTTTGCATAAGCATTTGTCATTATTATTAAAGGATCATGTTTACTTAAAGATGTATTCTGAAATGACTATTGAGGAGCAAAATGATGGGATAAGCCATGGAAAAAGGCTAGAAATATTATCAGAACGGGAGAAACAGGTGACTTCCCGGTTATTACAGGGAAAAACATATAAAACAATTGCCGAAGAGCTTTTTATTAGTGAGAATACAGTTAAGTATTTTGTAAAAAATATTTATTCAAAGTTTAATATAAATAGTAGGTCTGAATTGATTGAAAGAATATTTAATGATAAAAACTATGAACTTTAAATAGTTATTAAAATATAGGGGGCTGAAGTTTGAATGGGCAAAAAATCTATTTTAATCTTATGTATAATCTTTATCTTTATAAGCACTTTATCTGCATGCGGTCAACGCAAGGCGGTGCCGGCACTGGATTCGAATATTGATGATAAGCCTACTTTATATGCATTTGTTAAACCAGGGGAAAAAGAAGAGTATTTTATTGATGATGTGATATTAGTTTATGAAGAGGATGAAAAAAGCATAAAAAAATATGAACTATCAGAAGTTAATTTTTTTGATATATATGCAATAGTGAACGAGAAGGAAGAATGGGTTCCTTTTAAGACTAATGATAAAACTGTGTATAAGTTGAAAAATTATTTAGATGAAAAAGGTGAATCCGGCATGAAAGGGGAGGTATCTCCTGAAGCCTTTAAAGAGCAATTTAAATACACTCAATATGGGTGGTTATTAACGGAAATAAGCATTGAAGATGGTTATATAACAGAAGTTAAAGAGATAGACGGAAGTGAAATAAGGCTAAAATACATAAAAGAAATAGAATCTACAGCTGAAAATAATGGTGGAAATTATGTAAAATATAAAGATTTTATATATTATAGAGAAGGCAATGATGATTCTTATGAAAAAAGCGGCTTGTGGGATGATTTTGGATTTATAAAAGGTTCTGAATCGAAGATGATGAAACTGAATCCTGACGGTACATCTGAGGTTGTTTTTATTGATAATGGTTTTGGAAGAATTTTTATATATAAAGATGAAAAGGGTAATCCCAGACTTTTTCTGACAGGTTACATTGAGGATTTAGAAGATGACCAATTTCTATATTCCAATGTATATTCTGTTACACTTGATGGTACAGATATAATAAACTACGGGAGCGGCAACGTATTTGCCATTGATGAAGAAAGAGGGCTTGCAATGATAGCCGGGTATAGAGGAGGTATAAGTACAGTAAATTTAAACTCACGTGAGCGGTTTGATTTTGCTGAAGCTTACTATCGACCCATATATTATGATCCCTATGATGGAATAATATATTGTGAAGATGCATCCGGAGAAATATCCGATGAAGATATTATAATTTGCAGTTTTCACATAAGTGACGGTGTAAAAACAATTCTTTATTCAGCTACAAGAGATGATATAGATGAAATGTTGAATGACGATTATAGCGGGGATTACTTTGAAACTATATCTATTAAAACATCGGATAAATATGTGTGGATATACCTGGCTGGATATGGAGGGAGTGCATACCATTACTATAATAGTGCATTACTTAAAATCAATAAGGATGGAAGTTATCACAATATTGTCAGCTCGCCTATTGAAATAGATTGGTTTGGAGATAAAAAGCCTTTTTCCTACGAGGAAGATACGCCGTTTTATAGTGAAAGAAAAGGTTATTATATTAGTGGTTTAAAGGATAAAATATATCCGGAGATAATACTGACAGATAATGATTTTAAAGAAATCAATTTGCGAGATGGAGAATATTTTGGGGAAGATGATTTTGTAACGATAGGTAATATCGAATATGTAGATAGTAATATCTTTTTTACTGTTTTAACCGGGATAAGGAACGAAGAAGAGGATGTGGGCTGGAGGTATGGATATAACCGTGGTGAAACACGTGTATATAGAAAAAATATAGAAACTAATAGAATTGATTTGCTTTATTTCTACTAATAGTCCCTCAAATAAAAGAGAGTTATAATAATGATTGCTGTTAAATACGAATAACAAGTGAATTGTGAGCTTCCTACCCGAAAAAGGTAGGGAGCTTTTTAAAAAACTACCCATTTCGGGTAGTTTTTTTGTTAGAACTACCTATTTAGGGTGGGGTTTTCTCGTTAGTCTTATGATATTATAAAAATCGCATAAAAATAAAGCTTCTTAAGGGCAAGTATAAAGTCTATTTTAATACAATAGTTAAATAGATTTTTTATTTAGGAGTGATATATGAAAGTTTAACTAAAAAAAAGATTTGAAGTGATTGAGAGGAGAAGTTTAATGAGAAGATTTTTATCATTTTTTATTGTGTTTTCTTTGGTATTTAGCCTTTTTATAGGTCCGACAACAAGTATTTGGGCTGATGAAAATAATTATGCGTGGGTATTGGTGGATAGGATTGATTACCCGATAGAAAAAACTAAATTTGAACTTCCTATAATTAATTCAGCAGAAATGAGTGGAAATGCCATTGAAATGAGGCAATATCGCCCTGATGCAAACACTTCTTTTGGCACTGGAGACCTTACACCACCAAGTGACCTGCATGCCATATATAAATGGGAGGATCCGCCAAGCGTCATATTCCCTGACAGCACGATAGAAATCCCCGTTGAACAGATTGTTATAACAAATAATAGAGCAGGTTACTTTATCAGCACGACTTTTGGAATTTCAGCTGATATTAGCGAAGTTGATGTATATGGGGCAAGACAAATAAAAAAGGCAGCGATAACCTATCCTGATGGTAGCCAAGGAAAGAGTTTTGGAATAGGAGATCGTACTGATGAACAATCTAAAAACTCGACAAAGGCTACAGCGTCTATAAAATTTGATGGGCGGGGTTTTCCTTCTACTGTAGATAAAATAGGAATATTAATAAAGGGTTCAAATGGAGGAAATGTAGAATTAGCCCATGCTCACGTTAAATATGTGTACGAATGGAAAGAAGTATCACAGGCAAGTATACCATCGATACCACCGGCACCTGTTACGCCTGTAGCCCCGGCACCTGCGACAACAGAAGGAGCGGAAGCTTTTGAATCGGGAGCAAGACTCATGTGGCCTAAAGCATCAAATGTATTGGGTTATAGATTATATAGATCCAAAGTTCAAAGTCAATTAGGAATATCTGTAACAGACTTCTACATAACAAGCACATCCTATGCTGATGTCAATGTAGAACCAAATACAACTTATTACTATTCAGTAAAGCCAGTGCTTGGGGAAGCAAATCCTTATCAAGGTATAGAAGAAAAATTAGGAAATGTTATAGCCACTTTTGTCGTAACAACTGGAAATGAAATATACAAACCGGGACTCTTTAAACACTTTATTATGCTTAAGCTTGACAGCCCTTATATGAGCAAAGACGGAGTAGAACAAGAAGTAGATCCCGGTAGAGGAACAACACCTATAATATTGGCAGGAAGGACAATGGTGCCTATAAGAGCGATAGTAGAAGCAATGGGCGGAACAGTCGGCTGGGACGGAGGCACAAGTCTGATAACACTAAATGCGAGAGGAAATAAAGTAGAAATGTGGTTAGGTAAAACAGATATAAAAGTAAACGGAGTTACAAAAGAAATGGACATAGCACCTGTGGCGAAGGATGGTAGAACTTATGTACCTGTAAGATTTGCCGCAGAGAATCTAAACTGTAAAGTAGATTGGATAAACAGCACCAAAGAAGCTGTTATTGTATATGAGGAATAAGTAAGCTGCCAGCCCCCTACCTAAAAAAGGTAGGGGGTCTTTTTTTAAAACTACCTTTTTCGGGTAGGATGCTTTTTATAAATTCCATGTTAAAATGAAACACCAATATGTTTTATCGATATTTTATTTAACGTTTAATGAATTTTCCTGTTAAAAGCTTTGCTCTATTTTAAATAAATTAATGAGAAGACATATAGGGAAATAATTTAAAGGAGTGATAACATGAAGGGGAGAAAAACATTAAAAAGGTTAGCGTCGAATACTATCATAGCCATATTTACTATAGCACTTTTGTTATCGGTGAGCCCATTAAACATTGGAATTGTAAACGCTGATTCAGAAGGCGGATGGCATCTAATTGGAACAGAATACTTTAAATCAAGCCTGGATTTTGATGATGCAGGGGAGCATAGAAGCGGTGTAATAGCAACCAGTGATGTTCTATGGAATAAATATACCTCATCAGGCTCGGAGGGAGATATGACCTTTGGTCAATATAGGAGATATGACGATGGCAGTGAAATATTTCATGTAGTATATCAAGTTATATGGGATAAACCTCCTGCATTCTTGCCTGACAATCAAACAGTGGAGTTTGATATTGAGTACAAAATAGTCAGTTCGAATAATTTGGGGGGAGTAGGTGTTTCAGCAAAAATTGATGCAGCAACATTAGGGCTGGGCGCATCAGCATTTTATATCAGTTTTCGATTAGATGACGGTGCATCACATATATACAAAGATACAAAAGGAACATTTAAATCTGAAAAAGTAATGCCTAAAGGTAGTCCCGGTGCCAAAAAAGCAATACAGATACAATTAGGTAATAGTTATGGATATGTATATACTTATGAGTGGAAAGAAGGCCCTGCACCGACAACTCCAACAACACCGACACAGCCAACACAATCAAATATCCCATCAGGTATTATTGATATGAGAGGGATATGGGATGGTACGCTAAATAGATCTACCGGTACTATAAATGTGCAGAACCAGGATGCTAGTGAATTTATCGGAGAAATGAATATAGATGGTAGTAATATTGAAAAGCTTACAAAGGGTTCTATAGAAGGGAATGTAATTAAGTTTACAAGACAATGGGCAAGCGGAAATCTATGGCAGGACTATGTAGGTACAATAACCATAGATGCCAATGGTTATATGAAAGCGGAAGGAACCTTTACCCAAAGCGGAACAAGCACCATATATAATTGGCGGGCGACAAAGCGTGAACCAATGGCTAACTTACCTACAACTCCGGCACCTGTTACGCCTGTAGCCCCGGCACCTGCGACAACAGAAGGAGCGGAAGCTTTTGAATCGGGAGCAAGACTCATGTGGCCTAAAGCATCAAATGTATTGGGTTATAGATTATATAGATCCAAAGTTCAAAGTCAATTAGGAATATCTGTAACAGACTTCTACATAACAAGCACATCCTATGCTGATGTCAATGTAGAACCAAATACAACTTATTACTATTCAGTAAAGCCAGTGCTTGGGGAAGCAAATCCTTATCAAGGTATAGAAGAAAAATTAGGAAATGTTATAGCCACTTTTGTCGTAACAACTGGAAATGAAATATACAAACCGGGACTCTTTAAACACTTTATTATGCTTAAGCTTGACAGCCCTTATATGAGCAAAGACGGAGTAGAACAAGAAGTAGATCCCGGTAGAGGAACAACACCTATAATATTGGCAGGAAGGACAATGGTGCCTATAAGAGCGATAGTAGAAGCAATGGGCGGAACAGTCGGCTGGGACGGAGGCACAAGTCTGATAACACTAAATGCGAGAGGAAATAAAGTAGAAATGTGGTTAGGTAAAACAGATATAAAAGTAAATGGAGTTACAAAAGAAATGGACATAGCTCCAGTGGCGAGGGATGGTAGAACTTATGTACCTGTAAGATTTGCCGCGGAGAATCTAAACTGCAAAGTTGATTGGATTAACAGTACCAAGGAAGCAGTAATCGTTTACGAAGAATAAAAGTTACAAAAGTTTTCTCATAAGGTAGGAGAGACGGTTAATATTCGTCCTCCTCCTTCTCCCCGGTGGTGCTCGACTACTCTATTAACCCGTAGTATAATTGGTGTATAAAGAAAGGGTATAGGAGGCAGCGAAAAATGGAGTATGAAAAAAAAGGAACAAGTAAAAATATTACAGTGGATAAATCGGGGAGCTATAATTGGATGTATGAATTTTCCTTAAATAGAAATCCGGTAATACTAATAACATCTTTTAAAGTATGTTTGATAGGACTTACAGTGCCTGCCCTTTTAATGTTTTTTTTGACAATAAGCGAAAGCATAGGGGAAGCTGTTAAAATTTTTAGCATGATAATGATGTATGGGATCATATTTATGTCGGTACTTCTTTTGCTTGCATATTTACTTATTAGCATTATTAATAAAGGTAAATATTACGTGTTGTTTAAAATGGATGAGAAGGGCATTAACCATATACAACTAGATAATCAATTCAAAAAAGCCCAAGCATTAGAATTTTTTTCAGTTTTAATAGGAGTAGCGACTAATAATTTAACATTGATGGGATCAAACCTATTGGCTGCATCAAGAAAAAATCTTTATACAGAATTTAAAAAAGTAAAATCAATAAAAGTATCAAAACATTTTAACACTATATATATAAACGAAACATTAAAAAAGAATCAAATTTATGTAGAAAAAGAGGATTTTGAATTTGTAAAAGACTTTATCTTAGAAAGGTGCTCGGATACTATTAAACTTATTGGTAAATAAGGCTTTAAAATTATCCTATTAGAATTGTTATAAAAGGTTGTAATTATTATCATGGGTTGTTAAATAGGAGTATTGATAAAAGTGGAAGTTTTAAAAGTGAAGAAAAATATTAATATGATGATTTCTTTTTTAGTTTTATTATTATTCGCTTTGTTTATATTTTTAATAAATTGGGAGCAAAATCTCGTTAATCGGATAAATTTTGTAATTGCAATTTTTGGAGTAATTGTTTTGTTAATATTCATTATTCATAAATATGGAAAGCTAAAAGCAATTGAGCTTATAGTTGAGAATTCAATTTTGAAGCTCAATACACATATTGTAAAAGACATATCTCAAGAAGTTAAATTGAACAGAGTTGAAACAACGGACCTTTATATTTCATATTTCGGTATACTTTTTGAAGATAGAATTGTTAGATTCAATCAAAAAGGAATACAGTTAAAATCTGTAGAGATAGGACCGGATTACTTTTCCTTTACTTATGGAAAGGGGAAACAATTAGAAAATATTAAATTTATTCGACCTTTTATTGAACCTGCTGTTATAGAGGATTTTTCTAAAAGTATATATTTTGAAACAGGTATACAAACTATATTAAAAATTGATTAAAAAAACCCCTTGCAGTCTTTGTACTTGATACAAGACGCAAGGAGCGCAAGAATGGTCGATATTATACTTTGGTTTTAAGGACTTTGAACACTTTCGGCAGCCTCAGCTTCTGCTTTAGTTCTATGAACTGTACCATGTGGGTGTTCGGGAGGCGCATAAATAGAATAAAGCTTAATGGGCTTGCGACCTGTATTGATTAGATTATGCCACTTTCCTGCAGGGATTAGAATAGCGTCATCCTCGTCAATATTTCTTTGAAAATCCAGTCTATCCTTACTGTCACCCATTCTTACTTGACCTTGCCCTTCTTCAATGCGTATGAATTGATCAGTATCAGGATGTACCTCAAGTCCAATATCTTCTCCCACGCCGATACTCATTAAAGTAAGCTGCAGGTGTCTACCTGTCCATAATGCGGTGCGGAAATTTCTATTATGTTCGGTTGCATCTTCTATATCAGTGACAAAAGGCTCGGGACCAAAATCTGTTAATCTCATATCATATTCAGCTTCTACAGGGTAAATGAAATCAGGCTCGTGGAATTGATTCTCATCTTGAAAGCTCTGGCGTAACATGGTTGGGGCCATATAGTAAGGACATAAGCCGGCGTAATTCTCTTTCCTTTCCATAAATGGACATTTATATTTGTTTTTATTCATCTAAAAATCTCCTTTTTAAGGTTATAATATTATCTTATGCCTGTTGTTATTAAGGGTGAAGTAAATTCTTGATGCATAGGTTAATTAAGGATATAATAGAATTAATACCTATAAGACATATGATTTATTCACAAAATTTATATATTAAAGAGAGGAGAGAAGAAGAATGATAGTTACTATGATTTTATTTTCACTCAAAGATGAGGTAAAAAGCAGCATGGATCAGGAAGCTGTCAAAGCTCATTTAGGTCATCTTGTTAAGGAGTATGCAAAAGTTCCTGGGCTTAAGGAAAAGACATTTTTTATGAATCCTGAAAACCTTGATCAAGGTGCTGTCCTTATTTGGGAAACACAGGAGGCTATAGACAACTACTTAAAATCCGAGCTATATAAAACAGCTGTAGCAGATATTTGTAAAGGCGTGCCAAGATGGGAAACCTACCCTGTTACAGCAACAATAAAAGATGGAGTTCTAATTTAATACATAAGAAAGCCCCATAAAACAGTAATAATTGCTTTTTTATGGGGCTTTTTGATCATTATAATATTAAAAGCTTATTAGAGATTAAATGGTTTAATAGCATAACGGGAACTATTTAAGGCAGCGAAGCCGATTCTGTTATTTTAAAAAATATCCTTCATACTATAAAGTCCCGGCGCTGCTACCGTTATAAACCGGGCAGCCCTTATTGCTCCCGCTGCAAAAACATTTTTAGACAGGGCTGTATGTTTAAATTCAATCACTTCATCCAAACCAGCGAAAATCACGGTATGTTCTCCGGGTATCGTACCCCCTCGGATAGCATGGATTCCTATCTCATTTTCCTGTCTTTTTGCGCTATTGCCTTCTCTGCCGTAAATATAGCTTTTGCTATTATTCAAAGCTTGATTTACCGCATCAGCTAAAAGATATGCAGTGCCGCTGGGGGCATCCGCTTTTTTATTATGATGCTTTTCTATGATTTCAATATCAAACCCTTCGCCTAAGATGGGGCTTATACTTTTTAAAACTGAAGCTAAAGCGTTGACACCCAGTGACATATTTGCAGAATTAAGAATAGGTATATTCTTTGCGCATTCTTTTATGGAATTTTTATTTTCATCAGAAAGTCCTGTAGTGGCTACGATTAACGGCAGTTTTTTTTCAACGGAAAATGCCAAAATTTCATGTAAACAAGAAACATGTGAAAAATCTATGACAACATCACATTCTTCTGATACATCATTTAGATTTTTGTAAATAGGATAGGCACTTTCTTTTTCAGTAGCATTTTTATCTACCCCGGCCACAACTTCCATATCCTTTTCTGCAGTGATTATTTTGCTCAAAACCTGCCCCATGGTGCCCTTTGCCCCGTTTATAATTACTTTTATCATGATACCACCGCCGGATTAAGCCCTATGGCATTCATTTCTTTTATAAGCATTTCCATATTATCGGGACTCATTTCTACAAGAGGCATTCGAAGTTCTCCGGCTTCCATCCCCATTAGATTCATAGCTGTTTTAACAGGGATAGGGTTTGTTTCAATAAATAAAGACTTAATCAGATTAATCATACTTAATTGCAACCTTTTTGATTCCTCGACTTCTCCTTCTAAAAAGCTGCTCACCATATCGTGGGTTTCCTTTGGCAAAATATTAGCGATAACAGAAATAACTCCTGAGCCGCCCAGGGAAAGAATGGGTACAATCTGGTCGTCATTTCCTGAATAAATATAAAAATCCTTAGAGCACAGACTTGCTATCTCGGCAACCTGGCTTATATCACCGCTTGCTTCTTTAACTCCTTTGATATTTGGATGCTTTGCTAATTCAGCAACAGTTTTAGGCAACAGGTTCATTCCTGTTCTACCTGGAACATTATACATTATAATCGGGATATTAACCTCATTAGCTATTGCAGTGAAGTGTTGTATCAAGCCCCTTTGTGTAGTTTTATTGTAATATGGCGTCACTATTAAAAGTCCGTCTGCATTGACACTTTCCGCATATTTGCTCATTTCTATTACTTCGGCAGTATTGTTGCCCCCCGTTCCTGCTATAACGGGTATTCTTCCATTCACTGCTTCTGCGGTTACCCGTATGGCTTCTTTTTTCTCATCCTTTGACATTGTGGAAGCCTCACCGGTAGTTCCGCATATGATTATTGCATCAGTGCTATTTACTATATGCCATTCAATCAATTCTCTGATTTTTTCATAATTTACTTTGTTATTTTTAAAAGGTGTAACAATAGCTACACCTGAGCCTTTGAATAACGTCATTTTAATCACTCCTTAAACATTACTAAATTATAAATTGAAAGCTTCACATAAGGCTTTTAATGCTTTTTCCTTATCCTTCTTATTAATAGTATAGGAAATGCTTATCTCAGAAGTAGTAATTAATTTAAAATAAATATTATTATCGGCAAAAATTCTAAATATTTTTGAAGCGACTCCGGCTTCATTTCGCATTCCCATTCCAACTACTGAAAGCTTAATTGCATTATTATCCTTATATATTTCCATAGCCTCGCGATATTTTTTCAGTTCGTTTATAGCTTCGTCAACTACAGTTTCACTTTCTTTTGGAGCAGTAAAGGATATACTTACGTAGCCATTATTTGGTGATGTCTGGCTTATCATGTCTATGTTTACTTCCCTATCGGATAATTTGCTGAATATATCGTAAACGTTTTCCGGGTTATAGGGAATATCATTAATCGTGACCATTAGTATATCATCGTTTACCGTTAATCCTGTTATTACTTTTTGTTCCATCTCTTTATCGTACTCCTTAATATATGTGCCTTTGCCGTATTTATGACTGGATCCGATGTAAATAGGTACATTGTATTTGTAACCTATTTCTACTGATCTGGCTTCCATTACTTTTGCACCTAAGCTTGACATTTCCATCATTTCCTCATAGCTGATGTAGTCAAGTTTTTTAGCATTTGGATAAAGACGAGGGTCAACTCCGTATATCCCATCTACATCAGTGTATATTTCGCAGGGGCATTGCAGCTTAGCGGCCAAGGCTAAAGCTGTGGTATCTGATCCTCCCCGACCCAGCGTCGTTATATCACCCTGGCTGTTTATGCCTTGAAAACCTGCCACTACAACAATTATCCCTTTTCTGAGGTAACCTTTTATTCTCTCTATGTCAATCTCAACAATTTTATTTTTTGTATGAGTGCCTTCGGTTTTTATACCGGCTTGAAAACCGGTAAGGGAAACAGATTCATATCCTTTTTCCTGTAAAACAATCGACAATAATGAAGTAGAGACTTGTTCCCCTGTTGCCATTAATGCATCAAGCTCTCTTTTGCTTGGCTTTGATGACAAGGATTTAGCCATTTCAATGAGTTGGTTTGTAGTTTTACCCATGGCGGAAACTACAATCACCACATTAAGACCTCTTTTTTTCTTTTTTATAATTGCATCAGCTACTTTTTGTACTTTTTCTATGGTTTCCACCGAAGAGCCGCCGTATTTTTGAACTACAATTTTATTTTCTGCATTATTCATAAGTGAATCATGTAACAAAAAATCAATTTCATAAAGTTCCATTGCCATTGCTATCACCACTTTCTACAGTATATTTTGCATACAGTCTTTATTATGAACAATTAAAGCTAATTTTTTGAATATAAAAAACAGCCATGAGCAAAAAGAATCTCATGACTGTATATAATAAGCCTCTTTTCGCCCCAATGTGTTAAGTGCTCCATTAGAAAATGGGCTATTTTTTAATGACAGTACTGCATTTATTAAATGCAGTCCCAATATAGGATAACCTATATTTCGGCGATTGTTCCTTTCCCATAGTTTAGCTATAGTACTCTTAACGAACCGCAGCCTCTTAATCACATCGTAATTTTTAAATTAGATATCACTTTATCATAGAAAGTATACCTTGTCAACACACTAAAGTTGAAACGTTTTGTCACTTTGTGCTAATATGTCTGAAAAGTTACTTAATTTAAATCAAATTTTTATATATATCCTCTTTATCTCTGCGGGATAAATAGCTTAATGGTATGTCCAGTATAGTCTTTGCCCCTATAATCCCTTCCTTATTCAGTCTATGCACCGCTCTGGCATAGGCTACTAAAACACTTGCAGTAAATTCAGAATTACTATCCAGCTTTAAAGAAAATTCAGCCCTATGCTTATTATTGCTGTCTTTTCCCGTTGCACCGTTTCTAATAATAAAACCACCGTGAAATAGTTTTGAATGGTTTTTTATTATTTCTTCCTCGGAAACAAATGTAACTTCTGTATCATAATCTTTAAAATAATTTGGCATATTCTTGATGTCATTTATTATTTTTTTTCTATCCGCATTCACTTCCAAAGCTACATAACATACTCTACCGTGCATTTCCCTATTGGTTAATGCGGGCGTTTCATTATTCTTAATTTTTTTAATTGACTCTTCATTAGGTATGGTATATTGAATTGCCATTTTGACCCCCGGCAGTTTTCGTACGGCATCAGAATGCCCTTGGCTCACACCGGGACCCCAAAATGTATATGTTGTACCTTGTGGCATAATAGCTTCCAGCATAACCCTGTTTAAAGAGAAAAGGCCCGGATCCCATCCTACACAAGGAGCACAGGTTTTGCCTTTTGTTTTGGAGGCATCCTCCATAGCTTTAATATATTCTGCGGCGTTTTTATGATTGTCATAGCCATCAACGGTATTAAACATTTTTGCAAAGTAAGGACCTTGAATCGGGATGTCTGTTTTGGAGCCGCCACACAAAATTATAACATCAATGCTGCCTTTATAATCTACTGCATTATTCACATCAAGCACCCTTGCGTAACTGTTGGTGATTATTGAATCTATTTGTCTTCTGGTAAAAATAGCTGTCAATTCCATATCATCATTTTGGTCAATGGCTAGTTCCACACCTTTTCCAAGATTACCGTAGCCTACTATTCCAATTTTTATTTTATCCTTCACTTTTATACCTCCAAATTACCACGACTTTTCCCTATTATACATTAAATTCTTCACATACAATACAATTTTATTTAAATTTTATATTATGTAGTCAGTATTTTTGATAAATAATGCTTAATTTTTAAATAAAAGTATTTATTGATCTTGTGCTATAATTTTAATAAAGCATTGTTAGAAAAACTTTGAGAACGGGTTAAATATTGACTAATTGGATAGGAGTGATTTGTAATGTACTTAAAAAGCTTTGATGATATTATTGATAAGCTTAAAAAGGACCCTGTTTTAAAGAAGGTCGCCGTGATTTGCGCTGAGGACCTTGAATCCATAGAGGCTGCTTTAAAAGCTAAAAAGGATGGAATCCTGGAGCCTATTTTTATAGGCGACCAGAAGAAAATACTAGACCTTCTCGGGAAAGAAGGAGAGGATGGCAGAGCCTATGAAATATATGAAGCAAACAACCCTGATAGTGCTGCTGCTTTAGGTGTTTTGCTTGTAAATCAAGGTAAAGCCGATTTTTTAATGAAAGGCAAACTGGAAACAAGCCAGCTGTTAAAAGCAGTTGTGGATAAGGATACAGGGCTTAGTGCAGGCGGTATTATGTCCCATATGGCAATTCAAACGGTGCCTAAATATCATAAGATGCTAGTGACTACTGATGGTGGTATGAATATATATCCAACTCTTGAGCAAAAAAAAGCTATAATCGAAAACGCTGTAGGAATTCTTAATAAGCTGGGGTACGATAAGCCAAAGGTAGGCATTTTGGCAGCGGTAGAAAAAGTAAATCCCAAAATGCCTGAAACAGTGGATGGTGCGGCATTGAAAGAAATGAATTTAAAAGGAGAAATAAAAAATTGCATAATAGAAGGTCCTATTTCCTTTGACTTAGCAATATGCAAGGAAAAAGCCCTGGCAAAAGGATTTGAAAGTGAAGTGGCGGGAGACGCTGATATTCTGGTTGCTCCTAATATTGCCGCAGGGAATATATTAGGCAAATGCCTTGTGGAGTTATCGGGAGCAGTTATGGCTGGACTGATATTGGGAGCGAAAGTTCCTGTAGTTGTTACATCCAGAGGCTCTACTATGGAGGAAAAGTATTTATCATTAGCTTTGGCAGCAGCTTCTTCTAAATAAAAAGTTAAAGAACATACGTTATTACTTAAATTGATTTTTTAATATGTTTTGATATACTGAAAATGAAAGTGTTTTACGGTACTAAGAACTTTATGGGAAGGAGAATTTAAAATGAATGAAAACCTACAAGCTTTAATGGAAAAATCAAGGGCAGCCTTGAAGGAACTTCATAATTGTACACAAGAGGAAGTTGACTTAATGTGTCGTGTAATTAATAAAGCTGTATCCGATAATGCGGAGGAGCTTGCTAAATTGGCTATTGAAGAGACTAATATGGGTAATTTTGAATCAAAGGTGATCAAAAATACAACAATGGGCTCCGGGGTATGGCTTACAATGAAGAATAAAAAATCTGTGGGAATAATCAGAGAGGATGCTGATAAAGGACTGGTATATGTGGCACATCCAAAAGGCGTCATTGCATCTGTATCACCAACCACTAACCCCACCATAACACCTCTTGGTAATGCAATGCTTGCAATTAAAGGCAGAAATACCATTATAGTATCTCCCCATCCAAGAGCCAAAAATACTACCGGTAAGACTATTGAATACATGAATAAAGCATTATCAGAAATCAATGCTCCTAAAAACATAATTCAAATAGTAGAGGATCCCAGCATCGAGGCAACCCAGGCACTAATGGCTGCAGCCGATGTTGTAGTAGCAACAGGAGGGATGGGTATGGTAAAGGCTGCCTATTCCAGCGGCAAACCTGCTTTTGGCGTAGGTCAGGGTAATGTTCAAGCAGTAATTGATTGTGATTACGATAATTTGGATTTGGCAGCTCAATTTATTGTCATGGGCAGAAGCTTTGATAACGGTGTTATATGTGCATGCAATCAGTCAGTAATTGTTCATAAGGACAAAAAGGATGAGATGGTTAAGGCTTTAGAGAAAAGTGGCGCATATTATATAGGCGATAAAGAAAATGTTGATAAAGTAAGAGATGCATTATTCAAAGACGGCAGACTTCAAGCAGATATAATAGGCAGACCCGCATATGAAATAGCAAAAAAAGCCGGTATAGATGTACCGGAAACAACTGCAGCCTTAGTAGTTAATACGGAAGCACGTGGAAATGCTGATTTGCTATGTGGTGAGAAATTATGTCCCGTATTGATATTGACAACTTTTGAAGACTTTAAAGACGGTGTTGAAATAGCAAAAGCAAATCTGCTATATCAAGGTGCAGGACATACTGCAGTAGTACATTCGGATAACAAAGAAAAAATAGAGTATGCGGCAGTTGAGCTTCCCGTGGGAAGGCTGCTTGTCAATGTTCCGGGTATAGCAGCAGGAGGAGGCGGATTGTTTACGAATTTAAATCCAACACCTTCATTAGGTTGCGGTTCCTGGGGCGGAAATAGCATATCAGAAAATCTTACCTATGAGCATTTGATGAATATTGCTACAATAGCCTATCCAAGGAAAGAAGCCCCACCAACAGATGAAGAAATTTGGGCTGAATAGTGAATAGATAGCTTTATAGATTCATTCCCCTTTAGACACAGCCTATGATAATGGGACTTTATCTAAAGGGGAATTTGTTTTATAATGTTAAGATAAAAATATAATACATATGACTAGCTTGTATGTTTGATAAAACAGGAGGTCACTTTATGAAAAAACGGATGTTATGCATAGGAACATTTTTAATGTTATTTTTGGGATTGATCTATGCCTGGTCTTTATTTGCTGCCCCTTTAGAAGAGGCATTCGGCTGGAGTAGGAGTCAAACCTCCATAACCTTTTCTATCAGTATGACGACATTTTGTATTGGCTCTATTATATCCGGCATTATTTTGAAAAAAAGACCTCCGAAAAATGTTTTGATGATATCCGCATTTTTGTTTTTAATCGGATTTTTCTCTGCTTCCCGAATTACAAATATTTGGGGACTATATATATCCTATGGGGTTTTGTGCGGTTTAGGAGTCGGTTTATCCTATAATGCTATTTTATCTACAATACCAAAGTGGTACCCGGAAAGAGGGGGCTTTGCCACAGGTACCTTGTTAATGGGAATGGGGCTGGGCAGCTTGGTTTTGGGTATAGTTGTGAGAAGAGTCATGGATATTTTAATCTGGCCCGCGACTTTTAAAATACTTGCTTTAGTATTTTTTGTTTTGTTTTTTACGGGTTCGTTTTTTGTGTCCGGGCCCAAGACTGGCACAACAGCAACTATAAGCAAAAAGAGCGAAAAAGATTACACACTTTATGAGATGTTAAAGACTAAGGACTTTTGGGCAGTATTTATTTGGTCGGTAATGGCATCCTCTATTGGTTTGGGAATTGTTTCAAACGCAAGCTACATGGCTGCTGAAATAGGTGCCTCTGTTAGTTCTTTGCCTTTAATAGTTGGCATGGTTTCCGTGGGAAATGGTACAGGCAGATTGGTTTTTGGTGCAACAGCGGATAAATTAGGTGGTAAAAAAGCAATGGTTATTGGCAATCTGGTTTTCATCGGCGCGCTTACCTTGGCAATACTTGCAAATAAAACAATGATGACCCTATTTATAGCGGTGGGATTTGTTTTAGGAGGGATTGGCTATGGCTCTTCCCCGACACTTTCAGCAGCGCTTGTTAAGAAAAAATTCGGGGAAAAACATTACCCTCTTAATCTCAGCGCAATAGTCTTGGCTTTGATACCTGCATCTATGATAGGTCCTACAATATCAGCCGGAGTATATCAAAGGACCGGTCATTATTTGCCTGTTTATTATATTATGATTGTAATTGCAATATTGGCTTTTTTACCTACAAGCATATACAAGGAAAAAAAATAATATATTAAGAGCGGTTTTTTTAACCGCTCTTAATGATTAAATGTATAAAAACTATTTCCAATAATTATTTGCCGCAGCTACCGTTATGAAATTTGTTGCTATAACTTGGGAAGCAGCAATAAGGCTGTCGGCATTTCTTGAATATTTTGGACGTAGTCTTTTTCTTATCTCTTCAGATGGTTGAGTATACTCTACACCTTTTTGCGAAAGCTTGATTGCCAATTCAAAGCCTTCCTGGGGTGTATTTGTTTTTAGACTGGTAAGCCATTTTTTCATAACTATATCCCTCCTTATATAATATATGCTGATTCAGCTATTATTGTCATAATCATTTTATATTGTATATTTTGGAAAAGTGGGCTAGAATAATAATAACTTAATCTATCTACGGAGGTGTGATTATGAGCCCTGTTTCTCATAGAAGATGTGGTATATTACTCCATATTTCATCTCTTCCGACCTTTGATTCCTGTTTTGATTTTATTAATTTGCTAAAAAAAAGCGGACAATCCTACTGGCAGATACTACCCCAGAATCCTGTTATGTCAGAGGGATCACCTTATAAATGTTATTCTGCTTTTGCAGGTGATACAAGGTATATAGGTAAGGTTAAAGCAGATATTATTTATGCTGATTTTGAAAAGCAAAATAGATATTGGCTTACTGATTACGCTTTGTTTACGGTTCTTAAGAAGCATTTTAAAGGTCTTCCATGGAATGAATGGGATGATGGAATTGCCTTTCGCCGGGAAGAATCAATTAAGTATTATTTAAAACTTTACAAAAAAGAAATTATGGTAGAAAAGAAAAAACAGTTTGCTTTTCACTCCTCCTGGAAAGCTGTTATGGACTATGCCTCGGATAATGGTGTAAAAATTATAGGGGATATGCCTATTTATGTGGCTCATGATAGTGCAGATGTATGGTCTAAATCTGACTTTTTTTTATTGGATGATAAAAGGAATCCGAAAAAAGTCGCCGGTGTGCCCCCGGATTATTTTTCATCTGATGGGCAGCTATGGGGTAACCCCATTTATAATTGGGATGAGCTGAGAAAAGATAAATACAAGTGGTGGATTCAGAGATTTAAAAGGCTTAAGAGTCTTTCGCATATTGTAAGGATTGATCATTTCAGAGGATTAGAAAGCTACTGGGAAGTGGACGCTAAAGAGACCAGCGCCAAAAACGGTAAATGGACTAAGGCCTATGGAGAGGAAATGCTGAGCCATGCAATTAAGGAGAACATCCCTATTATTGCGGAGGATTTAGGCATTATAACTCCTGAGGTTATAGCATTAAAGAATAAATTTGCATTTCCCGGAATGAAGGTTCTGCAATTTGACAGAGATATATATGAGCAAAATTTAGTTGTATATACGGGCACCCATGATAATGATACGTTGATGGGCTGGCTTAAGAAACTTATGGCTGATAACTATGAGAAAGCCAGGAATATTTTATCGTCTATGGACATAGATATAGGCGGTGAAGATAAGGATATAGTCTGGGATATCATAGAATATGCTTATAGAAGCATAGCGAATACTGTTGTTATATCTATGCAGGATATACTTGCTTTAGGTTCAGAGGCTAGAATGAATGTACCCGGTTCACCCCAAGGTAATTGGAATTGGAAATTTAAACTGTCAGATTTTAATGACGATATTATATATAGATTAAACAATCTGGCAAATAAATATGGCAGGGTAAGCACGATTAAACAAAAAGAAAGAAAGGAGATAGAAATAAAGGAATTAAACAAAGATAAGCTTCATCATTTTACAACAGGCAAGAATTATTATGCTCATGAAGCCTTAGGAGCGCATTTTCAGACCATAGAAGGTATAACCGGGGTGTTATTTACACTATGGGCACCGAATGCGACAGAAATATCCGTAGTGGGAGATATGAATGGATGGGATCCTGAGCTTAATAAAATGGAAAGACACGAATACCCGGGATTTTGGATTACATTTATAGCTGATGTAGACTATTGGTGTAATTATAAATATGCAATAACTTATAGTGATGGGAAAATAGTTTTAAAAGCTGATCCCTTTGCATTTCATGCTGAAACACGACCTAAGACCTCCTCAAAAATTGTGGAATTAAATAAATATACATGGAGTGAACATGAAGAAGTTTGGCAGGGGAGTAAAAATTCGTCCTATAATAAGCCGATTAATATATATGAGGTTCATTTGGGTTCATGGAAAAGAGGAGAAAATAATAGCTTTTTAAGCTATAGGGAGTTAGCAAAGCTGCTTCCCAAATATGTTTCTACAATGGGCTACACCCATATAGAGCTAATGCCAGTTATGGAACATCCCTTGGATGATTCCTGGGGATATCAAATAACCGGTTATTATGCACCAACGGGCAGATACGGATGCCCAGAGGATTTCATGTTTTTTGTGGATGAATGCCATAAAGAAGGTATTGGTGTTATTTTGGATTGGGTACCCGGACATTTTTGTAAGGACGAGCATGGTCTATATAGGTTTGACGGTGGAAAGCTTTTCGAATACGAGGATGAAAAAAAAGCTGAAAATTATAATTGGGGTACATGTTATTTTGATTTGGGTAAAAATGAAGTAAAAAGCTTTTTGATATCTAATGCATTGTATTGGCTGGATAATTATCATATAGATGGGTTTAGGATAGATGCAGTCGCAAGCATGCTATATTTGGATTACGAGAAAAAAAGCGGTCAATGGACGCCTAATAAATACGGTGGAAGAGAAAATTTAGAAGCCATTGAATTTTTAAGGCTTCTAAACAAAGTGATTTTTCAGAAACATCCCTATGCTTTGGTCATAGCAGAGGAATCCACAGCCTGGCCATTAATCACCGCCCCTGCTTATATGGGGGGCTTGGGTTTTAATTATAAATGGAATATGGGCTGGATGAACGATATGCTGGATTATATGGAGCTAGATGCAGTTAATAGAAAGTGGCATCATAACCTAATTACTTTTTCAATGATGTATGCATATTCCGAAAACTTTATCCTGCCGCTTTCCCATGACGAAGTTGTACATGGTAAAAAATCCATGATAGATAAAATGTGGGGAGATTATTGGAAAAAGTTTGCCTCCTTACGTATGTTTTACGGATATATGGCAGCTCATCCCGGCAAAAAACTTACATTTATGGGCAGTGAGTTTGCTCAATTCAAGGAATGGGATTTTAGCAAAGGTCTAGAATGGTTCATGTTGGATTTCGAAATGCATTCCCTTATGCATAAATATGTGCGAGAATTGAACTGTTTTTATAAAGAAACAAAAGCTTTATGGGAACTGGACCATGACAGGGAAGGGTTTGTTTGGGTTGATGCTAATAATTATTCCCAAAGCATTATAAGCTTTATCAGAAAGGCGGAGGGAGGAAAAGATTATATTATAGCTATATGCAATTTTACACCTGTAGTATATGAAAACTATTCATTAGGAGTGCCTGATAATTTTGATTATATTGAGGTATTTAACTCTGACGGTATTGAATATGGCGGTTCCAACAGAATGAATAAGGGAACCATTACCGCTCAAGAGGGAGAAGTCCATGGCAATCCTTGTCATATAACCGTTATAATACCTCCATTAGCTACTATATATCTGAAACCTGGGAACTGTAATTTAAAATAATTTATATAAACTAAAAAGGGGGGGTAAAAATGTCAAAGGAAGTATTGGCTTTAATTTTAGCAGGCGGGCAGGGTTCCAGACTTGGAAGTCTGACAAAAAAGCTGGCTAAACCAGCAGTAGCTTTTGGCGGTAAATATAGGATTATTGACTTTACTTTAAGCAACTGTGCTAATTCAGACATTGAGAAAGTAGGAGTATTAACGCAGTTCGAGCCTTTGGTGCTAAATTCCTATATTGGTATAGGAGCCCCGTGGGGTCTTGATAGGAGGGATGGAGGCATAACTATTTTACCTCCATATTTAAACGAAAAAGGCGGAGAATGGTATAAAGGTACAGCAAATGCCGTCTATCAAAATATTGAGTTTATAGACTTACATAAACCAGAGTTTGTGCTCATATTATCGGGAGACCATATTTATAAAATGGACTACTCCAAGCTTATGGAATTTCATAAAAAGAATGAAGCAGAAGCAACTATAGCAGTTTTGAAAGTACCAATATCGGAGGCGAGCAGATTTGGCATTATGAATACAACGGTTGATGGGAGTATATATGAATTTGAAGAAAAGCCAAAGGAACCTAAAAATAATTTGGCATCTATGGGCATATACTTATTCAATTGGAATACCCTCAGAAAATATCTTATAGAGGATGAGCAGAACAAGGATTCCAGTCATGATTTTGGTAAAAATGTTATACCGAATATGCTGGCTTCGAGAGTGAAGCTCATGGCATATCCTTTTGAAGGATACTGGAAGGATGTTGGTACTATAGAAAGCCTATGGGAGGCAAATATGGATTTGTTAAAAAATGATAACGAGCTTAATCTTTTTGATACCAATTGGAGGATTTATTCATCAGCTTATATTCAACCGCCGCAATATATCGGCTCCGAAGCCAAGATAAAAAATTCTTTAATCGGTGAAGGTTGCAAGATACGTGGTACCGTAGAGAATTCCGTTATATTTCCTGGGGTTCAAATTGCAAAAGGTGCTGTTGTTTCAGATACTGTTGTGATGGAAAATACAAATATCAACGGAGATGCTGCAATATCAAGGAGTATAGTGGGGAACAGATGCGAGATTGAATCAAAATGTAAGGTGGGAAATCATGATTCATTAAAAATTACTATTGTCCCCGATGATTTCTATATGGAAGGGGGTACTGTTTATGAATAGCATATTGGGTATTATAAACCTCAATGAGGATGATAGAAAAATAGCGGAGTTAACATATAACAGACCCATAGCTGCAATACCCTTTGCAGGCAGATATAGAATAATTGATTTCACTATTTCTAATATGGTAAACTCTGAGATTAATCATGTTTTTATTTTTACCCGGGATAAATACCGTTCTGTTACAGATCACATTCAAACGGGCAGAGCTTGGGACTTGGAAAGAAAAAACAAAGGTATTTTTATATTCAGCCCTTTGCAAAATTATTATCCCGGCGTCAGAAGCAGTGATATGGATATAATATCAGATTATTTAGATTATATTTATTATTCAAAAGAAAACTATGTTGTAATATCTCCCAGCTATTTTATTAACACGCTCAATTATAAAAAAATGCTGTCCTCGCATATTGAAAAAAAAGCGGATGTAACTGTGGCATACAAAAAAGTTGATAATATGGAAGAGTTGGAGGGTGTAGATTCCTTAGTTATTGATGATAACGGAAAAGTTATTGATATATTAAGTGATAGGCTCGGTCCCCAAAATGTATTTATGGAAACAGTTATGTTAGACAGAAAGCTATTTATTGATATAGTAAATAAAAAGATTTTAGGTGCGGACAATGATCTTTTAATAAAAACGATTTTTCAATTAAAAAACAATTTAAATATTTTTTCTTTTGAATATGAGGGGTACTTGGCTAGAATTGACTCTATTAAATCATATTATAAAAGGAATATAGAGTTATTAAACACAGAAGTTGCGGATTCAATTTTTTCTGAAAAATGGCCAATATATACAAAGGCAAAGGATGAACCACCTACAAAATATCAATTAAATGCAGAAACGATAAATTCATTAATTGCAAGCGGGTGTCAAATAGACGGAAGAGTAGAAAATTCTGTCCTATTTAGAAGGGTAACAGTTCATAAAGGGGTAAATATTAATAACTGTATTATCATGCAAAATTCAGAAGTAGAGGATAATGTTATATTGGAAAATGTTATTTTAGACAAAAATGTGATAATTACGAAAGATAAAATTATAAAAGGTACGCCGGATAAACCGGTAATTATTGAAAAAAATCAAATGATTTAAGGCGGTGTTAAAATGACAAAGATTTTATTCGCTGCATCGGAAGCTGCTCCATTTTTAAAAAGCGGCGGGCTTGGAGAAGTAATACTTACGTTGCCAAAGGAGCTAAGAAAGCAAGGTATTGATGCCAGAGTAATAATACCAAAGTATTCCGATATACCCCATAATTATCAAAGACAAATGAAAAAGTTAAATGCATTGAATATTGATGTGGGCTGGAGAAAGCAATATTGCGGTATAGAATATTTGGAGTACGAAAATGTAACTTTCTATTTTATTGATAACGAATACTATTTTAAACGACCTGGAATGTACGGATTCTACGATGAGGCGGAACGCTTTGCTTTTTTTAACAGGGGAGTTATTGAATCTTTAGACAGCATTGATTTTTTACCGGATATAATTCATTGCCATGATTGGCATACCGGAATGATCGCACCTGTTTTAAGAATAGATTACCCAAAGTATAATAATGTAAAAACGATTTTTACTATACATAATATATACTATCAAGGAGTTTTTCCCCGGGAAATATTGGAGGACTTGTTTGGGTTTACAGCGCATACCTTTAGCTTATCAGATTTTGAGTTTTATGGCGGTGTAAGCTTCATGAAAGGCGGACTCAATTATTCTGATTTAATAACCACTGTAAGCCACAATTATGTGGAAGAAATTAAAACTCCTATGTACGGGGAAAGACTTGACGATATTTTAAGAGCGAAAAGTCAAATTTTATATGGAATAGAAAATGGTATTGATTATACTATCTATAATCCGGCAACAGACCCATATATAATTCAAAATTACGATGAAAAATCAATTGATTTAAAAATGAAAAATAAAATTAGAATACAAAATGAGCTGGGGCTGGATGTAGATGAAAAAATACCTATGATAGGTATGGTTACAAGACTTGTAAAGCAAAAAGGGATAGATCTGGTTCTTGCAAAGATGGAGGAAATAATTAAAAAAGGTGTGCAGATAGTGATTTTAGGTACAGGGGATAAGCATTATGAAGATAAGCTTTATGAGCTTAATGAGAAGTACCCTAGGAATGTAAGTGTAGAAATTTTGTTTAATGATAGAGTGGCTCATAAAATTTATGCAGCTGCAGATATTTTTCTAATGCCCTCTTTATTTGAACCTTGCGGTCTCGGTCAAATGATAGCATCGAAATACGGTACAATACCTATTGTAAGAGAAACAGGAGGACTGAAGGATACGGTTATACCATATAATGAGTTCACTTCTGAAGGAACGGGCTTTAGTTTTAAAAACTATAATCCTGATGAATTAAAAGATACCATAAGCTATGCTCTCAGCTTTTATAAGGATAAAGAAACATGGAGCAAAATAATGATTAGTGCTATGAAACTAGATAACAGCTGGCAGAAATCAACCTTGGAATATAAAAAATTATATGAAAGAATATTGGAGGAAAAGTGATGTCTTTATCAAAACCTATTAGTGCTCAAGATTTTAAGAATGACCTTTTAGACGAACTTAAGGAGAATTTCAGCATAGAATTAGAAGACGCAAGCAAAATGAACATTTATCTTGCCATAGGAAATGTTATAAGGAAATACAGCAATGAAAACTGGATTAAAACAAACAACAAATATAAAAACAGCCAGGAAAAGCAGGTATATTATTTTTCCATGGAGTTTCTCCTTGGCAAACTTTTAGAAAGTAACCTTATCAACTTAAATATTTTAGATATTTTCAAGGATGCTTTGAAAGACTTGAATATCAGCTATGACGAGATCATTGAAATGGAGAACGATCAAGGGCTGGGTAATGGAGGTTTAGGTAGACTTGCAGCATGTTTTTTGGATTCCATGGCTTCTTTAAACATAGCGGGACATGGATGCGGGATTCGCTATAAGTATGGTTTTTTCCAACAAAAAATAATTGACGGCCATCAGGTTGAACTGCCGGATAATTGGTTGGCAACAGGGAACATATGGGAATTAAAAAAAGCGGATAAAGCAGTAGAAGTTAAATTCGGGGGATATATAAAGGAAACATGGGAAGAGGATAAACTGCATATTAAACATGAGAATTATGACAGTGTGCTGGCAGTTCCCTATGATACGCCTATTATCGGATATAAGAATAATACGGTAAACACTCTTAGGCTATGGAGTGCAGAGACGCCACAAAAGGGCTTTGACTTTTCCTTATTCAGTCGGGGAGAATATTTAAAATCAATGGAAGAAAAGTATAACGCTGAAACCATATCACAAATACTATATCCTAATAGTGAAATTGAAGAAGGAAGATTGTTAAGGTTAAAGCAACAGTATTTTTTTGTATCAGCAGGAGTGCAAAGCATATTACGAACATATAAAAAGATACATGGAGATGTTTCATTCTTAAACGAGCATGTTGCAATTCAGATTAATGATACTCATCCTGCTTTGGTGATACCGGAGCTTATGAGACTTTTAATGGACGAAGAAGGTCTTAGTTGGGATGCCGCTTGGGGAATAACGACAAGGACAGTTTCCTACACGAATCATACAGTATTACCGGAAGCCATGGAAAAATGGAGTATTGAAATGTTTAAAAATCTGTTACCAAGAATTTTTATGATAATAAATGAAATAAACGAAAGATTCTGCAATGACCTTTGGAAACGTTACGAAGGTCATTGGGATAAAATTTCTAAAATGTCAATAATAAATGATGGTTATGTAAAGATGGCTCATCTAGCAGTAATAGGCAGTAAAACAGTAAACGGTGTTGCAAAGATTCATACGGAAATATTAAAAAACCAAGTAATGTCTGACTTTTACAACCATTACCCCAATAAGTTTATTAATAAAACAAATGGAGTTACTCACAGGAGATGGTTGCTTCAGGCAAATCCGGAACTCGCCGGGATAATAACTCAAAGAATTGGAGAGGGATGGATATATAGCCCAGGGGAGTTAGCGAAACTGGAAAGCTTTAAAAGCGATGCCTCACTTTTAGAGGAGCTGGGAAAAGTAAAAAGGAAAAACAAGCTTGCATTGATTAAACAAATAAAAGGAACTACAGATGTTGCCATTGACCCCGATTCAATATTTGATATTCATGTTAAAAGAATTCATGCTTACAAAAGACAAATTTTAAATTTGATGAATATAATGAATTTATATAATCGGCTTTTGGATAATCCGAATTTGGATATTTACCCCAGAACCTTTATATTTGCAGGTAAAGCAGCACCAAGTTATTGGCTTGCGAAACAAACAATAAAGCTCATTAATACAATGGCTAATAAAATTAATAATGATAAAATCATTAAAGATAGAATTAAAATAGTTTTTATAGAAGATTATAAAGTATCTCTAGCCGAAAGAATCATACCTGCCGCAGATATCAGTGAACAAATATCTACCACTACTAAAGAAGCCTCAGGGACAGGGAACATGAAATTTATGATGAACGGTGCTATTACTTTGGCAACCTTAGACGGCGCAAATATTGAAATAAAGTGTGCTGTAGGAGAAGAAAACATAATAATATTTGGTCTTACAGAAAAAGAAGTAATGGAGTATTATACCAAAGGCGGCTACAATTCTTTAGACTATTATAATGGTGATATAAGAATAAAAAGAATTATCGATGACATATATGAATTGCAATCAAAGGATTCAGAGGAATACTCTTCAATAATTGATTCTTTGCTAATCGGCAATGATGAGTATTTTATTTTAAAGGATTTTGACTCCTATGTAAATGCTCAGGACAAAGCAGATAAAATGTATAGGGATAAAAAAATCTGGCTGGAAAAATCTCTTATAAACATTGCCAGATCAGGGACCTTTTCTAGCGATAGGACAATACAAGAGTATGCTCAAGAAATATGGGGTGTAGAATCAAATGAAGGATGCTATTTACCATAACTCTCAGGAACTTAAATATAGAAGTCCTTTTGGAGCTGTAGAAAACGGCACTGTCGTATCTGTAGGGATTTCTCTATCCCAGAGTTTGTTTCCCGAAGAAGTTATTTTGAACACAATAAAGAATAGCGAAGAACAGGGAATCAAAATGTCAGAGAAGGCAATAGAAAATGAGTCTTTTTTCTACAGCGCAGACATTGAAACGCAATCTTGTACAGGATTGATGTTTTACTACTTTACCATAATTACCTCAAAGGGTACTTTTTACTACGGCGATAACCATGAGTTATTAGGCGGTGAAGGCTGTATATGCAACGAAAACCCCAGATGCTACCAAATCACTGTTTATAACAATGTTTATCAGGTGCCCGAGTGGTTTAAAAAGTCGGTAGTATATCAAATCTTTCCTGACAGATTTTATAAAAAAGACAATATAGTTAAAAATGCAAAGAAAAACTCTTTTTTCTACGGTAATTGGAGTGATAAGCCTTTTTATATAAAGGACAATGATGGTCGGGTTGTAAGATGGGAATTTTTCGGAGGTGATTTAAAAGGAATAATAGAAAAATTACCATACATAAAAGAATTAGGAGCAACCGCCATATATTTAAACCCTATATTCGAAGCGGCTAGCAACCATAGATATGATACGGGTAACTATAAAAGGATAGACCCAATTCTGGGTGATGAAAAAGACTTTATTAATTTATGTATTGAAGCTGAAAAAATAGGGATAAGGATATTGCTTGACGGTGTTTTTAGCCATACGGGAGATGATAGTATATATTTTAATCGGTATGGCAATTATCCGGAGTTAGGGGCTTATCAAACGACGGAGTCCAAATACTATAAATGGTATCAGTTTAAGGAAGGTACTAAAGAGTATAAATCCTGGTGGGGTGTTGATGCACTTCCCAACGTAAATGAAATGGAATCGTCTTATATAGATTATATAATAGAAGATGAAGACAGTGTAATTGCCCATTGGATGAAAAAAGGGGCAAAAGGTTGGAGATTAGACGTAGCCGACGAGCTGCCTGATGATTTTATAAGACTGTTAAAGAAAAAAATGAAAAGGATAGATAAGGATTCCGTATTGATAGGTGAAGTGTGGGAAGATGCTTCAAATAAAATAAGCTATGATAAAAGACGGGAATACTTTTATGGCGATGAGTTAGATTCCGTTACTAATTATCCTTTACGTCAGATTTTAATTGGCTTTATTAGCAGCAATATAAATGGGATAGATACTCATAGAAGAATAATGAGTCTATACGAAAACTATCCCCGAGAAAATTTTTATTCCTGCTTAAATCTTATTAGCGGTCATGATATACCTAGAATTTTAACAGTATTCCTAGGGTATTTTAAGAATAAAGAAGAAGCAATAAAAGCTTTAAAGCTGATGATAATGATTCAGATGACTTTTCCGGGAGTACCTTGTGTCTATTATGGGGATGAAGCGGGTTTAGAAGGCGGTACAGACCCTGATAACAGAAGAACTTATCCTTGGGGGAAAGAAAACAAAGAAATTATGGAATACTATAAAGAAATGATAACTCTAAGAAATAATAATGAAATTTTTATTAAAGGTGAATTTCAATCATTATATATTGATGAGGACATATATGGATTTATAAGAAGCTTAAATAACGAGACAGCCACAATATTAATAAATCCGTCTAGAAATAAAAAGGAGTTAACAGTACCCTGTAGTGATTCTGTAATAATTCTGGAGCCTATGGAAGGCACGATAATAAAAGAATAACAAAAGTTTATAGCTCAAAGTTATTTTTTATAATATAAATTTTATTTATTTAATTACTTAGAAATAAATTTTATTTTTTTATTAAAAAAATTGTGATAAACTAAAAATGTTAAAGAAATAGTAAACGAAAACTTAATTAGGGGTGAAGTCATGGATGAAGTAAGAAGATTATTTACAGAAAAAAAACCGGAATTCGCCGTTGAGGCTGATTTGCTTTTAAAGGAATTTAAAAGCTACTTAAAAATTAATAACTTGGTGGAAGTGAGATTAATTCATGCTTACGATATCGAAGGGATAAATGAAGAGATATATGAGAAAGTGAAAATAACGGTTTTATCAGACCCTGTTGTAGATATTATCTATGATGAGGAGTTGCATATTAATAAAAATGAAAGATACTTTGCCGTTGAGTTTTTACCCGGTCAATATGATCAAAAAGCAGATTTCGCCGCCCAATGCATACAGGTTTTCACTTTAGATGCCAGACCTATTGTTAAGACTTTTGATGTCATAATGCTAAAGGGCGATATTAGTGACGGAGATTTTGAAAAAATAAAAAGCTATTACATAAATCCTGTTGAAATAAGAGAAATTTCCTTGAGAAAACCTGAGACTTTAAAGGAAGTTTATAGTGAACCCGACAGGGTTGAAATTCTAGAAGACTTTATTGAGGATAAGGATATTGAGCTTACAATAAATAAAATGGGTCTTGCTATGACAAAAGAGGATTTATTATATTGCAGAGATTATTTCAAGTGTACAGAAAAAAGAAATCCAACAATAACTGAAATCAAGGTTATAGATACATATTGGTCGGATCATTGTCGACATACAACCTTTAATACGATTATTGACAAAGTTTTTATAGAGGATAGTCTCTATAAAAAAGATATAGAAGATGCTTTTGAAAAATATAGGGAAGCAAGAAGCGTTGTTTATAAAGAAAAGAACAAGGAAATATGTCTCATGGATATGGCACAGATGGCTATGAGAGAGATGAGGGTAAGAGGGAAGCTTAAGGATTTAGAGGAATCCGAGGAAATAAATGCGGCCAGTATAGAGATAGATGCAGATATAGACGGCAAGACAGAGAAATGGCTTGTTATGTTTAAAAACGAGACCCATAATCACCCGACAGAAATCGAGCCTTTTGGCGGAGCGGCAACCTGTTTGGGTGGTGCTATTAGGGACCCGTTATCCGGAAGGTCTTATGTATATGGTGCAATAAGAATAACAGGCTGCGGTGACCCAAGAACATCTTTTGAGGAGACTCTTCCCGGAAAGCTCCCTCAAAGAAAAATTACTGCCACTGCAGCTTTAGGCTACAGTTCTTATGGCAGTCAAATAGGTATTCCCGCAGGCCAGGTAACAGAAATATATCACGAAGGATTTGTTGCCAAAAGGATGGAATTAGGTGCTGTGGTAGCTGCCGCACCCAGGGAAAATGTAGTGAGGGAAAAACCTGTACCCGGAGATGTTGTCATACTATTAGGCGGGAGAACCGGCAGGGACGGATGTGGCGGTGCCACCGGCTCTTCAAAGGAGCATGATGAAGAATCCTTCATTAAAAGCGGAGCAGAAGTACAAAAAGGCAACGCTGCCATAGAGGGCTATATACAAAGATTGTTTAGAAAGCCAAATATAAGTAAAATGATAAAAAAGTGTAATGACTTTGGCGCAGGCGGGGTATCTGTTGCAGTAGGAGAGCTTGCAGACAGTCTGTATATTGATTTGGATAAAGTACCGGTAAAATATAATGGTTTGGATGGTACTGAGCTTGCAATATCAGAATCTCAGGAAAGAATGGCGGTAGTAATAAGCCATAAGGATAAAGATACATTTATAAAGTATGCAAATGAAGAAAATTTAGAGGCGACAAAAATTGCCGAAGTAACGGATACGGGCAGATTGGTTATGGTATGGAAAGGGAATACCATAGTTGATATAAAAAGAGACTTTTTGGATTCCAATGGCATTAGACAAAGAACTAATGTGTATGTAGAAGCACCCGGAGAATTGGATTGTTTCTTCGATGATGAATTGATTGACAGCAATAATATAAAGAAAAGATGGCTGGAAAATTTAAAACAGTTAAATGTATGCAGTCAGAAAGGCCTTGTTGATAAGTTTGACAGCACTGCGGGTGGGAATACTGTATTAATGCCTTTTGGAGGAAAATTTCAAGATTCGCCGGCAGAGGGGTTGTTGATGAAGCTGCCTTTAGTTAACGGAAATACCGTAACTGCCACGGCGATGACCTATGGTTATAACCCTTATTTATCCAGCCTAAGTCCTTTTCATGGCGGATTATACGCTGTTATCCATAGCGTTTCTAAAATAGTAGCTATGGGGGGAGAATATAATAACATCAGGCTTACCATGCAAGAGTATTTTGAAAAGTTGGGTGAAGATGAAAGAAAATGGGGCAAACCTTTTGTGGCGTTATTAGGGGCATATGATGGGCAGAAAGGATTGAATCTTCCTGCTATAGGCGGCAAGGACAGCATGTCGGGAACCTTCATGGATATACATGTACCACCTACCTTAGTATCCTTTGCTTTGACAACTATGGATGTGAATAATGCAAAATCCGGAGAATTCAAGGAAATAGGCAGTAAGATAGTATATTTACCTATAAGAAAAAATGAGAGATATATGCCAGATTTTGAGTATTTAAAAAGCCTATATGATAAAATACACAAGCTTATAATATCCGGAGCCGTTATTTCTGCCTCTACGACAAAAGCCGGAGGTATTGCCAGCGAGTTAACAAAAATGTCCTTTGGAAACAGAATAGGTTTAAAGATTCAAGAAAACCTAGAATTATCAAAGTTTTTCCAGGAGGATTTAGGCTCTTTCATATTGGAGCTTAGGAAGGATTTTGATTTTGAAAAGCTAAAGGGCTTTGATTATAAACTATTAGCAGAGACAATTGACGAAGAAATAATTAAAGCGAAGGATTTCACGATTATTTTAAAAGAGGCATATGATGCGTGGATGGAACCTTTGGAAGAAATATTCCCCGGTAAGATTATAGATAGGAAAGAAAGCAAAATTATTGAGTATAAGTCAAGGAGCGCGAAAAACCCGAAATCAAAGGCGGTCAAACCAAAAGTGTTGATACCCGTATTTCCGGGAACAAATTGTGAAAATGAGATAAGAAGAGCCTTTGAAAAAGCAGGTGCTTTAGTTGATATATTGATAATCAGGAATTTAACAAAAGAATATATCGGTGAATCAATTAAGGAATTTTCTAGAAGAATATTAAATTCACAAATAATAGCTTTGGCAGGTAGCTTTGGAGGCGGCAATGACCCTTATGGAGCAACTAACTTTATAACAGCAATGATGAATGACGAAAGTGTTAAAGAATCCGTTACAGATTTTTTAGAGAATAAGGCGGGATTAATTTTAGGTATTGACAATGGCTTTCATGCATTGATAAAGACTGGGTTATTGCCATATGGAGAAATAAAAAGAGTTGATGAAAATGGTCTCGGCTTAACCATTAATGAAAAGGGGAGGCATATATCCGCTATGGCGGCAATAAAAATTACTTCTGTACTTTCCCCTTGGATGACTTATTCTCAAGTAGGAGATATTTATAATTTACCGGTTGCCTATAAGGTGGGAAGACTGGCGGCAAAGGATTATATGATAAAGGACATGGAAGGTAAAGGTCAAATAGCCGCTCAATATGTAATTGACAACCAAAAGGGCTCTGCATATGGAGTAGGAGCTATAACAAGTCCAGACGGCAGGATATTGGGTATGATGGCACATCCTGAAAGGTTGGATGATTATGTAGCAATAAATGTACCCGGTAATAAAAGACAAAGTATTTTTAAAGCAGGAGTGGATTATTTTATTTAGGTATAGATAGGTAACCACATTATTGACGTTATAATATGCCTATGATACCATAAATCTATAAATATCAAGTGTAAAGCTCATATAATATCGGGAATATGGACCGAAAGTTTCTACCAAGCAACCGTAAATTGTTTGACTATGAGTGAAATGCTGACCAGTTTTTGGGTAGGTTTCACGACCTGCCCATTAAATTTTTTGATATAATAAACTACAATAATAAAGTAAAATAATAATTAGATTAATAAATAGTTAAACTAAAATGAAGATAAGCCTGAAGGAGGAGTTATATGTTAGAAGATAAACCAAAGGTTGCAATCATAATGGGGAGCGATTCAGATTTGCCTATTGTGTCAAAGGCAGCGAAAATATTAAAAGAATTTAATGTTGATTACGAGATTAGGGTACTATCAGCCCACAGGACACCGGATGCCACGGCAATCTATGCAAAGGAATCTGAAAAATCAGGCTTTCAAGTAATAATTGCTGCGGCAGGCAAGGCAGCGCATTTACCCGGTGTAATAGCGGCTTATACGACAATTCCTGTGATAGGGATACCAATAAAATCATCGACATTAGACGGCATGGATTCTCTACTTTCTATTGTCCAGATGCCGCCGGGAATCCCTGTGGCTACAGTGGGAATTGATGGGGCGCAGAACGCCGGTCTTTTGGCAATAGAAATACTATCTTTGAAATACGAATATTTAAAAGAATCTATGAAGGAATATAGAAAAAAAATGCAGAAAGAAGTAGCAATAAAAGATGAAAAGGTAAGAAAAGAAGGGCTTGATTTTTGACAATAGTCAAAAGAGATAACTAAAGATAGGAGAGTCATATATGGGTGGAATAGTTGGGGTTTATGACAAAGGCAATATAAATATAGTGGCAGATGCTTATTATGGTTTAATTGCTCTTCAGCATAGGGGACAGCAAAGTGCAGGAATAGCTATTAATAACGAAGGAGTAATTACTTGCTATAAGGATATGGGGCTTGTTAGCGAGGTATTTGATGATAAAATTTTAAATCTTCTGAAAGGCGATATGGTCATCGGACATGTCAGATATTCTACGACTGGGCATAGCTTTGCGGCTAATGCCCAACCGTTAATGATTAAATATAAAAACGGTAACCTAGCTTTATCTCATGATGGAAATCTTGTAAATGCCTTTGATATACGGGAGCAAATGGAGGATCAAGGTATGATTTTCAGCACCTCTATTGATAGCGAGGTAATAGCCGCTCTAATAGCACGGTATTATAAAGGAGATATTATTGAAGCTGTGCAGAGGACTATAGGAGAAATAAAAGGCTCCTACGCTTTGATAATAATGACCGGAGATAAGCTTATTGGTGTGAGGGATGGTCTGGGGATGAGACCGTTGGTAATCGGAAAGCTGGATACAGGCTTTATACTGGCTTCAGAGAGTTGCGCTATAGATACCATCGGTGGAGAATTGATTAGGGATGTAAGACCCGGTGAAATAATTGTCATTGATGACAATGGCTTGAAAAGTATTAACGGGATAGGAGAAAAACCGAAAAAAGCTTGTATTTTTGAATATTTATATTTTGCAAGACCGGATAGCATAATGGATGATATTGGAATCTATAAATCAAGGGAAAAAGCCGGAAGAATTCTGGCAGAGGAGCAACCGGCTGATGCCGATATTGTAATATCGGTACCTGATTCTGGCACACCGGCAGGTATTGGTTATGCTAATATGTCAGGAATTCCATTTTCTATAGGACTAATAAAAAACAGATATGTGGGCAGAACCTTTATACAACCCACTCAGGCTATGAGGGAGTTGGGTGTGAAGCTTAAACTAAACCCTTTAAAGGAATATATAAAAGGGAAAAAGGTGGTTATGGTAGATGATAGTATCGTCAGGGGGACAACCAGCAAAAAAATAGTACAGGGCCTACGAGATGCAGGTGCTACAGAGGTTCATGTGAGAGTCAGCTCTCCGCCTGTTATGAATCCATGCTATTTTGGCATAGATACACCGACGAAAAAGGAACTGGTTAGCACTGTTACTTTTGTTGAAAGAATTAAGGATTATATTTCAGCAGATAGCTTAGGTTACTTAAGCCTGGAAGGGCTGCTGGAGTCTGTGGGAAGCAAAGGAGAAGGGTTTTGTACGGCATGTTTTTCAGGCGACTATCCCATGGAGGTGCCCAAAAGAGCTGTTAGCTTCATGCCACTAAAAAGATAATACAAGACTGCAGAAGGCATTATGAAAATATAAGAACGAGGTGAAATGAATGGATGGAAAACTAAATTATAAAAATGCCGGTGTGGATGTGGAAGCAGGTTATGAAGCAGTTAAACTTATGAGAGAGCATGTAAAAAGAACCTATATACCGGGAGTATTAAATGACATAGGCGGCTTTGGCGGTTTTTTTAAGCCGGATTTAGAAGGATATAAAGAACCTTTATTAATATCTGGTACTGATGGTGTAGGTACAAAGCTTCAAATTGCTTTTATGATGGATAAGCACGATACAATCGGTATAGATTGTGTTGCGATGTGTGTTAACGATATAATTTGCCATGGGGCCAAACCCATGTTTTTTTTGGATTACATCGGCACGGGAAAACTAAACCCAAAGAAAGCCGCGGATATTGTAAAAGGCATAAGCAGAGGATGTATTGAAGCGGATTGCGCATTAATTGGTGGAGAGACTGCTGAAATGCCAGGTTTTTATAAAGATGAGGAATATGATTTAGCAGGCTTTGCAGTGGGCATCGTTGATAGAGCAAAAGTGATCAATGGTGAAAATGTCAAAGAAGGGGATATTATAATTGGGCTGCCTTCTAGTGGAATACATAGTAACGGTTATTCTCTTGTAAGAAAGCTTTTCTTTGATGTTAAAGGTTTTAATATTGATGCTGTTTTTCCTGACCTTTCAGTTACCCTTGGTGAAGAGTTGTTGAAACCTACACGGATATATGTAAAGGCTTTGTTAAGTCTATTGAAGAAGAATGATGTAAAAGGTATTGCCCATATAACCGGAGGAGGGTTTATAGAGAACATTCCCAGGACATTACCTAAAGGACTTAAAGCCAGGATTGAACTGGGAAGCTGGCCTGTATTGCCCATATTCAGCTTGATGAAGGATTTAGGGGATATGGAGGTTCGGGAGCTATATAATACATTTAATATGGGGATAGGAATTGTTTTAATAACAGATAAGACAAGTGCGGATAGTGTAATGATGGGACTTAAATCTATGGGGGAGAGTGCCTATATTATCGGAGAGGTTGCTTCTGGTGAAGGGGGCATTGAGCTATGCAAAAAGTAAGGATAGGTGTTCTGATTTCAGGAGGCGGTTCCAATTTGCAGGCTTTAATTGACGAGATAGATAAAGGTCATATAAATGGAGAAATAGCAGTAGTTGCATCTGACAGAAAGGATGCTTACGGTCTGGAAAGAGCAAAAAAGCATGGAATAGAAAACATAGCAATAGAAAAAAAGGAATTCAGTGACAGGATACATTTTTTTAACGCTATAAATGAAATGCTTATGAGGTGTAAAGTAAACTTTGTTGTCCTGGCAGGTTTTATGACAATTATACCTAAGGAGTTTGTTGAGCAATATGAGGGAAGAATTATTAATATTCATCCCGCTCTTATACCTTCTTTTTGCGGCGACGGATATTACGGGGAAATAGTTCATAGAGCCGCCCTGGATTATGGAGTTAAGATATCAGGAGCTACAGTACATTTCGTTGATGAAAAAACCGATGCAGGACCTATTATATTGCAAGAAGCTGTTCCTGTAATGGAGGACGATACAATAGAGACTTTGGCGGCGAGAGTGCTCAAGGTAGAGCATAGAATTCTTCCCGAAGCTGTTAAATTGTATTGCGAAGGAAGATTACGCATAGAAGGGCGAAAGGTTAGAATAGTTTAAAAATTGTTTTATATTACATTGATTGGGTGGTGAAGGAATTGATAAAACGAGCGCTGATAAGCGTCTCCGATAAAAGAGGAATTATTGATATTTCCCTTAAGCTTGTAAGCCTTGGCATAGAGATAATATCAACAGGGGGAACAGCAAAGGTATTGTCCGATGCAGGAATTAATACAATTCCCATATCAAATATAACAGGCTTTCCGGAATGCCTTGATGGCAGAGTAAAAACGCTTCATCCTAAAATACATGGCGGTCTGCTGGCTGTAAGGGATAATCCTTTGCATATGGAGACATTAAAGGAGCTTAATATAGATACCATTGATTTAGTAATAGTTAATCTATATCCATTTAAAGAAACCATTGAAGATGAAAGTTGTACCTTAGAAGCTGCTATTGAGAATATTGATATAGGCGGACCTTCTATGTTAAGGGCAGCCGCAAAAAATTACAAGTATGTAACAGTTATTACAGATCCCGAAGATTATAAAAGAATTATTGGTGAAATAGAAAACTATGGGGATGTATCTGTTAAAACAAAGCTAGAGCTATCAACTAAAGTCTTTTCCCATACGGCTTATTATGATACGTTGATTGCAAATTATATGCGACAAAAAACTGATTTATCGGAATTTCCCAAATTATTGACTTCAGCATACGAAAAAGTACAGGATTTAAGATATGGAGAGAATCCTCATCAAAAGGCAGCATATTATAAAGAAATCTGTGCTCAAAAAGGGGCTTTACATAATGCAGTACAATTAAATGGTAAGGAGTTATCCTTTAATAATATTAATGATGCCAACGGTGCATTAGAATTATTAAAGGAATTTTCTGAGCCTGCCTGTGTAGCAGTTAAACATGCCAATCCTTGCGGTGTAGCACTTGGTGATGATATTTATGATGCATACATAAAAGCCTATGACAGTGACCCCCTATCAATATTTGGGGGCATTGTTGCTGTTAACAGAGAAATAGATGGAAAAACAGCAAAGGAAATGACTAAAACTTTTTTAGAAATAATAATTGCCCCGGAATATACTGACGAAGCGGTAGCTATATTTAAGGAAAAGAAAAATCTAAGAGTTTTAAAATTAAAGGATATATTTTATAGACCAACAAAAGCCATGGAATTAAAAAAGATTTTCGGCGGTCTTTTAGTTCAAGAAACAGATTATGTAGATTTCGATATTATGGATATAAAATATGTAACAAATGAAAAGCCTTCTGAGGATGTAATAAAGGATTTGATTTTTGCTTGGAAGGTTGTGAAGCATGTTAAATCAAATGCTATCGTAATCGCTAAAGAAGGACGAACTTTAGGCATCGGACCCGGACAAACAAATAGGATTTGGTCTGCCCAAATGAGTATAACCAGGGCTGGGGAACAGTCCGCAGGTGCAGTTATGGCATCGGATGCATTCTTCCCCTTTCCGGATGTTGTAGCTGCAGCTGCAGAAGCAGGGATAAGGGCCATCATCCAGCCCGGTGGCTCCTTAAATGATGAAAAATCCATTGATATGTGTAATGAAAAAGGTATAGCAATGATATTTACAGGCATAAGACATTTCAAACATTGATAGGGAGGGATTTATATGAAAGTATTGGTAGTAGGAAGCGGCGGTCGTGAGCATGCAATAGTTTGGAAGCTGGCTCAGAGCATGAAAGTGAAAGAGATATATTGCGCTCCGGGTAATGGTGGTATTGGACAAATTGCAGAATGTGTGGATATAAAATCTGAAGATATAGAAGAATTATTAAAATTCGCTTTGAAAAAGAGAATTGATTTAACTGTGATAGGACCGGAAGTTCCTTTGAGTCTTGGCATTACAGATGCTTTTGAAGGAAAGGGGTTAAAAGTATTTGGACCTAAGCAAGGCTCTGCAGAGCTTGAAAGCAGCAAAGCCTTTGCTAAGGATTTGATGGAAAAATACAATATACCGACAGCCTCCTATAAGGTTTATAATAATCCCTTGGAAGCAAAAACCAATCTCGGAATTTTTGGTTTTCCCGTCGTCATTAAAGCTGATGGCTTGGCAGCGGGTAAAGGTGTAATAATTGCGGAAGATTTAGATGCCGGAATAAAAGCAGTTGACGCTATTATGGAAGAAAAGCAATTCGGGGAGGCAGGTAATACAATAATTATTGAAGAGTTCTTAAAAGGGAAGGAAGCGACTATATTAGCTTTCGTTGACGGTAAAACAGCTATTCCCATGGTAAGTGCACAAGATTATAAAAGAATACTTGACGGAGATAAAGGTTTAAATACAGGAGGAATGGGTGCAGTTTCGCCGGCTTTGCACTATAGTAATGAAATGTCTGGCCAGGTGATGGAGAGTATAATTAAGCCTACTGTTGAAGCGATGGAAAAGGAAGGCAGACCATATAAAGGGGTATTGTATTTTGGCTTAATGCTTACGGAAAACGGTCCTAAAGTTATTGAATACAATTGCAGGTTTGGCGACCCGGAAACAGAGGTTATTTTACCGCGATTGGAAACAGATTTAGTGGACATTATGGTAGGGGTAATTGAAGAAAAGCTTCACGAGATAGAGATAGAATGGAGTGGAGAAGCTGCTGTTTGTGTAGTATTGGCGTCGGGAGGGTATCCGGAAAGCTATGAAAAGGGCTTTGAAATTAAAGGCTTGAAAGATGCAGGTGAAGGAATAATTTTTCATGCCGGCACTAAACAAGTTGACGGTAAAATGGTTACAAATGGTGGCAGGGTGTTAGTGTGTACAGCCTTGGGTAAAACAGTGAAAGTGGCAAGAGAGAATGCTTATAAGACTATAGAGAAAGTCGGCTTTAAGGATTGTCAATACAGGAAGGATATTGCTGAAGCTTAGATTTACTATTTACAATAGGCGCCAGTTTTTAAGCAGTAAGCAATGAATCTTCGCCAGGTATTGGGCATTATATAGATAAATTTTCTTACAAAGCTTTTTATTATATACCAGATTTAACTTAATTCATTGGTATAAGTATAATAGGATGAAAAGCTTTCCATTGGCATATTATTTGCATTAGTAAATATAAGGCATAATATGCTTATTTATTTTGAACTAAAGGATGATGTATCTATATGAGTTATAAAGTGATTGATGGCAAATGCAGAGGCTGTAGAGGTTGTATGAAAGTATGCCCGGCCGGAGCAATAAAAATGATAGAAGGTATAGCTGTTATCAATGATGATAAATGTACTGACTGCGGCGTTTGTGTACTGTCATGCAAGTTCGAAGCAATATACTTAAAAAAAATTAAAAAGGGGGAGGAAAATGGATTATAAAAATATTAATATTGAAAAGAACGGAAATGTAGCGTTACTTACAATTAGCAGACCTGAAGCTCTTAATGCTTTAACTACTAATCTTCTTCACGAACTGGATTCTGCACTGGATAGTTTGAAGAAGGATAATGAAGTATATGTAATAATACTTACAGGTGAAGGCAAGGCATTTGTCGCGGGAGCGGACATTAGTGAAATGAAGGATATGTCACCTGAAGAAGCACGAGGATTTGCCTTGCTTGGCTCGGGTATTTTTAGAAAGATGGAATTGATGGATAAAATAGTAATAGCTGCTGTTAACGGTTTTGCTTTAGGAGGAGGCTGTGAGCTTGCCATAAGCTGTGATATCATACTTGCCGGAGAAAAAGCGAAATTTGGACAACCGGAAGTAGGCTTGGGTATTACTCCTGGTTTTGGAGGAACCCAACGATTATCAAGAATTGTTGGAATCAAAAAAGCCAAAGAACTAGTTGTCACGGGCGGTATCATAAATGCGGAGGAAGCAATCAGAATAGGCCTGGTCAATCATGTATATCCCCAGGAGGAGCTTATAGTCAAGGCAAAGGAAATGGCAGAAGAAATTGCATCGAAAGGACAAATAGCTGTAAGGTATGGGAAATACGCAATAAACAGTGGTTCAGAGACAGATATTGAGACAGGAAACAGCTTAGAAGCAAACCTTTTTGCATTATGCTTTGCAAATGAGGATCAGAAGGAAGGAATGTCTGCATTTTTAGAAAAAAGGAAAGCGAAATTTAAGAATTAATAGCTTTATTATAAGGCTAGCTCATAATGAAAGGATAAGGAAAGGAAGGCGATAATTATGAAAATATTTGTTTTGGGTTCAGGTACCATGGGAACAGGTATAGTTCAAACCTTT
Organism: uncultured Clostridiaceae bacterium; assembly: GCA_964408955.1. Lineage (GTDB taxonomy): Bacteria > Bacillota > Clostridia > Lutisporales > Lutisporaceae > JAAYKT01. The sequence goes on from CAYPBK010000011.1 coordinate 49,913, forward strand.
GCACAAGCCGGTATGGAGGTTACCATGAGAGAAAGAACACCGGGAAAAGGTATGAAAGTCATTGAAAAAGGATTAGACAGATTGGTGTCAAGAGGTAAAATGACCGAAGAAGAAAAATCGCGTATACTGGGTAATGTTAAATCTGCTCAGGAGCTTGAGGCTGCAAAGGATGCAGATATAGTGATTGAGGCTGCTGTGGAAGAAATGACCTTGAAGAAGGAACTGTTTATTGAGCTTGATAAAATCTGTAAACCGGAGGCAATTCTAGCTACGAATACATCCTCTCTTTCAATCACTGAAGTTGCAGGTGCAACTTCAAGGCCTGATAAAGTAATAGGAATGCATTTTTTCAATCCTGTACCTGTTATGAAGCTGGTGGAGGTTATAAAAGGTATATCAACATCCGAGGAGACAAAGGATAAGGTTATTGAACTGGCAAAAAGCTTAGGGAAAACTCCTGTAGAGGTCGAGGAAGCACCGGGCTTTGTCGTTAATCGAATACTTATCCCAATGATAAACGAAGCAGTAGGAATATTAGCTGATGGTGTTGCAAAGGCTGAGGATATCGATGAAGCAATGAAGCTGGGAGCGAACCATCCAATTGGTCCTTTAGCTTTAGCTGATTTAGTAGGAAATGATGTATGTTTAGCTATTATGGATGTTTTATATAATGAATTTGGAGACTCAAAATACAGAGCTCATCCACTTCTAAGAAAAATGGTTAGAGGTAATTTGTTAGGCAGAAAATCCGGAAAAGGATTCTTTGATTATAGTAGATAAAGGTTAATGGGCTGTTCCC
>CAYPBK010000012.1:0-49739 GCA_964408955.1 uncultured Clostridiaceae bacterium
AACGAAGAACTTTTGATTTCGCCCGGAATGAGTTTAGAAGCATAGGTTTTGTAACCCTGCTTCTGGATAATATCGTGCATAACTGTCGCTGGACTCTGGTCGCTGGACTCTGGTCGCTGGTCGCTGGATAAATGCTTCTAGCTCCTTGCTTCTTGCCTCTAGCCTTTAGGATTTGTCTCAAGAGCGTAGAGATTTGTACGGATATTATCAAAGAAGCATTGTGGAGAAACCGTTAAGCTCCTAGTCTCCGTTTTACCTTATTTTTTTAATAACAAAAATAGCTATCGCCATAGCAATCAGCCCTATATTCATAATAATAGTTACTCCCGCATCCCTCTTCATATTAGCCTTCTTAAACTTGGGTATATCAACAAAAAATTCAAAAATTACTATGAGCACTATGGCTACCATTATGTAGGTGCATTTACCGTTCTTCACCAAATCAAGGATATTTTTAAACAAAAAACCACAGCCTTTGCAAATTTATTTTAGTTTTTGCAAGCTATGGTTTTTATATACAATAATTAAATTTTAATTGTTATAAATATTTATTAACAAATTCAATATCCGACGGTTTGTCCACATCATTACCTATTTCGGGAAAAGGTGATATTATTACCTCAGCATTGATATCTAGGAGTTTATTTGCTTTGTCTCTAATAGCATTAATAGTCAATATCCCAAAGGCTAGACGTAATATAAAGCCAAAGCCTAAAATCCCCGCCATCTTTATAGGACTTTTCCTATACTCCAAAGCCTTTTCAAAGAAAGCCTTTATCCTGTCCGCAATTTCAGGATTAAAATAAAAGGCATTACCTCCCGTAAAATAACCTTCCTTTAGCTTTACATAGGTTCTCTTAACCTCCGGGTACCTCTCATCGTTCACCTTTTTGTCCACTATGGAATAACATAAATCAGCACCTGATTCCTTTGCTTTAAATAAAAAGAATTCTAAAGCTTCCGATGTAATCATTGGTATATCACAACTAAGAACTAAAATTTCTTTGTCCTGGGGAAAAAGCTTCAAAGCATTTATGACATTATCAACCATGGAATCTGTGCCTTCCATAATATAATCTATCTTATGTCCCATAGCTTCCCGAAGCCTCTCTTCCTCTCCCACTACAGCTATCTTTTCTATATTCTTCACTCCATGTAATGCATCAAGAACATATTCAAGCATATATTTATCCTTTATTTTTAATAACGCTTTGCTTTTTAATGCTCCTTTTTTTTCTGCTTTCTTCTCTCCTGCAAGAATAATTGCGTTCATGAACGGCACCTCTTTCTGCTATTCTACCCACCCCGGATTCATGGATTTAGCTAAGAATACCTCATCAGCATACTCTTTTATTTTGTCGTAAGCGTTATATGCTTTATACTCATCATTAAATATGCCAAATACCGTAGGTCCGCTTCCGCTCATTACGCTTCCCAGAGCTCCGTTTTCCAATAGCTTTTCCTTCAGTATTCCTATCTTGGGGCATACTTCCATGGTGACACTTTCCAATACATTGCATAGATTATTAGCCACTCCTTCAATATTCCCATCATCCAACATCTCTACCATTGCTTTTATATCAGGCTTTGCATCTATTTTTATATTGTCAAAACTATTATATATGCTTTTAGTGGAAATGTCACCCTCAGGCTTTGCCAGAAGTACAAAGACTGAAGGCATGGGCTTAAGCGGCTTAAGCTTTTCTCCTAGTCCCTCCGCCAGTGCCGTGCCTCCTTCAATGCAAAAAGAAACATCCGCCCCCACTTCTTTTGCTATAGCCAGCATTTCATCCACAGACATCCTCAAATGCCATGCTTTATTTAAAAGCCTTATTGCAGCGGCGGCATCGGTACTGCCTCCGCCCAAACCCGCTGCTACAGGTATATTTTTCTCTATTTGTATCTTGGCACCGTCACTTACGTTATATTTCTTCTTTATAATCTCTGCTGTCTTATATACTATATTATCTTTGCCCTTGGGAATAAGCCCTGAATTTGAACTGATAATTATAATATCCTCGGAAATAGGTTTTAATGTTATTAAATCACAAAGAGAAACAGATTGCATTATCATCACAACATCATGATAGCCATCTGTTCTTTTTGCAATTACATCAAGGGCCAAATTGATTTTAGCCGGGGCTTTGGCTGTGTATTTAATACTCAATAGACAACAGTCCCTCTCTATAATACTTTATATTAATAATATAATATAAAAATTTGCTCCGCAACATTTTTCGGTTAATATTCACGCCTAATCGTAATTTTAACAGTCATCTCCTTTTATAACTGCACGACCATCGTTTCCTTATAATTATTGCCTTATGCTTTTTAATATCAATATTTTTTGTCCCACTTTCAAAACGTCAGGGTTGCCTATGTTGTTCAAATCCGCTAAATCATCTACAGTAGTATTATATTTCTTGGCAATTTTCCATAGGGTATCTCCGGGGGCTACGACATATATTGTAACAGCCGGCAACAAGCTATGATCATACTTAACGCCGTCCTGCTCTTCAATGTCACATATCAAAACTTTATTTACTCTGTTATAAACATGTACGCCGGCTACTAGTGCTATCCTTATATCTATCGAATCTCTGCCGGAAACGGAATAAGTTATGCTTTCCACATTGCAGCTTGCTTTAGGCTGCATGGTTGTTTTGGCGCCTATTGCATCTACAATTATTTTAAAAGGAAATTCTTCTGTTGCCGAACTCATCGGTTCGCCGCTATAGGAGGATTTATATAAAGCACATACAGAAACAATTCCTTCTATTCCCACCTTATCATCCATGACCTTTGTTTCATATATGAGAGGCTTAGCATCTAAAAAGAAAACCTCTTTTGCTTCTGGGGCACCTTGCTTTATTTTAATACTCTCTTTTATTATTGCATCATTCTTTCCTTTACATAAGTATTCGTCCAGGTCATATCCTTTCTTTCCCATTACTATTTCTTGCTTCGGATTATACATATCTGTCAGAATCTCAGGTTTGACCTCTTTATATGCCCTTCCGCTTATATCTATATTTACATTTAAAGCTATATTCCTTTTTTCTCCTTCTATGTCTTCAGTTATAAAGGTATTGGTCTCTCTAACCTTTGAAAAAACTGTTGCCTCCATACCTTCGTCTGCTTCAGGAATTTCAATGTACTGGGTATAGGGAATCTCTCCCCTTGTGTTTTCCATTTCATCCTCCGTAGATTTGTATAGGATATTATAGCAAAGAGAGCCAAAACCCTGCACTTTTCCTTCCATGCATAGACTATCTTTTATGTAAGCCCAATAATCTGTCTTCAAGATTTCTTTAACGGGTGCCTTATCACCTTCAATCTGTATTTCTTCTTTCACGTTAAATTTATCCTTGTTCATACCGGCAATACCTTTAACATTCAATGGCTCTCTCAACACTTGTATATGATCTGAGCCTCTGACATCCATGGGAATTTCCATCTCATATATGTCCTCCACTGTACATCCCAAGTCCATTATTACTTTAATGCCAATTTTTCTACTGTTTATTATATGGCAATCTACATGCTGGATTGTGGCATCTATCCATTCCTTCATACCCGGCTTAGCACCATCCACATCAATTATATGAGTGAAGTCTGCAGATATATTTAAACTGCTCAAAGGTCTGCCTTCTGTTTCTGCCGCATATAGAATATCCATAAGTACCTGTCCGTCCACTATTACTTTATCATTGGTAGCCTCTGAATTCTTTATTATCACCTTTGCGGAAGGGTAAAGTATTTTATATACATCGGGGTTTATATCGGGAACATTTATATCCTCTTCCACAACAGCTCCTGAGATTTCATCACCTATTATTTTGCATGCTTTTAACGGGGTTTTTATAAGCTCTACAGACATCCCATTTCCTCCTCCAATAACAAATTTGTATAAGCGTTCTATACTATTTATATGAGTTGGTTAAGGTTTTATGAATATTTTTTTCCCTTGATATCCAAGGTATGTAATAAGTGTAAGAGCATTGGGCAGAATAATTTGTATAAGCAATTTATTCAATTACTTTAGAAAAGGTGTTGTTGTTATGAGCCATATAACTCAAGGTATAAAAAGTATCCTATCCTATAAGGAACCGCCAGACCAACCCTTTGAACTCTTAGAGAAAGACGATGAAGGCCTAAACCAACCGGTTGTAAAGCCTGATATAGAGGAAATTAAAAAGAAATATAGTAAGCAGGAAAAAAAAGAAACCATAAAACCGATGAAGGCAGGAGAAGTAAAATCCCCAAGAACTCCCATTGATAAAAGAAATGTACTTACAGATGAATTGATAGTCAATATTGAGTATATGAAGCAAAGATTTAATCTTCCTAAAAATCAAGATGTAATTATTAGAGAATTTATTATTGGTGAAAAAAACGACTCCTGTATACTATTTATTGCCGGTATGGTTGACAATAATGTGATCAATGAATTTATCATACCTCCGCTTATAAATGCAGTCGATATCAGGGACATAGCCAAGGAATCAATTTCTGATTATATTCTTAATAATGTTATATCTATTAATCAAGTAGTAAAAACAAATAATTTGGATGAAATAACTATAAAGGTTTTGAGCGGTATAACTGCCCTTTTCATAGAAGGTAGTGATGAATGTCTATTAATTGAAAGCAGAGGCTTTGAAAAAAGAAGTATAGACAGACCCCAGACAGAATCGGTCATTCGCGGCTCCCAAGAAGCTTTTACAGAAGATTTAAGAACTAATCTGACATTATTGAGAAGGGCTATAAAAAACGAAAACTTAATAATTGAAATGACCCGGGTTAGTAAAACCAATCATGCTTCCTGCGCCATTGCATATTTAAAAGATATAGCCAGCCCTGAATTGATAAAAGAAGTTAAACGGAGGGTAAATAACATTGATACTGATTTGATACTGGGGGCGGGGATGCTGGAGCAGTTAATAGAGGATAATTGTTTCATGCTTTTTCCACAGTTAATTGACACGGAACGACCGGACAGAGCCGTATCCTTCCTTATAGAGGGAAAAGTCCTCATGATTGTAGATGGTACACCTTTTGTTATGGCTGCCCCCATTACATTGTTTCATTTACTTCATACTTCAGAGGACTCCCTTCTTCGTTGGGAATATGGTACATTTTTAAGGTTTATCAGGTACATGGGTGTATTAATTGCGCTTTTTTTACCCGGGGTTTATATTGCGCTAACTTTATATCATCACGAGATGATACCCACTCAACTGCTTATATCTATCGTTAAAACCAGACAACAGGTCCCATTTCCAGCAGTTATGGAGATGGTCATGCTGGAAGTCGCCTTTGAGCTTATAAGGGAAGGCGGGATACGAGTTCCCGGCGTTATCGGAAACACTCTTGGTATCGTCGGCGCTTTGATACTTGGTCAGGCTGCGGTTGCGGCGGGGCTTGTCAGCCCAATCCTTATTATCATTGCGGCGGTTGCCGGCATCGGGAGCTTTGTAATACCTAACTACTCTTTATCCATAGGCATTAGGATATTGCGGTTTATAATAATATTGTACGGCGTAGTGGCCGGATTTTTTGGTATTTCCTTAGCTATAGTAAGTATAAGTTTAATTGCCTGTAATATGAAATCCTTCGGTGTACCGTTTCTTTCGCCTATTGCTCCTAAAACTATTGGCAGCCATGATTTAATAATAAAATATCCTGTTTATATGCAAAGAATCAGACCTGACTATTTTAACAACCCGGATAGAAGCAGGCAAGGACCAGTAGCAAGAAACTGGAAAAATAGCAAAGGTGGTAGCAAGAATGACAAAAGAAGGTAGTTTTGGGATGCAAGAAGCTATCTGCCTGTTAACAATTACAACAGTATCAAAAGTTTTTTATACAAGCCCTTCCATGGTAATGAAAGTTGTTGGCACCGCCGGATGGTATATGACCCTAATATCTGCAGCTATTGCAGCTATAGCACTTACACCAATCTTTTCCCTTCTCAACAGATTTCCGGGAAAAAACATTATGGAAATCTACGATATTAGTTTAGGCAAGGTTGGCGGCTCAATTCTATCTTTTTTACTGTTTGTTATAATCCTTATAACGACTGCAGTTAATATGAAAGAGTTTACTGAGGTTCTTATAGTATATGTTTATCCGGAAAGCCCCCCTGGTTATATTATAGGTTTACTTTTATTAGTAATCATTTTAGCCGCTTATTTGGGTCTTGAATCTATAGCCAGAGTATCAAGGCTCTTGGGAGGAATTTTGTTATTTGGTTTAATATCAGTACTCATATTAGCTTCCAAGAACTATAATATAAGCCACTTATTCCCTTTGCTGGGCTATGGTGCAAAACCTATAATTATTAATGGCTTATTGAGGAGTTCCGCCTACGGAGAAATGATTGTTATCGGTATCTTCGTCCGCTCACTACAAGGAATAAAGTATATAAAAAAAGCAGCATGCTATAGTCTTATATTATCAGGTGCTATTATTTCAATATCTATATTCGCATTTACTTTATCATTTCCCTATTATACAGGGAAAGAAATCACAGCACCCATGTATTTGATGACTACTCTTATTAGCTATGGAGGCTTTTTTCAAAGACTTGAAGCCATTTTTCTTTTTATATGGAGTATAAGCTTGTTAATAGCTTTATCATTTTTATTCTATATGAACCTAATGATATATTGCCATATATTTAATATTAAAGATAAAAGACCATTAATCCTTCCCCTCGCCATAATACTTTACACCCTTACAATGATACCTGAAAATATGACTTCCCTGATAACTATTTATATGCAGGCATTAAGATCCTATGGTTGGATATTCTTTTACCTCCCTCCCGGGTTTGCATTATTAGCCGCTGTACTGAGAGGCAAAAAAGGAGGTGCAAAAAGTGCGAAAAATAGCTAGTATTATAGTTTTTTTCATGATACTTTTTATGCTTACCGGGTGCTACGATTCCAGGGAAATAAGTGATTCTACTTATGTTGCAATGTTAGGCATAGACGAAGGTACAAATAATAAATGGCAAATAACCTTTTTGTTTCCTTCCTTAGACAAAATGAACAGCGGTGAAGAAGAGGGTGGCAAAAGCTCTGTTAAATATACAAAATATACTATAGAGGCTTCATCCTTTTTTGAAGGGGTATCTCTAGCAAACACCAGTATACCTAAACAAATTATTTTCATGCATGCCAATGCAATTGTCTTTTCTGAAGCCCTCGCCAGAGATGGGAAAATCGGTGAGTTTATTGCACCGCTAATTAGAAATAGGGAAATACGCCGAACAGAATTTATTATAGTATCTAAAGGCAGTGCAAATAGTTTCTTAGAAGCCGCTTCCAAGAATGTAGAATCTTCTATTACCCAGGAGATGGAGGATCTATTAGGTGGAACCTCTTATGCAGGATACTTTCCAACGGCAGACTTGAATGACTTAAATAACGGTATTAAATCCACATACCATCAAGTCATCGCTGCTTATGGTGATTTAAATAGCGGAATTAACAAAGAAAGAGATGACTCCAGCAACAAAAATGGAAATGAAATAGAATACTATGCAGGCGATATTCCAAGGGAGGGTGGACCCAAAATAGATCTGGCAGGGAGTGCCGTCATTAATGGTGATAGAATGGTAGGGAAGCTTACAGGTCAAGAAACTAGTATGGTTTTAATTATAAAAGGTCTTTTAAAAAAATCAACATTAGCTATACCTGACCCCAAGAAAGAGAATTTAATTGTACCTATTGAAATAAGATTATCTAAAAAACCTAAAATAAATGTTAAGTTTGAGGATAAAGAACCTGTGATAGATATAAAACTAAAACTTGAAGGTGACATTCTAGCCATTCAGAGCCGGATTGATTATGAAGATCCGAAACTAACACCCGTTTTAGAAAAAGCTGTGGAAGACTTTATTGAAAAAGAACTTAATAAAACATTTAAAAAATGTAAAAACTTAAAATCAGATGTCTTTAACTTTGGTAATATCGCTGTCAGGCAATTCCTAACCATACAAGAATGGGAAGAATATAATTGGAATAAGCATTTTGAAAACGCCCATATCAACACAAGCGTAAAATTCAATATCAGGCGTACCGGAACAATGATAAGTGATTCGCCGATTATTTCGACGGAGGATGATGAAAAGGAGAATAAATGGAGTGGTTTTTTATGATATTAATTCTATTTCCTATGTTTCATGCTTTTAGTTATGCAAAATATTGCTTAAGGAATAACAATAAGGCTGCAGCTTGGGGAACGGTAATTTTGGCAATTACTTCTGTCATACTGCCCGGAGTGTTGATGGGTATGCGGTAGTCGCTAGACGCTAGTCTCTGGACGCTTGACGCTGGACGCTGGGGTAGTTCTCTCCTTCATGTGCCCATTTATCGAAGTAGGTACTGATATTATCAAAGGAGCATTGTGGAGAAACCGTAAAACTTCTTAATGAAATGAAGGATAAGCGAAATCAGTCCACCTATAGTAATTACCAATAATTCTATTATTTTAATCTATCGAAGAGATTTTGATTTCGCCCGGAATGAATTTAGAAGTTTAGGTTTTGGAACTCCTGCTTCTGGATAATATCAGTCACCGGATGCTGATTTCTGGACGCTGGACGCTAGTCTCTATACTCTGGACGCTGGACGCTGGTTTGAATCCAACATCCAACCTCCTTGTGCCCATTTATCGAGGTAGGTACTGATATTGTCAAAGAAGCATTGTGGAGAAACCGTATAACTTCTTAATGAAATGAAGGATAAGCGAAATCAGTCCACCTATAGTAATTACCAATAATTCTATTATTTTAATCTATCGAAGAGATTTTGATTTCGCCCGGAATGAATTTAGAAGTTTAGGTTTTGGAACTCCTGCTTCTGGATAATATCAGTCACCGAATGCTAAATTTTGGACGCTAGACACTAGACGCTAGACGCTGGACGCTGGGGTAGTTCTCTCCTCCATGTGCCCATTTGCCTATGTGCCTATGTGCCTACATAGTTATCCTTGTACCTGCTTTACCCTCCAAAGCATCAACAGCCTTATATAAAGAAGTTATTATCGCCTTCCTGCCGGTTCTGGACTTTGCAAAATCCACAGCTGCTTCTATCTTTGGAAGCATGCTTCCGGGAGCAAAATGTCCTTCCTCTATATACTTTTCTGCCTGCTCAACAGTTATTAAATCAAGATCCTCCTGATTTGGCTTCTTATAATTTATGGATACCTTTTCAACCTCTGTCAGGATTACTAATACATCTGCGTCTATATCCTCGGCAAGTCTCTCTGCCGCCAAGTCCTTATCAATTACAGCAGCAATCCCCTCCAGAGAACCGTCTTCCTTTTCGATTACCGGTATACCACCGCCGCCTACAGTAATGACTATAGTCGAATCCCAAAGTCTTTTCACTGAATCCAACTCTACAATTTTTAGAGGCTTGGGTGACGCAACCACTCTTCTCCAGCCTCTGCCTGCATCCTCTTTCATTACATAACCTTTTTCCTCCGCTATGACCTTAGCCTCTTCCTCAGAATAAAAAGGTCCTATAGGCTTTGTTAGATTTTGAAAAGCTTTATCCTTCTTATCCACTACTACCTGGGTGACTATTGTTACAACAGGTATATCTTTGCCTTTCTTTAAAAGTTCATATTTCAGCGCCTGTTGAATGTGATATCCTATATAGCCCTGACTCATAGCTCCGCATACATCAAAGGGCATAGAAGGAGTAACATTAGCGGCTGCCTCCGATGCTAAAAGTATTCTTCCCACCTGAGGTCCATTCCCATGGGCTATGGCTACTTCATATCCTTTTTCGCTTATTTGTGCAATATATTCTGAAGTCTTTTTTACAACCTCCAACTGTGCCTCCGCGGTAGCCGGAGCGCCTCCTTCCTGGAGGGCATTCCCTCCTAAGGCTATAACTACTCTCGTTGTTTTCATATTTTTTTCTCTCCTATCCCGTATGGTGTTTTTAATTAATGTTCTTTATACCTTATTAAAGATTTTATAGCGGAGAAAATTTCCCCGCTACAAATGTTTATATAAAAATTATGAGGTTATTTAACTCTGTATAAATACACAATTTATAGAGTTGCCACAATAACTGCTTTTATTGTATGCATTCTATTCTCTGCCTCATCAAATACTACGCTGTGTCTGCTCCTGAATACCTCGTCTGTTACTTCTCTCATATCATAGCCTTTTTCTTTCATTTCCCTGGCCATTTTAGTTTCAAAATCATGGAACGCCGGTAAACAATGGAGGAATTTCACATCGGGATTACCTGTCTTTTTAAGCATATCCATAGTAACCTGATAAGCTGATAATTGTTTTACTCTTTCGGGAATTTTATCTTCCTCTCCCATGGATGCCCATACGTCCGTATAGATTACATCTGCATCCTTTACAGCAATGTCTACATCATCGGACACTTCAATTATTGCTCCTGTTTCTTTTGCAACTTTATTAACCTTCTCCATTATTGCTTCCTCCGGCCAAAGCTCCTTTGGTCCCAAGGCTACAAAATGCATTCCCATCTTTGCGCAGCCGTACATCCAGGCATAGGACATATTATTTCTTGTGTCTCCGACAAAAACAACCTTAACTTTATGTAAAGGCTTCGCTATATGCTCTTCAATCGTAAGCATATCCGCAAGGATTTGTGTGGGATGATCTGCGTCAGTAAGTCCGTTCCATACGGGAACGCCTGAGTATTTAGCCAAATCTTCAACTACAGATTGTTCAAAGCCTCTGTATTCAATACCGTCAAAGAACCTGCCAAGGACCTTGGCACTATCCTCCAAGGATTCCTTTTTACCCATTTGAGAGCTCCCTGAATCTAAGAATGTAACGTGAGCGCCTTCTTCCAGAGCGGCTATTTCAAATGCACATCTTGTCCTTGTTGAGGTTTTCTCAAATAATAAAACAATGTTCTTACCTTTTAATAGATAATTGTATATTCCGGCTCTTTTCTTCGATTTTAAATCATGAGCCAGATCCAACATATACCTAATCTCTCCCGGTGTAAAATCCATCAATGTTAAAAAGCTTCTTCCTTTTAAATTTACTGCCATAATATTTCCTCCTTGAATCGTTTTTATATATTTTATAAACTAATAAGTTTGGCTTGGCTAATCTTTCTAGAATATGGGCAGACAACATCTCTGCCACTATGGCTGAAATCAAAGGTCTCTCTTACAATTTTAGTGACCAGTAACCGTTATATTTCATCTCTGACGAGAGGCATGCTCATACATCTTGGTCCTCCTCTGCCTCTTACCAACTCGGAGCCTTCTATCTCCAGCACCTCTATACCATTCTTTCTCAATACTTCGTTGGAGCATTCATTTCTGCTATAAGTAACCACTACTCCGGGAGCTATCGCCAATGTATTGGTGCTGTCATTCCATTGCTCTCTTGCGGCAGTAACCGGATCTCCTCCGCCGCTCTCCAAAAGTCTGATAGTGGGGATTTTCAAAGTCTTTCTCAAAGTCTCCACCAAATCCTCTTCATAGACTATGGATATGCTGTTATTCTTACCTCTTATCAGCCTATATACCTCAACCTTATCCTGTATGCCGGGGTATATGGTAAACTTATCATAATCAATCATGGTGAATACTGTATCCAAATGCATGAAAGCTCTAAGAGCCGGTATTCTGACAGCTATGACCTCTCTTAATTCCTCCATACCGTTGAAAAGATTCTGTGCCAGAATCTCAATCCCTTGGGATGAAGTTCTTTCGCTGCAGCCTATTGCTACAATTTCCTTTGATAATACAAGCATATCCCCGCCTTCCATACTGTGGGGAATATTATAATCATACCATAAAGGGGTAAATTCTTTCCTAAACAGGGGATTGTATTCATATAAATATTTTATCAAAATAGGCTCCCTGCTCCTTGCCTGTGTATGCATGGAATTAATGCTTAAACCGTTGCCCATAACCGCAGCAGGGTCCCTCATAAAATACAAATTAGGCAAAGGATTGATGTAAAGAGGATAATCGGCGTGCACATGCTCAGTCAAGCTAAACTCTCTGCCACTCCTCGGGACATCCTTTTTATTAAGACCGCTTATGGCAATCCCAACAACCTCTTCCGCCGATTTTGATATAATAAAATCATAGAGCATATCTCTAAGTCCGGGATTATCAATTCCGCATTGATTAAGCAAATCCTTAGTAAAATCCTTTTTAATCTCATCCTTAGACAATACTTCCTGAAGCAATTCCTCGATGTAGCAGACTCTTGTTCCTCTACTCCTAAGAAGCTCCGCAAATTCATCGTGTTCTTCTCTCATTTTCTTAAGCCAAGGTATATCATCAAATAGTAATTCACTTAGATATTCAGGAGTAAGCCTTTCCAGTTCCTTCCCCGGCTTGTGAAGTAGAACAGCTTTAAGATTGCCAATTTCGGAAGTGATGTTTAAAAAACCTTTATTTTTATTATCCACTATAATTACTCCTTCCGTTAGTTATCTATAATAACTGAATATTTCCAACTAGATTATATACTTTGACTTATATTATTACAAGCAATCCGGTCATCCACAAAATGTAAAACTTGATATAGTATACAAAGGCTTTGCATATCAACACAGTTATTACCATCAATTGGTAAAAGGCTAAAACCTCATAATACCTTTATCCTCTATATTATCATGCATCCGTTAATCTTGATTTTTCAATATGTATGCATAATATGTATAAAAATTTATTTATATTTTAACACCCTACCAGCCCTTTATCGTATCTAAAATGCTGTCAGGCAGCTCTCCTCTTATGTATTCCTTTATAGATTCCTCCAAGATGTCAATACCTCTGCTTGCCTCTTCTTTTTTTATAACCAGAGGCGGTTGTATTCTAAGAACATTTTGGGCGAAAAATACTAAAAGCAGTCCTTTTTGCCAGCACCTGTAAGATATCTTTGCGGCGCCGACTTTATCCTTTTCTTTAGTATCTCTATCCTTTACCAAATCTACGCCTAAGGATAATCCCATACCTCTTATATCACCTATCAACTTATACTTATCCTTTAAATCCAATAACCTTTCCTTAATATAATCGCCCATATGCTTGCTTTTTTCTAACAAGCTTTCCTCTTCAATTATTTCTATAGTAGCAATAGCCGCCTTTGCACAAACAGCATTGCCTTGGAGAGTAAAAATATGTGACATGTCTAAAGAATTAACAATTTCTTCTCGTGCAGAAATAGCACTTAAAGGTAGACCGGAGGCTATAGATTTGCCCATAACCACTATATCCGGAGTTAAATCAAAATGATCAATGGAAAACCATTTGCCTGTACGTCCGAAGCCTTGCTGTACTTCATCCACAACGAACAATATACCCTTTTCCTTACACAGTCTATAAAGCTCCTTCATATAAGCTTTTGGAGGTACAATAAAGCCTAGATCCCCTAAAATCGGCTCAATCACAACAGCTGCCACTTCCTCCGGGGGTATATATAAATCAAAAGCATTTTTCATGTAATCCAGACATGCCAGAGAGCAATTGTCTGCCTTTTGACCAAATGCACATCTATAGCAGTTGGGATAAGGCATATGATAAATTTCAGGTAATAAGGGTCCTATTTTTCTTCTCATATCATTACTTATTGCCGTCAGAGATATAGCGCCGTAAGTAGCCCCATGATAAGCTCCTATAAAGGATATTATTTTAGACCTGCCTGTATAGCTTCGTGCCAGTTTAATAGCTCCATCATTAGCATCGGAGCCGGAAAGACCAAATACTACTCTTTTATTATAATTGCCGGGTGTAATCTTTAGAAGCTTTTCCCCCAATTCTATTTGAGGCTTTGTATACAAGCAATCTGATGAAAAATGAATGTAGCTTTCAGCTTGTTCCTTTATGGCTTTTACTACTTTAGGATGTGCATGCCCTGTGTTAAGTACAGCTGCACTACTAAAAAAATCTATGTATTTGTTGCCGTCTAAATCTTCAAAAATAGCCCCTTTTCCTTTTTTTATTGCTAAAGGAAAATAAGGAGCTCTTGATGCTTTACCTACTACTTCGCTGTCCTTTTCGATTAACTCATTGCATTTTGAAATATCCTTCATTTTTCTGACTATACCCCTTTACTTAAATTATAGCAAAATTAAGGCGGACAAAGTGTCCGCCTCTACGTCATTTAAAATCGAAGTGATAAGCAGCTTAACCCGCCGTCTACTTTTCTATATTCCGAGGTATCTACTTCTATAATATTATAGCCTAATTCCTCTACGGCTTTTTTAGTTTTTTCGTAGCCTTCCGGTATTATAACAGTACCGTTAACCCAAATGCAATTCGCGGAGTAGCCTTCTCTTTCATCTATTACTACTTTATTGAAATCCTTAAATATAGGGTCTTCCACAAATTCACCGGCTACCAAAAGGTTGTTGTTTTCAAGATAAGCCAATCCTGTTTTTAAATGAAGTACTTTCCTCAAAGGAACCATAGTTCCATCATAACCGTATTTTCTTAAAATATCAATGAATTGCTTTGCCCCGTCTTTATTAGTTCTGGCGGATAGCCCCACATAAAAGTGATCGCCTACCATCATAACATCTCCGCCTTCAATTGTACCGGGAGCTTGGATTTCCTCAATATTTTCATAGAATTTTTTTAGAACTTCCTTTATTTCCGCTTGCTCACCTTTTCTCGTAGGTGCACCGGGATTTGTGATGATAGCACATTTTTTTGTCACTATTGCAGTATCTTCGACAAAGCAAGAATCGGGATATTTCTCGTCAGCTTCTAAAACAGTAACCTGAACTCCACACTTCTTTAAAGCCTCTATATATGATTCATGTTGTTTTAAAGCTTTTTCATAATCCGGCTTGCCTAAATCCTCGGATGCAATACCGTTCACTAAAGATTTACCTGGCTTTTTTACTATTACGTTTGTAAACATATTCTACCTCCTGTATTTAAATTCTTTGCTTATTTTCCTTTTACTCTATCCTGGTAAAAAGGTTTAAAATCCGGGTCTACTTTGCCTATGCCCATATATCTGGCTTTGTAATCTTTGAGGAGTTCAACAAATCTGGGTGCCAGTATAAGCAATGCTAAAAGATTTGCAAATATCGGAAGTGCCGTAGAAGCATCCGAAAATACCCAAACTAATGAGCCGGGGAATTCATAATAAACTGCTATTAATACTAATCCTAATTGAGGTAAAGGATAAAGCCATTTATAAAGCTTAAGTATTAATTCCTTCTTAGGTGTATCCCCTAATAAGTACCTGACTATAACCTCCATTTGCACATATAAGCCGGAGGAGGTTGTAACACCGAATAGGAATATCCCTGTTGCCAGGATTATTCTGCCAAATCTCCCCATGCCTGTTTCAAAAGCTTGCAGGGTTAGTGTTGCACCGTCTAAGCCTGATGACCATTCACCTGTTATGATTATAATTAAAGCAGTAATAGAGCAAATGACGATTGTATCAACAAAAACTTCAAATATACCTAATATAGCCTGCTTCATCGGATGATCCGTCTTTGATGACGCATAAATCATAGGAGAAGTACCCCAGCCTGCTTCATTACTAAACACAGAGCGTGCCATACCTATTTTTATTGCTTGTGAAAAGGATGCACCGATGAAACCACCAAGAGCCGCAGTTCCTGTAAATGCAGACCCAAAAATAAGCCCTAAAGCATGAGGAAGCTCACCGATGTTTTTAACAATTATAAATAAACCTCCAAGTATATAGAAAATACACATGAAAGGAACCAATACGGAAGCAATTCTTCCTAATGAAGGAAGACCTCCGCCTATTAAAATATATAGAACTACAGTAAAAGCGACACCAACCGTCACTAAGCTGACATCAAAAGTATATCCAATGGCCTCAGCCACTGTGTAGGTTTGAATGTTAATAAAGAATCCGATTAAAAAACCAAAAGCAAAAAGTAAACTCAGCACTTTATATAACACTTTTTTATTCTTTTCTTCACCTATACCTTTTCTCATATAATAGTTTGGTCCGCCATAAGTAGTGCCGTCATCGTTTTCTGTTCTATAGTGGACTGCCAAAGCAATTTCCGCCATCTTAACAACTTGACCTAAAATACCCGCAACCCACATCCAGAATATAGCACCAGGACCTCCCACGGCTATAGCCGTGGCGACACCACCGATGTTTCCTACGCCTACCGTGGTTCCTATAGCAATACTTAAAGCTTCAAAGGATGAAACTATACCCGTACCACCGCTGTCCTTGCTAAAAACTCTGCCCATGGATTCCTTCAAGGAATAACCTAAATGCCTAAATTGAAAAAACCCAGATTTAATAGTAATAAAAGCTCCTATAGCCAACACTATTACGACCATAGGCGTACCCCACATATAGTCCCAAACTATGACCTCTGCCCATTCTATAAATGACATAAATAATACCTCCTTCGATTTTATTTATAAGGAAAGCCCTATCTGAAATATTTTCATTATAAGTATAATTTTTCTTCCCTCATTATATCCTGTATAATGGTGCTGTCATGCATGTAGCACCGCCATTGCCAGGTAATGAAATATGCTGTCCTTCATATTCATGAACCTCTACACCTTCATTAAGCAGCTTTTCTTTTATATCCGGATTGCCTTTCATCAGCACAACTTTTCTAGGCTCAACAGTAAGTACATTTGTGCCTAAAGGCATGTATTCTTCGTCTATAACTTCAATAAGTTTTATACCTTTTTCTATTAGCATTTGTCTGAAAAAAACAGGCATATATCTTGAATAAACAACTGCCAAGTCCCTATCTATTGGACTGATAACAGACATTAAGTGCAAGCACTCCTCTTCATTATTGCCATGGGGCATAGGTACAACTATTATTTCATCTACCAGGTCCCGTACTATATATGCGAATTGCTTTATACCTTCATCATTGGTTCGATATCCTCTGCCTATAGCTACTTTGTTGTCCTCAAGCCAGAGTACATCTCCCCCTTCTACAGTACCTTCCCCGGTAATTTCACCTAAAATAGGAACTCCAATACTTTGTAAATATTTTTTTATTGCTTTGGGTTCGTTTTTCCTCGCCTTTTTGCCCATGTTCAAAATTATAGCTCCTTTTTTTGTAAACTTCACTGAATCATGAGTATAAATGGAGTCAAGACCCGCCGCTTCATCCTTTGGTAAATACTTAACATCTGGAACAAGCTTTTTTATGATAGCTTCAAATTTATCATATTCATCTACGCATTTTTCGAAATTCGGGCATTCAAAGAAGCCCCATTCCTTCCAATTTTGTTCCAGGTATTCCTGGCTTATATAAGCATCTCTGGCATGTTTGATTATAATGGATTGGGTTTTATTCACCATAGATTGACTGCCTACTTCCATACATAATCCTCCTTTCTAAATTATTTATACGTCGGTACTTATTTACCCGCAATCTGAGGTTTGAGGTAAATATTAAAATAATATATTGTATATAATATATTGTATATAATATATTGTATATAATTATAATCTTGTGTTTTGTTAAATTCAAGAAAAATTTTAATAAATGCATTTATATACTTCTTTTATAATTCATGCAACTACAATATCAATTTGGTTTCAGTATTTCCCACAGTTTTCAAACTTAACAGCCTAAAACCTTGTCTTTCCTATCTTTATTTTGCTCTGTAAATAAGGGCAAAATAAAAAAGCTTCTATAATATTATTTATAGAAAACTTTTTATTATACAAATTTTAATTTTCTTGGACTATATTATGGAATCATATTTAGCATACTTCACATTCCAATGTACATTCCGTAAATAGCTCTCCAGTTTTGCTTTATCCTTTTCTTTAAATAAATTAAACAACACCCTATGCTCTTTATGAGTATCCTGAACAACGCTCAGAAGAGTGTCCACTTGCTCCGTATCCGTTATATAGGTTTGCCTTATAAAGTTCTTCTTCAATGCTGTTAAAAGAAAAGAAAGCTCTTCATTATCGGCGGCATCAATAAAAACACTGTGAAACTCCGTTTGCAGCTTATAGTATTCACCATAATCTTTATCGATAATGGCTTTGTCTATTTTATCAAGAATACTTTCCATGGTCTTCATATCCTTGCCCGTCATTTTATCAACAGCTAAAGAAGCTGCCAGCCCTTCCAAACATCCTATTATTGCATAAAGGCGCTGCACTCTTTCTAAATTTAACTCCTTTACAATAAAACCTTTTCTTGGACTTTTTTCTAAATAACCCTCGCTGGCAAGCTGCATCAAGGCTTCCCTTACTGGCGTTCTGCTTATCTCTAAATCCTCACATATTTTATTTTCGCATATTCTTTCCTTTGGCTTTAAGGTTCCATCATTAATTTTCTTGGATATGTAGTCGTAAACATGATCCTTTAATGTCTTGTATTGCAATCCGCATCCCCCTATTAAATTATTTAATCAAGTAAATAAAGTTGAAACAGCATGGTCGATAATACCGGGTGTTTGTTTGAACAAATCTTCCTTTAACACCCTTTCCGTTAATTTATGAAAATCCTTACCCCAAGGCCCAATGTTGATGCACGGTGCGGAGACCTCCTCAATTATATCTAAGGGTATAGTGTACATATTATTGTAAAAGGGCATATTCCCTTCCAAAGCTTTTATTATAGCTTGCGAGTTTTCTATATATGTGTAGCTTAAATCCGATATTCCCGTAAAATAGTTTTCCTTTTCATACTTTTGGTTATAGTTTTTATAAGCAAAATCAATAAGCTGATTTGATAACCCTTTAATACCGTCCTCCAAGTTTTTGATATTTATATTGGATACATTGGGGTAATATGGTGGTGCGAATCCTATTACAACCCTTGGAGATAAATCATCTATATAATCAAATATTCTATCTGTTAATTCAAAATTACTGTTAATTAAAGGTTTCTCACCTTTTTGTATTTTTTCCTTAATCTCTGTTAATATTTTATCATATAAACCCATAAAAAGAACACCATAATTATTATAAGCCTCCTTGCACAGTTCTTCAAAAGTAACAACCTTTGGTTCCCAAGGCAAAGGCGTATAAGATTTGCCAACTCTCGTTTTATATATTTTAAATTTTTCATTCATTTCCTCAATAATCTCTTTAAAGGATAAAAGGCATATTCTCTTTAAAGTTTCCATTACCGACGCTGGATCCCTATTTAATGTTTGAATACTGAAATAAGCACCGGCGCTTAGTGGCATGGATACGTCATAATGCATTTTGCTATCCCTTATATATAGGCAGCTGGGGGGCGGTGAAGCCTCACCCTCAATAAAATCTGAAAAATCAAGGCTCAATTCAATTTTCGATATAATTTTTGCCATAAGCCCGACAGGATTAAAGCCTTCGAAAACTTTACCGACATGGGACAGTGAACCCCGTACATATATAAAGGGCATAATTTTACCTACGGAGCCTTCAGATAAAACTCCTACGCTTTCATCAATTCTTTGATGGGGCTCTGAATTGATAGTAATAATATATTTTAATTTATACTTTTCTTTCAATTCCTTTAACAATATAACACCGCTGCGCATACCTGCAGACATGTTTTCCTCATCGGGAAGAGAAAGGTATAGTATATTTCCTTTAAAGCTTTTAAGACTGGAGTATCTTTTTACCAAAGCCATCTGTATAGCGGCTCCTGCTTTCATATCCGCCGTACCCCTGCCAAATATATATTTGCCGCTTTCCAAATCCCTCTTTGCTTCCCCAGGCAGCTCATCTTTTATTTTAAAGAGCTGCTTCTCTAATTCATAAGGAGTATAAGCGTATTCCTTCAAAGCTTTATAGTCCTCAACATCCACTACATCATAATGATTAATAAATACGATTGTATTATCCCCTTCACCTTTCAGTAAAGCCCATAAAACAGATCTCTCTAAAATATCCTCCTTAATGGGATATTTTCCATATAAGTGAGGATTATTATTAAAATAGTCTATTCCATTGAAGAAGGACATAAAGTATGGTTCAATTTGCTTTTCGTATTGAGTTCCCGTATCACTTTTTATACTGATTAAATTATAAAATATTTCCTCGATATCCTTATCTATTCCGTGGAGTATAGCATTATCCATTTATTCATCTCCTGTTTCAAATACGCATATCTATCCATGCGAGCCGGTTTCATATATTAATAGTTAAGCTTTCTTTCCATACAAAATCACGGGTAATGGACCTTGAACTCATCATAATAATATATTATATATTGTATTGTTGTCAAATAACTAAATCTGCTATATCCTTTTTTTCTTCAATAAAATTTTTTATTTCTTTTTCAATTTTTTTTACCCCAAATTCATTAAAATGTTGTAAACTAGTATACATAGAAGACTTCCATCCTTTCAAATTTTTGTTGTTTGTTAACTAATATTTTAACGAGATGGTGTCTTCTTTTCTATTCTATTCTTTGCGAACTTTCGCTATTTTCCCTACTATAAATTTACTCTAAGAATCAGAAGATAGTGTAACTTGCCCTTAGAAAAAAAGAATCGTCCATAATTTTAAATTGCCTCAAAAAATAATATACCGAAGAAATCTGCCAGGAGATCCCTTCGGTATTGATACGGTGTAATATATTATTAGAACTCGTCACAGCTCCAGCCTGTTAATCCGTACTTATTAGAAGACTCACATACTTCATAAATCTGCCACAATTTAATTTCTTTATATGCATCATATTCAACAAGACCGTTTTCAGGTTGCAATCTGGCAAAATGATCTCCTGCTCCGACTACTCTTTCTACTGGGGGCAAAGTAATGGGGCGCTGCCAGCTCCCGCAGGACACTATAGCATCAGCCTCAGGTTCACTATAAAATAAGGGATTGTCCTTACCCTCGCTTCCACCCATTTCAGAAGAAATCAACACAGTTTTAATTCCTCTTTTCTCAAGTTGTTTAACTGTCAACATTGTCTCGATGAAAGCGTTTCCTTCACCTTCCCAACAGTTTATTGAGCCTTCAGCACCTAGCATCTGTGCAATCTTGGCTATCTGATTTGCAACTCGCCGCTTGCCCTCCATCTCCTCAAAACGTCCGCGGAATAAAATAACTCCTGAAAAATTTATTGTCTTTCCATGCCGCGCATATAATTCCCTTATTATGGGACTATTAATGTGTTGATAAGTTGATGCACGCGTAGAAGGGCATCCATAATTACAACCAAATATTGCACCATCAAGTATTTCATTCGGATGCATGATAGTAGGCAGTAATCCGGCATAGCTCAGACCATAGTTGTATGACGTATAATACAAACCTACAGCATGAACTTGATATACACAAACTACCTTAGGTAATGAAGGATCACAAGGTGCATTCATATCAAACACCTCAATATTATCAGGCTTTTTATCCTTCATTGCTAATCCTATATAACGCCCGGCATTCGCTGTTGCATGACGACAAGCCTGCTCATATTGATATTCATCAAAATCATCGTGTACTGTAACACTTACTACAATATTCATAAGCTTCGGATAAACATTTACATAGGATCCGGGGCCAACCATATCTATAATCGTTTCTCGATTTATATGCAAACCTCCCGCTCGACGAAGAGGAATCTGAGCCGACAGCAATACCCCTACATTTGCGCAACGATATGTTTCGCCATATCCAAGCTGCTCAACAGGTGCGCCTTGTCCGGCAAAGGGCTGTGCCATGCCGTGTTTATAGCGTGGCTCAACAGAATCTACAACTCGAAGTATACGAGTCTTTTCACCCGGAAATACTAGGTCGACTTTGCATGATTCTATAACGGGATCTTTCATAATGTGATCAATCAAACCTTTTTCATCTACATATAGTGTACCGTCAATAATATCATTCTTATCAGACAGGATGATATTATTAATTTCAAAGGTGCCCATCGTAAGCACCATATCCGTTTTATTATTGTCATATACCATCATATGTGCACCTACCTTTCGATTACTACTAACTTTTGATCTTCGATAGTTTCTTCAAGCATATTTATAGCAGTTTCAACAGTCTTTCTCATAAATTCACTATCTCGTTCGAGGGATGCTGTCGGGAAACCGCAAGGATGGGATATATTACCACCCGAGCATACTCGAGTTGCACCGGTACTGATTGCCAAAGTGTACATAGCTGTTATGATAGTACACGGAAGACCCGCCTTTTCTATTTCTTTTTGAATTGTTGCACCGCAACGTGTACAAGTCCCTCAAGTGGAAACAAGCAAAACGGCATTAACTCCACTAGATTTAAAATACTCTGCCCATCGTTTACCTGTGGTTTCACAGTCCTCTACAGCTCCTCCATTTCCGGCAGTGGCTAAAAAGTTTTCATGGACACCCTTAAATCTTCCTTGCCTTTCCATATCTCGTATCACGCTTAGTGGCATTATATAATTAGGGTTTTTATCGGCATATTCAGCGCTATACCCACTATGAACAACCTCCCATTCACCTGGGACGAGAGAGTCTTGCCCTGAAATATTATACTCACCCCATGTATCACCGCCCCTTGATTTGCACTTATCAGGGTTTCCTTTTGGAAAAAGACCGCCTGTTGTTGCAAGCCCAATCACCGAATCTTTTAATACAACTGGCTGTGCAGGTTCTATTTTATCTATCACATGCACTGGGTTTTCTGTTACAAACGGCTTTCCGGCTAATTTAAGCTCAAGCATATCTAATGCTCGCGGTGCCGCACATCTATCTCTAATAACTGTTTTCCTGATTCCACGAGGAAAGTATCCCTCTTCTCGCGCAGGACGTTCAGGCTCACCAGCCGCACGGCGTTTAAGAAATTCCGCAAAAAGAGGTAAGGTCTTTCTCATACCCGCAGCGCTAGCTCCACTAGGAAACACATAGCAATCCTTGGAATACTGTTCCCGCCCCGGAGCGTCAAAATCCATGCCCATAACACCAAGTAATCCATGATCCATTGCAAGTTTACATACTTCATGACATGCTTGTGCATAACGCCCCGCGTTGAATGCAGGACCTGCAATGACCACATCAATTTTTCCCTCATCCAATTTCTTTTCTATTTTTTTAAGCATTTCTGAAAGATGTGTAGCGGCATAATTATCGCCGGCAATAGCCACACAAGATAATTCGAATCCTTCGCCAAGAAGAGCAAGCAATCCCGAAGCAGGACCCTTTGCTTCTGTAGTAAATGTTATTGGATTATCAGCGGCTTCTTCAGCACCCATTCCGGCAAAATATGTGTTCAAGTAATATAAGATTTTCATTAGCTTCTTTTTCCTCCATTACATAAGATTTTTGAAAGAATTAGTTGTTTTTGTATTCCAATACATCATCAGAAAATTCAGCGCTACGATAATTTTGATAGTATTCTTCTTTACTTGCAGGACGAACATTTCCCCAAAGAATTGTGACTAGCAAACAGACTAGCATTGTTCCTAATAACTCACCCATACCAGTAACACCTGTAAGGAAGTATTTCCACACTATATATAATAACGGTCCTACAGTACTACAAAACAAAGCCGCTTGCTTATTGCTGTTTTTCCAAAACAATCCTGATACCATTGGAATGCCAATAAAAATTACAAAAGCTCCGTTACCAAATGCATTAAGTATGGTAATAAGCGGCATTTCGAAGAAACAAAGAAGCAACGCAAAGACACCTACTGCTAAGGTAGCCAGTTTTGTAGCTTTAACTTCCGTTTGCTCATCATAAGGGTTTCCTTTATTTGCTTTCCATACACCAACAATATCATGTATTAAACTTGAGCCAGTTGCCATAAGCAGAGTATCCAGTGTTGTGAATATAGCAGCAAGTAAGCATAATATCAAAAGCATACCTATTATTGGCGGCATGAGCTCTGTTGAATAAAAGGCAAATGCGGAGTCAGACCTTTCAAGTACATGTCCAAGTGCACGAGGAATTAATCCGATATAGATTGCTACAACAGTCCAGTAAATGGATACGACAACGCCTATTGGAAAAGCCTTACGTGCAGTATTGCTATCCTTCATACCATAATATGTCGGAACTATATGGGGTCCGCTGCATAAACCGAAAAGATAAATAAAGGCTAAATTAAACCATGTAGCCGATGGTAAGTCACCAAAAAAGCTTGTTAAATTTGCATTCTGAGCTGCAAGCTTGGTATTCAAACTGGTAATTCCACCGACTAATGATAACCCGTAGAAGAAGGCTACTGTAACGCCTACAATCATTATTAGCCCTTGCATAGTGCTAAGATAGGAGATCGCACTTCGTCCGCCATAAGCTGAAAAAGCAATAAGAAAAAAGCCAAAAACCATAAGTGAAATATTATAAGGTAGTCCAAGATATGTTTCCATAGAAAGTGCCGCAGATCTTAATTGTACGATTAGGATGGGAATTGAAAATAAAACAATCCAAAACGCAGTTAAAGGATAAAAAGTACGTGAGCCATATCTCTTTGCAAGAAGCTCAGGTGTTGTGATTGATTTGATTCTACGTGACTCTTGACGTACCTTTGGCGCTACGATAAACCAAGCAAAGAAAACACCGGCCATGCCCCCTAGTTGCCATGTTGCGCCACCCCAGCCGTATAAATATGCCATTCCGGCAGCTCCTACAAATAAACCGGCGCTTGTTGATGCAGCTGCAGCCGTTAAAGCGGATGACCAAGGTCCAAGTGTTCGACCGCCGAAAACGAAACCTTCTAAATCCTTTGACTCATTACGAGAATAATAAAGTGCCCAAGCCGGCATAATAACAAAGAAAATTATAAGAAGCAATATTTGACTCCAACCCATATTAGTGAACCTCCTTTTTTATTATTACGTATTTCTAAGACTTTTTTGCAAATCATTAGCATTTGATATAACAACAAAAAATCAACCCATAGTACATTTAATAATTAGATTCCTAATCAAACTTGGAAAAGAATGATTTGCCAAATACTGAAATAAGAACGGATAATAAACTTAAAGCTACAGATACACCTAAAAAAACATAACTAGCCGCCATAAAACACTCCCCCTTTCCTCTAATGATATTTGCAAATAACATAATACTAAATATTAGCTTTATTCTCATCAACAGTATTACATTATCCTTTGCTCTTCATTGTTTCAGGCTTTTTGCATGTTCGTTTTAAGTTGTTTGCCAAGTGTGCTGACATCGTCTCCATAGCAGCACTCCCATACCTGTGTTTAATACATTCAAATATTTCATCATGTTCATGATTAGCAGGAGAATATAAATCAGGATTGTTAGCATCTTGGTTCCATACAACAGAAGCTAAAAGCAATAATCGTTCTATAGCCTCTGTCAAAAACTCATTGCCGGATATTTCAGCAATTTTCAAATGAAAATTAAAGTTGGCAAGTACATAGTTTTTCATATCTCCATCTTCAAGGTGTTTTTTTGACATCATTAGTATTCCCCAAAGCTCCGAAAGTTGTTTATCAGTACGCCTTTCTGCCGCATATTGCGCAGCTCGCGGCTCAATAAGATTGCGTGCTTCGAATAGAGCGGTTAATCTTTCACCACTAATGCCTCGCACCATGCTACCGCGCCCATCCTTAATTTCCAGAATGCCCATGGCCTCAAGCCTACACATTGCTTCCCTCACCGGCATTCGACTAACATCTAATAACAAGGCCGCTTTATCCGAGGAAAGCACCTCACCTGCTTTAATAGCACCAGTCAATATAGCCGTTTTAAGCTCCTCTGTAACATAATCGGAAAGGGTCTTTGGTTTCCTGTTAACACGAAAACCACGTGACACATGATTCGACATTATTACACCTCCATAACTATATATTGCATCCTGGATCCAGGATACTACATTAAACTTGAAAAGTAAATATGTTGTTTTTTAAATATTTTGTCGAGACGATTTCTTGTTACGCCTCATGCTTTGTATATATTCATATTTTGCTATTGTAGACTATTAAAATTTTATAAAGATTGCATTGTAGTGAATATTCCGTATCAGAACGAACACATTGACCGCTTAAGTTGGACACATTGACCGTTTGAGATTGAACAGTCATTTCGGTGCCCCTTACATTACTGTAAAATGAATTTATGCATCATTAACTGATGTAAATAAATTCTAAGGAGGGTCACGAATGACCAATTACAAAGAGATTCTTAGGCTCAATAGTTTAGGAATCAAAAATACGCAAATTGCAGCGAGTTGCGGTTGCTCTCGTACTACTGTTATTACTACTTTGCAAAAAGCTGTAGAACAAAAAGTTACCTGGCAAATAGCAACTGACTTATCAAACAAAGAAATCTACAAACATCTGTTTCCAAAGGAAGGAGTAAAACCAGTTTACAAAATGCCTGACTATGAGTATGTTCATCATGAAATGGCCAAGAACGGAGTTACATTAACTCTTTTATGGGTTGAATACTGTGAAAGATGTAGAGAATCCGGCGAAACACCCTATCAATCCACTCAATTCAACAAATACTATAGTGATTTTGTAAAAAAGACAAAGGCAACAATGCACATTAACAGAAAGCCGGGAGAAATAATGGAAGTGGATTGGGCTGGACAAACTGCATCAATTATTGATACGGATACGGGAGAAAGAATACCTGCCTATGTATTTGTAGCAGCTTTACCTTATAGCGGTTATGCCTATGTGGAGGCTTTTCTTTCACAACAACAAGAAAATTGGATAGCTGCCCATGTAAACGCATACAACTACTTTGGCGGAGTAACAAGAATATTGGTGCCGGATAACTTAAAAACCGGTGTTGAAAAAGCTTCAAAGTATAATCCGATCATCAATAAAACATATCAAGAGATGGCCGAGCATTATGGTACAGCTGTAATTCCTGCAAGAGTGAGAAGTCCAAAAGATAAATCCACCGTAGAAGGTGTTGTAGGAATAATCTCTATCTGGATACTTGCTGTCATAAGAAACCAGCAGTTTCTATCCTTAAAAGAATTAAATGATGCCATAATGGAAAAACTTTATCTTTTTAACAATAAGCCTTTTCAGAAAAAGGAAGGCTGCAGAGCTACAGCCTTTTTAGAGGAGAAACCTTTTTTACTAAAGCTTCCAATCAAATCTTTTGAGCTTGCTATCTGGAAAGTCTCAATTGTTCAATACAATTATCATATTTCCATAGATAATCAAAATTATTCAGTACCTTATGAATACATAAAGCAAAAGGTAGATGTTAGAATTACTAAAAATGCTATCGAAGTATTCTTTGAAGGTAACCGCATAAGTTCTCATCCTAAATTATACGGAAGAGCTGGGCAATATAGCACAATAGAAGCTCATATGCCTCAAAATCATCAAAAATACATCAGTTGGAACGGTGATAGATTCAGAAGCTGGGCCTCAAAAATCGGAAGCAATACTGAAGTTATTGTAAATTTGTTCTTAACAAACCATAAAGTTGAACAGCAAGGGTATAAATCATGCATGGCCTTATTAAAATTAGCTGATAAATATTCAATCGAAAGACTTGAAGCAGCATGTTCTAAGGCTATATATTATACGCCTGTTCCAAGTTTAAAAAGTATTCAAGCAATACTAAAATCAGGGCAAGATAAAGAAGATTTATATAAAGAAATACCAGAGGTCTCCCCTTCAGAGTATAGTTTTACACGCGGCGCAGATTATTATAAAAAGGGGGGAAGGTAGGTGTTCAACGAAAACACAATAAGCAAACTCCATGAAATGAAATTAAGTTCAATGGCACATAGCTATAGGGAGCAAATTAAAGATAATAATTTCAGTGGGATGTCCTTCGAAGAACGCGTTGGTATACTTGTCGATATTGAGTGGAGCAATAGAAAAAGTAGAACTCTCATAAGGCTCATTAGGAAAGCAGAATATGCATTTAATGATGCTTGTATAGAAAATATTGAGTATCATTCTGACAGAAATTTAGATAAAACACAAATTGTTAGGCTTTCAACTTGTAATTACATTCAAGAAAATCATAATATTATTATTTTAGGTGCTACCGGCTCAGGTAAAACTTATCTTTCCAATGCATTTGGGATGGCAGCAAACCGCAACTTTTATAGCGTTAAATATTTAAGACTGCCGGAATTATTAGGGGATTTAGCGGTAGCAAGAGGCGAAGGAACTTATAGAAAATTAATTAAACAATACAAGCAAGTTAAACTTCTTATACTTGATGAATGGCTTTTGTTCCCTTTGAAAGAAAGTGAGTCGAGAGATCTCTTAGAAATTATAGAGGCCAGACATAAAAAAGCATCAACCATTTTTTGCTCCCAATTCGATATTGGCGGATGGTATAAAAAGATAGGGGATCCGACTCTTGCGGACGCAATTTGCGATCGTATTGTACATGATTCATATACGATTTTAATTAATGGCGAAGATTCCATGAGGAAAAGAAAAGGTCTTGTTAATAAATAGGTAGCCTATCGGCTAATGAAGGCTCTGCCCTCAATCTCCCGAGGTTTAACGCATTTATTTCCCAGGAGAGTGATTATTATGTTTATATTAAAAAAAGAGCGATACCGGTCGGCATCACTCTCCCGTTAAACCTCATACACCGCTCAGGTTGCTCCTCAGCATTGCCCTATCCTATGTATGAGTAAAGGCACTTTGAGTTTATCATAGGCTTTCAATCTGGTCAATGTTCAACTTTTGCGGTCAAGATGCCCATTTTCTGCGGATATAGTGTTCAACCCATACCGGTCAAGGTATTCTATTTAAACGATATATTCATTGTAGGATATCTTTATGAGATCATACAACTGTTTATCCTTATAACTCGTGTTTATGTTACAGGCATGTCTAAACAATAACTTTTCTTAGGCAGTATCTATAAAGAAGTCTAATTTACCATTGAAAGCTAAGGTATGATATTATATAATAATATTATGAAACAGTATTTTAATATATGAAACACAATTGGAAATTTGCTACATATAACTCAAGAAAATTACGAAGGAGGATATATATGAAACACAAATTTTTGTCAAAAAGATATTGGAATTCAACTTCCACTGCCATGGGAGAAAGCTCGGATTTGCTTAATATGTATGATGGAGTAATTGATTTTAGTTTAGGGGACCCTGATTTAACAACAGATAGAAGGATTATCGAAGCTGCCTTTAATGATGCCGTTAATGGTCACACTCACTATACTGATTTTTACGGATATCCTGAATTAAGAGAAGCAATATGTGATTATTATAGTGTTGAATATAAATACAAGGTAAATATTAAAGAATGTATGGTAACTACAAGCGGTTGCCACGCTATGTGGTTAGTCCTTGAGTCCATATTGGATGATGGCGATGAAGTCATTATTCATGCTCCCTACTTTACTCCTTATCCACAGCAGATAGAGCTAGCAAGAGGTGTTCCGGTAGTTTTAGATACTTTTGAAAAAGATGACTTTCAAGTGGATGTAAATAGGATGGATAAATTAATTACAAATAGAACAAAAGCAATAATTATTAACACTCCAAATAACCCTACTGGAACTTGTTTCAGTAGGAATACCCTTGAATCTATTGCTAATTTAGCTATCAAGCATGATTTAATAATAATAGCAGACGATATATACACATCCTTTAGTTATGCTGAACCCTTTACACCCATCACCACTTTAGCAAAAATGAAGGATAGGACTATAACCATTGGTAGTTTTTCAAAGGATTTTAGTATGACTGGGTGGCGCATAGGTTATGTGCTAGCACCTGAGTATTTGATTAAAACCATGAAAGATATAAATGAAAATAATGTTTTTACTGCTCCTTCTATTTCTCAAAGAGCAGCTCTGCATGCGCTAAAAATGCGCAAAGAAATCCAACCTCCGATTGTTGAAGAGTACAAAAAAAGAATTTTCTATGCTTATGAGAGAATAAAAGACATGAGAAATATTTCTGTGTTAGAGCCCAAGGGCAGCATATATTTATTTGTGAATATTAAAGAAACGGGATTATCATCGTGCCAGGTTGCAGATAGAATGTTAAAAGAGGCCAGGGTTCTTGCCCTGCCTGGGGATGCATTCGGCAGCTGTGGGGAGGGATATTTAAGATTTGCCATGACTGTAGGAATGGATAAGCTAAATGAAGCATTTGATAGAATAAGCGAAATGTCCATATTCTCATAAAGTTTATATTATAAAGGAGTGTAATTAATAAAATGAAAAAAGTAGCTTTATTAGGTGTGCCGGGTATGAATGATGTACTAATAGAAAAAATAGAGCAATATGTAAGGAAAGAATATGATGAATTGGAATATATTTTTCTAGGCGAAAATACTTTGCCTGAAAAAGAGCTTATTGATAAATGCCAAGATATTGATGTTTTAATATCTTGGGATCAGGAAATGACGGATATGTCTTATTCAAAAATGAAACTAAAGGCATATTGCGCTGCAAGTACAGGCTACAATGCCGCAAATATCTCTTTAGCAACAAAACACGGTGTTATTGTGACTAACGTTATTAACTATTGCATAGATGAAGTTGCCACTCATACTGTTACCCTTATACTGGCGTGTGCACGAAAATTATTTGCTATGCTGCCCCATGTAAAATCGGGTGGCTGGGGTACAACGATCCTCGAGCCTATTAAAAGGTTCTCGGGGAGCACAGTGGGGCTTTATGGTTTTGGTCACATACCAAAATGTGTTGCAAAAAAACTTTCAGGATTTGATGTTAATGTGATTGCTGTTGACCCGTTTGTTTCCTTGGCGGAAGCAAAGCAGTATAATGTTAAATTAGTAGATTTTAACACTCTATTAAATAGCTCTGATTTTCTATCTATACATTCTCCCTTATTAGAATCTACTAAAGGGGTTTTTAATGAAGAGGCCTTTTCCAAAATGAAACCGACCTCATATATAATAAATACGGCAAGAGGCGGGTTAATAAATCAATATGATTTATTCAAAGCATTGAACGAAGGTATAATATCAGGCGCAGCTCTTGACGTCCTTCAAAATGAACCACCAAAGGAAGATGACAAAAGAATTATAGAACTCCCCAATACAGTAGTTACTGCCCATTGTGCTTTTTACTCAGAAGAATCCTCGCAACAAATGATAAAGATGACTGCCGAAGAGGTAGGGCGTATATTAAGGAGTGAAAAGCCACTTAATATTGTTAACCCAGAAGTCATGAATTCACCAAATTTGAGATAGCTTAATATATCTTCAATAGAAAAAAGCGGCTTCGCCGCTTTTAATAATTATAGTTTTATTATTAAACATGTAGATGCCAATAGTTTTTTATCATGATAGATTGCGAAAATATTGCTATAGTTCAGACAATTTCAGCATAGATTATTATTTTTTATAATCGCTGAGTTCCAATGCTAAAAATTTTTTTAAATTATTACCTTTTAACTCTTGTATTTCCTTCATATATCATCCAAATTTGATCCTCGTTATAAGGCAATGCATAGTCAGTCAGTAAAGTTGTAACCAAGGCACCGCTTGCCCAGCCAAACTTTATCCATTTCTCCGGCACCCAACCCTTTAATATTCCATATAACATTCCACCAACAAAGCCGTCCCCACCACCAATACGATCTAAAACTATAATCTCGCGAGGTTCCTCAACATACCACTCATCATCATGCCACATTATTGCACCCCATAAATGACAGTTTGCATTTTTTACTTGCCTTAATGTAGTAGAAAAAACAGAGATATTTGAAAATGCATTTTCAGTGCGATATATCATCTCTTTAAAATTGCCTATTTTTGATTCAATATCCTTACCGCCAGATTCAGGACCTTCTATCCCCAGACAAAGTTGATAATCCTCCTCGTTTCCAATCAAAATATCAGCAATACTTGTAATTTCAATAAACGTTTTTCTAAGTTCATTATCCCTTCCATGCCAAAAGGAAGATCGGTAATTTAAATCAAAAGATATCTTAGTTCCATATTTCTTTGCATATCTGGCAAGCTCTAGACAAAATGAACTTGTTTCGGAAGAAAGCGCAGCTATTAATCCCGATAGATGCAACATTTGCACCCCTTCCTCTGCAAAGATCCGTTTTAAATCAAAATCCTTTATATTAAGAGTTCTGCCCACCTCACCTGCACGATCATTTTGAACCAAAGGTCCCCTAACACCATAACCTCTATCAGCTATATTGAATTGATGACGATATCCCCAAGGTCCTTCTTGTGGTACTTCCATGCCTTCATAAACCATATGACGCTTCGCCAAATCATTTTTTATTAATTCTGCAATAGGGCTATCCTTTACAAACCTGGTTAACACTTTGACAGGAAGACCCAAACCTGCTGAAATACTTGCTACGTTTGTTTCGGCGCTTGTAACGTGCATTGTAAATGTATCACTACTATTAATTGGTTGTCCGTTTGCAGGCGTTATGCGCACTCCCATGCTAGTGGGAACAACTAAAGAATATTTAAAATTTCTATTTAACTCTATCATAAATCCTCCTATCAAAACAATTCTCTTATATGTTAGATTTATTTTACAGCTTCCCTCTTCCAGTTAGTATGATAAAACTTCCCCCGCTCTTTATCTATCCTCTCGTAGGTATGAGCACCAAAATAATCCCGTTGTGCTTGCAGCAGATTCGCCGGGAGTCTTTTGCATCTATATCCATCGTAATAAGAAAGTGCCGAAGAAAGAGCCGGCACGGAAATTCCATACAGAGCTGCAGCGGAAACAACTCTCCTCCAGCCCTCCTGTGCTGCCTCAATTTCTTTTCTAAAAAATGAATCCAGGAGAATATTGTCGAGCCTTGCACTTTTATCAAAGGCATCCTTTATTCTTTCTAAAAAAACAGACCTGATGATACAACCATTCCTCCACAATAATGCAATATCGCCATATTTCAAACTCCATCCATATACCTTTTCCGTTGATTTCATTAGCGCAAAACCCTGAGCATAAGAAACTATTTTCGAAGCATATAATGCATGTTTTATATCATTTATAAAAAGTTCTCTATTTCCTTCAAAGACATGGCTGGGTCCGGTTAAAACTTTAGAAGCATTTATTCTTTCTTCTTTTGCTGCCGAAAGAAAGCGTGCATAAACTGCTTCTGTAATCAGCGTTAATGGAACCCCTTCATCTAGCGAGGCAATTGACATCCATTTCCCAGTCCCCTTCTGACCTGCCGTATCAAGGATCTTATCAATTAGAGGCTTGTTGTCATCATCCTTAAAAGCTAAAATGTCCCCGGTAATCTCCATTAAATAGCTATTTAACTTGCCTGTATTCCAATCCCTGAAAACTTGTTGCATTTCATCTGCATCCATGGCTAGATAGTCTCTCAATAGCATATATGCCTCACATATTAATTGCATATCACCGTATTCAATTCCATTGTGAACCATTTTTACAAAGTGTCCGGCTCCATTATCACCAATCCAATCACAACAAGGTATCCCGTCTTCCACTTTTGCAGCAATTGATTGAAAAATAGGTTTTATTTGATTCCATGAAGCATATGACCCCCCGGGCATTATGCTAGGACCTTTAAGTGCCCCTTCCTCGCCGCCGGATATTCCTGTTCCGATATAATAAAAACCACTCTTTTCAACATATTCAGTGCGCCGAATTGTGTCCAAGTAATGAGAATTACCACCGTCTATTATAATATCTCCTCTTTCAAGATAAGGGAGAATGCCATCGATTAGATCATCTACAGGCTTTCCTGCCTTTACCATTAGCATTACTTTTCGAGGAGTTTTTAGACTGCCTATTAGATCCTGTATTCTAAAGGTTCCGATTATATTTTTGTTTTTTGCTTTACCTTCAATAAAATTTATTGTATTTTCTTTTGTCCTATTATAAACAGATACAGTAAAACCTTTACTTTCCATATTTAAAACAAGGTTCTCCCCCATTACAGCCAAACCAATGATACCTATATCACCCATAGCCATAATATCAGTCCTCCATCTGTATTTATTCCACATATTAAACTTTAATACTAATATCCTTTTTCAAAATTAACTAGATTTATATAATTTCCTTTTCCTTTATAGGCATTTATATTATTTTCAATTATGGGCAATGATCTTTTAATATACTTACTTGATTCGCCGCACATATGTGGTGTTATTACAACATTGTCCATTTTCCAGAGCGGACTATCGGCGGGAAGTGGTTCAACAAAAAATACATCCGAAGCAAAGGCTCTTATCCTTTTCTTTTTTAAAGCTTCTATAATATCCTCTTCATTTATTGTGCTTCCCCTGCCCATATTTATAAAGCAAGCATCCTTTTTCATCAAATCAAAATATTTTTTATCAATTAATTTATATGTCTCTTTTACACTAGGCAACAAATTGATTATATAATCACTTTCTTCAAAAACTTTAGCCATATCATGGGGCAAGTATATTTCATCAACATATTTAGAATCAATAAGATTCCCTTTTACACCGATTACTTTCATGCCCATAAAATTAGCTCTTTTTGCTATTTCCAAACCTATGCTTCCTAAACCAAGTATACCTACAGTTGCATTATTTATCTCTTCTTGCGGGATACTTCTGTCCCAAATTCCTTTAAATCCATTCTGAAACATAATGTGAATGCTCCTAGCTAAAATCACCATCATACATATGGCGTACTCTGCCATATGTATCTTGTGAATGCCTCTACCATTTGACAAAACTATACCCTTTTTATTTATATCTGCCAATGGAAAAGTCTCAATTCCCGCACTTAGACCTTGCACAAATCTTAGCTGTTTGGCTTTCTTCAACATATTTTTATCCAGCTTAAAGGTTATCAATATATCAGTATCCGCTATTTGTTCTTCCATTTCTGCTTCTTCAGTACAAACTACAAAATTAAAATCTTTAAATTTGTTTTTTAAAAAATTTATATCTTCTTTTTCAAACTTATGGTATATCAATACTTTTTTCAATAAAATAACCCCTTTCCATAAACAAACCACTTGACTTAGTTAACCTTTTATAGCAGCATTTTTTTCATAAAGTCTTTTGCACGCTCAGATTCTGGGTTATTAAAGAATTTTTTTGTTGGGCTATCTTCCATTATCATCCCTTCATCCATGAATATGATTCTATCCGAAATTTCTCTAGCAAAGCCCATTTCATGAGTAACAAGAACCATTGTTATCCCTGTCTTTGCAAGATCCTTAATAACATCCAAAACCTCAGAGACCATTTCCGGATCAAGGGCTGAAGTAGGTTCATCAAAGAGTAAAACCTCCGGATCCATTGCCAAAGCTCTTGCAATAGCTACACGCTGCTGTTGCCCTCCGGATAACATAGCCGGATAGGTATTTGCTTTATCTGAAAGACCAACTCGTTCTAAAAGCTTAAAGCACTTCTCTTGAAGTTTCTTCTTTTCTTCCTTTTTAACAACCATGGGAGCATACATTAAATTTTTAATTACAGTAAAATTCTGAAAAAGGTTAAAATGCTGGAACACCATTGAAACACGTTGACGAACATTACGTGCGGAGTTTGCGTCTTTAGTAATATCAATATTATCAATAATTATCTGACCGGCATTGGGTACCTCTAAAAGATTGATACAACGCAAAAGAGTAGATTTGCCGGAACCGGAAGGACCAATAATCGCAATTATTTCACCTTTTTTAACTTCTAGGTCAACTTTTTTAAGTACTCTGAGATCCCCGAAGCTTTTATCCAAACCCTTAATTTTTATCATTACATCATCTTTCATAATTTCTCCCACTTTCAATATATTAACGTTTACCTCCATTAGGTGACATCACTTGACCTGTAACATATGCTGAAGCATCTGAAACTAAATAAAGAACCATATCGGCAATATCTTTTGGCATAGCAATTCTTCCCGCTGGAATTTGCTTTATTTCATCTTCCCAATTGGCATCATAATTATAAAAAGTTGTTGCCGGTGTAAGTGTAGTTGGCACAGCTATACAATTTACATTTACACCATAGAGAGCCGCTTCACGAGCTACCGATTTTGTAAAACCAAACAAAGCAGCCTTTGCGCTGGAATAATGAGATAGATAAAGCATTCCTGATATTCCTCCGCCAGAGCTTATATTGACAATCTTTCCATATTTCCGCTCTCTCATATGGGGTAATACTTCCCTGCAAAAATTAAACGGTCCTTTAAGATCGACATCCATCATATGATTCCATTCTTCATCGGAAATTTTATCAGTTTCTTTACAATCACTTCCAATACCGGCGTTATTTATGAGTATATCCAATGCCCCAAATATTTCTAAGGCTTTTTCAACCGCACCTTTCACTTCCTTAACATTAATAACATCACAATGATAAAATTCTGCATCGCCACCATTTTTGCGAATTATATCTACAACAGATTGACCTTTATCATCCTTTATATCACAAATCATTACTTTAACACCATGTCGGGCTAAAGAGATTGATATTTCTTCTCCTATTCCCTGACTGCCGCCTGTAACT
This sequence comes from uncultured Clostridiaceae bacterium, assembly GCA_964408955.1. Taxonomy (GTDB): domain Bacteria; phylum Bacillota; class Clostridia; order Lutisporales; family Lutisporaceae; genus JAAYKT01. The sequence goes on from CAYPBK010000012.1 coordinate 36,334, forward strand.
ATTGCTGATTTCCCTTTAAGATTCAAATAATCCATGTCTTTCCCACCTCCTATAATCATTACTATTTTTATCTTATGTTATCACTATAAAAGCTATATATTTCATGCCCTGTTGCAAACCATGCATTGCCTTTTTTGTTTATATAATCAAGTATACCTTCAAGCATATATATTTTCCCTTGTGAGCCTATACACTGTGGATCTAGTTGAAGAACATAACAAGCTCCATAATTATAAAAACCATCGTATTCCCATTTCCAATTGTTTAAAACTTTGTCACTGCACGCTATTCTTGCCTGTCCCTTAGGCAACGGCGGCCAGAAGTAAAAAGAGAAATAAGGCAAGTCGTATAGTGCCCAATGGATTGGGATCTCTAAAAGCTTCCCATTGTTATCTCCTAAGTCATTGTAATAAGGAATATCATCATCAGATAAAGAACTGGAATAACTGAAACCCAATTTTTTAACTGCTTTAAGGGTTTCCTTTGTAAACTCTCCCTCTGGTACTCTAAATCCAGTAGGGCTTTTACCGCAAACCTCTTCAATTGCTTCCTTCCCTTTTTTTATAGTATTATATTGATCCTCCGGACTAAGCATAGCCATATGCTCATGTTCAAAGCCATGACAACCGATTTCGTGTCCTTCTTTTAAAATTGTTTGAAGGGAATCAGGATACTTAATTGCAACTGCACCGGGTACAAAGAATGTGGCTTTTATATTATAGTTGTTTAGCACCTCTAATAAGCGGGGCAACCCAATATCTATGCTTTCTTTACCCATTTTAAGAAAATTCTTTTCATTTTTAACCTCAATATTAGGGTCAAAAATACGCACAAAATATTCAGCGTCCAAATTTACAGTAATCATTACAGCATTATTGATACCATTAGGCCATTTGAACTTCTTACAATACATTTTTACACCCCTCCATTGTCTTTTTCCAGTGTAAAGCTATTTCTTCGCAGCTGGTGCACCAGATATCGGAATTAGATGTAATATACTCACATAGTCTTTCTACAATCATTGACTTCCCGGGTGTCCCGGATACTTGTGGATGAAAAGCAGTAGTTATAGCACTACCAAATCTTACAGCTCCTTCAATTTCGCGCATAAAGTTTGACAAAACATCTTCATAAGAAGAAATTCTAGGCTGACCCGTTGGTATCGGAGGATAAGAATTGTATACCAATTGAATGTATTCATCTAATTCTTGACGGCAAGGCAGATTAACAACCTGAGTGCTTTTACCGTTAACATTATAGAAACCTATTTGCTCCTCCGCCAGCCCATAACTTATATATAATATATTTTTATCTTTAAATAAAATTTCTTCAGTTTCTTCCAAAATAGGTCCTGTAGGTCTAAGCCCTACTGCCCGCTTCCCTATAATACGTTCAAATATCTCTTGACTTTTATTTATAGTGTGCATTTGTTCTTTGGCATTGTTACCATAAAATGACCCATGGTCTAAGCCATGATGTGCAATTTCATGTCCCGCTGAAATAATATCTCTTATTATCTCCGGGTATCTTTCTACATTTTCCCCCGGTATGAACCATGTGCTTTTTAAATTATATTTAGCCATAATATCCAAAATCCTATGTGCACCTTTTTTTATGCCATACAGTCCAACGGAACGACTTTTTATAAACTTTTCACCGCCGGGGATTTTTACAACCTTGTTTCGCCAAATTGTGTCCCCATCCAAATCCCATCCAAAAGCAAAAGCACACTTCGCTCCATTAGACCAAATTTTTTTATTCATATTCAAACCTCCCAAGGAATCATTAAGCTATCTTTCTTGAGCTTCTATTTAAATAGTTTTCCAGTCTTTTAGCAAAAATTGAAAGTACTTTTGTTAATACATAATAAACAACCGCAGCGACAATCAAAGGCTCAAAGGTTATAAAGGAATCCGCCATAACTTGACGTGAAACACGCATTAAATCTGCAACTCCTATGATGGAAATCAAGGATGTACTTTTCAAGTTTCCTATTGCCTCATTAACCAAAGAAGGTAAAATTGCACGTAAGGATTGAGGTATAACAATATCCTTCAATGTTCTTGCATAAGAAACCCCAAGGGCTTTGGCCGCTTCTTTTTGACCTACATCTATTGCTTCTACACCACCGCGTAATGCTTCAGATACATAAGCAGCAGAAACCATAGAAAGAGTTATAAAAGCAGCCGTTGAAGCATTTATAGATATTTTTAATACAGAGGGTAATGCAAAATATGAAAGGTAGAGAATTACAAGAGCGGGTACACTACGAAAAATGTCTGTGTAAACGTAACCAATAAAACGCAATACTTTAAACTTTGAGATCTTTATTAAGGCTAAAGGAATTGCTAAAATAAAACCTCCTATAACACATAAAAAGGTCATATAAAGCGTAATACCGATTCCACTAACAAAACGATCGGTGTAAGACGCAATCGTGACAAAATTCTCTAACAAAACCAACACCTCCTTCATTGTTTTTTATAACCCAGCATGTTACATGTGTTATATCATGTATTCACCGCCATTTGGTGATATAACTTGACCGGAGAAGTAGCCTGCAGCATCCGAGGCTAAAAAAGTAATGGCAGCCGCCATATCATCCGGTTCGCCTATGCGATAAAACCTTTTTAATGCCGGCTCAAACTCCCATTCATGAGCCATACGTGTATTTGTTAAACCCGGTGCCACAACATTGACATTAATACCTTCATGGCCCAATTCCCTTGCAAGACCCTTGCTCATTGCTATTACACCGCCTTTAGATGCACAATAGTGGTAATCCGTGTCGCATCCAACTACACCTGCACCCGAGCTTACGTTAATAATCTTTCCATATTTCTTTTCACGCATTATTGGTAATACAACATATATAAAGTTAAAAACACCCGTAAGGTTAGTGTCTATAAGTCTGGCAAATTCTTTTGGATTAACCTGATCGATGCTTTTTCCGCCCCCCAATGTAGCTCCGTTGTTTACAAGAATATCTATAGTACCAAATTCATTAATGGTTTTCTCTACTGTGTTTTTAATTAAGTCGATTTTGCTAATATCACAATACGTGCTGATAGCAATGTTTCCCTCTGCCTTTATTTCCTTAACGGTTTTTTCAGCGCTTTCCTCTTCTATATCACATACCATTACTTTTGCACCTAAAGAAGCCATCATTTTAGCTGTAGCTTTGCCAATACCGTTACCTGAACCTGTGATAATAGCGACTTTATCCTCTAAACTAAATAGATTATATATCCTTTCACTAATACAAGCCTTCATTATTATTCCTTTCTTTTTTTATATTTACATGCTATACAACCTAATACATGATTATCCATTTTCAAAATGGATAATCATGTATTATTATGGCTTATAACTGTTTTTAGCTAAAAGCTTTTATATATATTTTAATTCTCATTGTATATTTTTAATTTACTTACATAGTCTTCACCAAGGTACTTCTCATATAACGAATTTAAATAACCTTCATCCTTTAATTCCCTTAGTGCATTGTTTAATGAATCCAGATAGGGTGAACCTTTTGGAACAGCTATTGCATATGAAGGCAGAAAATCCTTTATTACACTTTTGGGAATAACACTTACAGTTAAATCTTTGTTTTTGCCGTATCGCTCACCATAGGTAGAACTTTCGATTATAGCGTCCAATTCACTAGTACCAATTATTTCAATTGCAGGAACAGTACTGTCATAGCTAATATATTTGACGCCCGGTATAGTTTTGGCATACTTTTCAAACATTGTACCTGTTGCGCCACCAACCTTTTTGCCATCAAGATCTTCAATTTTTTCTATTCCGCTGCCATCAGCGGCAATAATACAAGTAACAGGAGTAAAATAACCATCTGTAAAATCGACCATTTTCTTTCGTTCCTCTGTAGCAGAAATGGAAGAAAGAATCATATCTGCCCTATTCTCTTGAATTGCAGAGATAAGACCAAAGAACTCCATATCACTCCATTCGTAGGTAAAGCCTAGCTTCTTTGATAGCTCTTCTGCAAGATCTACACTAAAGCCAACATATTTACCATCCTTATCCACACTTTCCATAGGGGCGTTTTCAGCATTAACAGCAATAACTAAATGCTTCCCTGTAAGAGGTAACTCAGCATTATTTACAGGTGGCTCTTCTTCCTGTTTGCCCGGTGTCGGAGCTTTACTTCCGCAACCTACAATAGCAAACACCATTGAAATTACTAATACTAACATCAATACCCTTTTCATTTAAATCCTCCTCTATTTTTTGTTTTTATTTTTATGATATCTTATAAGTATGATCCTTAATTCCACGTATGGACATATGAGACTTACATAGCTTTTGGTAGAGCTCCCACTGTTCTGCTGTATTTTTTGTAACGGCTTTATAGTAATCCTTTACTACATCCCGTGCGTAATCATGAGCGACAAAATGCCCATCATCGGAAGCAAGATTATCAACTAAATCTTTGCCGGTTCCGGAGGGAACAATCATATGCTCTTCCATCCACTGAGCTCCTTCCTCACTTGACCACACACCGTCCCATCTATTACGTGTAACCTCAAGTTTTCCATAGCCTATAATATCCATAAATTTATGCCAAGTCTCCATGCAATCCACTAATCCTTTATCCAGTCCGCCTAGCTCAAATATCAAATCCCTTTCAAAATCGATGAAATTTTTCATATTGTTGTCAAAGCACATGTACACAGCCATTCTGGCAGAGCCTTCCCAAAAAGCACTAGAAGGTGAGTATTGTGCAATGATACTCATTTCAGGATACCTCTTATCTATCATGGTCTTTAATCTAAATTCATAATGGGTTAAATGCCCAGGCTCCATTTCATGACCGATGATTTCCATAATCCTATCAACGGTATACGGAAAATCAAGTGCTAGATTTCTTTCAAGTTCAATTTTGTTATAATCATAACCAAAGAGTATGGAAAGAAACTCCATCTTGCCGCCTAAGTCTTTAAAGCGCAATCTAGGCATATTGTTTTTTGAAATATCCATGTTCTTAACAGCAAAGCTATGAAATGCCTCTGTTACTGCAGTCAATGTTTTAGGTAGTTTCTCCCTCGGTACCAGTATTTTGCTTCTAAAATCTTCTATCCTAAGGGGTAATGGTCCCTTGCCCGGTAAAACGTTATCTAATTCCTCCAAAATTGAGTCAAGTTTTTTATAATCAAAAGCAGGAGCTACAAGATTATAGCAACCTTCCGTCATATCATTAAATGATATTTTTTCTCCAAGCAGCACAGCAGTTCTTGTTTTAAGACCTTTCGTATGATTTATTAAATAATTTACACGATCCATTTCTTCTTCTTTTGCAGTCTTTTTATATAATTGCAGAAATGAAATCAAGTGATTGGATTCTTCAAATATATCCTTTAGTGTTTTACCTTCCCTGTTTTCACCCGGTTCGATATATGGATAAACTTTATAATCGCGACTAAATACCATTGATTCTCTTTTCCAATAAGGTTTATCCGCGTACCAATAAACATCCCAATAGTCATATTTTGATTTGCATAGGGTCAAATTTACATATTCCTTAGCCAGAAAATTCAAAGTTGATGCTGACATAAATATACCTCCATAAAAAATCTAATTAATTATACTTAATTTTTTCTAAAATGCACCACCTCTTTTGTTTTGAGCCTGTTTCCCACATCTTGTCTATCTCTGCACCCTACCGGATGCATCGCCATTCATAAGATTTAACACCTCATCTTTTGACATCATATTAAAGTCACCTTCAATGCTATGCTTCAGGCAAGACGCTGCAACTGCATATTCCAAAGCAGATTTATTATCCATACCGCTGGAAAGGCCATAGATAAGACCCCCGCAAAATGAATCACCGCCACCGACACGATCAATTATTTGCACATCATATTTCTTAGATTTATAATGCTTTTTCCCATCATACAGCATTCCTGACCATCCATTATGCGACGCTGAATAGCTTTCTCTTAAGGTAAAAGCTACAAGCTTTAAATCAAATCTATCATAAAGTTCTTCAGCAATTTTTTTATAGCCTTCATCACATAATTTACCTTTTGTAATTTCTGAGGAGTCAGCCTTTATACCAAATACACTTTCCGCATCCTCCTCATTGGCAATTAACACATCACAATACTTTACCAGCTCTGACATTACTTTATTTGCTTTCTCCGTAGACCAAAGCTTCTTTCTATAGTTTAGGTCTACGCTAATAGTTATACCCGCCTCTTTAGCCTTTTTCAATGCATCCTTTGTGATGTCTATACAATTATCTGATAAGGCCGGTGTTATTCCTGTAAAATGAAACCATCTTGCTCCTTTCAGTATCTCATCCCAATTAAAATCATCCTCTTTGGATTCTGCTATAGATGATGCTGCCCTATCATAAATAACCTTTGAAGGTCTCTGGGATGCCCCTTTTTCGCAAAAATAAATACCTACCCTATCCCCACCACGAGCGATATAATCTGTTTTTACACCATAACGCCTTATTTCATTTATGGCTGCTTGACCTATTTCGTGGGTTGGGAGCTTTGTTACAAAGTAGCTTTCCAAACCGTAATTTGCTAATGAGACGGCTACATTGACTTCACCACCTGCAAAAAGAGCATTATACTGTTTGGTCTGGATAAACCTTTCATAGCCGATAGGCGATAGCCTAAGCATCGCTTCCCCAAAGGTTATAAACTTATTCATATCAATCCCTCCTCCCTTTTACACTTTTTTACTTCTAGAACAAATTCTTTAGCAGCTCTTGTAATTAATTTATAATCACCGGTTTGGGCACCTTTTGTTAGATTACTGCCAGTGGCAATTGCGACTGCCCCAGCCTCAAACCAATCCTTAACATTATTAATATCAACACCGCCGGTAGGCATAAAATTAGCATAAGGCAATGGCCCTTTAAAGGCTTTTATTATCGAAGGCTTGAATGCACTGCCGGGAAACAATTTCAAAATTTCAGTACCATATTCCATTGCTTCCAAAGCTTCTTTGACAGTCATTACTCCCGGGATAACAGAAACTCTATATCTATTACACATTTTCAGTGTTTCTATATTTAGATTAGGGCTTATTATATATTGAGCCCCTGCCAGCATACATGCCCTGGCAGTTTCCGGATCCAGTACTGTTCCTGCGCCAATTAATACATCACCATCTGAGTATGTGTTAGATATTTCAGTTATAATGTTTAGTGCTCCCGGTACTGTCATCGTTATTTCTATGATGTCAATACCGCCTTCTTTAATTGCATCTACTATCCTGATACCTTGTTCCTTTGTTTCTGTTCGCACTACCGCGACAATGCCCGTATTTACTATTCTTCTGATAATTTCTATCCTTTTCATTATTTAGCCCTCCTGTACTGCATAAAATGTTTTGCCCTTTGAAACGCCGTTCTATTTGTAAGTTAAAAAAATAACAGCATACCTAATCAGAATAATTGTCTGGAATTATAAGATACAAACTTTTAAAGTTGTAATGTTTTGTATCGTGAAACGTCGTATCGTTTCTTGTCTTTTATATATTCTACTTCTTTTTCAAAAACCCTTTTTTATTTATTTATTTTCTTTAATATAGCCCAAACGATATGAAATTTCATTAGCGACCTCCGTTACTTTTCCTATTAGCTCCGGTAGTCTTTCTTTTGTCACATGCATTATTGTTCCGGAAACGCTGACAGATGCCACTACCGCACCCTTATTATCAAAAATAGGTGCTGCTACGCATCTAATGCCTTCTTCATGTTCTATCTCATCAATTGTATACAACTTTTCCTTAATTGATTTTAGATGCTCTTTCATTTTTTCTATATCTGTAATTGTATTCTTTGTATGAGCTTTCATACCATAGGTTTTTAAAATAGTCTCCACTTCCTCAGTGGGCAGCCAAGCAAGAAGAATCTTCCCCATTCCTGTACAATGAAGAGGTATTGTTTTACCTATTTGGGAATACATTCTTATATTTTTGTTAGGATTTTCAACCTTATCAATATAAATTGCTACTCCTGTACCTAAAATTGATAAATGGACTACTTCACCGGTGCTATAGCATAAATCCTCCAATAAAGGTCTTGCAACCTTTCTAACATCCATACGGTCTAAAATTGCGCTGCTCAGATGAAGCAACTTAATACCTAAGTAGTATTTATCTGTTTCAGAGTTTTTTTCAATATAACCTTTTGCCATGAGAGAGTTTAAAATTCTGTGCACCGTGCTTTTATGAAGTCCTGTCAAACTAGCCAAATGAGTTACACCACACCCATCCGGATACATTACAAGCTCTTCTAACAATAAAATCGCCCTGTCCAAAGACTGAACAGTGCTAATGCTGCTTTGAGTCAAAATCAACATCCTTTCTTTTTGAATTAAAGTTAAAGTAATACTCAAGGATACAAATCAAGTTAATTCCGCAGGGGACTATAATATCCTCACCTTTGAGGATATTATAGCATGAATTTTGAAAAAACTACATGCTGTAATCTGATTAGAAAAATTACACCTAACCGTGAAATAGAAAAGAATCTTCAATATACTATCCTTAGGTTGTTCACCTATAAAGCTAAAACGGAAGATTCTCTCTTAAATTTATTAAATTTTACATACATCCAATTTTTGCATTATCCTTATGCAAAAAAACTTCAATAGTGTTAGTCAATATGTCACAATAACTGTAAGAAACCGCTCTACCCGCATCCTCAGGGACGTCTCCATCTATTCTAACAACAAAAATACTTGGATATGTTTTTTCAATTATTCCCTCTCTAATGGATATCCTTTTACGTCCTTTGTTTGCTTTAAGTACTACTCTTTCGCCCACATGATTATCCACATTCCTTTTGATGAGGGACAGGGTGTTTCTCGATGCCATACACATCACCTACCTTCCCAACACCTAATATTTTAACATATATTATAGAATGTGTCAAATTTGAGTTAATTATTATACCAGAAGGAATATTTTCAAGTCAAATGTTTTTTATTGCGTGAAAAGCTGTAATATCTCATTTTTTATTACTAGCTAAGGATAATTAACTATTTCAATGTTTATCAAAATAGTATGTTTAAAGGCTAAAAGCGCTACAATTTACATTCAATTATAGTTTTTGGAAAAACCCTTTGCTTGCCATGATTACTAAGTCATGGTTCTTTACATCGCGTGATGGGCAATGAACCTTTATAAAATTAATTTATAAACTATAACAATAAAATAACTATACTTCGGGTTTATCATAGAATCTGCTTATGGCTCTGGATATAGCTTCTCCGGATTTCTTATATACTTCCGCATCAGCAAGCTTCCTTTCGTCTTTAGGGCTGGTCAAATATAATAGCTCAATAAGGACTGCGCTGCACCTTGATTCCCTTAATATAAAAATTTCTCCTTCCCTGACACCTCTTTTGTTGCTATTCAACTCCTTTGTAATTTCCTCCATCATTATTTCCCCTAGCTTTTTTCCTTCTTTATCCTCTTTGTAATAATAAATTTCAGTACCGGAAGCAGTTTCATTTTGAAAAGTGTTTTGTTTTATGGATATAAACAAATCAGGTTTATGGGAATTTGCCAGCTCCACTCTTTTTGATAAAATTACATGGTTTTCATCCTCCCTGGTATAGTATACTTCAGCCCCCTTTTCTGCAAGGATATTTCCCAGCTCTTGGGTTATTAGCAAATTAACCTTTCCTTCCTTTAAGCCGCTCCTGCTCTTGCCTTCATATTTATCTCCTATCCCTGAAGCGGCATCCAGAACAATCCTTTTACCCTTTAAAGGCTTATCAGCCTCAGGTAATTGCATTTCTTCCAATTTGATACCTGTATAATAATAATTCAATATATCCTCATATCCCATACCCTGGCTTGCCATTTTCTCAGAGCCGATAAGACACAATCCTAAGCCATGACCTTTACCTATGCAGGATATTAAAAACCTGACAGGCATATAATTAAATCTGGTGGAGTTAAGCTTTAGCTTATCAGCAATCTCTGTTCCTTTAAAGGACTTCCCTCCTATTCTTAAAGATCTTATTCTTCCCTCTTCGTCAACCTCTATTTTCTCAAATATTCCGTTAATATTATAGTATTCATTTTTTGATTTCTCTATTTTCACATTCAATAGCTTTTCCAATTCCTCCAAGGTGAAGAATTTATCTTTATCAAAATCCTCAGCTTCTCCGCAATATTTGCAGAAAACCTTTCTTATATAAGTGATCTTGTTGCCAATAACATTTTCTGAGTTTTCCGTTGAGCCTCCGCAACGATAATGAAAGTAAGGCTTTATAGGCTTACCTTCAAAGGTAATGATTTTATTTTTCGTCATCTCCACTGCTTCTTTTGTTCTTTTCGATATTCTTTCATAGGGTATGTCTATATTGGGGATGCCATATTCCAAACAATGACCCGGTTCGGTGCATATCTCACAATTTTTGTATTTGCTGCAACCATTATCCCCATAAATTTTCATTTTTCTGGCCAGCTCAGTACGTGCCATGATGGCAAAGCACTTTGCCGTTTCAACATGAAAGCTATCTCTTATATTAAATGCACAAATCCTTGCGGCTAATTGATTTATATCAATTTCAATTCTTTTAGATTTTTCCCAGGCAAAAACATTAAACTGCATCTAAATCCCCCCTTCAGTATACTCAAAGCGGGGTTTTGGAGCACCAACTCTATACTTGCCTTTGCTGTCCACACCGCCTATTCCCTCCAGACCGGAAAGAGTCTCTCCGGATATATCCGCAGCCGTAATAATTTTATCAATAGGTGTTAAGGCTAATTTACTGCAGGCTTTAACGGGATCAAGAGCATAGATAAGAATTCTCTCCGGTGAGCTCGCAAAGTTTGCTCCCGCTAAAATCAGACCTTCATAATGCGATTGGCATGCCCCGGCAATAATTATCAAATCGTCAAGAGAAGGCTCATAGCTTCTTGCTTCCTTCACTGCCTTTATGAAATGGTTTGAATTACGGTAATTTTTTATATCAGAATAGTCATTATTGCCATCCTTGATAATCCCGTCATGTCCGGTAATAACTAAAATATCCGGTCTAATATCCTTTAGAAGCTTACCTATAATTTTCGGCTGCTCACCTTCAGCTATTTCAAAGCCGTGGGCTGTTATCCCGTCCTTCTCATACTCCTCCATACAGAGCTTTAAATATTCACCGTCACCGTCTATATGGATAACCTTACCGGGGACCATGTATTCTTCTGACTCTCTCCCAAATAACCTGTATTTTTTTTTTATTTTGCCTCCCTTGAATTTTGATACGCTGCGCATTCTAGATGCAAATATTTCCGTATTCTTGTTAAGCTCATCCTTTGTCACATGCACTAAATCGGATTCCGGGGAATCTGCCGCAAGCCTTATATTAACGCCTTTTAAAAGAACTATGCTGTTACCGTCATTGTTCTTTTTTATATTATAAATTTTAAATATAATATCATAATTATATGATTTCCTGCTTACTATATCGCCAACTTTAAATTTCATATGCCACCACCCTATACTTTTCCGGATTTTCATACTATCATTCTATGTGCCTTGCTTATATAGAGTGCATATGTTTCCTCAAGTTGAAATTATTAATATATTTACATAACAATCATTTTATACACAGGATATCAACAATTTGTGCATAAGACTTTAGACCTACGCATATTATAATCCATTGATTTTCCTGATTTAGAGGATACCCACAGATTGTGTACAAGGTTTACCTCCACTTTTTGTATAATACAGGTATTGCTTCTATAAGGGAGCGGGTATATGGATGAGACGGGTTTTTAAATATATTCTCCGTTTCTCCCTCCTCTACAATTTCCCCTTTATAAAGTACTGCCACTCTGTCTGCAATAAACCTTATAACTGACAAATCATGGGCAATAAAAAGATAGGTTAAACCTTTTTCCCGCTTAAGAGTAACAAGGAGGTTCAATATTTGTGCTTGAATTGATACATCCAATGCGGATATGGGTTCATCGGCTATAATAAGCTCCGGCTCCATAACTAAAGCCCTTGCTATACCGATCCTTTGTCTTTGTCCACCGGAAAATTCATGGGGAAACCGGCTAAGAAATTCCGGCAGCAACCCCACGTCCTTAATTGCTTTTTCTACCTTTTCTTTTCTTTCATCTTCACTTTTATAGTTTTTTAGGTTATACAGCCCTTCCGATACAATATATTCTACCTTAGCCCTTTCATTTAAGGAGGACATGGGGTCTTGAAATATCATTTGAATACCCTTGGTTATTTCTTTATTTGTTATTTTATCTCTCTTAATGTTAATTTTCTTGCCTTTAAATAATATATCCCCTTGAGAGGTTTTGTTTATCCCAATAATAGCTCTGCCTATGGTTGTTTTTCCCGAGCCGGATTCACCAACCAATCCAAAGGTTTCGCCTTTAAAAATTTCAAAGCTGACCTTATCCGCTGCAATGAATTTATTTTTACCTTTACCGAATTCTACAATTATATTGTTAACCTTTAATAAAGGTTCAATTTTGGAATTATTCATCTTTATGATACTCCCATTGCTTTCTTATCATTCTTACGGATTCCGGCGGCTCCACTCTCGGAGCTCTTGGATCTAATAACCAAGTCTTTGCTTTATGGGTTTTACTTATATGAAAATAAGGAGGCTTTTCTATAAAATCTATTTTTAAAGCCTTTGGGTTTCTGGGGGCAAAGGCGTCCCCTTTTATTTCGCTGAATAAATTAGGCGGCGTACCCTCTATGGAATGTAAAGGCATACCCTTAGTTCCCAGTTGAGGTAAGGAAGACAGGAGAGCCCAGGTATACGGGTGCTTTGGGTTTAAAAATATCTCCGCACATTTCCCGATTTCAATAATATCCCCTCCATACATTACCGCCGCCCTGTCCGCTATGTCGGCAACAACCCCCAAATCATGAGTTATATAGATTATTGTCAAATTGTATTTCTCTTTCATTTTCCTTAATAGCTTAAGTATTTGCATTTGTATTGTCACATCCAGAGAAGTAGTTGGCTCATCGCATATAAGTATTTTGGGCATACAAGCCATGGCTATTGCTATAACTACCCTTTGCCTCATACCACCTGAAAACTCATGAGGATATTGTTTATATCGTTCTTCACTTCGGGAAATACCCACATCGTCCAGCAGCCTGATTACTGCTTTTTTAGCTTCATCTTTTTTCAAACCCTGATGTTTTTCAACAGCTTCTTGAACCTGTTTCCCGATAGTTTTTAAAGGGTTTAGTGATGTCATTGGGTCTTGAAATACCATGGCAATGTCTCCGCCTCTTATCTTAGCCCATTGATTTTCATTTTTTAACTCAGTTAAGTCTTTTCCATCATAAATAATACTCCCTCGTATAATATGATTTGTAAGGGTTTTTAAAGACTTTTTCCAGTTAGTAACCC
>CAYPBK010000013.1:0-46523 GCA_964408955.1 uncultured Clostridiaceae bacterium
ATGAGCCTGATGAGCCTACCACTACTCTCGGCTTTTGGAATACAAGTTTGGCATCTGCATTATCACTATCCTCGTAAGCTGTAACAGTTTCCTCTGCTGTCCAGTTTTCATCCATTGACTTTTCATATATATTCATATCCCTCATCGCAAGCATTATCCCTTTCCCCCATAATCCGGTATAAGGGTCATATTTGCTCAGATATATTGCGTTATTCCCTGAAAATACCACAGGCATTGTATATATTATAGATATGTTCCCATTCCCATCCGTTCCTATGGATAAATCCGCTTTACTGTCCCCTTCATTTGTCTTTGCATCAAAGAAAGGGGTAATAGTTCCTTCTGAAACATCACCAATCAAGCTATTCAGGTTCTTCTCATCAATATAGTAATACCTGTTATTCATATTAAATACAAGTATCAGTTCTGGACTACCGTCAGGTCTCAGCTTACCCTTTATAAATTCTAATCCACCAAAGAATGGGTCTTCAAATTTCTGTTCAAGGCTTGCATTTTCATAAACACCGTCTAACGAATTATCCTCCGAATCTACGAGGTACCTTAAAAGCAAGGGTTCCTCCAATTCAACAGTTCCATTTTCTATTGTACCTTTTCGTAAATATAATCTTTTAGCAGTCATATCTTTTAAATTATCAATGTAATTATAGTTAGTTTCATATGCCATGTAGAATTCTTTATTGCTGATACTGTAAAAATCTGCTTGCACTATACGAGTACCGTCGCTTTTCCATTCATCTGAAGGAGTGATTCCTGTCACATTAAAACTATTTCCAGTTCCCACACCGAAGGACAATTTAGAATGCTTTCCGTATAATATATTCATATATCTGTATTGCCCTACTTTAAAGTCGAAATACGGATACGCCTTCTTTGCAGCTTCCTCTTCATCTGAATCGATTGAGGTACTATGTGTATCGTTGATTTGGTTTATTAAGCTTAATTTGAAAGCATTTACTTTATCATTTAATTCTTCTTCTGTATAAGGCTCAGCTTTAATGCTTAAAACAACTGATTTACCGCCCACCGTACCCACTTTTGGGAGGAAATTCAATTCCATACCCGGTGTGCCAATTACAGTCGCTCCACTAAAACCATTAGCATCAGATTCCACATCAAATACAGCATATTTAACCTGAGTATTGGCAGCACAGTTTTTTATGACCACATCCGCATCTTTTTCATCATTCTGTGTTACAGTCCTATTATCAATCCAGGCAACTTTTACTTTTGACCCATCCATATATACATCAAAAGCGGAGTCACCTTTAACATCATCTTCTAATGTGGAATAAACTCTATCAACAACTGTATAATTATTTCCACTTCCTGTTATGGGATTTATAAGCCCACTCTCACCTATCTCCGACATAACCAGCATATCAGAATCCACACCACTGCGACCAGCCCCACCGTCAATCATATATATTACATAGTTTTTACCATCAATCTCAAAGAGTTTATAATCTGAACTATATTTAAGATTCTCTGCCAACATGCTTGCCGTTGCTCCAGTATTATACTCACCAAGCTCAAAACCATAGCCTGTAGATATAGATGCCAGAGTAAAGCCTCCGCCCGACTTCATTGCCGTACTTTTTGGTCCGCTTCCAATTATTTGTTCATCAAAAGTCCGTTTAGGCATTCTAAGTTTAACCTTGGGCAGTCTGTTGTCACTTCCTTCTTCAACTACTGCACTTAGACTCATTTTATTGCTGTCAGTAGACATATCTTGACCAAATACTGCCCATGAAAACTGCCATTCCGGCTCTCGATCTTTCTCGTATGTTTCCTGACAAGATATGGCCTCCATTTCAAATGTAAAGAAAAGCAAAACGACACGAAGGCCGAGAGCCGCCTTTATTGAAAACTCTTTAATCCCTTGAAACTCCTGAGAAAGCCCTACAACAAACCCTGTGTTCACTCTTAAAAATATCTCGAACTTGCATAAATCCACACCGACACCTGCGCCGGCTTCTACTGTTATTTCAAGACCTATTTCCGCACTTAACTTTACCGTACTTGTTCTTAAGCCATCCATTGTTGTTTCTTCAATGTCAATATTCAGCCCTAATTTTACTTCCGCACTGAAAAGTATATATACATATACCACGGGAACCGGGGGAATTCTTTGAGTCTGCTTTACCTCACCACTAAAAGTGACAAATATTTTTGCCTGATCAAAAACCCATCTGGCATCCACATTATTATACTTCCACATAAATGCGGCGGAAAGACCAATCATAAAGGAAGCTTCTTTCTGCGAATCAGGCTTCAAATTGGTTCCGAAGTCATCGTCAAGAGAATCCGTAGCCGCTCTGCTGAGCTGTCTGAAGATATTATCATTATTATCCTTGGATATGGCATCCTTCATATCTGTCAGGTATTTAGATCTGTTCTTGCTCAACAGTCCGCTTTGCTCTCCTTCTCCGGGCTTATCACCGCTTTGACTATATGACGCGCCAAACAAAGGAATCCCCAACTCAAAGCCCACCATATCGTCTCCCATCACTAGCTTAAAGGGGCCTACGGGTATATTGATATCCGGAAGGTCCATAGTAGGATTGCTCGTACCAGGAGTATCGTTCATGGTGGTGTTACTGCTTGCAGGTGTCTCACCTGCTTCAGGGTCTGTATCCTCTGTTTCAAAGCTCCCTAAAACTATATCCCTATAAGTAGATATGGAATTATAATGGTCAATTATACTATGTTTATCATCAAATATTTGAAGTATTATCTGGTCTGTATTCCTAAAACAGCCTAAATAATCATTTTCACAGCTTGGAGGAATGGTCTTATTACCTACTACAGTTTCATATTCTGTAATAGCTCCTGGATTTACAAAAGGATTTTTCAAATTCCCTTTAAAATCTGGATTCCACTGCCAACCCCTTTCTGATTCTTCCTCAAATACAGGAGGTGAGAAATCCCCCCCAAGGGGTATTGTAATACTACCTTTGGCTGCCACTGCACCATATATAGGCACTTCTGTATCTCCTGTATCGATTTCTCTAAGCATCTTCATTTCAGATGTCATATTATTAAGTTCCTTCTCACTTATAGCTGTTGATTTGAATGCCCCTTTCACATCATACTTTAAATCTACATCATCAGCAGCAGACAAAATAATTTTACGAGGAATCTTGACATATTCATATTTTAGAAGTTTCTGTTTGTAATTCCCATCCTTGCCTTTTTGAGGGGCAAAAATACTGTTAACATCCCTGTCCTTGTCAATATAGCAAAGCAATGTATCCTCACTATCTATTACACCATTATCATTTTCATCTAAATACATCTTCATTGCTTCTATACAGCTTATTTTTACCCTTTGTTCTCTATGCAATGAATCACTATTATAAAATATCATCCCTATTTCAGGTTTTGTGTAATCATCTTCCTTCACTGCCACTATACCACTATACATTTCACCACTATAATATAGCTGGTCTCCTTCACTTAAATCCATGTCAAATTCTTTTATATCCTTTACCGACACATATATACAAGAATTTGAAACATCAATTACTGAATCAGGATATACATTTTTATAATTAATTTTTCTTACTGCTTTTTCAAGGATATCTTTTTTATATTCTTCATAATCCTCGTTGCTTTGGCTATCTCCTTTAGGCAGCATACAAGGGGAACAGTCAATTTTTAGCTTCTGTTCTCTTTCCATTGTAACCACTATGGAGTATGAAGAAGACTCGCTATTCATACTTGATAGGGCCCTTAGCCTGTTTTGATAATTATTCTCTCTTCCTGCATATATGCCTAATGTATTATTTCCTCTGTAATCAATCATTCTCCATACACCGTTTTCAAGCTTCTTCAACTCTATATGTTTAATTTTGAAAGCACCGGCATTGGGATTGCCATTGAAAACTAGCTCTGAACCGACAAAGATATTGCCATTACTGTCCGTACCTCCATTTCCGCCCTCAATGCTTATTGAAGGTTTTATGTCATTCAATAAATTGCCTTTTTCTAAAAAAGCATCTCCATCGGCACAGCAGATTTCATATCTCAAATTTTTAACTGCAGTTCTTTCTAAAAACAAATAATCCAAAGTTGCGTCAAATGTAGTATTATTGGCACTGCTATTGTCAAGCAATGCTAAAATAGGCCTATCGTAATTATAGTTTTCTATATTATTCGATAATCTTGCTCCCAAATTTTCCACAAAGGGCCTGTACACAGTATCATTACTGGTTAATTCAACAATTGTCCATGCTCTTTCCGGAGCCAAAGAATAATCAATCACTCCTTTATCAGGTTTTCCATAACCAAGAGTATTATTATCAGCAGTTAAAGCGAATCTGGCCACATTGCCATTTGTGCTTAATGAAAACCACGCACTGCCAATTATAGTTTTATAGTTTTCGTATAATTTAGGGATTTCAATTTTTTTTAATCTGGCAAAACCATAGGGGTCAGCACTACCCTCAGCACATATTCTCAATCGTCTTCCTGCTATTACTCCGCCATATAAGTCTCCTTTACATGAAGCTACTTCATAATCATCTATATTGTCATAATCCTCTTTATATAGCTCATCAAAACCTCCGCTCAAATTCGAAACACTGAACCCCCTCGGATTTAAAAAAGCATCGTTTAGTCCGCACCCATCAAGGGACCAGTCATTTCTATAAATCAGCCTAGTAAATCTTTTCCAGTTGCCTTGATTGGCACTAAGTCTAAGATTCCCATCAACAACTGCATTAACAGAGAAATCCCCTTTAGTTTTTGGGGCAATCTCCGTTAAAGGCATAGATTCTTTTATCTTCGGTAAGACTTTAATTTTTTCATCATTGGAAGTCAAAGCCTTATCTGATATAACGGCTTTGCTGCTTATATCAACAGCCTTTGTATCAGCAATGAGAGTGGCTACATTCATAGCTTCGGTCTGTGAGGCAGTGTTATAAAGGAATATCTCCGCACATCCTCCATCTTCCGCTATATTTCCGCCTTTCGGATTGGTAAGCATTACCTGAAAGCTTTTATCTGCGGATTCAGTTTCTATGTTATCATTTATAAGAGGAACTTCAATAAAAGCTGTTTCCTGTCCGCAATTAAAAGCGAGTGTTCCCGAGGTTTTGGCAAAATCCTTTCCTTCCAAAGCCCTTCCCGAAACAGCCTTATAGTCAACCGAGAATACATACTGAATCCCGCCTGTTCTTTCAACCTCTATCAAAGCAGAACCTTTACTTTTATCGAAGCTCTGCTCTTTATAAACGAAGGAAGCATGACTGTCCACATAAGGGTCATTATCCTGAATGCACATAGTAAAGCGGTTGGCATCCTCAATGAATTCTGCTCCCACAGCGCCATATATTGTCGCTATAAAAAACTCCTCCGGTTCTGAAAGGTCGTCATCAATGGCTCTTACCTCAATGTGCTTTTCATATTCACCTTCCTCAAAAACCAAATCAATAAATACGGTGTCGTACTCATTATCCAAGTCTCCGGACACACCGGCAGGTGATATTATTTCAAAGTCCTTGAAGCCGGCAGCATTGGCTGTGTTGCCTTCCGGTGCCACAGGCGTTATGGCTATATTTGCGATTGCGACGCCTTCCCGTCCTCCCATACGGTATACAGCGATAGTTACTGTATCATCGCCTTCTTTAGTATACAGATAACTTTCTCTGAAGATGAATGCTCCGCTAGGGAATGCTTCCTCCCATGTTCTTCCGTCAGGGGCAAATTCGCTATCCGTATTATCTGCATATATAGTTGAAAGACTTTCTGAAAACGATCCGAAAATCATAAGTATAGCCAATATTATACAAACTGTTTTATTAAGCATCCTTTTCATCCTGCAACCCTCCTTATTAAAATATATATCAGTTCATTCATAATTCATCAGTATCTTCCTATAGTAATAACTCATCTTAATCATCTGTTATCTCCGGCACTAGTTCTTATAAGGTTTCACCCCAATAAAACCACCTCCATCAATTCGTTGACAGTAACACGCAGTTTATCCCCGCCCCAACACACATAATCACCGTCGGTAATTGCAGTATCGAAAAAACCCTTTTCAGCAAGATCCGCATATTTCATGGTATGAAGCTTGTTCGAAAGATCAACAATAACTATACTGCCTCCTTCCATTTCCATGAAAAGATGATAGCCCTTCATCGGAAGAACAGATTTTATATAGCCCATGCAAACACCCCCCTAATACAAGAAAATCCCGTCTTATATCTATACTATATAACGGGATTTCCAATTGCACATCGTCCATATGGACAGTATTTTATAAATTTAATTCACGGGGCTTATCCATTTATGCATTTCGTATCCTTGTTCAATTTTTTATCGTAATTAGCAAGAAAAACAGAAAATATTACTATTGCCCCTCCCAGCAATTCATTCATATTGATATGTTCTTTTAGAATTAAAAAGCTTCCTACAATAGCCGCTACAGGCATTAGATTTACAAATATGGAAGCCACTGCAACTCCCAAATGATCTACAGCATAAGCATTCAGATAATATGCAAAAGCAGAGCAAACAGCTCCAAGAAATACTATATTTAATACTATGGGTATTGTAACTGCACTCCATTGTACTTTTTCATGGAAACTGAAGGGTAATATAAATATCGTTCCAAAAATATATTGGTAAAATATAATTGATAGCTGGCTATAATCTGCAAGCAGCGGTTTCGTTATAATCACATAAAAGACCCAGGATATAGCTGCGCCAAACATCATGATAAATCCCAATATATCCCCTACGGCATCTTTTAACCTAAATCCTACAATTATATAAACTCCTATAAAGGATATTATTACGCTTAAAATTTTCGGCAAGGTCAGCTTAGTTTTAAATACTAATGATTCCCCTATTAAGGAAAGTATCGGCACCAAAGCAATGATTATCGAAGCTGAAGAAGGGCTTATCAGTTTAACTCCCGTATTTTGAAAATAATAATATAAAGTGACACCGAAAATTCCGCTTGCAGCTATACGTGGAATATCGCTTTTTTTTATGCGGCTTTTGTCCTTTGTAATTTTCATAAATAAAAACAGTGTCCCTATTGCTACGATAAATCTTAAAAGAGCTAAGGGCATTGGCGGTACAACATCAACAACTACCTTAATGCTTAAAAGAGACAATCCCCAAAATATCGAAGCACTGCTTATGGCAAAAATGGCCAATGTCCTTTTATCTTTCATTTCACCAACTCCCATCCATTCACAATATTTAATTATTTATATATTATCTCATGTATAAAGTCAATGCACAATATTCCCTATTATACACCGCTCCCAGCACTTACACACAATAATTCTGCACTAAGATAACCGTTTTTAATTAGAAAAACAGGTCAATGCATTTAAGTCTGACCTGTTTTTTAGCTAAACCTTTTTCCTATACAAGAAAATTTACTACATTCATGTTGAACAGGTGGATTCTATCGGCATGGAATCTTTCATCCAACCATTAACCATTCCACCCATTAAGGAACAAGCATCATATCCCAATAACTTAAGTATAGCAACAACTTGGCCTGCACATTGCCCTGTATAGCATACAACAATAATCTTTTCATCCTTGGGCAAAATATCTTCTTCAATAAATTCAAATACTTCGTTCCATTCGCAATGCACCGAGCCCTCAATAAAGTTTTTTACAAAATCATCCTTTTTCCTGATATCAAGTATAAACAGTTCCTCTTTTGCACCAATGCATTTGTACAAATCTTTGCAATCAATTAAATTATTGCACCCGTTCCTTAGATCATCAAAATATTTCTTTGCCGCGTCTAAAGTAGTAGTCATAAATGCACCTCCTGTTTATTATTAATACAGCGCAACTATAAATTATAGCGCCAATTTCATTGTATAACATTTAATGATTTATTCCTACATTTAAGCCGCTAAATTTACAAAAAATTTGTGTAAATAAATGATCGCCTATACATGGCGCCAAGCATTTATTTACACAACTAATGCACGGTTATCAGAAAATTTCACATAGAATTTTATCTCTCCAAATTCCTCCGATGTGTCCATTTGTTTGTACATGCCTTCAAAGGAAATATAAGCTTTTCTTTTGACATTCAGGGCATAATCCTTCAAAAATCGCACGGTGTCTATTAATGGTATATCCGGTTTTTTTAGCTACCTTTTCATCCAATTCAATAATATATGACAGTGGCACATCACACACTGCACCACATCCTTGGCATAAAAGATGATAATGTTTATCCAATTTACATTCAAAACGATCCATATGTGGCAACTTTACCTGAAGAACTTCCCCTTTCCGTACTAAAATGTTTAGGTTTCGATATACAGTGCCGCGGCTTATTTTATCGTCTATAGCCCGAACATCCAAATATATCTGATCTGCACTAGGATGATCACAGCGCGCCCGAACCGCATCTAAAACCAACTGCCGTTGCTTGGTGTTTCGCTGCTGCTTCATGAAAGAACACTCCAATTAATTTTTTTCTTACATGGAAAGAGTAGCTCCAAGCAATCCTTTATGATCCAATTTAGAAAGCTCTTTAACTTTATCCATGTTCAATCCAATAGCTTTAGTAAATCGTTCACCGTATTCCGGATCGGCCAGATAACAATGAACCGCATGGCGATATTTGATGTTTTCAGTAACAAAAGTCATATCTTCTGCTGTATTTTCGATTAGAATTTGCTTCTTGTCTTCTTCCAGAACACGCCACAGGTTGCCACCGGCACGGAAACAATCGTCTGTCGGGTCATCCTTCGGGTCATAGCGATACATTGAACCTTCTAAGTCTAACGGCGGCTCCATTACTTCAGGCTGAGCAGTCCATACACCGTAACTGTTTGGGGTATAAGCCGGTGCACTGCCGTAGTTACCATCCACGCGCATAGCGCCGTCACGATGATATTCATTTACTTCGACTTTAGCACGGTTCACCGGGATATGATTGTGGTTAACGCCAAGACGATAACGCTGTGCATCACCGTAAGAGAAAAGCCTGCCTTGCAAAAATCTATCTGGGCTGAAGCCAATGCCGGGAACAACGTGAGCAGGTGTAAAAGCGGCTTGTTCTACTTCAGCAAAAAAGTTCTCTGGATTACGGTTTAACTCCAAAACACCTACCTCGATAAGAGGATACTCCCCATGACGCCAGATTTTAGTGATATCAAATGGGTTCTCGTAGTGATTTTTTGCCTGTGCTTCAGTCATAATCTGTACATACATTGTCCATTTAGGGAAATCTCCACTCTCAATTGCATCATATAAATCCTTACCATGATATTCACGATCCATTCCGTTAATCTTTGCAGCCTCTTCATTAGAGAAGTTTTTAATCCCTTGCTGTGTCTTGAAGTGGAATTTGCACCATACGCGTTCATTTTTCTCATTATAAAAAGAGAAAGTATGCTCGCCAAAGAAATGCATATTGCGGAAAGAGGCAGGTATGCCACGATCGCTCATTACAATGGTAATCTGATGGAAACATTCAGGCAATATTGTCCAGAAATCCCAGTTGTTCTGGGCACTGCGCCGACCGGTATGGGGATCACGTTTGACTGCACGGTTTAGGTCGGAAAAATTATGCACATCGCGAATAAAGAATGTAGGAGTATTGTTACCCACTAAATCCCAGTTGCCTTCCTCAGTGTAAAACTTGACAGCAACACCACGGATATCGCGTTCGCAGTCTGCCGCACCACGCTCGCCTGCAACAGTTGAAAATCTGATGAACAATTCAGTCTCAGCACCGGGCTGAAGAACCTTTGCCTTGGTATACTGGGATATATCATGGGTTACAGTGAGCTTGCCATAAGCGCCCCAACCCTTTGCATGCATTCTACGTTCCGGGATAACCTCCCGGTTAAAATGCGCCATCTTTTCCATCAGCCACACATCCTGCATAACAACAGGGCCACGAGGACCGGCGGTGATAGCATTTTCGTTATCGGCTACCGGTGCACCGACTTCATTCGTAAGCTTTTTATAATCCTTCATAATAACGCTCCTTTCGTTTTTTATATATGTAAATATCTCAAGGATATTTGCATCTATAGTGGTAGATACATAAACATCATCCATAAATAAACACAGGTTTTGTAAATGTTCATCCTTGCCTACCCTCCTTACAGCCCTTATATATGGATGTCCACATTTCTTTATTTTTGTTATTAGGACTTAATACTATTATATGCAAAAAAAATGATAATACAATAGTCAATCATTGTATTATCAAAAATTTTAGCAAATATTTTAGCAAATATATTAGATGAACAGGAGTCACATTTGGATTTTCGCAATCAAATGTTGGTGTTAAGCATACTTGAAAGAATAGTTCATGAATGCATTATTTCACGTAGCTTTTTATTTACTGTCTCCATAACTGACTTAGTGACGTGCCTGGCACCTAATTACAGATAATCATTGTCTAATAGTTCCATAACCATAGTCTGTATCATAACCTTCTTCGCCTAAATCAACGCAGGAGATTTTTATTAGCTCTCTAAACTCCTCCGGTGTTATTTCAGGGCATTCCTTTATCATTTCAGCGGCAACTCCGCAAAATGCAGCAGTAGCATAGGATGTACCGCTCACGGTTTTATATGGAGTACCGTTTCTTATACATGGGACTTCAATACTTACACCCGGCATGACTGCCATTACACTATTATTTCTTTGTGAGAAATCAGCAACAATTCCATCCTCATCCATAGCGCCTATTCCTATAACGGTGGGATAGGCGGCAGGATAGTATATCCTGCCGCTATCTACTATATTATCATTTCCTACGGCGGAAATGACAATGACTCCTTTGGCCTCGGCGTACTCAACAGCTTCTTCTAGAATATCACTCTTGCAATATATGCCTGAGCTTATACAAATTATTTTGCTTTCATATTCATCTATCGCATCATATATACCATGACATATTCCGTTGATACCGCCGTTTCTAGGTACACCTGAAGGGTACTTAGTATAGTACATAAGAGGTCTTATCAAAGCGTCCTTGGCATGCTTCATGATAATACCCGTTACTGCAGTCCCGTGACCTATTTTATCAACGCAAGAATCCACATTTTCTACATAGCTTTTGCCCTCTAATATTCTGCTATAATCTATGGCAGGGTGATTTCCCATCAGACCTGAATCAATGACAGCGATGTTTATCCCCTGTATTTCCTCATCTGATGCATAGGCAGTACCCAAACATAAGATGTTGAGTATCATTAAAAACACCAAAAGGGTTATAATTTTGCTTTTCATATTCATTATCCTTTCGGGCGGACAGAGTCGTCCGCCCCTACTGTTAGCGGACAGAGTCGTCCGCCCTAGCAATATTTATTTTGACAAAAGCACTTTTTCAATAAGACGAATCAAGACTGTAGCCGCCTCTGCTCTTGTGGTACGTCCTTTTGGCATAAAATGATTGTTTGCATTTCCGTTCATTAGCCCCGTACTCATGATGAATTCAATGGAATCAACTGACCAATTACCTGCTTCTCCAATGTCTCCAAAAGGTATTCCTAATGGCTCTTTTTTAAAGTCAAATCCCGCAAATTCAATATATCTTTTCAGCATAACAGCCATTTCTTCTCTGCTTATTTCTCCTTGAGGATTAAAGTTACCATACCCATCTCCCTTTGTTATTCCGCACTTATAAGCCCAATCGCTATAAGGGGAGTACCATGAATTATCCTCTATATCATTGAAAATCTTCTCACCATAATCTGCGGTTTCAATGCAGTGAAGCCGTCCCAATATAGTAACAAACATGGCTCTCGTTATTTTCCCATTAGGGTCAAAGCGACCTTCACCTATTCCATTGAATATCCCATGACTTATGGCGGACTTTATATATTCTAATGCCCAGTGTTCATTGATATCATTAAATTCTTCATCAGATTCTACAATGTAGTATTCGCCGTCTATAAGTGGGAAAAGTGTCAAGCTTAAATCATTCTGTCTGAACCAAGGCATGGGATAGAGCACTCCTTTTGACCTTACATAAACTCTTATATTATCCTTGGATACGCCTTCCGGAATATCTATATTAATCTTCTCTCCTCCACTTCCTTGGACTGCCATGATGAGTCTGCCTTTTTCCAATATATCTTCATCGCCTTTTCCAGTAGAAGTGCGACGTTCCTTTTCTTTATCACTATCTTTATCCTTTGTGTATTCAAAGTTTGCAGTTACATAAACATCCTCGTTAAGAATCGTAATTGTTGTAACAGACGCATATTTGTTTTCTATTATAGCATTGCCGGTAACAGTCCAGTGAGAAAATCTGTATCCTGATTTCGGAATAGCAGTTATTTTTACTTTTTCTCCTTCTTTGTATCGACCGCTGCCTTTTGCTTCCCCCCCTATGGTGGTACCTACTGTCAACTCATGGATATCATCATATCCTTTGCTGAATATTTCAGCTCCGAAAGTGCTAAAAGCTGTCATGGAAGCACTATCCGTTACTTTAAGCTCTCCGCTCACTGTACCAAGGCTTCCCTGCTCGGCTGTGAAGTTTCCGTTTTCGTCTATAGATGCACTGCCGTTTATAACTTGAGCGCCCCATGCTACCAAGGAGGAATCATTTATGAAAAAGCTGCCATTGTCTGTTTCTGCCTCAAGGCTCATCAATGTCACTGTGTTCCCGGTATTGGATAGAGGGATGTTAGTATTAGAGTATCTGCTCCCGTTACTATAAAGATTCAGGCGATTTATATTAGAAAGCCCAACATTTTGCACATCTCTTTTTACACTTTCGCTGTTTCCTGCCTCATCACTTACGGTTATAATTATCTCATGGCTTGATTGTCCCGGGTCAACATGAATATCAAAATTGAATACTCCGTCAGCATCTATATTTTCGTCAAGAGTATTAATATCCCTGGAATTCCTTATTATATCACCGTCAACCTTGATAGTCAGGTAGGCGTCTCCATCTGTTACACCGGCTATCTTTAACATGCCGTCCTCTTTGAAGCAACTACCGTTCTTGGGAGAGGATAGTAGGAGCTTAGGCGGCTGGGTATCTACAGTGAACACAACGGTTCTTCTATAGCTGTCACCGTCCACATCCTTACCGCTTATATTAAGGGTATGACCGCCTTCTAACAAATTGTTAAGCTCTATGCTAAAATCTGTCACGTCTGTAAATTCACCGTTCATACCTTCATTATCTATGCTGTCTAAAAACCAAATGCCATTTATAGGTACATCAGAAGATATATCAAAGGTCACATCCTTAGACGGGGATGTATCCTCTGTTATAGTGGATTTAACAGAATTCCCCTCCTCGTCCTGATGCCACTCTTCCTTTTCTACAGGAATAAAAGGCAGTTTGGAGGTTATGTTGATTTCCGGCGGAGTCGTGTTATTTAAAATTTCCTCATTGGATAACACTTCATTGCCATACATTATATAGTCATCCAAGCCGTCCTTGTCTTCATCCACATATTTATATGCAGTAACACCCACTTTATAGGTCTTGCCGGCTGTAAGACCATAGACACTAGTATTGCCGTCTTTATCTATACCTTCGTAGCTGCCCCCTATGGATACAGGAGGTAATTCTCCTTTTTCATCTTTTTCATAAGCCATATTTGTTATATCCGTCTCTTTG
Organism: uncultured Clostridiaceae bacterium; assembly: GCA_964408955.1. Lineage (GTDB taxonomy): Bacteria > Bacillota > Clostridia > Lutisporales > Lutisporaceae > JAAYKT01. The sequence continues at coordinate 13,622 of CAYPBK010000013.1, forward strand.
AGTTCATCGTTATCGACTTCATAAACACTTGCCAAATAGCCATCTCCATTTAAAGTGCCTCCAAGATTAACTCCGAAAGCCAAGTCGCCGGCATTTTCTATTATCACCTCGGCCGGATCTGACGGTTGATTATTGTTAACATAATTTATGGGATTTTTATCCACTATAACGCCGTTTACTTCATCTTCTCTTGAATATACGGCTCTTAGATAATAAGTGCCGCTTTTTAAATCCTTGGGGATAGGGAAGGTGCCGCTTTTGGCAGCTATAGCTGTTGAATCTGTGAGATTTATCAAAAGCTCACCCGATTCTTCTCCTGTAGAGTTTCCGTCATCATCCTCTGTTGTCAGGTAAAAGCTTAGGCTATCTAATTTATCAAGGTCATTGCCATTCCATGTAGCAGCAATACTTCCATTATCTAAAGTCCCATTTACACTATTTACTTTTGGTATAGTACCCGCTTCAAACAGTATTAAATCAGCAGAAACACCAGGCGTTAAGAGCTCCCATTCCACATCGAAATCTCCGAGTTTTGTATAAGTTACACCAAGGGTTGCCATTTTACTTACTTCGTCATAGGTCACATTAGCATTTGATGATGATAGATTATCAGGGTTGCCGTCATAATAAATCAGAGAGAAGTCTTCATTGGTACCATTTTTCCTCATTACAAAAGTATTCGCTTTATCCTTGGCATCCTCTTCGCTCTCCGCCGCATAAGCAGCAGTAAGGATATATCTTTTCCCATCATCCGGTGCATAAATTATATGCTTTTCTTTATTTGCATCTGATTTAACAGAAGGGTCAGTGCCTAAAAGCACAGGTGTAGTCGCAAAATCCTTCGTGACCTCTGCCGCCGCCGACAGCATCAAATTACTACCTATGCTCATATATAGGGTTCTACCTGTTTCCTCATCGTAATATACGGGTATATCATCACAGCCTAATAGTTCAGGGAATGTAGGCTGAGCCGCTGAACCTTTTTTGAGACTGACACTCACATTGCCGCCCCAGTAATAGACCACACCAACCCCTATGTCCCCTATGATAGAAGCTGCACCCCAAATCTTTTCATTGTTTAATCCAAAATCCACCCGGGCAAGCTCTATACCTCCGATAAAAGGAATACCTTTTGGTATATAGAGCATTCCCCTTACAAAAGCTTCAAAGAAGGTATCGTATTGCTCATTGTCTATAAATATTATATATCCCTGTCCTCTTATAATGCCGTAAAATGTAGCATCCAAAGCTGCCATAAGATATATATCAGGATACCAATCCAATTGAAGCTGTAATCGGGTTAATATGGGGATATCCGTGCCTTTCAGTTTTACATTGGTAACACTAAAGCCTAACCCTCTAAGACCCAGTGAAAGATCTGCTCTGGCGGAAAGCACTTTCATAATATCAAATGCTACGGAGAGCATAAGTTTAAGAGGAGGCAATCCGTCAGTCATAAATATGGTATCGTAGAGCTTGTCAAAGCCCCCGCCTCCGCCCGTAATCCATAAAACACCGAAACCGTCTACATTGACACCGGGTTCAAAGCCTGCCACATAGAAATAGAGCTTATCCGGTATAGGTATATTTTTGTAGCTCTTTATAGCCAAATCAAATTCCAAAACTATGGTTGTAAATTGGCATTTCCCTGCCACACCGAAGGACCAGTCATTTATGGTATTTACTCTCAAGACACCGTGCATTGCCGGCATTGCTTGGGAATAGGCAGGAAGTCCCACTTCTACAGCAAAATTCACTCCCATAAAGCCTTGTCCGCAACCGAAAAGTATATCGTCCACCATAACCTTTGCTTGTCCGGGAGCAAATTCTTTTTTGTCTTGTTGAGTGGCTTTCTTCTTTGTATCATCGTAGTAACGATTCCATAGGCCTCTCAACTGTCCGCTGGGGTCTTCCGATATCCAATAAAGTGTCCAGCCTATATCTGGATTCTTAGTGCTTTTTTTGTTTGTTTCAGATTTTGGTATAATAAATCCTAAATCAAGGACAGCAGAGAAGGATAGGGTATTGCCTAAAACATTAGGATTTGCAGGTAATTTTGATTTTTCTGTGCCGGTTGTATCATATACAATGCCTAAGGCACCATAAGTCAATTTAAAAATCATTCCTGAAATAGTTTGGTGAAGCCCTACAGCATTTGGCCAGATTACCATTATAGGCAAATCATTATGTCCGACTAATTTTTCTCCGTTTTTATTATAAGGTATAAGGCCGTATTCCTGACCGTTTTTTATTTCCGTTAAAGCGGATTCACCTTTCCAGATGCTCGTACCGGCCACAGAAGTGCAAAGATCTCCGTCAAAATCCACATATACGGATTTTGCATTATCGCCGGAATAATGGTGGTAGATAGATACGGTTCCCCCTTTAAAATCCATGCAATTATTTATGCTGATTGTATTTTCTCCGCGGGAGCCGGAAAAAGCTTTATATCTGTCATTACCTTTGTCGTCCTTTTCCTTAATAAGACTTCCTCTGAATGTAAGGAGCACCTCTTTATAACTGCTTTTGTCATTATTGAATTCTACTTCCGTTTTATAGCTTTTTAAAGAATATACAGGGCTGTTATTGACAGTTTCCTGCACTACTGCCACTATACCGTAGTTAAAGCTTTCATATTTCGGGTCTCCTTCCATAATGACTTTCAGTGCCGGTGCAGTTAATGTTTTTTCCACGCCTAAAGTTTGAGCAAAATCATCTGTGAGTTCAAATTTCAAGTCATAACTTCCCGGAGTCATCTCTTCACTAAAAATGACTTCAAGAACGTCAGGCTCCGGTTTTCTTATATATTCATCTTCAATTTCATATTTAATATTAGGATTGGAAGTATTATAGGCGTAAAGTGAGAAGCCCGACCTGCTCCCGTCTAAGAGCAAGTCCAAATTTTTCCCGGTGACATAAAGATGTCTCTCGCCTTTATAATATAGAATATCCGGTTTGCTCCCCGTAAAAGTTATTTTGGGGAAAGAACCGTAGCCACCGGGGCAAAGGATATAAAAGCTCTGAGAACCTATAAGGTTTTCTTGTAAAAGCGCTTCTCCCCCACCTGCCATGACATTGCTTGTATCAAAGACTTTCATTTCGATTTTTCTGTAAGCAGTATTGTCGTCTACTAATGCTTTGAAATAAAAGTTCCCGTTTCTTATCGTGCCCTCTTTTATATTTATTATATCCACGGAAAAAGGATCATCATAAGTAGGAGTGGGGAAGATTTCCTTTCCAGAACTGTCAAGGGGAAGAATACCTTTCGATGTATAAAAAGCAACGGTGACTTTATCATAATCCTTTACTTTTTCGGAAGTGTAATTATCAAATTGAGCTTGAATTTGGAAAGTAGCCTCTCCCGGTAAAGAATCTGAGGCTTCTTCATAAGTTTTTTTATCCTTTGACAAAGTGAGAGATATGGGAGATACTGCGTTTATAGCAATTTCTCCTTGTTCTTTTCCTTTTGCATTAGAATAAACTCCGTAATTAGTAGATATGATTTTGCCTTCTCCACCGGCAGGGATTTTTCCCATATCGTAGTAAAGGGCATAGGCGCTGTCCGCTGTTTGATATTTAAAATTATTTTTACTGGTAAAATGCATAGTGGGATCGGGGACAAAGTCAAAAGCTGTTGATGCTAAGTTATTCCAATGACCAAAAGCCACTTTATAGGGCATGGATGTGTCACTGTTCACCGTATAGGACACAATTCCTGGCACTTCCGGATTATCATATCCGAAAAAAGCCATAGGGATAAAATCATTGGCATCTACCACCTGTTCTTTTTCTATAGTGCGCAAAACATTGTTTTTATCCATAATTTTATAGATGGCATAATCCTGTTGGCCTAAAGTGCTGTCCAAAAGGAGCCTTTGATTAATGGAGACATTTTTATTGCCGTTGTTTTGCACTTTATAACTGATGATAACCATTCCGTGCTCATTGGAAGTGGGATTGGCAAGCTCAATCCTCTGGATAAAAGTCAAATCATCCACAGTCCAAGTGGAGGTAATCCCCGTGCTATCCTCCACCGTGGTTAAATTGTTACCTCCAAGACCTAAGAAAGAATAGCTACCTCCGAATATATATTCTTTTGTCTCATTTCCCGGATAAGTCACTTGAAAAGAAGTAAAAGAAGTATCGTATTCATCATTATGATACAAAAGTTCTTTATTGTCATCGGATTTAATAAATTTATTTCCCTCTTTGGTAGAAATGATAAAACCACCATTTTTACCCCAAACATTTACGCTAATATTCTCATTACTTAGCTCATATAAAGCTTTCTTGGCAGGAGAGTCTGCTAATACCGCAAAAGAGGATATTGGCCCCATAACGGTAAAAACTGTAATAATAAGTATAATAGATATAAATCTTTTCACAAAATAACCCCCTTTCTACTATTTAATATAAAGGAATGTGGTATAATTCCCTCGATTTTGTGTTACTAAGTGAAGGGTATAATAGCCATTTTCGTTAATAGAAAAACTATTTGAGTCGGCTATAGGTGATACCCCTTTCATCTGTCCCGCCGTCCATATACCTTTTCTGAGATAAACTTTATAGGGTTCGTTATCTCCTAAAGGCAGTTTTTTCACTGTTAAGGACAGATTGCCTTTGTCCAAAGTCGTCGTTGAATCTGCTTCCGTTCTAATATCGTTAATAGAGACATTTATTTCATCCGCCGGATATATTTTTACATAGCGGGTGGCTTTGCTTACATTACCGGCTTCATCCGTAGCAGTATATTTGATTTCATATTGGCCTTTCGCCGGATTAGAAGTGAATTTATCATAGGTCAGGTTTATTTTATCGTAATCACTGATATTATCTTTAAGGGTAACTCCGCTTTTTAGCATTTCATTAAGGCTTGCTAAATCAGTGCTGGATAAAGCCGTGATGGTCAAAGGTTTAAAAGTAATGGTAGGAGGTATTTTGTCGAAACATTTTATTTCAACATAAGCAATAGTCTCACGACCGGCTATATCAACAGCTTTTATAATATAGCTGCCGTTTTGGTCTACTTTGAACTCTACCCAATGACATTCTTCGTCTTGGATTTCACCGTCATTGTCATCATCCACAGGAGCATTGACACTTTTAGTCTCTCCGTTAAATGTAAGTTCCCCCTCTTCGCTCATAGTGGCCTCAAATGTGATAGTGTCTTTATGATATTCGCCGGCTTTAGGGATGCCTGATAATAGTATCCCGGGAGAAAATTCATCAATGTTTTCTACTATCACATTTTCTGAAACAGTATTTCCTGCAATATCCGTAAAGCGGAATAGATAGGCGCCTCTTTCAAAGAAAGTTTTTTCCAAGCTTCCGCCTTTTTTAATAAGCCTTCCTGATTCGCCGTGTCCTTGCACATAAACATCTTCGCTGAAATTGCTGAAATTCACTGTTGCCTTAATTTTTTCAGGTGAATCGTCGGTTAAACTGTTATCATAAGTTGGAGGGTTTTTATCAATAATGCCGGCTACATCTAATGCTATACTTGCTTTTTTACCGTTTAATGCTATGCAACTAATTTCTATATAAGTATTTTTTAAAAAGCTTATATAGATACCGTCAGGTTCATTTTCAACTGTGATATATTCGCTTTCGTGCCCGTCTTGGACTTTGCAATCAACATCTTTGTCATATAAGCTGCTGATTTCCACTTTTTCTATAGTCTTGTCGGACACAATTTTTGCCATAATGGATTGATTTGTTTTTTCTATTGTAAGCCTTTTCTTGTCAATCTCATTTGTGTTTTTATCCAAATAGCCTTTTGACCACCAGTCTAATGTAAGGACAGGCGCTATATCATCAATAGAGTCCACACTTATATTGCCGCTTCCTATATTCCCCGCCAAATCCCTCATAGATACTTCAATACTTTTATTTTCAGTAAAAGTGAGGAAGTATTTGCCGTCAGAGTTTTTTGTCAGCCCCGTGGGACTTAAAATTTCTATATTATTTGCCGGTGTTTTATCATCATTTGGAGTAAAATATGCTGTTACTTCCGAAAAGCCGGTTTTTTCATAAATCACATCTTCAGAGACAATAAAAGGCATTATATAGTCTAACTTATCCCATAAGGCTTCAGTGAAAGAATAAGCCTTTTTATTGTTATATTCATCAATTATAAAAACTGTAAAGTCGGCAGGTTTGGAGACTTTTATAACTGTTCCGCTTATAGTGATACCTTCCACAACTTCATTTGAAGCATTTTCATAAATTATGTCTTGAGTAGAGGGGTTTTCACCGGCCAATATAACCATTTTGGTTTTACTTTCATCCATTATTATTGTATTTAGAGAATAGAAAGTGGCATAAGACAATAGATTTTCTAAATCATCATTTCCCTCTGGGTTCCAATATGTTTTATCCTTTAATTTAATTCCGTAGCCTCTGTTTATTTCAAATAAGGCATTAGGCGGATTCTTGTCTTTAAATATTAAATCTTCTTCATCTACTCCTGTGCTGTCATCATGTTCATATATATCCTCCATAGATTGTTCTTCTCTTTTCTCAATTATATCTATGGGCAATGTTACGGTAATACTTCCCATTATTCCGTCCGGATATTCATATTCAAAGGTATAGCTATTGTCCTCTCCGTGGATAAAGGTATGGCTTAAAACGCTGTCATTTGTACTAATAATGGGAATTGGACAGCTTAGCCATACATCTACATTATTATCCGTCTCTGTAAATCCTTCAGGTACGGTATTCGAGGCGAATTCATGATAATACCAGTTGACTGTGGGTTCAGGTGTTCTATCAGCAGGGCAATCGACAATAATAAGGGGCAACCTATCATCTAAAGTCCAGCCGTAACCAAAATCTTTCATCATGGCTATAATAAGTTTATCATTGTCATTTGCTTCCACAGACGCCCTGTGAACAGCAAGGGCTCTTACATGACCGGCGTAAAGGGGAGCAGCTTGATATACATTGTCAAACATTGTAAAAACCGAACCTTGATTTGCCGGAATAAAGTCCTTGCCCTCATTTGCCACAGGTTCAGCATAGACAGAGAATTTCTTTCTAACGCTGTCTCTATAGATATTGATATTCATATTTTCATAGCGTGTGTTAGCATGGTCGATGGTGAAAGCTATCTCTTCCTCGTAATACTCACCGAAAACATCATTGTAAGTAATAGTATAGTCTGCGTCTTTAAACATACTTAGGAATTTTTTTTCTATGGAATAATCATTATTAAATTTATAATAAGGTACAGGGGTTATATTTTTTATGGGTAAATTGAAATCCGCTCTTACACAGTATGTACGAAAAGAGTCTTCTGTTTTATTAGGATTTCCGCTATGAGAATAGGGGACAATTTCCCAAATGATTTCTGTTCTGATATTTACTTGGGGTTTAGTGTTTTTCACATTATCTACAGCAATGGAGTTTTCTCCGGTATTATAGGCATCATCAATAGCTTTTATAGATATATCTATACTTTTATTTCCCGGATTATCCTTATCATATTTATAAACACCGTATATTTTTAGCTTTATACCCCCTTCTATATCTGTTTTTTCAATTCTATATATTCCCGTAGTCATAGGTGTATCCGCTTCCCATTTAACCGCTTCTCCTTCCGGTATGTTTAGAGGGAAGTAGTCTGTAAGATTTAACCTCTCCATATAATCATTATCGAATTTCATAAAGATTTTGCATTTATTCTCATCTGTAATGGTAGCTTCTATGGCATAGCCGTCTCCTTCGCCGGCGGAACTTTTGAGTGTTATTGCCGGGGCAATATTATCTAAATATGGAGCTTTTATATTTAAAATATTATAATTATCATAATTGTCCTTGGTGAAAAACCAATTGCCTTCTTTTTTCGGCAAAGATATTTCATCGGTGACCTCCGTAATTGAAGAAGAGGATTCATCGTTAAAATAATAAGGAGTCATTTCAAGGGTTGTAGAGCTATATAGGTTGGTCAATAGAGCCTTTACCTCATTTGAAGGTACTTCTTCATCGGGAGTGAGCATAATAGTCAGCTCGGGTACTTCATTTGAAGTATCTGCGATAATGACCTTTTCTTCTGATTTATTGCCGTTGGCATGGCATATTTGATAACGGAGGATGTTTTCCTTGCCTTTTATAATAGGAATTTTACACGGACTATAAGCGGATAAAATACTGCTTTCATTTTCAACAAATACAGTTTCAAAAGGTTTATCTAATTTCGACCATGAAGCAGCAGCCTTACTGCTACTTTCATTTATACCATCCGTAACATTCCACACTTTAATATATAGCTCACTATTTGGTGCCATAGTTGTAAAATAAAACTTCCTTGTAATATCGACAAAATCATTTTCTCCATAGCCCAAAAGGATATAAGGGGATTTATCATACATAGTAATCAAATCTCCTCCCTCTTCTTCTGTTTCGCTTACCTGATGCTCAAAACATACAGGATTCGCAAGGGCATTTTCATTAAGCTTTGCACATAGCATCTCTGCATTTGAATTTTCCTTTGGAGTAAATTCTGTCACTATTTTTGATAAACCGAATTCTCCCGGCACAGTGGTATCCACGAATAAGCCTGTTATTTCGGCTGTATCTTCTCTTCCGGAAGTCTTAGCTTTTGCAACGACTTTAGCTGTATAATTTCCTAAGGTATAGTCATAATCAGGCAGAGTTATAGTATTGGACATAGAGAGCAATGTTTCATATACAGGCTCAGACTCTCCTTCTTTATATAATGCAAAATAGGAGTTTTCCAAATCCAAATCCTTGGCGCCCCATTCCGGCATCAGGCTATTGGATAAAGAAACATTAAAACTAATTCCCGAAAGAGTATTGAAGTATTTTTTGCCGTCTTCGGGGGATTGCCAATCTTCAGTAAGACCGGAGGAAGATGTCATTTCTATATCATGGATTTTTCTATTCCCCGGTGCCAATTTAAAAGAATAAATTTCTTGAGATACGGGGAAATCATAGAAATTTTTAATATTAAAACCACTTGATGTAGTAGATATGCCGTAGCCTATATATGCTTCAACTTCTACTTCACCATAATAAGTACCGTCTATAATATTTTTAGTGATAGAATCATCTCCAATTAGTGTCCAACCGTCATCGCTGTCGAAAATATTTTCTATATAAACTTCCCCATCATAAACAGCACTTGCCACTGTATCTATGGTTTTGTTGGAATATATGGTGTAGGGCTCCATAATTCGAAAAATTATATTAGCAGGTATTTCTATTTGATTACCTGCGTCTTCGGTTATCGCCGTCTGAGGAGGAGCTTTTATTTTTATAACGGCTTTTTCAGTAATGCCTCCCGAGGCTTCTATTTCTACTTTGGGAGCTTCTAAGTCTTTTGAAAAAGCATAAGGCCCTCCAAGGCTAATATTTTTGTTAAAGCTTTTATCGGATACTTTTATATATAAATCCTTATCATTCGGTTTATTACCTTCCAATTCATAAGTGACTTTTGCCGTTATTTTCTGTGTCTCACTTCCTAATCCCGAGAGTTTTTGCCAGTCACTTTCTGAAGGTTCTTCTCCTTTATCCATCCAGGCATAATATACTCCGTCGGTATCTATTTTACTTTTATCAAAGAAAGTGAAGTCTACTGCAAAATACCATTTACTATTTTCTTTATAATTATAAAGTCTTTGAGCAGTAATCTCGGGAGGATTATGGTCAAAAATACTTTTTATTTCACTGCTGTCAAAATAAAACCATTTGCCACTATTCCTATTCCCTAAAGCATCTTCGCCTTTTATTATCACTGGGCTGCCGTCAAGGGACAGGTTTTCCAAATCCGGTAAATCAGCTATTCGAATATGGAGAAACATATCCGCAGTGTGCTGGGTATTTGCTATTTGAGGGAATGAGTATTCGGTGCGAAATCTGCCTGCTTGCCATTCGGCAGGAGCAGGAGGTTCCGGCGAGTCCGTGACGGCATAACTGAAATTAAGCTTTGTCAAATCTAAGCCCCCATCTGCAAGAACCCATTGAAAAGAGCCCTTTTTTATATCATCGTCACCTAAGGGTCGGACGCCGGCGCCACTATCTGTTATGGAAAAAGGGAAATAAAAACAATCTGCATTGTCGCTGCCCGTATATGAATAAAGTACCGGTTTGCATTTTACTCCGGAATAAAAGGGAGAGTTTGATAGACTTGTGGTTATTTCGGGAGCCTCCATATCCACTATAAATTTATCGGCCACAAGCTCATCTTTGAGACTTTTCGTCAGTTCAATCCAAGGTTCTGCAGCGGGTGTTTCCGATAAAGGAAGGTAATTGGGGAGAGCATTCCCCCCTTTGTCTTTTGGGCGAACAGCCGAGGTGTTTTGAATGGAAATAATATTTAGATCATTGTCACTTCCAGTTGATTTCATGTTTTCTAATATTGGCATTTTAACAAATACAAGTCGACCACTATTATCAAAATATCTGCCGGGCTCATTACTAAAAATAAAATTAGTGCCTATTTGAACTTTTGTTATAAATACTTGAGGATAATCATAGAGAATCCCGTTATGGTCAAATATTTCTTCGGAAAAAGAAATTTTCGGTGTAAATGATGCCCCCGGTCCTAAATAAATTCCTTTGTTTCCTTCCACATCAAAATTAATTTTTGTGATTTTGGGAGGTATTCTATCAATAATAATGTTTTTTTCAGGAGAAGGAATATTCGCGGATTTTGTCGGGTTCCCTGCCAAGTCAGTAATAAGAGAGTTAGAATAATACTCTACTAATCCTTTAGGGCCATAATGACCGGTAAGCTCTCCCGTATAAGTCAAAACTTTTAAAGGATAGTTGGAGCTTAAAGCATTTTTAGTATAAGTGACATTATTTTCTTTGTATTCTTCAATAATTCCGTCAAAGCCCGTTATACAATGGTCTAGATCTGCACCTCCGACTTTATCCGGTATATCGTATTCAAATGTAAGGGTATCGTCTTTTAGACGGACAAATTTTGCTTTAAGCAAACTGCTGTCAGTCACGGAAGTACCTTCATTATTCACTAATTTAATTTTTAAATATAAGTCATGGGGCTTGACGTTATTATCACAAAAACGGATAGGCTCGTTATATTTAACATGAATAAAGATTTTGGAGTCATTATCCACATATTTGAAATTTTTTGATCCATCTATCTCTTTTGTGGCATATACGGACTGAACATCCGGGTAAATATCATCGGCAAATACCAATGCGTGGTTTTTTGCGTGTGCAAAAGAAGCACCGTTATATTCATAATGTAAAGTCAATGAACCTTTTAGTCTGAAATATTCTTTTGCACCATAAGAAATAAAAGGACCATTCCCATAGCGATTAACATAATCCGTATAGTGAAGAATATCCGCTCTTTGGCTACTGCGTGAAGTGCTTGCTAAACTCACGCAGTAATTTACTAAAAGGTCGCCTTTAGTTCTCAATTTATATAAAATTGGGTCAAAGTCATATAAGTCTCTGCTATAGTCTTGGGTAAAATTTGCTTTATCTGTGGAGTAATTTAATTCAGTTTCACCTAATTTATCGTCCTCTAATACATTGCCTACTCCATCGTCAGTATAAAAGCGTATGGAGTTATATGCCCATTTTGCATCAGTAAGCACATAGTTTCTGTAGAAATCATCATTCATATATTGAGATTTATTAGCTATGGCGTATTTTTGCCTCAGAGGCTTGTATTCATAAGGTGTGCCGTCCCCATATAAGCTAGTCATTAAAAGTAACATTATTAATGTAGTAAGAAGTATTAATAAAAGAGCAAAGCTTCCGTAGCGTTTTCTATTCACAATATCAGACCCCCTTTTTATATTTTTTTATCAACAAACAGAAAGCAAAACAATTTCTAAGATTTCATTTAAAGTGAGGCTTGTCCTACCTTCATCTAGTATCATCTAGTCTCCGTAAGTATATAAAAACCCCCTTTATACCATAACTGTCTATTTAATTATTATTCTATGGTAAAACAAAAATAAATAAATCGTCCGTTTGGACGATTTATTTATAGTTATGGTGTCATACACGTCAGTTATTTCGCTAGGATACGGTATCAACCCTTTCCTAAAAGGTCAATACGATGCCAGGCATCAATTACTCATAATACTTTCCGGATAAGCCTATTATATCAATTCGCATTACGGCGGTGCCTTCAACCATATTATCCGGAATTTTAATTTCAGCTAAATTCGGAGTATACTTTTTTATAATTCTTTTCAAAATATCTTCTTTATCATTAATATCTAATACTTCCTTTGCAATACCCGAAATAATAATGCTCTCATACTTAGTATTAGTATCACACGGTTTGCCATCCGAATCTAATAATAGCCCTTCCATTTCATAAACTGAAATACCCACCCGAGAATCATGGGAAATGTTATCAAGCTTCTGCCCTTTTGGCAACCCATGAAAATAAATTGCATCATTCCAATAAATAAAGTGAATTGGAGTGCAATATGGTGTGCCATCAGAGTTTAATGTTGCCAAGTTGCATGTCTTTGCCCTATGTAATAAAGAGTTTATCTTGTCCTCGCTTAAGGCGTGTGTTTTCATACGATTTTGCATTATATACCAACCTTTCATTTCTTTGCAATCAATTAAATTATTGCAACCGTTCATTTAGATCATCAAAATATTTTTTCCGCGTCTAAAGTAGTAGTCATAAAAAATTTGTATAAATAAATAACCGCCTATACATCGCGCCAAGCATTTGCTTACACAACTAATGCACGCTTATCAGAGAATTTTTCATAGGATTTCGTTTCTCCAATTTCCTCCAATATGTCCACCAGTTTGTATACATCCTCAAAGGAAACATAAAGAGCCACAGGTGCAATCCTTATTACATTTGGTTCTCTGAAGTCCGGTATTACGTTCTTTTCTTTAAGCGCCAGACAGATTCTGTAAGCCTCTCCGTGCTCTAAAGCTACGTGTCCGCCACGTCTATTATGATCTAATGGTGTCCCATTTGAAAATCCATACTTTGCAAGTCTTTTCTCTATAAGATATATAAAATAATCTGTCAGAAGCAGTGATTTCTTTCTGATATTTTCTATTCCGGCATCATTGAAAACTTTAACTATTCCTTCCATAGGAGCCATGCTAAGCATATTCGGAGTGCCTGTGAGCCATGCGTCAGCATCAATCTCCGGATCGTGTTTATGCAACAACTGGAATTGAATATCTTTCTTATTTCCATGCCATCCTGTCAAACCCGGTTCTGTACCAAAATGCTTTCTGTTTATATAAAGGACAGCATTTGAGCCGGGACCGGCTGAAATATGCTTATATGTACAAAATACCGCAAAATCCGGATCAATCTTTTTGAAGTCATGAGGTACAGAGCCAATGGAGTGGCTTAGATCCCACCCTATTATTATTCCTTTCTCATGGGCAACTTTTGTTACTCTTTCCATGTCTACGAGTTGTGCCGACCTGTAGAGTAAACTGGGTAGCAAGGCTATAGCGACATCATCGGTTAATCCGTCTATTATATCATCCTCTTCAATTATCCTTCCGTCTCTACTTCTAACAACCTTTATCGCATCATCAGGATCCAATCCTTTTAGCTTCACCTGGCTGACTGCGGCATGAATATCCGTTGGAAAGTTTAGATCATCAACCAGTATCTTATATCTTTCCTTTGTAGGTTTGTAAAAGGTTGCCAAAGCCTGATGAATGTTTATTGTAACACTATTTGTACAAGTGAGTTCATTTTTATCTGCATTTACCATATCAGCGAAAAGCCCTCCAATATACTGAGGGTATTTGAAATACTTGCCATCTTCTATATTCCACATGAGAATCTTGTTTTTCTTCCACACTTCAAGCATATTTAGTAGAGCTTCTTCTGCATCCTTTGAACACGCACCCAGTGAGTTGCCGTCCATGTAGAGTTCTCCTTCTCCTAAATAAAATCTTTCTTTATAGCTTTTAAGTTCATCCTTAGCATCCATTTCTCTTGCAAAATCAATACCCAACTTAAATTTTTCTTGCATGGAACCGCTCCTTTCATTCTCTTTTATTACCTTAATTATATCATAATTATGGTAATTATGGTGCCAGGCACGTTAGTTAGTCATTTATTTGGTTTAATATTATCAGAACATCGTGTTGCTTTTCTCTCCCTTTAGGGAACCATTAAGCATTAAACCCTTCACTATACTAACTACTATGAAACTGTAATGCCTAATTACATATTGATTTATATACAAATGTTTTGCAAATATATATTTATTTTAAAAATCCATTTAAAATAGTCTCTTCTGCTTCTTCTTCTGAAAGACCCAGACTCATTAGTTTTATTAATTGATTGGATGCTATTCTGCCTATAGCTGCCTCGTGTATCAGCTGGGCATCTTGATGTAATGCGGAGATTTCAGGTGTAGAAAAAACATGGGCGTTATGCATTATTATTGAATCGCATTGTACATGCCCTCGGCATACATTTTTCCCAACAAGGTTAAAATAAAATCTTTGTTTTGAATTGTTTTGCGCCACTGATCGGGAAATAACCTGTGCCGTAGAGTTTTCTCCCAGAAGCTCCACAATAATTTTGGAATCAGCATCTTGGCTTCCGCTGGTTAAAAGCCTTTCAGTGATTATAAGCCGGGCGTTTTTCTGCAATCGAATCTCAGTGACTCTATCAGTATGGTCTACGCCTTTTATTTGAACCATTTCAAGCTCTGCAATGCCGCCCTCTTCCACGTCTATTATGGTTTTAGGGTTTAATACTTTCTTCCCTTTACCTTCACCTTGGGCATAATGCTTTTCAACATACCGCATTTTTGCGCCTTTTCTAATAAAAAACTCATGTATGCCATCATGTTGGGATTTACTGTCGCCGGAATTATGAATACCGCAGCCTGCAACAATCAGTACATCAGAGCCTTCTCCCACCTCAAATGTATTATAGACTACGTCTGTAATGTCATTGGATGACAGTATTACCGGTATATGCACGCTTTCGTTTTTAGTTCCCGGTTTTATAATTACGTCTAAGCCCGGTTTATCTTTCTTAGTTATAATATCAATATTCGCAGTTGTGTTCCTGCTTATTCCTTCGCCATTTTTTCTAATATTATAAGCTCCCACAGGCATTTCATGTAAGTCGGCAACCTTTTCGAGGAGCTCCTTATCCAATGCATTCATCATTTCTATTTGCCCCCTTCCTACAATCCCTACCATACATGCAATCTTTAGAACTAGCTACTATTTCAGTCATTATTTTTTCTTTACTGGAAACTTCTTTTATTTTTCCTTCGGCAAGAACAATAACTTGATCTGCAAGATTCATTATTCTTTCCTGATGGGATATGATTATAATGGTAGTATCGCTCTCTTCATGTAAATTCCTGAATGTCTCACTTAATTTCTGAAAGCTCCAAAGGTCTATCCCTGCTTCCGGTTCGTCAAAGACAGCTACTTTTAATTCTTTTACCATGATTGTTGCTATCTCTATCCTTTTTAACTCGCCGCCGGATAAACTGCTGTCTACTTCCCTATCTATATAATCTTGGGCGCATAGACCAACATTATGAAGTATCGCACATAGTTCAGTATTATTAATGGGCCGCCTGGCTGCCAGCTCAAGGAGCATTCTCACACTCATTCCTTTAAATTTTGGAGGCTGTTGGAAAGCATATCCTATGCCAAGCTCTGCCCTCTTTGTTATATTTAAATTCGTTATATCTTGGTTTTCCAGGAGGATTTGACCCTTTTGCGGCTTGTATATTCCCATGATAACCTTAGCTAAAGATGATTTGCCGCCTCCGTTGGGACCTGTAATGACATAGAGCTTTTTCTTTTCAAAGTTGAAGCTTATATCCTTTAATATATTTACACTCTTATCTTCGCTTCCCAAATCCAAGCTTATATTCTTTATTTCAAGCATTGTTTTCTCCTTTCCTTTGAATCATTACCATATTTTCTAATAAAAACAATACCATATTTTTTATATTAGGACAATAGTCCGGCATGATAACGCACTATTTCAAATACATCAACCGTTAATAGATATACCTAAAATAAATTTTCTTTATTTCTAAATAAAAGACACATAATAGCTATTACTTATCCTTTCCATATAGCTCAAACGCCATCTGTGTATACTTTTTGACAAATTCAGTTTTCTGTTTAGTATACTCATCTCGATTATGCTCGTAGGTTTTCCAAAGAGACAACTTGAGATTTTCATAGTTCTTAGCGATTTGAGTATGCTCGTTCAGGTAATCCCGGAAATATAACTCATCATTATCTCCAAAATTTCTTAGATGTAGGTGGAACACTCTTTCAGCAAATCCATCCGCAGTATAGCCTTTATTAAAGTCCGTGTGCATTTTAGCCTTTGCCATGCAAACATAGCCATTCTTGAGCAGCAATTCTGTGATTTTTTGATGCTCTTGGGGCGGAGCCTCCACTAAAATATCAATAATAGGTTTTGCCCAAATCCCTTGGATAGCCGTGCTACCAACATGATAAATTAGAAGGTTCTTTGGCATAAAAGAAAGTAGAAACTCCTGTTCCTCCCTAAACCAATCCTTCCAATAGTATTGATGCTCTGTTAACTGAATGGGAAATAACTCCCATAACTCCTCAAGCGTCATGTCCGACAATGGTTTGCTCATTTAAACATCACCTTTTAAAAAACTATTTTTTCAAATTGCAAATAAATTCAGCCATATTACTTTTCCTCTGATACATATAGTTTCATAGCATGAACAATCTTTGAACTCGGCACTTTATTCTATCCTACATATATACATTGCAGAATATTTTCCGGTATTTATAACCTTCAAATTACCAAAC
This sequence comes from uncultured Clostridiaceae bacterium, assembly GCA_964408955.1. Lineage (GTDB taxonomy): Bacteria > Bacillota > Clostridia > Lutisporales > Lutisporaceae > JAAYKT01. The sequence continues at coordinate 30,416 of CAYPBK010000013.1, forward strand.
TGACTTACAAGCTCACCCTCAACGCTTTCTAAAAAGCCAAAATAGTTTCCACCTTCTAACCATTCTATAGTGCTAGTAATTAAGGAACGGTTCTTATTATAATCTAATAAAACTGCATTATACTTTGCAACCCTTTTCATCTCATTATAAAAAATTGTCCTTTCCCCAGGTTTAAGCCCATGAGCTACATAAGAAGAAATAGCAAGATCTACACTTTTATCACATAAAGGAATGCCATTAAGAATATCACCATGTATAAGTTGAATTCCTTGCTTATCAGAACCGGGATCCTTGAGCTTCTTTTTTGCATTGGCCAGCATTTTTTCGGCTGGATCAATTCCTATGACTTTCAAACCATGTTCTTGTAACACCTTGCAAAGCGCTCCCGTACCGCATCCTATATCAATAACACTCTGGTAACTAGATAGGTTTAATTCGTCTATAGCATAATTTAAAGTATACCGATAGGCTCGAACCTGTCTATTAAAAAAAAGTCCATAAACTGTAGCAATCCTATTAAATAGAAATGGCTTTCCCATATACGATTCCTTTCTACCTAAAATTATACTTTAAAAATTTCAATGCAGTAAGAATTATAGAAACTCCCCTAAGGCCTGTACAACTTAGTTCCACAGGCAACTCATTTCCTACTGCAAGGTCCGAGCTTATTAGGCAAAAGCTACTTAACTGCCTGCTTTTAGCAAAATCCAGTTTTTATCTGTTTTTACTGGTGCTATACCCTCCCTAAAATCTGCTGCTTCTTCATAAATACAGGGTACAACTAATTCCCCTGAGGTGCTAACATAGCCGTATCCTTTATCCCCCCAGACCCATGCCAATCCATCACTAAAATTCCCTGCAATATTATATATGCACGGGATAATCAGATTGCCGGAGGTATTGACATAGCCATATTTATCATTTAGATAGACATAGGCCATTCCATTGCTGAAATTACCTGCTCTGTCATATATAAAGGGAACTATCAGCTCACCGGACTTATTTACATAGCCATATTTGCTATTCTTAGAGACAAATGCCAATCCATCATTGAAATCCCCTATATCATCGTATATATGAGGTATCACAGCCTTTCCCGAATAATCCGAATATCCCCAATAGCCATCCTTATAAGTCTTTATAAATGCATCTTTAGGAAAGTAGTAATCCTCATTTACAGGTATGTTTGTTGTATTTCCTGCTGTATCTATAAAAAAGTCTTCGCCTTTTTCATTAAAGACCCAAGCCAATCCATCATTGAAATCTCGTGCATTTCTATATATGCAGGGAATGACCAGTTTTCCTATGGTGTTAATAAAACCAAACTTATTATCCTTTGAGACCATAGCCATGCCGTCTGCAAAATTCGCGACAAAATCGTAGTTGCATGGTACCACAAGCGTCCCTGATGCATTTATGCACCCTGTTTTGCCGTTTTTGGTTACTCTTGAAAAGCCGCCATTAAAGACTGTTACACTCTCATAATCATTTGAAAGAGGTATCACCTGTTTTCCAAAGGTATCAATAAATCCTCTCTTTGAATAATCCTCATTCTCAACTATGGCATAGCCTTCATAAAATGGATATATACTTCCATATCTCCCTTCAAGCACGACACTGCCCCATTTGGTTCCTGACATATCAAAGCTTGCTTGGATACTATGGTTTGCATTTACATTTTCAAATACATATTCTGATACTGGTCCTATGCTTATACCGTCTACAACCACATCGGAAATTACACATCCATCTTTGGGAATAATCTTAAATGTGCGGCTTTTGTTATTGAGGAGCCGTATATTTCCTGAAGGTGATATGTCTCCACCTGTTGCTGCATTTGCAGAGATTGTATAAGTGGGGACTGCCGTAGGCAAAGTCATTGCTATATAAAGCCCCACACTTGCAATGTCCTCGTAGTCATCCCCTCCACCTTCACTACTTTTGTAATATATAATGCCGTTTCTAATCTCCATTCCTTCAATATATGCTTTTCCTGTAGTGCTTATTGTCATAAAATCCGGAATGGTTACACTGCATACCAGTTTGCTTCCTTTTGTGCCCGGATTTATAGAATATATCTTATCTTTAGTGTTGTAATATAATATACCATTATCCATAGCCAGGCTTGTATCACTTCCAAACCACTTGGTCTGATATGGTTTGCCATTGATTTTATAGGTATATGTCTGGGCTGAAACAGTATGAATTGTTACGTGTGTATTTGAAGCAAAGCTATATTTTTTAACCGAGCCTTTGTCTGAGGTCTTACTAAGATCTATTTTGATAAACCCATCTTGATATTGCGATCTGATATTGCCTGGGTCAACATAATACCAGCATCCATCTATATAAAACATATGTGATAATATATTGATCCAAAAAGCATTGTCATATTTGGTGTTGCCGGCAGTTACATCAACATTCCAACCGGTATGCCCGGTTTCCATGATTCCCTTATCACTGCGTAAAAAGCTCATGTGATGTGCCCTTCCCGGCTCATTGGGATCATCAAATGTCACATCTACATGGTACCACTCATCATCGATATGGACCATATTCCATGCGTGAGCTTCATTTCCCCTCACAAAACCGGAGACAACAATACAAGGTATCCCCAATTCATCCATTATATATTTAAAGGCTTGGGAATATGCTTCACAAACACCTTTTTTGCTTACCATGATTCCATAAGCAGTATATGAATCGATTGACCTTTCTCTTTTTATGGGATCATATGTATAACCATACCTGTAGTTTTGGATAAAATATTCATGTACTGCTAACACCTTCTCTACATAGCTCATAGATGGAGAAATGATGCTTAAAATATTATTAACTTCCTCCTCAAACTCTATTGGCGTTTTATTGCTATCACCATCTGCAGTAACAGGCGCACTTATGATAATAAAAAACAGTAAAACCAGCATAACAACTATTTTCTTATTTTTCATTTTTCACCCTCCCTTTTTCTATATATTTTATATTTTAAAAAGATTTATTTTTAAGATTAAGTATTATCCTCTTATTATCGAAAAAACTATCCCTTACCATTTATTTTTATCCTTAATTAGCTTTATTTATATCTTATTATGCCAAGGAGCTTATTAAGTTAATCTAAGTGTCAAAGGTAACCATTCTTTATGCAAAGCACACACCTTATGTGGAGCCTCTTATCAACACCTTGTATTTCATCATTTTGCTCCAGTTACCTTACGAATATGTTTTTTAAAACAGCGGTATGGTTAATTTTAGAGTCTATCATCCATATAACAAGTTAACCCTATTATACTCACTTCGATGTCAATAACTGACTAAGTGACGTGCCTGGCACCTTTATATATTACGCATCCAATATAAAGCAAACCCACATAACCTACAAGAGGATAAAAGACACCAATAAGCTCGACAAAAGAAAACAAGCCCATTATAAATATAAACACTGTAATAGCCACTGCAAATATTCTATTCCCCTTTGCTCCGCCTAATGTAAAGCGGCTGCATACAGTCCACATCATTGCAGAACAGGACGAAAACATACCTAAAATGAGCGCAATTGAAAAGACTGCTCCTAAGGCATATGATATTTTTCTCGCTAAATATAATACCGGAATTGCAAAAAAAGCAGCATTTTCTGCATTTAACAATATAGCCGTATTAATAATTGCTATAGACAAAACCAATGCAATGGCACCCAATATTGCTCCGTACTTCGCATCCTCACGATTAGTAGATGTTCTGCCAAGCTGTGTAAAATATGTGCTGCCGCTTAGAAAATTAAGTGCTAAATATAATACAGAACTGATAATCCAGTGGGGCGATGATTGTGTTATGCTTAATATGTGGTTATAGTTTGATACTTTCGTAAATTTTTCATAATCTCGAAAAATTGTAAGTATTCCTACTAGTAGTAGAAAAGCTATTATAACAGGTCCAATTTTTGAAACTACTTCAACTAATCGTTCAAATCCGATTAAATAAGAACCAAGCACCATTATTGCCATAATAGCCGTGCCAATATAATGATTTAATCCGTAATATTCTGAGAGTGTTGCGCCGGCACCGGATAACAGCACGGACATAAGCAAAACAAGTGTAACGGGAATAAGCCACGAATAGAATGTCCCTAATTTTTCACCGCAGTAATATTTAAAATGATTAAATGATGCTTCCGATTTATAGTCGTATCCGGTTGTAAATAAAACCTGGCTTATAAATATGAATCCTAATAAGTTAATCAAAACAACACCGTAACTTGAATATCCAAAGCTTGTAAAAAACTGAATCACTTCTTGCCCTGTTGCAAATCCGGAACCGATCACCCACGCTATAAAGGCTCCTGCATATTTAATTATTGATTTTCTATCGCATCTGTTATTATCTCCGTCCAAAGTCTTCCCTCACTTTGTTATAATTCTATTTAACTTTAAATCAGTCTGACAATAATGAACTTCCGCTATTATTTAATAATAGTTCCGCCATTTCATTCTTTATTCTAAATTTAAATTTTATTAATGCGCATATAAAAACTTTAACAATCATTCTACCCTAGTTATCTTACGAACAATTTTTACTATAGTTTTAAAAAAATGAAATCTATTTTGTCAATAGCTTACTAAGTGACGTGCCTAGCCTCATTACAAAACTTCATAACTGCTTATGAAAACAGGGAGTTTTAAAAGGCTTAGCACTTTTTCCAAAATTACTCCTTCCCTTTGTGGATAATCCAAGCCATAGCTAGAACGAATTGTAGCAGTAATAAATTGAACGCCCCTATCCATGGCTATAGGAAGGCTATCACCTTGAAGTAGGCTACCAGTTATTATTGCTGTAAAAGTATCCCCAACTCCAGGATAATGTGCAGGAATATAAATACAACTCACTTTCCAAAATCGACCGTCTTCACGGTTATAGGCTATAACACTTGTCTTTTTATTATTGCTACCGTTAGGCACACTTGTAATAATGGATATTTTGGGTCCCATTTCTGATAACCTAAATAGCCAGTCTTTTATCTTACTTTCGCTTATTCTCTCTTTATACTCCTCTTTCAGAAGAAATGTTGCTTCGGTATAGTTAGGAGTAATAAGATCAGCCTTAGATATTAACGCTTTCATTCTCATCACCATTTCATCATTCATTGTGGAATAAAGCCTGCCATTATCTCCCAAGACTGGGTCCACAACAATCAAGGGGTTATTGTTTGAAAAATTATCAATAAAATTGATAATAATATCTATCTGCTTTGTAGAGCCTAAGAAACCACTGTAAATGCTATCAAACTCTAAATTTAATTCTTTCCAATGTCCTATAAATTTTTCTAAAGAATCCGTTAAATCTACGAAAGAATAGTTTTTAAAGCCACCCGTATGAGTTGATAAAACAGCTGTTGGTACAGGGCATACCTGTATGCCCATAGTAGATAAAATAGGTATTACAACTGCCAGTGATGTTCGTCCAAATCCCGAAAGGTCGTGTATCGCTGCTACTCTATTTATTGATCTTTTCATCATTATCTTTCCCCTCTGAACTTCCTACTCCTCTATAAGTTATATAGCCTTTATAATCAACTTTTTCTACATCATCATTTGACGCGAGTTTTTCAAAAATCAAATCTTTATTCTTGAATTTTCTTTCTTCCAAAAACCCTATTATTTCATGTTGATTCATTGGGTGTCTTTTTATTATGCTTAAAATAGCTTCATAATCATCCTTGACTCCACTATAAAACCCTTTTGAAGCAGCCAAGTTAATAGCAATACCACCTAACATGTCAACTGCCTTTTCCATTCGTTGGGGAGTAGATTCCCTAACATCGCTTTCTGCAGGAGGTCTGACTGGGGTATTTATATATAAACGATCATATTTGATTCCCCCAATCAGTTCTTTTAATTTAAACAAGGATTCATTATCATCATTTATTCCGTCCATAAGCATAACTTCCAGCCATAATTGCCCTTTAAATTCTTGAGAAAAAGATTTGATACCTTTATATGCTTCCTTAAAAGAAATTTTGCCAAAAGGTCTGTTTATCTTTTTAAAAGAATCCTCATCATAAGCATCCAGCGAGGGTAATACTATATCAGCATAGCTTAAACTTTTTCTAACTGCTAAATCCGTCAGCAAAGCCCCATTTGTTATCGCAGCCAAAGGTTTCTTAGTTAACTTCTTTAAACCAATAAGTAGTTCTTGTAAAAGAGCATATAAAGTAGGCTCTCCTTCGCCAACAATGGTGACAACATCTATATAGGGGTTTCCTTCTAAATAATCTGCAACTTCACTTAAAATGTCCTTAACTGGATAAAATTCTTCTTTTTTATTACTCATCTTGAGGGTTCTGCCCAATTGACAATATATGCAAGAATAGTTGCAAATCTTTTGAGGAATCGGACTAACTCCAAGAGAAATACCCATTCGACGTGAAGGCACGGGGCCATAAACATAACGATATTCTTTCATTATTATATCCTCCATCTGTATAATTACATTTCTTTTCTATTTTTATTATACTGCTTTTTTAAAATTTATAAAATAATGGCAATAAGTAAAAAACGTATAAATTTCTAAAGGCAGGTAAATTAGAAACCTGCCTTCATTAATCAAATAAATGAATTTTTATTTTAATTCTTTTTCGTTAATCTAGTTGAATTAAGTACAACCATAACAACTCTTATATGATGCAGCAACGCAGCTAGCCATGGTGTTAAATAGCCCAAAGTAGCCAATAGCATATAGGTAAGATTAAAATAGGTTACCCATATATAGTTTTCTTTGATAATAGTGATTAATTTTTTACCTATTTTTATAATACTCAATTCTAATCTGTTATTCTTTCTGTAATAATTGTATCCCTTATATGACATATATCAATAACCAGATAAAATTAAGGTGCTATACCTATTTTTCTTATTCTATTATTTCATCATAACAAATAGGTACTCGTGAGCCAAAAGCAAAAAGTTTTTTTCAATACTTAATTTAGACCATTTATTTGTTGACATGCAATTAAACTGTTCCTTTAATATTATTTCCTTAATCTCAAATCCCGACTTCAAAAATATTTCCATTGTTCTAAATCCTAGTGGCATCACTTTGCCGTTCTTTCTTATATCTCCGATCAAAAAAGTACAGTATTTTCCTTCCTTTAGGATTCTTTTACATTCTTCCGCAACTTCTACCATAGACTCTAAAAATTTATCCACAGACAATAATGATATATCATTTTTCAAATGTCCACTGTATTTTATTACATCTGCATAAGGTGGATGCATACAAACCAAATCTATACTTTCATTAGGTATGAAATCTAGTTTTCTTGCATCACCTTGTTTAAAGTAGACATGTCCACCTCTTTCAAATGAAAACTGACACTTCCTTCTACAACGCTCTAATGCCTTTGCATTAACATCAACACCTATGCAGTCCCTACCTAGGAGTTTTGCCTCAATCATGGTTGTTCCGCCACCAACAAATTGATCAATAACTAAATCTCCAGGATTTGAAAATCTTAAAATAATATTTCTTGGTACATAAGGTGACCAGTTTCCTCTATAATTCCCATCATGTGTAGCCCAGTTCCCGCGTTCAGGAAATTTCCACACCGAACTTGTTTCTATTTTAAATTCCAAAGGTTCCCAGGTGTTCTCATTATTCATTCGTAATCTCCAACATCCAATTAATCCAACCGTTTACTGTCGATGCGCGCCTTTTATATGTTTCTTCGCTTTCAACTTTATATAGCTTGCACTGTTTCATTATACCAACAATCCTTTGTTTATTAGGTATTATCCCTTCTTTCAATGTTATTAAGAATGTTTCACTAAATGCTTTATGTTCCAGCATGCTCTTACAGAATTCTAACTGTCGTTGCCTTCTGGGCATATTCATAATTAATTTGCCCTTAGAAGTTAATTTATACATGATTTTTAGAAAATATTTGTGGTAAATTAATATTATGATCAAACTTTGCCATTAATCTCGGTTCCCTAAACTCTTTAATTTGATTTGCAGAAATGATAAATTTCTCTTTCATATCTATTTGATTAACTATATCGTATTTTCTAAACAATTCTTCCCATGCATGATCATTTTTACCTTTAGGTTTACTACTCATAGTTCCTGATCACCACCTCATCTACATCACCGCGTTTTGATGCAACTGAGTTTATTGCCCTTTTTGCTTTGACAATTTTAATATCATAATCATCATATTGTTCCTTAATAAAATCTGTTGCAGAATTAGACAACATAAACTTTACTCCACGGGAATCTAATTCGTCACAACATTCTCTTAACCTTATCTGCTCCTCACGACCAAATCCGCCTCTTATGTAGCCAGTAAAACTAGATGTATCGGATATCGGATCATATGGCGGATCCAAATACACAAATGTTCCCTTGGGAATCTTCTGTAACACTTCGGAAAAATCAACATTAAATATGTGGATTTTTGCCTCGTTAAAATACTTATTCACTGCAAGTAGTGTTGATGCATTAACAATATCCGGATTCCTATAGTTCCCAAATGGGGAATTAAACTCCCCTGCATTGTTTACTCTAAACAAACCATTATAACAGGTCTTGTTCAAAAAAAGCATTCGAGATGCCCGTTTAGTATTAGATAGACTTTTGAAAGACTCATGATCTCTATCAAGATCTCGGATTTTATAAAAATACTCCGATTCATTTTTATGTTGTTGAAGAGAGTTTATTAGTTCTTCAACGTTATCTCTTATCACCTTATATACATTTATCAATTCATCATTAGCATCATTTATATAGGCTATGCCAGGTTGTCTATTAAATAACACTGCCCCCCCACCAATAAATGGCTCACAATATACATTAAATTTTTTCGGAAACAATGGTGTTAATTCATTTAATAACTGCCTCTTCCCACCAACCCATTTAACAACAGGGGCAACCATTTTATTCTTTTTCATCTCAACACCATCCTTTTATTTAACTCCAGTTATTAGTTATATTTTAATATATAGAAACATATTCGTCAAACATATGTTCTTTCTTCTTATTCTACTCTAGTCACTTTACGTACGATTTTTACTATAGTTTTGAAAAAAGGTAATTCCATTTCCTTCTTCACAACCTTTAATTCCTCGCTTATTTGAATTTTTTGTGGACAAGATTCCTCGCATTTTCTGCATTCCTTACATATTGAGGCATATGCCGGTTTCTTTGCAAGAACGCCTAAGGTTTGCATATAATGCCATCTATTTTGTTTTAGCCCCAGCAAATACTTATCATTATAACTTGCGAAACAGCCCGGAATATTAACGCCATATGGGCATGGCATACAGTATCCGCAAGCTGTGCAAGGTATCTTCGTCTTTTCATGCAGGATAGCCTTTACTTTTTCAAATATAATTAACTCTTCAGACCTAAGTGAATTAGCTTCAGCTTTTGACGCAATTTTAACATTTTCTTCGAGCTGTTTCTCATCACTCATTCCGGAAAGCACTACATTTATTTCCGGCTGGTCCCATAGCCAACGCAGTGCCCACTCTGCAGGTGTTCTTTTTTCATGATAACTTTCAAATACTTTTATAGCTTCCGCCGACAGATTATTTACCAATTTACCGCCACGAAGCGGCTCCATGATAACTACCGGAATTCCTAAAGAATTTGCCAATTGCAGTCCTGATTTTGTAGCTTGATTATTCTCATCCAGATAATTATATTGTATTTGGCAAATATCCCAAGGATATGCCTGAATAATTTGTTCAAAATCCGTCTTATTACCGTGAAAGGAAAACCCGATATTGTGAATAGTTCCTTTTCTTTTTAACTCCTCAAGCCATTCCATTATCCCTAAATCCACCATTCGATCAAAGGTCGCTTTATCAGTAAGCATATGAAGCAGATAGTAATCAATATAATCTGTCTTAAGCCTTGCAATTTGAGTTGCAAAAATTTTCTTTCCGCCTTCCAGCTTACTTATCAGAAAAGGAGGGAGCTTCGTTGCAACTTTAACCTTTTCACGATACCCGCCCGTTAGAGCTTCCCCCAGCAAAGATTCGCTTTTGCCATTATGATAGAAGTATGCTGTATCAAAATAATTAACTCCATAATCTATAGCATTTCTTATCATTTTAATTGATCTGTCTTCGTCAATCCCTCCGCCTTTGGTGGGAAGCCTCATGCAACCAAAACCAAGGATTGATAGCTGATCCCCGTTTTTCTGATTTGCTCTTAGTCTCATAAATAGTTCTTCCTCTCCTAGTTTAACTGCTTACAGAAACCACATAAACCCTTGGTTATCTATAATGTCGAGCTTCTTTTTTATTCACATTTACCTTCCAATTCCTCTTTTATCTTCAAGGCGGTAGGAGTTATAGAAAGACCCCCAAGGCCTGTACAACGCAGCTCCATAGGTAAAGCCTTCCCTACGGCATCCATTGCTGAAATAGTTTCATCCAAAGGTATAACCTGTGAAAAACCAGCTGCAGCCATATTTGCACAGGCAATCCCATTCATTGAAGCCATTATGTTCTTTCCCAGACAGGGCACTTCTACACGGTTTGCCACCGGGTCGCATACCATGCCAAAAATATTTTGCAAAGCCATAGAAGCCGCTGCAAAACTTCTCTCAACATTTAATCTTAATATACTTGCACAAGCGGCGGCACACATACCTGACCCGGCACCGCACTCAGCTTGGCATCCGCAAACTTCCGCAGAAAAGGTACTTCCATGTGCTATAAAGACACCTATTAGGCCCGCAGCCAACATACATTTTGCCATATCAATTTTACTCAAGTCATACTCTTTTGCTAAAGCAAATACGGTACCCGCCAAACAACCACAAGAGCCTGCCGTAGGTGCGGCTACAAACACTCCGCCCGAGCTCTTTATTTCCATAAAACGAGTTATATGATATAAGATTTCTTTTTGAAAACTTCCTCCCAAAAGACTTTTATCCAACAAGTTTTGAGATTGGCTTTGCAAAATACGACCCGGCACATCTTCATTATTATGTTTATCTAAAGAATCTTGAAGTATATCAATTAGGCTAACCATTTTACTTAAAACTTCATCCACAGTCATGCCGCTTCTTATGCTTTCATATTTACAAGCCAACTCCCAAAGAGATAAATCACCTTTGTTAAAATTAATTGCTTCCTTTGCGGTAACAAAAGGCACGTTCGGTTCAAGCTGTGAAGCAACGGGGAGAGCAGGTGTTAATGTAAATATATCATAACAAGATAAAGCAGATATTTTTTCAATGGGAGATTCTGATTTAATTTGATATAAGAAACCTTTTGAGCCTGATACTTCTATAACTTCTATTCCGGGTATCTTTGCTAAAGTATTTTTCTCCTTTATTTTCAAAGGCGTGTCAATAATAAAAAGCATTTCATAAAATCCGCCGGTTATAGAAATAGGAAAGCCTTCAAATTCTATGATTTCAATCATCCCTCCGCCGGTTGAAAGTGCTTTAAGTTGTAGCATTATTCCGTTTTTATTTATTAGAGTTATATGATATGTGTTAGGATGACCGGGTCCTATATCTTCAACTTTAAATTCTATTTTTATTCCCAAACTCCTGGCAATATCAAGCCCATCCATCACTTCTTTTTGATGTGTTTGCAGCCCCGCCAAACCTGCTGCAAGACCCATATCCACGCCTTGAGTATTATATGTAGTAGTTAATGAGCTGTTTTTATCAAATCTAAATATAACTGCAAAAGGCTCTTCTGTCGCAGCGAATTGCCTTAAAATATTGCCTATTCTCACTGATGCCGCAGTATGAGAGCTGGACGGTCCTACCATTACCGGTCCGATTACATCATTAAATATGGAAGGATATTGTTTCATCTTTTTCATCCTCTTTGTTAAAGTTTTTATTATATTCACAAATAGACATACTTTATAAATTTTTTATTGATCTAACTTCTTGGATTTCATATATTCTTGTAAAACAGCAGCATGGTTAATTTCAGGGTTCTTCGCCCCATATAACAAGGTAACCGTATTATCCTTACTTTGAGATAATATCCGTCGGATTGCAAGTTGCGCATCGGCATTACCATCCAATTCTACTTGATAAAGGGTTGCAAATTCCTCAAATTTCTCCGTCTTATGTCCGAACCACTCCCTAAGCTGAGTACTTGGAGCCAACTCTTTTACCCAACCATCCAAATGTGCATTTTCTTTGAAAACCCCTCGTGGCCACAGGCGATCAACAAGTAAACGTATCCCGTCGCTTTCTTTGAAAGGATCATAAATCCGCTTTATTTGTATTGCCATATGAGCATCTTCCTCCCTTTCTCCCAATAGTAGATCATTATATTAACCATCTTCTTTACCCTAAAGGAGTTTACCTTTAATGGTTATCTACTTTTATATTATCATAAACATCTCCTTTTCCACATATGGTAATTAATTTATTTCAAGTAAATGTCTAAAAATGATAAAAGCCTTTGATATTACTGCATAGTTCGCATTTTATCAAAGGCTTTACATTTATTTAAAAATAACTGACTAAGTAACGTGCCTAGAACATACTTTAAAACAGCGATAGTTGCTGGTTTTTTTCTTCAAATTCTTTCAAATAAGCAAATACATCATCAGGCTTCCATAAAATGCCGTGTTCCTCGCATGCTTCCTTAAACACAGACATTAGATGTTTGTTATCAGGACTATTACATATATATGCGTTTCCAAAAGCTTGGATATACTTTTGTTTAATACCGGGAAAAAGCCGATCAAGTTGGGTATAAAAGTATTCTCTGTTACCTTCCCGTAAAGTCACACCAAATCCAAAGCATATAAACCCGCGAATTTTTGCTTTTATACAGTAATCTAATAACCCCCGTAGATTTTCTTCTGTGTCATTGATGAAAGGCAGAATAGGACTGAGCCATACTATAGTAGGTATGCCGTTATCTCGCATAACTTCCAAAACACGAACTCTCTCCCGTGTCGTAGATACATTTGGTTCCAATTTTCTACATAGTTCTTCGTCGTAGGTGGTTAATGTCATTTGGACAACACATTTCGCTTTTTTGTTTATTGCTTTCAGCAAATCCAAATCTCTGAGAATCCGAGAGGACTTTGTCAAAATTGCAAGCCCAAAACCATATCGTTCAATAAGAGTAAGACATTGTCGAGTGATTTGTAATTCTTCTTCTAAATGTATATAGGGATCACACATAGAGCCTGTACCAATCATGCAAAGCTTTCTTTTTCTACGCAATTGGTCTTCTAAAATGATGTGAGCATTACGCTTAACCTCTATGTCCTCAAAATCATGTTTTATTTGATAACAGGAGCTACGGCTGTCACAATAGATGCAGCCATGAGAACATCCACGATATAGATTCATGCCGTTTTGCGGAGAAAGTATTGTTTTATAATCGTAATAGTGCATATTATAACCCCTGCTTTCAAATGCTTTGTTCAACAGTTTATATTATAAAACGCATAACAAGACAATAGTATGTCATGTTGTAACTATATATTTACATTACATAAAATATAACTAACTAATATTAAATAATGACTGCACATTCGCATTTTGCAATGGTGAAACTGTGCAGTTTGATAGATCCGAAATCCCATACTTTAAATTAATATGTACTATTTTGGCTTAAACTCCGAAAACCTGCTTATAAGGTCTTTATCATTAAATAATCTTCATTTCCTACATGATCATATTTTTCGTCAGCTATTGTATAACCAAGCTGTTTATAAAATCTTACAGCAGGATTATCTTTCTGAACCGAAAGAGATGTTTGGCTATACCCGTTTTCTTTAAGAACCTTAAACAGTTTGTTCATGAGCTTTGTTCCTATACCGTACCCCCTAAACTCTGGAAGCAGCGAAATAGCAAGCTCAGGTATGTCTTTATCAATATGACCAAAGGCAGGGATAATTCTTGTCCATGCCGCACCAATTACTTGGTTATTTTGTTCTGCTACTACACCTAAGTCACCTGTTTTACTACCGAAGTTTTCTATATAGATAAAGATTTCTGGGTTCTTAATGATGCTTCTTGCAGGAGGGTCTACCCCAGCAGGTATAAAAATCGCCTGATACAAAAACTCGTCTAAGCACGCATAATCAGATTTTACCATTGTACGGATTTTAGCTTTAATTTTATGTGCAGTAATAATCGTATAACTATGTGCATTTATCGTTATTACATTCCCATTATGATAGACGTAATAGTTTTTGCCTGACAACGTAATATAATTTGCTTGTCTAACAACTTGCCTGCACCATTCAACAATATCATAAGCATCTAATTTAAGATTTTTCTTAATGCGTACTTTTCCTAAATCTGTTGTATGTAATTTTTCTATATTTGAAATCAAATCGTTCATCAATGTTCTCCTTTAATAGCGCTAGGAAAACTCACGCTTTATTTGCTCATTTATCGAAGGTTTCCCTGGCACTTACTTAGCATCCACTCCCCGACGTTTCACATCCTTACGGATTTCCTCAAAGCAAGCTTCGTCAACGGCTCCCGCCTCACGGAATGTCGATACTGCCCGTGCCATTACTGTATAGTTTAGCTTTGTGCCTTCGCTGTCAGCGATATAGTCAACTGCTCTATCAGGTGCAATCCCAAAACGTCCAGCAGTTACTACTGCGTCGATATTTGCACCAAGAAAAATAAATTCCCACCCATATTTTGTTTTTTGCCGTTCAATCAGTGCTTTTACTTTTTCGGCAGTGTATTCACGACTGGAGTTTTCTTCGCCGTCTGTGATGATAACAAACATCACTTTTTCAGCACGATAGTCATCAGCGGTATGCTTCTGGGCGTTGCCAATCTTATGTATTGTTCTGCCGATTGCATCAATAAGGGCAGTTGAACCGCCAACTTGGTACTCCTTATCCGTAATAGCACTGACAGCTTTAAGCTCGATACGATCATGAAGCAATTCGTAGTTGTTATCGAACAATACCGTTGTAATTCGGCATTCGCCCTCAACGGCTTGTTGCTTTGCAAGCATTGAGTTGTATCCACCAATTGTGTCGCCTTCCAAACCACTCATTGATCCGCTTTTGTCAAGTATAAATACTAATTCCGTTAATCCTTTTTTCATAGCAATGTCCTCCTTAAGTTTTATTATGACTTAAGGATAACAATTCTCGTAATATGTTGGGTCGCTCGAAAAGCGACAATTAATTACTCTCCCAGCAGTGGCTGATCATATTCGAATAACACCTCATTTATCTCAAAAACATCGTATTTGCCGTTGGTAATGAAATACTCAATGATAACATCGAATTTTACAGCGTGGGAAAGCGCATATCCCGCTCGTTTCAAAAGGTCATCGGTTTCATTAAGGGACAATTCCAGCGCTACTGCAAGGGCAATGGCTGTGCGCTTACTGGGCATATAGCCTTTATTGCTCCTAATCTTTGAAAACAACTTGCGGTCAAGGTTAGCGCGTTTATAAACCGCAACATCTGTCATTTCCTTGGCATCAATCAAACGCAAGAGCATCTGGGAAAAGGGCTCATCAAGACTGCCGACTAAATCATCAAGAGGAGCAAACGTGCCTACGGAATAGGAAATCGTCTTTGCGAAAGTAGGCTTATCATAATTAGTAGCATCCTTATCAGCTTCACATATGGCATCCCGCTCCACATCAAGGAGTTGCCTTCTCTTAATTTCATGGGTCAAAGTGTAATGCTCATCAATATAACTTTCAACCGCACCGAGTAGTTCACGACTTATGGAGAATGCTGCCTTGTCAAACACCACAAGGGTCACATCAATGTCATGGTCTGCAAGGAAATCATGAATTGCCGAAGTAGCAACCCTCAGAGCCTCATCTTTAGGATAGCCATATATGCCGCTTGAAATCAGTGGAAACGCTATGGTTTCACAATTATTTTCTATAGCTCTTTTTAATGAATTTGTATATGCAGCGCGGAGAAGCTGCTCGTTTTGCTCCTTGTTCCATTGCCGATAGATAGGGCCTGCTGCATGTATTATGTACTTGGCATGCAAGCCAAATCCCGGCGTGATTACAGCCTCCCCGGTCTTAATTGGTGCAAGTTTATCGCAGGCTGCTTGAAGCTGTGTCGCTCCGGCCGCCTTAAATATAGCTCCACAAACTCCACCACCCATTTG
>CAYPBK010000014.1:0-46477 GCA_964408955.1 uncultured Clostridiaceae bacterium
AAGCATTCCTGTAACAAATGAAATGAAGTTTGAAAAATAAATAACCTCCAGATATGATTAATGTGTGCTAAGACATACGCACAAAAATCAAAATACCGGAGGTTAAAAGAATGAACAACACAAAGAAATTAGAAGCCATAACACCAACCACACTGATAGTCGGGGTGGATATTGCAAAAAATCTGCAGTGGGCTAAATTTATAGACTATCGTGGTATAGAGCTCGAAAAAGCTTTAAAGTTTAAAAACAATAAAAATGGCTTCGAAGATATTTTAACAAGAATAAAGACATTATGCAAGTTTAAGAAATTTGACAAAATCATAGTAGGGATGGAGCCGACAGGGCATTATTGGAAGCCTTTTGCCAACTATTTAATAGAGCAAAAAATAATAACAGTGATGGTGAATCCATATCACACAAAACGAGCGAAAGAACTTGATGATAATAGCCAAACTAAAAGCGATAAAAAAGATGCACTAACCATAGCAAGATTAGTGCGAGACGGAAGATATTATAATGTATATATGCCTCATGATAACTATGCAGAACTAAGAGTGTTATCAAACACAAGAATAAGCATAATAAAGCGAAATAATGCTTTAAAGAATACAATCACAGCAGTACTTGACGAATATTTCCCTGAGTTTAAAACAGTATTCAAACACCCTTTTAAAGGTAAAGCATCAATGCAGATCATGAAAGTTTGTCCTTTTCCCAGGATAATAGCAAAGATGGGGGTAGAGGGTGTACTAGCAGAAATAAAAAAAGCAGTTAAAAAGTCAGTAGGCATAAAGAAAGCCCGAGAACTTGTAAATACAGCAAAAGAATCCATAGGAGTAACCTACGGTATAGAATCTGCAAAACTGAAACTAGAACTTCTAATAGAGGAATTAGAACTATTGACAAAACAATTAGAACAAATAGACCAGGCTATGGAGCAGTCTCTAAAAGAAACAGGAGTGGAAGAAATAATACTGAGCATTCCGGGCATTGGAATAGTAACAGCAGCCGGCTTCTTAGGAGAAATAGGAGATCCTCTAAGATTTGAACATCCAAGGCAAATAAGCAGAATGGCCGGGTATAACCTGATAGAAGATAGTTCAGGTAAAAGTGTAAGCGGAACCTGCATATCAAAAAGAGGACGAAAGAATCTTAGAAATATATTATATCAAATGGCAAGAACAATAGTTGCAGTAAATCCCGAGATGAAAGACCTATATAAATATTTAAAAACACGAAAAAATAATCCTTTAAAGGGGAAACAAGCCCTTATAGTAATATCAAAAAAGATAATAACCATAGTTTATAACCTTATAAAAAAGGAAACAGAATACGAAGCAGAATTGGCATTAGGTGAATATAGAAAGAATCAGATAGAAAAAGCAGCTTAGGATAAAAAAGCCAATAAAGCGGAGATAAGGAGGATTCCTCCATTAGCCCATTGAGGCAGCATTAAAGCATATAGCTATCTCCGCTTTTATACCTAAAACAGAACGAAGGAATGTAAGGGCAAGACCCAGTGAGGCATGATAGGGTGAGTTTTGAGGTAATCAAGGCTTTTACGATAATTAATAGATTGAAACTTTTGGCCGTGGATATGCCACATCTATGGATTCTAATGTATAACTCTAACGAGTTACCCACAGATTCCACAGCTGCTTGGACAACGCAAGCGTTGCCCACATACCCACCGCCTCTACGACTAAAAATTATATTTTTATTAATAAAATGATAATAAATTTTATTTTCGATATTCTAAGAATACCGAAGATATCAAGAGAAAAGTTTTCAAATAAAGAGATAGGAGGAAATTAATATGGAACATAAAGTAGTAGGTAAGGCTTATCCAAGATTAGAAGCAATAAAAAAGGCAATGGGTCAAGCAAAATATACTGATGACTACTCCTTGCCCAATATGGTATACGGAATGGTATTAAGAAGCCCCTATGCCCATGCCAAAATTAAAAGCATAGATAAAAGCAAAGCTGAAAATGTCCATGGAGTTTTAAGAATACTTCTTCCGGAGGATGTTCCAAGTCGGTTATATAACCAGGCAGTTATAACCCAATCTCCTGTGTTTATCGAGGATCAGAAAATTTTAACGGACTATCCCTTGCATATGGGAGATCGTATAGCTGCTGTTGCAGCCATAACAGGGGAAGCCTGTAAGGAGGCACTGGATAATTTAATAGTCGAGTATGAAGAATTGCCACCGGTATTCGATATTGACGATGCTATTAAGGAAAATGCTGAACCATTACATCCTGAAATCTGCAGCAGTAACATCTTTTTTAAACGGGAATTCAAAAGAGGTGATATAGACAAAGGCTTTGAAGAATCTGATTATATTTTTGAGGATACTTTCTATGTACCGACAATACAGAATTTATCATTAGAGCCAAATGGCTGTATTTGTGAATATACAGAAGATGGCAAGTTAAAAATAGTAAGTACCTCGCAAAGTCCTTTTAAGGATAAAAGGTTATTAGCCAGGCTATTAGGAATGCGGGAAAATGATATCAGGATAGTAAAGCCTATTATGGGCGGAGGCTTCGGTGAGAGGCAGCAGATTCATAGTCAGCCAATCGGCTCCATTCTTTCAAAATTAGTAGGAAGACCAGTTAAAATGATTAATAATAGAGAAGAGCAAATGTATGGCTCTACTGTAAGGCATAGTGCAAAAATATATTTAAAGGCGGGAGTTACAAAGGACGGATACTTGAAAGCGCTGCATTTAAAACCTTATTTCAATGCAGGCGCTTATGCAAACGTTGCCGGTATAGTCGTTACTATAGGGCTTGTATTTACGAACTACAATGTGCCAAATTTTCTTGGTGAAGGATATGGCGTTTATACTAATCATATACCCGGCGGTGCTGTGCGGGGATTTGGTAATCCCCAAGCAACATTTGCCCGAGAAGTCTTCTTTGAAAAAATAGCAAAACATCTTAATATAGATCCTGTTGAATTTAGACTTAAAAACCATGTAAGAACCGGAGATAAAATTCCTGGAAGTGAAAAGGCTGTTTTAAGCTGTGCTATGGAAAAATGCTTAAAGGAATCGGAAAGAATTAAAAAAGAAATTGATGAAAAAGAAACAAAACTGGAGCATTTTAAAAATCCTAATGTAAAAGAAGCTTGGGGAGTAGTGTTTGGCTGTCATCCTGCTGGTGCCGGTACAAAGGCAGATGCAGCAGGTGCTGTAATTTTGATTAATTCTGATGGAACAGTGAGTTTACTTACCGGCTCCGCAGATATTGGTCAAGGTAGTGAAACTATTCTTAGCCAAATTGCAGCGGAAGGATTAGGGTTAAAGTTGGAAGATGTAACCATTATTGCAGCTGATACGGAGATCACTCCTTATGAAACAGGAACTGTTGCAAGTAGTCAAGCTTACAGGGCAGGTAATGCAGTACTTTTAGCAGTTAAGGATGCGATAGAAAAGGTTAAAGAAAAAATAGCTAAACTATATAAAGTAACTATGGAAATGGTTTCCTATAAGGATGGATTATATTTTATAGAATTGGTTGATAGGGTAGAAGAACTGAACATAAAGGAGGCAATGGACAAGATAACCTATGAATTTGGATATGAAATTATTACAGGAACCTCCAGCTATAAACCGGATGATGATCCATTATCCTTTGTGGTGTGTTGGGCGAAGGTTGCAGTAGACACAAGGACTAATAGTGTCCATTTAAAACATATTATACAAACAGTAGATGTAGGGCAGCCAATAAATACTGATGTAGTTGAAGGACAAGTTCAAGGCGGTGTAAGCATGGGTGTAGGCTATGCAATGACAGAGCAAATAGAAATCGATAAAATAACAAAGAAAATATTTTCTTCAGATTTATTGCATTATAATGCCCCGTTATCCCTTGACATGCCCGAGATTCACACCTTCATAGTTAAAAGCTATGAATCGACAGGACCATTTGGAGCTAAAAGCGTTGGAGAGTTGCCTACACCGCCCGTTGCCCCTGCTATAGCTAATGCAATATATAATGCAACCGGAAACTTTGTGAAAGAGATACCTATTACTCACACTTACTATCCTAAGGGTTTTAATGAGTAAAAGGAATATAGCAGAGGAACACCGACTATACAATTGAAAGGAATGAAATTATTATGATAAAAAACAATTTTGATTATATAGCTCCTGAGTCATTATCTATTGCATATGAAGTAAAGAAAAGGAATGAAAATTCTTTTTACTTGGCTGGAGGAACAGATTATCTGCCTTTGTTAAAATATGATTTAAAACAGCCAGAGCTCATTATCAGTCTAGACAAGATTAAAGAATTGAAAATAATAAAAAAAGAAGAAAAAGGGTTATATATAGGCGCAATGACAACATTGAGAGAAGTATATGAAAGCAATCATATAACAGAACTATTTCCTTCATTGTCACAAGCAGCGCGTAAAGTAGCTTCTCCGCAAATAAGAAGTATAGGTACCATAGGTGGTAATGTTTTACAAGATAGAAGGTGCTTATATTTCAACCAATCAGGTGAATGGAGAAAAAACATTAAAAAATGCTTTAAGGTAGGAGGAGACATATGTTTACAGGTCCTTAACTCTGATATTTGCAGAGCATTATACTATTCAGATACAGCACCCGTGCTTATGAGCTTAGATGCCGAAGTAGAATTGTTTGATGGTAAGTATAATAGAGTCCCTATTAAAGAAATAATTGAAAAACATATAGAGGTAAATGGTTTTTTAAAGACCCAAGACTACATTTTAACAGGATTCTACATCCCTTATTTACAAGAAAATTCTTGGGTAAAATTTGAGAAATTCAGTATAAGGGATTCCTTGAATTTCCCTGTAATGAATGCCGGGATACGCTGCTCAATGGAAAAGTGTGAACCTTGTGTAAAGATTGTCATAGGCGCCTTATCGCCAAAACCCTTTGAATTAGTTGATACACAAGCTTTAATAGTGGATAGGTTTAATGATTTGGAAAAATCAAAGGAGGAAATAGGAGAATTTGCCCTTAAAGAATTAACAAAGAAAAGTTTAGTGGTGAGGGAAACAGGATTATCCGTTAAAGCAAAAAGAAATAGTTTTAAGAATATTTTAAATATAACTGATGAGTTAGTTTCAAAATTACAGATTATAAAGAAGTAAGTTATAAAATTAACAAGTAAAATATATTGACTAAATGACCTAACTATTTTATAATCTAAATAAGCTAAATAAGCTTTGTGCATATGTGCAATGTATTTGTTACTAAAAATGCATAACAAATAAAAACTGAATAGTTTGGTATAACTTTATTAATATGGAGTTAATCTAAACTTTCAAATTAAATCGGAAGATATGGTAAGTAAACAGCTTAGTTATCATATTGGTCGATATATGCTAGTACGGCGGTAGTGGCATATATCGGCTTTTTTATTTGGTAAAGAAGGAAAGAAACCAAAATTATTGCGACAGAGAGAAAGGGGATAACAATGAACAATAAATATCGTTTAGCTACAGTTTCTCATAGGGGGTTTGCATTTCCGGTTATTGAGGTAAAAGGGAAATTAGTAGATATCAATCGAGGCTATGAATTCTATAAATGCACCACCGGATATAGAGATTTATTCAAGAAAAAACACGAGTATACAATGCTGGATATACTTGAAGAATGGGATATATTTGATGGAATCTTTAATAAAATGGTTGAATACTTTAGCCCACGAATGGAAGAAGGATTTGAATTTGTATATGAAACAGAAGATATAAAATTTTTACCACCGATACTTTATCCTGATAAAGTACTGAATGCCGGTTCAAATTATCATGATCATGCATTAGAAATGGGGGCTGCAAAGCCAGAAAAAGAGGGTCATGAGCCATATTTCTTCTACAAAGGAAGAACACACACAATCATTGCTCATAAAGATGTTGTCAAACTTACGCCAAGATCAGGCTATGTAGATTGGGAAGCTGAAATGGCAATTATTATAGGCAAAACAGCGAAGAATGTTTCTGTAGAAAATGCTCTTGAATATGTAGCCGGTTATGCTTGTTATAATGATATTTCAGCTCGGGATAGGATGATAAGGCATAATGAAACTTTTGATTATGATTGGTTTTCTAATAAAGGAAATGATACCTTTGGACCCTTTGGACCTTTTATAGTGCCGTCGAAATTTATAAGCAACCCGGATAATCTTCCTATAAAGTTATATTTAAATGGTGAATTAATGCAGGACACAAATACAAACTTGATGGTTTGGAATACTGCAGAGCTCATAGCTACAGCTTCTTCAGTTACAACCCTGTCCCCCGGGGATGTTATAGCCACAGGAACCGGTGCTGGTGTGGGCATGGGTAAAGGAATCAAAGTGAAACATGGTGAAATCCATAAAGTATTTGAGCATATGTATGCAGGAAAAAGTATTCTGTTAAAACCAGGCGATAAAATGGTGATGGAGATAGATGAGATAGGCAGCCTAGAAAATACTGTAGAAGATTACAAGTAAAGCTTACTAATATTAAAAAATTATTAAGAACTAGTGCTAGGAGGTTGGAAAGTGGAAAAACAATTTAAGCTCGCATCTGTTTCATATAAGGGTTTTGTTTTCCCTGTGATCAAAATTGATAACAAGCTTTATGATATAAACAGAGGATATGAATATTATAAAAACAATACAGGAGAAAGAGACCTCTTTAAGGCAAAGCACAATTATACCATGCTGGATATATTGGAAGAATGGGATATATTCATGAACATATTTAAAAAATTGGCAACGTACTTTAACGATAATTCTATGGAAAGCTTGGAATTTATATATGATGAGTCAGAAATAAAGTTTATGCCGCCTGTCCTATACCCTGATAAGGTGTTGAATGCCGGCTCCAATTATTATGATCATGCTTTAGAAATGGGTGCTGCGAAGCCTGATAAAAACGGACATGAGCCATACTTTTTCTACAAAGGAAGAACCCATACAATTATCGGTCATAAAGATGCAATAAAGCTCACACCCCGTTCCAGTTATGTAGATTGGGAAGCTGAAATGGCTATTATTATAGGAAAAACAGCTAAAAATGTTTCAGTTGGAGATGCTATGAATTATGTCGCAGGTTATACCTGTTATAACGATATTTCAGCACGGGATCGAATGATCAGACTAAACGAAACCTTTGATTTTGATTGGTTTTCTAATAAAGGAAATGATACTTTCGGTCCATTAGGACCCTATATCACGCCCAATGAATTTGTGGAGAATCCAAGTAATTTGTTTATTCATTTGTATTTAAATGATGAAATAATGCAAGATACTAATACCAATCTAATGGTTTGGAATGTAGCTGAATTAATAGCCACAGCTTCATCTGTTACGACTTTATCGCCGGGGGATGTTATTGCAACAGGAACTGGAGCAGGCGTAGGCATGGCTAAAGGTGCTAGTGTTGGTTATAGTGCCACAGATAAGTTATTTGTACACATGTATGGCGGGAAAAGTATTTTATTAAAACCCGGAGATAAAATGCGTATTGAGATTGAACAACTTGGGACTTTGGAAAACTGCATAGTGGATTATAAGTAGAAGGAATGAATAACAAATATTTGATGTTGCCTGAAATATCTGGGCAACATCAAATCAACTCTAAATTTAATAAATAATTTTGAGCTTCAATAAAAGTTTAAATATAAAAAAATATTGTATAAGGAGGTAGCTGCATTGGAACAGTATAGCGGCAACATAACTGTTGATCCGGTTCAAGTGGCATATGAAGGTCTTGTTTCAGGCGGAGTTAATTTTGTATCATACGTGCCTGATAGCGTATTTTATTCTTTGACTAAAAAAATTGAAAAAGATGAATCAATTAAAACTGTGGTGTGTACACGGGAAGATGAAGGAATAGCCATGGCAGCAGGAGCCTATTTGGGTGGGAAAATACCAGCTGTGATAATGGAATCATCAGGGTTAGGTTTTTCAGGTTTGATTCTTGCCAGAACTAAATTGCAGCGCATGCCAATGTTGCTTTTAGCAGGTCATCCGAAAGTTTTAGGTGTTAGCTGGGACTTTTTTGGTGCTTCCCGTATGGTTGGCGAAGGAGTTTTAGAAGGTTTAGAAATTCCTTATATGGTAGTAGATAACCCCAATAATCTAAAAACTTGTATTGAACAAGCCTTGATAACAATGAAAAGTCAGAAAACTTCGATTGGCTTAATTATACCACGTTATGTAATGGGAGGTGTTTAATATGACAAGAGAAGATTTAATAAAAGTCTTGGCTAATTATAGAGAAGATACTCCTTCTATTTCCGGCGCAGGCTTTATTTCAAGATTGCTTTGGGTACATGCTCATAATAAAGCAAGTATATATCAAATGGATATGGGTTATCCCACATCAATGGCACTAGGCTTGGCTTTGGCAACTCCTGACCAGAAAGTTCTTTCTTTGGAAGGCGATGGGTCTATACTTATGGGTCTTAGCGTTTTTGCTACCATCGCTCGTTATAGCCCAAAAAATCTAATAGTATGCATTGTTGACAATGGATTGTATGGCAGCGCAGGCGGTGGCGAAGTTAAGACAGTAACAAGTTATGGAACTGATCTTGAAGCTGTAGCAAATGCTTGTGGTATTCCCTCTGATAAGACTATTACTGTCGATTGCATTGATTCTGCATCTAATGCTTTTGAAAAGGCATTTACAAAGCCTGGTCCATGGATCATTGTTGCAAAAGTAGAAAAAAGTGATCTATCACTAAAGCGAGACCCTAAAAATACCTGCCCCTATGACATTGTAGAATCAGCTATTAATTTTAGGCGAGAAATGATTGACCGTGGGTATTGATAATTAAAAGGTATAACAAAGATATTAATATTTAAAATGGGAGGTAATAGTTATGTTAAAGACGATGAATGAAAGATTGAAAGGTATGGCACCCAGTGCTTTAGGTGAATTAGTTCGTTATAAAAAGCAGCTTATAGCTGAAGGTAAAGACATAATTGACTTTAGTGTAGGTGATCCTGATTTCCCATCTCCTCCTAATGCAATCGATAGGATTTGTAAAGAGTCATTAAATCCAAAGAATCATAAATACCCAATACCAAGTGAAGGATTAGATGAGTTTAGAAAAGCAATGGCTTATTTTTACAAAGAGCGTTTTGGTGTAGCTTTAGACGCGGACAAAGAAGTTCAAGTTGCCGTTGGTACGAAAGAGATTTGGGCACATTTAATGTTGACACTGTTGGATCCAGGTGATGTTTGTATAATGCAGGATCCCTCTTATCCTACTTATAAAACTATGGCTTTGGCGTCTGGAGCTGATATTCATTATATGCCTCTAACAACAGAAAATAATTTTGTTCCTGATTTAGAAGCAATACCGGAAGAAATACGTAAAAAAGCTACACTTATGTGCTTAAACTATCCAAATAACCCTACAGGTGGCGTTGTCGATTTAGAATTTCTTCAAAAAGCAGTAGACTTTTGCAGAAGGCATGAAATAGTACTTGCCTATGATAATGCTTATAGTGAAATTACTTATGATGGTTATGTGGCGCCAAGTGTTTTACAAATATCTAATGCTACAGATATTGCTATTGAATCTTTTCCGCTTTCAAAATCTTTTAGCATGGCAGGCTGGAGAATCGGTGCAATGGTGGGTAACGCTGATGTATTAAAGTCTTTAAGAATTATGAAATCCAATATTGACTTTGGTCCACCGGCTGCTATTCAATTAGGTGCCGCTACTGCATTGACTGAGGAACCGCTGAAACAAACAAAGCATTATAGGGATCTTTACGAACACAGACGAAATTTGATTATGAATGCATTCCGTTCTGCAGGCATGGAAGTTCCTACAAGTTTAGGTTGCGCTTTTCTCTGGATTCCTGTACCTAAGGGATATACCGATGAAAGTTGGGCAAAGATGTTTTTAGAAAAAGCTCATGTAATGTTTGTCCCAGGCGGTATCTACGGGGAGGAAGGTAAAAAGTTTATTCGTATCTCATTGACAGTTTCTGATGAAAGAATCCAAGAAGCAATGGAGAGAATCAAAAAGTTGTTTTAAGACATGCAAATTTAAAAAATGTATAGGAGGGAAAAAAATGAAAAAAACCAGTGAGCAAAAAGTCATTCGTAAACCAAAAGCAATAGAATCGCTTGGGATCATAGTTGTTATTATTTCAATAATTTTATTAGGAATCCGCATGGGGAGCGGTGTTTCTGCCATGTATATGCCGCTGATTCTTTCAATTGGTGTTATTACAGGGTTTGGAATGCATCTCGGGCACACATACAAAGGCTTGCAAGAAGGTATTGTAAAAGCTGTAGGTAAGGTTGTTGTGCCGGTTTTTATCTTGCTAATGATAGGGGCGGTGGTAGGGCTTTGGATAGCTTCGGGAACCATACCAAGCCTTATATACTACGGACTAAAATTAGTCTCTCCAAGCTATTTCTTTGCAGCTGCTTTTGTAGTTTCCTGCATCATGTCTTTAGCTACCGGAACATCTTGGGGTACCATAGGTTCTATCGGTGTTGCTATGATGGGTATAGGTACGGCGATAGGGGCAAATCCTGCAATAGCTTGTGGAGCTGTAGTAAGTGGAGCGCTATTCGGTGATAAAATGTCTCCTGTATCGGATACACCTTATATGGCTTGCGCTGTTACAGATGTAGACATTTTTGAACATATACGTTCATCGGCATGGACTACTATTCCAGCAGCAGTATTAACTGCAATTGCGTTTTTCATAATTGGTGTAAGAACCGGTGGTGCTGCAGATATGGGTCAGGTTCAAGATATGCTTATGGGAATATCGAACGGTTGGCATATTAACCCCCTTCACTTATTACCTATACTTCTCTTTTTCGTTGGGTCTAAGTTACCCTCTTTAATAATTATCTTTGGAAATTTAATTATAGGTATGGCATGGAGCATGTTATTCCAAGGGGCAACATTAAAGTTAGTGTTTTCTTCAGCTACTGCCGGGTTCGTATCTGAAACAGGAATAGCAATGGTAGATAAAGTATTAACTAACGGTGGAATCATGAATATGTTACAAGTAATAATCCTACTTTTATGTGCAACAGGTTTAGGCGGGATACTTGATACTATCGGTGTCCTAGAATCTTTGGTTGAATTTATAGTCAAAAGAGCAAAATCTACTTTTGCTTTAGTAGCTTCAGTTATGGTTTCTTCATATGTATTGGCATTTCTTACAGGTAACCAAGCTATGCCTATATTGCTACCAGGAATAGCCTTTAGTCCCGCATTTGACGAACGTGGGATATCAAGGTCAGTTTTAAGCAGATGTGTTGGCGATTCAGGTACTATAGCTGTTCCACTAGTTCCTTGGGGTTCTATGACAGGCTTTATAACTGTAGCATTAGGTGTAAGCCATTCTCAATATTGGCCATATCTTTGGCTAGTATTTTTTGTTCCTGCTTTTTCGCTTATCTACGCTGCAACAGGATTTGGTATTTGGAAATCTAACGAAGCAGACAAAAAGAATAATCAAATAACAAATACACCATAATTTACTGATAATTAATATTAAGGTACTAAATTGAGTTTTTCCCGTGTTAAAGCTTTCAAATGAGATTAAAAAAGAACTCTATAAATAATAAGATGACTAGGGGTAAAGGGTGGCACATACTATAAATTATAGCATGTGTCACCTATATAATTAGTACTATGACAAAGCTTTATTAAATTGTTATAGAAATTACCTTTACTATTAAAAGTGATTTAGTATATCCTATAAGAAAGGCGGTTTAGATAATTTTTCTATTTAAAGGTGAGATAAATGAATATTTATAAAGCTTTAAATCTGGATATAGACAGTGGCGGCATATTATCCTTTGTCGGAGCCGGTGGGAAGACTACCACAATTTTTCAATTGGCTAAAGAATTAAAAGAGAAGGACAAAAGGGTTTTAATAACGACGACCACTAAAATTGGCAATCCCAGCAATGAGGATTACGATTATTTTTTTCTGAAAAGTTTGCCGCCATTTTTTAAACCTAAAAACAGCAGCGCTACAATTCTCGGTCAAGAATTAAACAATACAAAAATGGTTGGTATATCGTTAGACACCCTTGACGAGCTTATAAAGGAGAAAATATTTGATTTTATATTGATAGAAGCGGATGGTGCCAACAGAAAGGCAGTTAAGGCTCCTGCTAGCTATGAGCCTGTAGTATCAGAGCTTACTAGTAAAACCATAGGTATAATAGGTCTTGATTGTTTAGGTAAAGTGATTCAAGAGGCTGTTCACAGACCGGAAATCTTTATAGAGATAGTAGGTAAAAGCTTGACAGATATAGTAGATGAAGATGCTATATTTAGGCTTGTGATCAGCGATACAGGCTTGTTTAAGGATGCAAAGGGTCGTAAAATGCTTTTTATGAATAAAGCCGATAAAACTAATCTTGAAGAAGGGATTAGAATAAGGCAAGTTTTATTAGATAAAGGCTTTGACGGAGATATAATTATTGGTGACGTTATAAAAAAGAATTTTTATTAAGGAGCATGGCAATGATAACGGGTATCATACTTGCTGCAGGCTTTTCAAGGCGAATGGGCACAGAAAAGCTTTTGCTTGAAATAAATGGAGTTAGAATAATAGAGAGAGTTATAAAGGAGTGTAAAAGCTCTCTTTTAGATGAGCTCATTCTTATATATAGGAAAGAGGAAGTAAAGGAAATAGGAGAGCAGTATAGTGTAAAAGCTATATATAATCCCAAAGCAGATTTAGGTCAAAGCGAAAGTGTAAAGCTGGGTATTATAAATAGCAGTAATCCTGATGCATATATGTTTATCATGGGGGACCAACCTTTTGTAAACAGTCAATTAATCAATAGGCTGATTTATGAATATAAGAAGAGTGATTCCACTATATTAGTTCCCAGTTATAGTGGCAAAAACGGAACACCGTCTATTTTTTCAACCATATATAAAGAAGAGTTTTTAAAAATACAAGGGGATAAAGGGGGAAGGGATATAATAAAGAATAACCTTCACTTGGTAAAGATAATTGATATACAAGATGAAATATCTGGGTTTGATATAGATACCCCTATGGATTATAAAAATTTAGCAGATTATATTAAATAAAATGTCAATATTAAAAAGCGTAAGACTATTGACGAGGTGAGTAAATGGATTTAGTAGTTGTAAGAGGCGGGGGCGACATAGCTTCCGGAGTGATTCATAGGCTGTTCATGTCCGGCTTTAAGGTTGTAGTATTAGAAACGGAAAAACCGACAGCTATTAGGCGTGCGGTTTCATTTTGCGAAGCGATTTATAGAGATGAAATTGTAATAGAAGGCGTTAAAGGAGTTTATGCAAAAGCTCCTGAAAGCATTGAGGCAATCCTTAATGCAGGTAGCATTCCAATATTCATAGATGAAAAAGGCGAAATTATCAAAACCCTGAGACCGATTGCGGTGGTAGATGCAATTATTGCTAAAAGGAATCTTGGTACCATAAGAGAAATGGCACCTATTACAATAGGTATCGGCCCGGGATTTCATGGGGGTATAGATGTTGATGCTATAATAGAAAGCCAAAGAGGGCATAATCTGGGTAAAGTAATGTATGAAGGGGAAGCGGCTGAAAACACCGGCTTACCTGGAATAATAAACGGATTTAGTGAAGAAAGAGTCCTTAGGGCTCCCTGTGATGGAATTGCAAATCCTTTAATAAAAATCGGTGACTATGTAAAGGAGAAGGATGTTGTTTGCGTGGTCAAGGACATGGAAGTGTTTGCAGGGGTTACGGGAGTACTTCGGGGAATGATAAAGGATGGATTTGCAGTATATAAAGGTATGAAAATCGGGGATATTGACCCTAGAGGGATACGAGAATATGCTTTTACTATATCTGATAAGGCAAGAGCTATCGGAGGAGGAGTATTAGAAGCATTAATGCATTTATATATTGACATAAAGTGAAACCTATTTTATAATTTATTGAAATGAATAAAAAAAGCAAAAACAATGATGGGAAGAGTATGCAAAGTAGGTAGTCAAAGCGAATCAGCGTTGGTGTGAGGCTGATACGAAGACTTTGTTGAAGAACATCCGGGAGTTTTTAACCGAAAACATGTGATAGTAGGCTTAAACGGCGTCACCCCGTTAAAGGTGGAGGATATCGATTTATTCCGTATCCATAAAGAGAACTTTTTGTTAATTTGGGTGGTACCGCGGAGGTTATGCCTTTCGTCCCTTTAAGGATGAAAGGCTTTTTGTATTATTTAAAGCAAATTCTTATATTGGAGGTATTAAAATGGGTAAAGTCACTTTTATGGTGCCAAAGGATTATAAATCCATGCAGGATATTTTAGAAACTCAAATCGCAATTAAGAAAATAAAGGATTATTTTGAAAGAAATCTCTCGGAGCAGCTAAATCTTACGAGAGTGTCGGCACCGCTTTTTGTTACGGAGGATTCCGGATTGAATGATTATTTAAACGGTGTGGAAAGACCGGTGAGCTTCGATGCAAAAGCTATAAACGGGAAAAGTGTAGAGATAGTCCAATCTCTGGCTAAGTGGAAGAGGATGGCGCTTTATAAATATGGCTTTGAAAACAGCAAAGGGCTGTATACGGATATGAATGCAATAAGGAGGGATGAAGATTTAGATAACCTTCATTCAATTTATGTGGATCAATGGGACTGGGAAAAACGAATAGAAAAAAAGGATAGAAATGTCGAATATTTAAAGCATATAGTTAAGGAAATTTACAATGTATTTAAAAATACAGAAAACTATTTAATGTATAAATATGAGGATTATAAGCCGATACTTCCCTCAGATATATTTTTTATTACGGCACAGGAGCTGGAGGATTTATATCCGGAAAAAACTGCAAAGGAAAGAGAGGATATTATTGCGAAGGAAAAAGGCGCAGTTTTTATAATGGGTATAGGGAGTAAGCTCAAATCCGGCGAACAGCACGATGGCAGATCTCCTGATTATGACGATTGGGAGCTTAACGGTGATATAATATTTTGGTATCCCGTCCTTGAGGTTGCTTTGGAGCTATCTTCCATGGGAATTAGAGTGGATAAAAAAACTCTGTTAAAGCAATTAAGGGAATCCGGCTGTGAAGACAGGCTGGAATTGGATTATCATAAAATGGTTATGGAGGATAAGCTGCCTTTGACAATAGGCGGAGGTATAGGACAATCAAGAATTTGTATGTTCTTTTTGAAAAAGGCGCATATAGGAGAAATACAAGCGTCTATATGGCCGGAGGAAATGATAAATTATTGTGAAAAGTATGATATATCGTTATTATAGTGCCTCGGTAAAGCTGAAAGGGTGAAAAAGCTATGGAATGGGACGGTAAAAGATATCACAGCTTAAATTATTTTTTACGTAATAAATTTGGGGAAAAGGTATTCAAAATATCCTTAGACGCAGGGTTTACATGCCCCAACAGAGACGGAGCCTTATCCGATATAGGTTGTATTTTCTGCAGTCCCAGAGGCTCCGGCGATTTCACCATTTCTTGGGACAATATTAGCGAACAATTTGATAAAGCAAAGGCAATGATGGCAAAAAAGTGGATGAAAGGTAAGCTTATCGCGTATTTTCAAGCTTATACCAATACCTACGCTCCTGTTGAAGAGCTGCGGGAAAAGTATTATTCCATAATAGATAAGGAAAACCTAGTTGGAATTGCTATTGCCACTAGACCGGACTGTTTACCCCCAGAGGTCATGGAGCTTTTAAAGGAACTAAATGAGAAAACCTATTTGTGGGTGGAACTGGGTCTGCAGACAGTGAATGAAAATACTGCAAAGCTTATAAACTGCGGATATACATTGGAATCATATAAGGGAGCTGTCAAAAGCTTAAAAGAATCCGGGATAGACATAGTTACTCATTGCATTTTAGGCTTGCCGGGAGAAACCCAGGAGGATATGTTAAAAACTGTTGATTTTGTAGCAAATACAGGCACTCAGGGCATCAAACTTCATCTATTACATCTTTTGGAAGACACTCCTATGGTTAAATTATATAAAGAAAAAAAGTTAAGGCTATTGGAGAAGGATGAATATGTTGATTTAATCATAGATTGTGTTGAGAGACTTCCCGCGGATATGGTTATACATAGACTCACGGGAGACGGACCCAGAAGCACACTTATAGCGCCTAAATGGAGCCTTAACAAATGGGAGGTTTTAAACGCAATTGATGACAGATTTATTGAAAGAAATACATGGCAGGGTAAGAAATTTAAGTCTCCTACCTGTTTAGAATAAATACTCCGGCGACAATTGCGCTTATACCCAATACTTTATTGACTGTTACAGGCTCATTGAAAAAGACTGCGGAGGCAATGCCCACTACTACATAGCTAAGGCTAACCATCGGATATGCATAGCTAAGCTGGGATTTAGTCAAAACTTTAATCCACAAAAGGGAGCTCAGCCCAAAGAATACAGCTCCTATAATTATTTGAGGTATTTTTATTATTGTTATTATACTTCTAAAAAAAGCGTATAAGGATAAATCCAATTCCCCCAGATTATTCGCCCCGGCTTTTAATAGAATTTGTCCTATCGCCCCCAAAAAAACTGAAGTTAATATTAAGGAAATTTGACTCAATGTCTTTTCACCCTCATCTTAAATCTGTTGTATTTAAACCCCAGTTTGAAATAGCCTTTTATAGTTTTTGCTACTTTCATTTTGCTGGGAGTCTTCTTCATGTTATATTCAAGAACCAAAGGGTATTCGCCTATGCGGGCTCCGATGAGACCTGCCTTCACAATCAGCTCTATCATGCATTCAAAGCCCTTAGCCTGGATTATATCCTTGCCGTAATATTTTCGCATCTTGTTTAGGAGATTAATATCATAAGCTCTATAACCGCAGGAATAGTCCTTTACTCCTTTGATGTTAAAAAAAGTATGGGCAAATAAAGATGCCCCTCTGCTTAAAACCTTTCTGTGAAAAGCTAAACCCAGCTCATCGCCGCCATTTTGAAAACGAGAAGCGATTACTATATCAAGATCCTTCGACTCCAATTCCTCAATCATATGGGGTATAATAATTGGATTATGAGTATTATCTGCATCCAAGGTGATTAAAATGCCTCGGGAGTCCAGATTGTTTAAACTGTAATTAAGGATAGTTCTCATCCCTTGTGCCAATCCCAAGTTGCCTGGATGGTTTATATAACTGATGTAGGGAAATCTTTGAGAATAATCCATTAAATACTCCTCCGTATCGTCATCGCTGCCGTCATTTACAATCAATATTTGCAAATCTTTAAGGGCTTTCTTTAGAGGGTGTATTCTATCCAGAAGCTCCGCAATGCTTTTACTCTCGTTATAGGCGGGAAGTCCGATAACTATCATATAATCAATCCTTTTTAAAATAATTATTTCCAAAGGCAGTTACTTAATGGTATTATTATTTGTAAGGCTATAAACCGTTATTAGATATTATTCGCAAAGCAGGGTGATATTAATGAAGGAAATAGAAATTAAAGAAAACCTGGTAAGAAGAAACAGAATTCCTATACTCATACATACTACAGATTGGATACAGCTTTTTTCAAATAAACGGTCCAAAGCGATGAGTAAAACCATTGATTTGTTGGAAAGCTTGATTTCAAAAGAGAAAGATTTGGAAGCTGAGCTTAGAGATGCTGAGAGGAAGAAAAAGATTTTAATGAATAAAATAATGCAATTATCAAAGGATCTGAATGAAGATAGGAACAATTCTGTCGTCAGCGTCCTGGAAAAAGCTAAAAAAGAAATATTGACCATAAATAATCGTATACCTCAGTTGCTTGAGGAGTTGGAGAATATTCCTTTTGAAATAGATAAACAAAATACAGCTTTGCTTAAAGAAACTATAGCCAAAGGCTATGACATGATTAACGAATATAATAAGGAATCAGAAAAATCAGAAAAGGAAATAAATAAGCTTAGGGAAAGCTTATCAGTCTTGATACAGAAAAAAGTAGATTTAGAGGAGGATGTAAGTAAACTTTATTCCTATTTACATGGAATAATGGGTGCAACTGAAATGGAAAAGCTGGATGGTAGTTTTCTTTAAAATAGTTTCAAGGTTATTGACAAGGGCGAAGTTTTAGGATAGAATCACATACAATATTATAAATGCGAGGAAAGGGAACAGTAGAGGTCTTTTTAGCTTATAGAGAGCCATGGAATTGGTGGAACATGGTAGTTTGAAGGCTTTGAACTCGCCCCGGAGCTGCTGCCTGAATCATAGTAGGGTTAGACGGTACTTGCCGTTACAAGAGTCATAAGAGGGCTGTTCAGCAGCCAATTTGAGTGGTACCGCGGGTTTTTCCCCGTCTCTTTCGAGGCGGGGTTTATTATTTTATAGGATGTGGTAATATGTATAATTTAGAAGTTGATAGGAAATGGCAAAAAAAATGGGATGAGACTAAACTCTATAGCTTTGATACTAAGAAAGCGGATAAAAAGCTTTATTGTTTAGAAATGTTTTCTTATCCGTCAGGTGCCAATCTCCATGTCGGTCATTGGTATAATTACGGACCTACGGATTCATGGGCAAGATTTAAAAGGATGCAAGGCTATGAGGTTTTCCAGCCTATGGGCTTTGATGCCTTTGGACTACCGGCGGAAAACTATGCAATAAAAACAGGCATACATCCCCATGATTCCACAATGAATAATATAGAAACTATGGAAAAGCAGCTTAAAGAAATGGGAGCGATGTTTGATTGGGATTATGAGGTGGTTACCTGTACTCCTGATTATTATAAATGGACCCAGTGGATTTTTCTTAAGCTATATGAAGCAGGTCTGGCTTATAGGAAAGAAGCCCCTGTAAATTGGTGCCCCAGCTGTCAGACAGTATTAGCCAATGAGCAGGTTATTGATAATCATTGTGAGAGATGCGAATCCGAGGTTATAAAGAAAAACCTAACCCAATGGTTTTTTAAGATAACAGCTTATGCAGAGGAGCTTTTAGAGAAGCTTAAGGAATTGGATTGGCCGGAAAAAACAAAAAAAATTCAAGTAAATTGGATAGGAAAATCAGAGGGTGCTGAAATAGAGTTTGAAATTGAGAATTCAGATATTAAGTTCAGAGTATTTACTACGAGAGCGGACACTTTATTTGGAATCACCTATATGGTGTTGGCTCCCGAAAGTGAAATAGTAGATAAAATAACAACTGAGGAATATCGTTTATCTGTCAAGGACTATAAAGATTGGGCGGGTAAGCAAAGTGAAATAGACAGGATGTCTACGGTTAAGGAAAAGACAGGGGTATTTACAGGAGCCTATTGTTTCCATCCTTTGACGGGAGAGAGGCTGCCTATTTGGATTTCTGATTATGTTTTAGCCACCTACGGCACGGGATGTGTTATGGCAGTTCCGGCGCACGATGAGAGAGATTATGAATTTGCGGAAAAATTTAATCTTCCAATTAAAAGAGTTATAGACAGCATAGATGGCAGCGATGCCCCATTGCCTTTTGTGGAATATGGAAAACTAGTAAACAGCAATAGCTTTAACGGAATGAATTCAAAGGAAGCTATGATTAAAATTGTAGATAAGCTAAAGGAAAAGGACAACGGAGAATTAAAAATCAATTACAGACTGCGGGACTGGCTGGTTTCCAGACAGAGATACTGGGGCTCGCCCATACCTGTTGTCTATTGTGAGCATTGCGGCGTTGTCCCTGTGACCGAGGAGGAGCTGCCTGTACTTTTACCTTACGATGTGGAGTTCACTCCTGACGGAGAATCTCCTTTGAAAAAAGCCTCGGAGTTTATCAATACAAAATGCCCTAAATGCGGAGCACCGGCAAAGAGAGATGCGGATACACTGGATACCTTTGTATGCTCTTCCTGGTACTTCTTGAGATATCCGGATAATAAAAATGAAAAGGAAGCTTGGAATAAGGAATGGATTAATAAAATGCTCCCCGTTGATAAATATGTGGGAGGCTCTGAGCACGCAGCTATGCATTTGCTTTATGCTAGATTTTTTACTAAAGCTTTAAGGGATTTAGGATATTTGAATTTTGACGAACCCTTCTTATCCTTGCGACATCAAGGCGTTATATTAGGCTCTGACGGTAATAAGATGAGCAAGTCAAAAGGAAATGTTATTTCACCCGATAGCTATATAAAGGAATTCGGCTCCGATGTTTTCAGACTATATCTGATGTTCGGCTTTGCCTATGAAGAGGGGGGACCTTGGAGCGATGATACAATTAAAGCTATACACAGGTTCTTAAGCAGAATAGAAAGAATGGGGGAAAAAATTTTAGCTTTGAGAGGTCAAAGCAGTAAGAGTGAATTTGGAGCACCTGAAAAAGAATTATCCTTTGAAAGAAATAAAGCGATTAGAGAAGTCACGTCGGATACAGAGGAGTTTCATTTCAATACTGCCATAGCAAGGATGATGGAGCTTCTAAACGCTATGTATAAATATGACGGTGAAGTAGAGAACAAAAATATTAAATATTTTGAAGAGACCTTGGCAGACCTTCTCAAGCTTATTGCACCCTATGCCCCTCATTTTGCTGAAGAAATGTGGGAGTATATGGGATATGAATATTCCATATTTAATGAGCCATGGCCGGAATGGGATCCTCACGCATTAGTGAAGGATGAAGTTGAGATTGCCGTTCAAATAAATGGCAAAGTTAGATCCAGAGTAATGGTGCCGTCAGAAGCAGGGGAAAAGGAAATAGAGGATATCGCCATGAAAGATGCGGAGATAATTGAGATAATAAAGGGAAAAAATATAGTAAAGATAATCGTCGTAAAAGGCAGGCTTATAAATATCGTGGTCAAGTAGATAATAGAAAGTATAAATTAGGTTACCTTAAGCTGTAAATAACTGAGGTAACTTATTTTTGGAGGAAAACTGCAAGCTGATGTAGAATACTATTATGTCAGCATTTACAGCATTTTTCTGAAGGGAGTATCATTCATGATTTATGGTGTGGGCATAGATATTATTGAAATAGATAGGATAAAAAAAGTAATAGAACGCTATCCAGCTTTTGCGGATAGGTTATTCAGCGAGGAAGAGCAAGAATATTATAAAGAAAAGCAATGGAGCCCTCAGAATATTGCCGGAGGCTTTTCGGCAAAGGAAGCGGTTTTTAAAGCCATAGGTACAGGGCTTCATAAATTTAAATGGAAAGAAGTAGAGGTTATAAGAGACGTAAAAGGAAAACCTTTTGTCAAGCTAAACGGAAAAGTAAAAAAATATGCGGAGGATAATTATATAGGTTCGATTCATATCAGCATAACTCATGGGAAAGATTATGCGGCGGCAACAGCTGTTGCGGAAGTATCTCTCGAAAAGAGGTGGATGGATATTGAAAGTATGCTCATCTCAGCAAATGAGGATTTCAGACGAAGTATCCATTAGAGATTACGGTATACCCGGAATAGTTTTAATGGAAAATGCAGCTTTGGGAGTAATAAAAGCAATTAAAAAAGATATAGCAAAAGGCGTTTTGCCTGGTAAAGGTGAGGCTGTCATTTTATGTGGTACGGGCAATAACGGAGGAGACGGTTTTGCTATAGCAAGGCATTTAATATCAATTGACTGGAAAGTAAGCGTAATGATATGGGGAGATAAAAATAAAATTTCCGGTGATGCTTTAACGAATTTAAAAATCATTGAAAAGCTGGGTATTACCGTTAGGTTATCTGATGAAACAAGCTGTTTCTTTACGGATATCGTAAAAAGAGACTTAATAATAGACGCAATACTGGGAACAGGGTTCAAAGGAGAATTAAGACCCTCTGTAAAAGCTATTGCCAGCTTTTTGAATTCCAGTAAAGCAAATGTTATTTCAGTAGACATTCCTACGGGATTGAACAGCGATACGGGGTTTATGGAGGAAGTCTGCATAAAAGCAAGAAAAACAGTTACCTTAGGCTTGCCAAAAATCGGTCAGGTTATCAATGACGGACCTTATTATTGTGGTGAGCTGGTAGTAGAAGGCTTATCTATTCCTAAGGAAGTATACGATAAAGTAGGAATTGAAAGATATCTTATCAATGATGCATTTATTAAAGAACATATTAAACCTAGAAAAACCGACAGCCATAAAGGCACCTATGGCAATGTTTTCATCATTGCAGGGTCTAAGGGCATGGCAGGTGCGGGGATGTTGTCAAGTGAAGCTGCCCTTAGAGGAGGAGCGGGAATAGTCAAGCTGGGAGTACTGGAGAGCCTCCTTGATGTCGTCAGCGGCAAAGTCCCCGAGATAATAACAAAAGGATTTAAGGAAGATGATGAAGGCTGCCTTTCAATGGAAGCTATAGATGAAGTAAATGAAGAATATAAAAAAGCATCGGTTATTCTTATCGGTCCGGGTCTCGGTGTGGGCGAAGGGGCTTCTCATGTGTTGTTTAGCTTAATCAATAATAGCCTGATTCCCCTTGTAGTTGATGCGGATGGACTTAATATCCTTGCAAATAAACCGTCTGCGCTATTAGAAAGCAAAGGTGATATCGTTATAACTCCTCATCCGGGAGAAATGGCTAGGCTTATGGGAATCAGCGTTAAGGACGTACAATCCGACAGATTGGGTATTGCGGAGAAATTTGCAAAGCTTTTTAGGGTGGTTGTCGTTTTAAAAGGTTATCGAAGCATTATAGCGACTCCCTGGGGCGAAACCTGGATTAACCCGACGGGCAATCCCGGTATGGCAACGGCGGGCTCCGGAGATGTATTGGCGGGAATTATTGCAGCTTTTATAGCTCAAGGTTTTAAAGCCCATTTAGGGGCAATATGCGGGGCATATATACATGGCTGCTCCGGTGACAAAGGAGCGGAAGAAATGGGACAATGGGGCATGGCAGCAACAGACATAATCAGATTTATTCCTCATACAATTAAAGAAATAGGAGGTATATGAGGAGGAAACTATGTTGCGCCGTGTTATATTTTATCTTTTGACATTCTTATTACTGCTTACGGGATGTAAAATGGATAAAAAAACTCCGGAGGAGATATTGGGGATTTTGGAAAACGCCGAGGCATATACGGGCGAATGTATAATGAGCGTCCGGAACAATAAAAGTACATTCACTTATATTATGAAGCAATATTATAAAAAACCTGATAAGGAGAAGATGGTTTTTTATAATGAGGACAGCGCCGTAACTCAAATAGTCATATTTAATAAAGGTCAGTGGGAAATACACCATATAGGAATAAATGAGCCATATATATACGAAAATTATATTGAATCGAAGGAGTATAACTCATCTTTAAAAACCTTTATAGCCGATTATAGAGTCGATGAAAAAGCTATGGCGGAATTAAAAAGCTATAATGGTGAAAAATGCTACTGCTATAGCTGCGATATCAGAAAGAATAATGATTACTTTAAAAGAGCGGAGTTGGTTCTAAATGCATCAACGGCTAACCCTGTTAAGATTACGATATATGCAGCTGACGGCAAGGAAACTATAGCTATTTTATATCAAAGCTTTTCTTATAATAAGGATTTAGAGGATTCGCTTTTTGAAAGAATTACTGATACGTAAAATATTTGGATAAAATACAAAGGAGTTGTTAAAGGTGGTTGATTTAAATCAAATAAGGTCTGTATGGGCTGAAATTAACCTGGATAACCTGGCTCACAATATGAGAGAAATAAGGCGGCTTACAGATGAAAAGGCAATGGTTACAGCAGTTATTAAAGCTGACGGCTATGGGCATGGTGCAAAATATATAGCAGAAACTTTAAAGGAAAACGGTGCCGACAGGTTTGCTGTGGCTTTATTGGATGAAGCTTTGGAGCTAAGAGAGTACGGGATAAAAGAACCTATTCTCGTATTAGGCTACACGCAGCCGGAGAGGGCAAAGGAGCTCATTATTAACGATATAGAACAGGCTGTTTACTCCTTTGAAGTGGCAAAAGCTATTTCAGAGGAAGCAGTTAAGCTGAATAAAACAGCAAAGGTTCACATCAAGGTGGACACAGGAATGGGACGCATCGGGTTAAGACCCGACGAAGAAGCAGTAAATATGGTAGTGAAAATATCCAAGCTTCAAAACATTATAACAGAAGGCATTTTTACTCATTTTGCCATTGCCGATGAAGCTGATAAAGACTATACTTATAAGCAATTTGAAAAATTCAATTGGATTATAGGGAGACTAGAGGAAGAAGGAGTAAAAACAAATATAAGGCATTGCGGCAACAGTGCCACCATAATAGATTTGCCGGAAATGCATTTGGATATGGTGAGGGCAGGTATTATACTTTATGGCTTGGCACCTTCTCCGGATGTTAAGCTGGATAAAATTGATTTGAAGCAGGTTATG
This sequence comes from uncultured Clostridiaceae bacterium, assembly GCA_964408955.1. Taxonomy (GTDB): domain Bacteria; phylum Bacillota; class Clostridia; order Lutisporales; family Lutisporaceae; genus JAAYKT01. Next base: position 24,289 of record CAYPBK010000014.1, read on the forward strand.
TCTTTAAAAGCACATGTGAGCCATGTTAAAGAGATTGAAAAGGATGAAAGCGTCAGCTACGGGAGAAAATTCATAGCTGAAAGAAAATCAAAAATAGCTTCATTGCCTTTGGGCTACGCCGACGGCTATACGAGAATGCTTACGGGGAAAGCAGAAGCTTTGATAAAAGGTGTAAGAGTACCTGTAGCCGGCAGAATATGCATGGATCAATGCATGATTGATGTAACAGGAATTGATGATGTAAAAGTAGGGGATGAGGTAGTTTTATTCGGAGAACAAAATGGAGCTTTCATATCCATTGATGAATTGGCTGATAAACTGGGGACAATCAACTATGAGATAGTTTGTATGATAGGAAAAAGAGTATCGAGAGTTTATACTAAAGAAGGCAAAGCAATAGATGCAATTAGCTATATACACCCATATAAATAATATAAAAACCTTTATCAAAGAGTTATGACGAAGAAGTAATTTGATTACGGAGCAGATATGTATCCTTAAATTTTTGTTGTAGCTTATTATATTTGATACGATTGCAGGAGTTCCAAGACTAATAATCTGTAAGCTTGTTGCGGGTTGCGCCAAAACTCGCTTCGCTCAAACAGTTGACGCAACTAATCCTCCACTGCGCTAACAGATTCTAAGCCTCTCCACAATGCAATCTTTATCAAATAATAATAAGCAATTAGGGTCATATAGTATCTTAATGGAAATGGCAGAATGCCAATTATTATGTATAGCATTAATGTAAATGCTGGTATATAATAGTGTATATGTGGATAGCATAAATTCATAGGATATTGGCATGGGACGAATATTTTTCTTTTCCTCTTCATACATATTTGATAAGACAAGAGAAATACTGGAGGTGCTAGTGTGGCAGAAAGTAAAAGGATTGTAATAAGCATACCGGGCAACCTTTTAGAAGAAGTCGACAATATGATTTGTATTGAACAATGCAATAGAAGTGAGTTTGTGAGGAAAGCAATGAAGTTTTATTTAAACGAAGTGAAGAAAGTAAAATTTGTAGAAAATATGAAAAAAGGATATTTGGAAATGACTCAAATAAACATTACACTAGCAGAAATTGGGCTTACTGCAGACCAAGAGTCAATTTGCAATTATGAATCAAGGCTTGCGGAGCGTGAATAATGTGATTATAAAAAGAGGAGATATTTTTTATGCGGATTTAAGTCCCGTCGTAGGCTCGGAGCAAGGTGGAGTTAGACCGGTCCTTATTATTCAAAACGATATAGGCAACAGATATAGCCCAACTGTAATAGTGGCGGCGATTACTTCCCAGATAAACAAGGCAAAACTGCCGACTCATATAGAAATTAGCGCCGAGGAATATGGTTTAACAAAGGATTCCGTAATATTATTGGAGCAAATAAGGACTATAGATAAGAAAAGGTTAAAGGAAAAGATAGGAAACCTTACCGAAGAGCTGATGAAAAAGGTTAACAGCAGCATACAGGTGAGCTTTGGTCTTACTGATTATGGTATATAAAAGGGCTTAAGCCCTTTTTTAAATGCTTTCCAATCTAATTTTCTATATATACAGGATTTCGTCTAAAATTGGCGAATAATAGATAAAAAGAGCTATTGGAGGCTGAGCATATGAAAAAGAATTTTAAAAAGTATAAAGTAGTTTTAATTCTTACGGTAGTATTTATAATATCAATTTTTTTATTTATTATGAGTGAAGCCGACGGCGGGGAACCGGGGTCAGAAACAGACCCGATAGTTACTCTTAGCTATGTGGAGAAAAGAATAGAGCAGATTAAATACTATGTAGACTCAAACTTTAAGCCGGAATTGGACAGGCTTACTTTGGAATTGGAGAAAAAGGATAAATTGATTGACGAATTAAAGGATAAGGTAGACAAAGCTCTTACTTTTAAGGTTGTTGAGTTAAGCAAAGGTCAGATTTTGCTGGCTGATGAAGGTGCCGAGTTAATAATCAGATCAGGGAAATCCGTCGCCGTATACGGTGAGTTGGGAGGCCTGTCTGATATCACTTCCGCCAAGGACCTAAAGAAAGGCGAAGCTATAGAGGTGAATCATATGCTTATTGCTTCCAGAGGAGACGGTCGCGGTGTTAAAGCGGAGAGCGGTGTTTTTTTAATAATCAAAGGCGGTTATACATTGAAATAGCATGACATAAGAGGGGGCAATCCGGTGAATGTACTTGAAAGAAGAGATATGATACTCAATGGGAATCTATATGAAGTAATTATTAAGCTATCTTTGCCTATTATGATAAATAATTTAATACAAACCTTATATAATCTGGCAGATGGCTTTTGGGTCAGCAAAATAAGCTCCGTTCATTTTGCGGCAACGGCTTTTGTTTTTCCCGTTGTTTTTTTATTTATATCTCTAGGTATCGGTATTTCCATTGCGGGAATATCTATACTATCTCAGCTTATAGGAGCGTCGGATAACGAACAAGCCAAGGAATACGCAACACAGATTACTATGACCTCCTTAATTTTATCTATAGCCTTTGGGATATTGGGATATATAATAAGCCCTTTTATAATAAAAATAATGGGTGCAACCGGTGCCTTGGCTGAGTATAGCAATATTTATTTAAAAATAACTTTTTTGGATATGCCTTTTACTTTTATGTTTTTTGTGTTTAATTCCATAATGAACGCTCAGGGTAATATGCTCACCCCTACATATCTAAGCGGAATAAGTGCGGCTCTTAATGTTATTTTAGACCCTATTTTCATTTTTACTTTTAATATGGGTATTGCGGGAGCTGCAATAGCTACTTTGATTTCTAAAGCTATCCTTGCAATCTGGGGTTTTTATATTCTGATGAGATCGACGAACTATATCAAGCCAAGATTTAAAGGCTTTAAATTCAATAAAAAAATAATTAGAAGAGTTGTAAAGATAGGATTACCTTCTTCTATTGGACAATCAGGAGCGGCTATGGGCTTCATTGTCCTTAATAGCTTTATAGCTTCTTATGGTACGGCAACTTTGGCGGCTTTTGGTATGGTTAATAGGATCCAGGCTCTAATCATGCAGCCTGCTATGGGCGTAGGAGAGGCTCTTACATCTATAATAGGGCAAAATATCGGTTCTAAACAAATAAAAAGAGCCAAGGAGGCTTTTGCAAAGTCCATGTGGATGACTATTGCTTTTTCTATGATAGGATTTACTCTTTTAATATGGCAAAATAGATCTATAATTAATTTTTTTATGCAATCTAAGGATGATGCTACGGTAATATCTCAGGGAGTTACTTACCTCAAATACATATCCTTTTCCATGCCTTTAATGGGTATATTCAACGTTATTCAAGGGTTTTTCTATGGCTCCGGTCACACTAAGTATTCAATGTCAATGGAAATCGGACGGCTATGGCTCGTCAGAATACCTATGATTCTGGCATTTAAATACTTAACGGATATAGGTCCATCAGGGATATGGTTTTCTATGAGCTTTAGCAATCTATTGGTATGTATATACGGATATTTAATCTATAGAAAAGGACATTGGCAAAGAAGTGTTTAAATTTTATACCGCGGGATATTTTTGGCTGCGTCAAAACCTATAGCATGAAATTTTTTCGAAATTCATGATATAATAAAATATAATTATTTAGGACAGAGGTGATAGATTGTCAGATTTATATGAGATTGTTGATTATTCTAATGAGTATAGCAATGATGTTATAGAGATTTTTCAGGATGTATTTAAAAGTGATAGGGACAATGAATTTTTGGAATGGGAAAATGAGACTAATCCTTCAGGAGAATCTATCATTAAGCTTGCTTTAAAGGATAGTAGAATCATTGGACATATATGCTTCTGGCTCTTTAAAATGAAAGTGTCGGATAAAACTGTTCTATCAGGGCAGGCCATCGATACGATGGTTCATCCTGAATATAGAGGAAAAGGTATTTTTGAAAAGCTATCCCTCTCCGGGATAGAAACAGGCTTGGGAAAAGAAATGGAGCTATGCTTTCGATTTCCTAATCACATGGCTTTATCTGCCGCAGTGAACAAGCTGGGATTCGTAAAGGTATGCAAAATACCTCAATACTTAAAAATTATAAAAGCCGACGAAGCGTCAGGCATGCTCACGGCTAACAGACTGTTAAAACCTGCAGTAAAAGCTGCTTTTAAAATACATAGTTTTTTTAGCAGGGCTAAGGAAATAAAAACATCGGATTATGAAATGAGAACAATAGGCTGGTTTGATGAAAGCTTTGACGAGCTTTGGAAAAAAGAGAGAAATAATTATAAAATAGCAGTGGAAAGAAGCTCTGATTATCTAAACTGGCGATATATAAAGAGCCCAAGGGACTATAACTGCGTGGGCTTATACAAATCTGGCAGCTTGGTGGGTTACATCGTAACCGCTATTGAGGATAAGGTAGATAGAAAAGGTAATAATGTTAAATTAGGGCATATTGTTGATATTCTGGCTCCTAAAAAGGATGGAAAGGCATTGGAAATGCTATTGCAAGAAGCAGAAAAAGAGCTAAAGGAAAAGAATGTTTGTGCCGTATCCTGTTGGATGCTCAAACACCATCACTATATAGGAGGGTTGCTATCTGCCGGCTATTTGCAGCTGCGTTCTCCTTCTAACTTAGCAGCTTTGTCTTTAAACGAGGCAGACAAGGCCATGGGAGATATCATCTACAACAGTAAAAATTGGTATATAACCATTGGTGATTCTGATTATATATAATGTAAACCGGGGGTGTTGATGTTGCAATGAAAGAGCTTATTAAAAAATTATTGGCCCCACCAATAATTATTATCAATAAAATTATATTAGGCTTATATCTGTACATAGTTAAAGGAAAGGCTGATGACTTAAAAAGACTGGGCTTATCTGACGAGAAAATCCTTATTCTATCACCTCATCAGGATGACGAAGTATTAGGCTGCGGCTGTTTCATACAGAAAGGGATAGAGCAGGGAAATGAAATAAAATGTGTATTTATGACTGACGGTTCAAAAAGCTCTGAGGATATGGATAAGGAAACTTTAATAAAGAAAAGAAAAATTGAAGCCTTAAAAGTTGCCGATATATTAAAAATGGGAACTCCCGAATTCTTAGATATTACAGATGGCGAGCTGGAACATGATGACACTATGGCATCCTACAATTTGGCAAGGATAATTGCGGAGTTTCAACCCGGCGTTATCATACTGCCTTATTTTTTAGACGGGCATAAGGACCATAGCGGTGTCAGCGGGATATTTATCAAAGCTGCATCTTTGGTTGAATATAAAGGCAAGCTTTTCGCTTATGAGATTAATTCTCCCATATCTGTTTATGGTATTACTCATTATGCTGATTGCACCGGCTATGTGGATGGAAAAAAGGAAGCTGTAAAAATCTACGAATCCCAAACTATGTCCTTTGAGTCAATATTTTTAATGAATAAATTAAACGGGATTTTGACGGGAACCAAAGAAGGCGGGGAGCTGTTTCGGGAAATTAATTTATTTTCTTATACAAAAGCCTATGAAAGGTATAATATAGATAATGATGTGTGGAAGAGGTTCAGGCAGATGTATAGCATCTATTTCATGATAGCTGCTTATTTTAAAGGGCTGGGTTTAAAAAAGGAAGCCGCATTATTTCAAAATGCCGGCGATAAGGATTTGAAGAGGGAGGAGGATATACAAAAAGGAGTAACAATCAATTAGAGATGAGCTATTAATTTGGAGGTGGATATATGAAAATAATAGATGAAAAAGGCAAACTTTTTGGAATTGTAAATATCATAGATTTGTTTATCAGCTTGATGTTAATTGTACTTATAGGCTTTGGCGCTTATAAAGTATTAAAAGTAAATCCCACTGTAGTTGTTAATACGCAAAAGGTAACTATGGTTTATTTTATTCAGGAAGTAAGGGATGTAACATATAATGCAATTGAGGTAGGAGAGACTGCCAAGGATTACGATAAGAACACCGTATATGGGAAAATAGTAAAAAAAGAAGCATTACCGGCTACTAAAATGGTAAGTACGGCAGACGGAAAGGTTATGGAGGCTGAAATACCGGATCGTTTTGATGTGAAAATTTATATTGAAGGCGATGCCGTAGTGAGCAAAACCGGCGTTTACATGGGAGGACAAGAGGTAAGAGTAGGATACACTGCTTCAGTGAAAGGCAGAAAATTCGGGACGAGAGGTTTTATATTTGATGTCATCATCAATGAATAGAGGTATTGCCATGAAATATAAAAGCGGAATAATAAAATTTATAGCTGAAACCAGCAATAATTTAGAAAAGGCATATAGATACAGTATATTTTCAAAGCTATGCTGTAAAGCCGCAAATATATGGGATAATAGCGTATTTGGAAAAGCTATATCCGGTTTTTTTGATATGGAAGTACATAAAAACTCCTTGTTTTTTAAAGCTTTTCACACCGCGTTAGATAGTTTTACAAAAAAACTGGTAGATATGATTCCTCTTAAGGAGGCTGTAAATGACAGTAAATATATAAGAATTATAAAAAATGCTATGGGATTTAAAGTAAACAAAAAGAACTATGGAAAAGCTATATTAGATAATAGCTTCTTTATAAGCTCTATTTATAGGTTTTGGATAAGTACAGATTAGGGGGCGATTAAATGGCAATAGCATTAAAATTGATTGGGGGAGTTTTTGCTTCTGCTATTATTATGAAAAGTCCTCTATGGGGATTATATGCTTTGATAATAGCTATTCCTTTTATACCCAATGAAGCAATGCTCATGGTCACCGGCGTTGTTATATTTTCTTTTCTTATAAAAACTATTATTACCAAGGAAACAGATTTTGTCTATAGCCCATTAATAGTGCCGTTATTGGCTTTTGCAGCAGTTCAGATAATAACCACTATTATTTCAGTTTCCGTAATTTTGAGTATGCAGAATCTGATAGTGAGCTTAGCAAGCTTAGCCTTATATTTTGTAATAATAAATACGATAAAAACAAAGGAAGAGCTGGATAGAGTGATTAAGATATTTATTATTACGGCATTTTTCCTGTCCTGTTACGGTATAATGCAATATTTTACTCTGGGAACGACGAGTAAGGCCTGGGTTGATATGGAGTTAAATCCTGATTTAAAGACGAGAGTTGTGGGAACCTTTGGAAACCCTAATGTTTTCGCAGAGTATTTAGAACATATTCTCCCTGTAGCAATAGCTTTGGTATTCGTGTTTAAAAATTTAATTAACAAAGCCATTGGAGCGATAATCGCGGGCACAATGTTTATATGTCTTTTGCTGACAGCATCAAGGGGCGGCTGGCTTGGCTTTGCCTCGGCTATGCTTTTGTTTGTTGTTTTAAAACTGTTTAAATACATTCCCGTTTTTTTAGCGGGAAGCGTGTTGATGATTCCTCTTGCCCCAAGAGTTGTGCTTCAAAGAATAAGCACTATAGGGAATGTTGAGGACACTTCAAATATGTATAGGACATGGATTTGGGAAGGCACAATAAACATGATTAAGGATTTCTGGGTTACAGGGGTTGGTTATGGATACTGGGCGTTCCGTAATACTTTTTATGAATACGGCATCAAAGGCTCTAAAGCGTGGCATAGCCATAATATGTATTTAGAAATCATGGCAGAAATGGGCATATTTGGAGCATTGACCTTTGTATGGGTAATTTTGTCCATGTTTATACATTCCATTAAGCTTATTTTAAAGACGGAAGATAAATATTTAAGCTATATATCCACGGGACTTTTAGCTGGTTTTCTATCAGTTCTTGTTCACGGCATAGCAGAGCACATTCTCTATATGCCCAAGTCTGTAATAATGTTTTGGATGTTTGCCGCTTTTCTATCCTCGGCTATTATCGTAAATAAAGAAAAAAAAATTATCAATGATTAAATGTAACAAATAAGAAATATAATGGGTCTAATATAAATGATATAATATCCTCAAAGGTAGAGATATAATATATCCCCGCGAGGTGGATATTATATACCCCTGGCGGTGCAAAAAAATCAAAGCATTGGAGGTAGCTTATATGAAATTAAGTAAAAATCTAAGAAAAGCTCTTTCTTTTTTATTAATCTTTATTATACTTTTTTCTAATGTTCTGGCGGCAAAAAATGATAATAAAGCAGAAGAAAGCGTTGTAAAAGAAAGCATTCAGCAAGTTGGACCCGGTACATATTTTAAACAAATCAATTGGACTACGCCTAATAATAAATATAATATAAATGTCCTGGAAACCTATATAGGTACTGAATTTATTAAGGTAGAGGCCGGTGATAATGGAAGGGCTACGGGTATTGCCACAGTATCTAAGCAGGCAGAATCAAAATATCAAAATGACAGCAGGGTAATAGGGGCAATTAACGGGGACTTTTTTTATACTAACGAGTTGACAGGTTTGCCGTCAGGTACTTGTATTGTAAACGGAGAGATAAGAACAGCCATAGATAGCAGTACTATATTTGGAGTTAACTCAAAAGGAAGCTGTTTTATTGATGAATTGTCAATGGATGCTTATGCAAAAATAGGCAGGAAGAAATATGATATAGCCGGCGTTAACCGTGTCAGATGGGATAATCAGCTGATATTATACACGCCTGCTTTTAGTAAGCCCACAAATACAAAAGGTACGGGAACGGAAATAGTTATTAAAGGTATTGAACTTCCCGTTGAAGCTAATAAGCAATATACGGGAATAGTAGAGCAGATTTATAATGATGTTGAATCAATAGAAATACCTGAGGATGGAGTTGTTTTATCAGGTCAGGGAGCCGCAAGCGAATTTTTAAATAACCTCAGGGAGGGAGACGAAGTAAGCTTTGAAGTAGGCTTCAGCAGAGATGATATAATTCATGCGATTTCAGGAACTCCAAGACTTCTTGATGATGGTGAGGTATCGGAAGAGGTTATGAAAAGGTCCGATGCACTTACGAGACATCCGAGAACAGCTATAGGCATAAAAGGCGGGCAGGTTATGATGGTAACTGTTGACGGCAGACAAAAAGGAGTAAGTGATGGCATGACTCTGTATGAGCTGGCTGAGTATATGCAAAGTCAAGGAATAGAGAACGCTATGAACTTGGACGGAGGCGGCTCTACAGCAATGATTATAAGGAAGCAAGGAAACTTTGCAGCAAGATTAGTTAATTCACCTTCCGACGGAAGGGAAAGGTCTGTAGCTAATTCTATACAAATTATTTCCCATGCACCTTTATCTGAGCCAAAAACAGTTGTACTGGAGAAAAACACTTTAAAAATTTTCAAAAACAGTACCTATTCACCGTCTGCCTATGCTTTAGACGCATATTTTAACAGAGTAGATGTGGAATCAAATAAATTGAAATATTCTGTAAGCAAGGATATTGGGAAAATAGATAAAGAAGGTCTTTACACCGCAGGTAATAGAGCAGGGAAAGGCTATATAGATGCTGCTTTAGGGGATTCTAAAAGCAGAATAGAGGTAGAGGTATTTGACAAAGTAGCTTCTTTAAAAATCTTAAATAGTTATATAAGCTTAGAGCCCGGTGAAAAGATACAGATGGAGATAAAAGCTTATGATGAGAAAGGCGGAGAGATAGTAATAAACCCCTCTGCCGTTAACTGGATTACCAGTGAAGATTTCGGAATTGTAGATAAATCCGGAGTGTTTACCGCAGGAAAGAATATGATTGAAGGTAAAATAGCTGCAAAGGTTGACACCGTTATTTCAAGCATAGACGGAAGAATAGGAAATATGCCTATTGTTCTTGAAGGCTTTGAAAAGGATAATAATATTGAGCTGAAGAGCATAAGAGCTTCCGTATCCGGCAGGCTGTCAAAGGATAAAGAACCAGTCATGCTGGGGACTTCCTCTTACAAATTTAATTATAATTTAGTGACAGAGGAAGAAGGGACGGCAGCAACTTATTTGAATTTCAAAGAAAAGATCAAAGTCCCGGGAAAGCCTATTGAAATCGGGGCATGGGTCTATGGAAATACATTGGGGAATTGGCTGAGAGGCACTTATATAAACGGCAACGGGGAAAAGAAGGTAGTAAATTATACTAGCCAAGGCAAGTTAAACTGGAAGGGTTGGAAATACGTTTATGCTGAAATACCGAAGGATGAAGTATATCCTATAGCAATAGAACAAATCTATGTAGCCGAGCCTATTGAGGAAAACAAAGGTGAAGGGGTAATATACCTTGATAATTTAGTAGCTTTGTATAAAGCAGGAGAGGATTATTATAATCCGGAGGTTGTGGAAATAAATATAGCTGATAAAGAGGAATTAGCTGAAATACCGGAAGAGTTGATAATAAAAGTGAAGGATAAAGGGGAAGGTATTGATCCTAAATCTATTGTATTGTTAATTGACAACATCCAGGTTAAAGCTGAATATGAGAAGGATGCTATAACTCATAAGCTATCAGAGAAATTATATAAAGGGGAGCATACCTTGTGGCTCAGATTGAAAGATAAAGCGGGAAATGGTCTTAATCCGGAGTTTAAGCAAACCTTTATCGTAAAATAAAAAATAACTATTAAACCCCCGAAGCAGGTTATGTATAATCAGCTTTGGGGGTTTTTGTTTATTAGTCACATTTTTAGGATTCAGCTTTTGTTTCTATAATTTTTAAAAGAAAAATATGCTATAATAACCTCAGGATAAAATATGCATTTATTGGGGGCTGTGAATTGTTAAGGATTTTGCATTTAATAAGCGGTGGAGATGTTGGCGGCGCCAAAACTCATGTACTTACATTGATTAAAGAGCTTCAAAAGACTGAAACCGTCAAATTGATTTGCTTTATGGAAGGCTCCTTTGCGGATGATGCGAAGGAAATGGGCATAGATATAACGGTGATGGAGCAAGGACGAAGATATGATTTAGGCATCGTTGATAAAATAATAAAAATAATAAAAGAGAAGGATTATAATATCATTCATTCTCATGGCGCAAGAGCAAATTTCATCACGAGGTTTATTAAAAGCAAATTAAACATACCCTGCGTAACTACAATACATAGTGATTTTATGTTGGATTTCAAAGGTAATCTTTATAAGCATATCATTTATACAAATCTTAATATATTTGCACTAAAAAGATTCGACCATTATATAGCCGTATCCGAGGACTTCAGGCAAATGCTTATTGGCAGAGGATTTCCTTCGGATAAAATATATACTGTATATAACGGCATCGATTATGATGAAAAAATAAGTTATAAAAGCAGAGAAGCTTTCCTAGAAAGAAAAGGCTTGTCATATATCGCGGACAAGACAATTGTAGGTATACTGGCAAGACTCCATCCCGTTAAAGGTCACGAGATATTCGTTAAAGCGGCGGGAGAAATTCTCGCTGAAAACAAGGGTGTGCATTTTTTAATAACCGGGGAGCCGGAGGAGATGCCGGAGCTTAAGGATTTGATTGAGGATTTAGGCGTAGAAAATAATATACATTTCACAGGCTTTATCAATAATCCTTATGACTTTTTAAATGCCATTGATATCAATGTATTGACTTCGTATAGCGAGAGTTTTCCTTATGTTTTATTAGAAGGGGCCCTATTGCAAAAACCTGCTGTTTCGTCAGCTGTAGGCGGTATACCGATGCTTATAAAGGATGGGGAAAATGGATTTCTTTTCAAAGCCGGTGACAGCAAAGAGCTGTCATCAAAACTGAAAATACTTGTGGAAAGCAAAGAAAAAAGGAAGCTGTTCGGGGAAAGACTTTATGAATACGCTAAAGAGAGTTACTCCTTAAAAAAACTGGCTTCCACACATATAAACATTTATAAGGGTATAATGAATCAATCCCAAGTAGTGATTTCAGGATATTACGGTTTTGGAAACAGCGGTGATGAAGCAATATTAAAATCCATAGTGAGGGATTTTAAGGATTATGACCCTAATGTAAAAATCACGGCGCTGTCTAATAATCCTGATAAAACCGGCAAGGAATACGGTATCAATTCCATAAATCGTATAAACCTGATTAAAATTTCAAAAGAGATTAAAGGCTGCGATCTGTTTATAAGCGGAGGGGGTAGCCTTTTGCAGGATCAAACCAGCACCAGGTCTTTAATGTATTATCTGTTCATTATAAAAATAGCTTTATTTTATAAAAAAAGGACGATGCTCTACGCTAATGGCGTAGGTCCCATCAATTCTAAAAATAATGCGGAAAAAGTAAAAAGTACAATAAACAGAATCGATCTCATAACTTTAAGAGAAGAATATTCTTTAAAGCTTTTGGAGGAAATAGGCATCACAAAGCCCAAAATAAAGATTACGGCAGACCCCGTATTAACCACCTCACCTATTGAAAGAGATGATGTAACAGAAATTTTTGCAAAAGAAGGTATAGCTCCGGAAGGCAAATACATAGGCGTGAACATCAGAAGGTGGAAAGGCTCTCAGGATTTAGGCATACAATTGGCACAGTCTTTAAAATATATATATGAAGAGTATGGTTTGATGCCTTTATTTATACCCATGAGCGGCGATGATATGGAGATAATCAATAATATGAAACAAAGTATGGAAATACCTTATAAAGCTCTTACAAAAGTATATCAGCCGGAAGAGCTTATAGGTATTGCCGGGGAGCTTGCAATAGTATTGGCGATGAGGCTGCATACTCTTGTTTATTCATCTATAGCGAGAATTCCAATGATAGGCCTCGTATATGACCCGAAAATCAAAGGATATTTGGAGTACATCGGTCAGCCTGCCGCAGGAAATGTGCTGGAGATTAAAAGCTCTATGATCAATGATAAAGTAGATTTAATCATGAAAAGCTATGAAGAGGAAAAGTATAAGCTGGAAAGGCGAATGATCTATTTAACAGAACTGACTAAGGAAAATGTGAAGCAAGCCTATGAGCTTATGAAATAACAGGAGGTAAGCCTTGATGAGAGAATTAGTTGAAATTGTAGGCATTAATATAGATAATATAACATCGGCGGAAGCTATAGCTAAGCTGGACGGTTTTTTAGAGGGCAAGGATGCAAAGCTGATTTTTACGCCCAACAGTGAAATATTAGTGGACGCTGTGAAGGATATTCAATTTACTGAGATACTAAACAAAGGGGATATGGTTCTCCCAGACGGTATAGGAGTTGTTATAGCTTCCCGGTTTTATAATAAGCCAATAAAAGAAAGAGTTGCCGGTTACGATATCATGTGCAGCATTATAGAGCTTGCAAATCAAAAAGGAAAAAGCATATATATTTTAGGAGGCAAGGAAGGAATAGCCGAGGAAGCAGCAGAAAAGCTTAAAAAAGATTATGGAAATTTGAGAATAGCGGGCTTACATAATGGATACTTTGATGATGAGGAAGAAAAAAGAATAATTAATGATATAATAAATTTGAAACCGGATATTGTTTTTGTAGCCCTTGGAGCGCCGAAGCAAGAGAAATGGATATATAGAAACAGGCATATTCCCGCAAGAATTATCATGGGCGTGGGGGGCAGTATAGATGTCATAGCGGGAAAGGTCAAAAGAGCGCCGGAATTTTATCAAAAAGCCGGTTTAGAATGGTTTTATCGACTTATTAAAGAGCCGAAAAGAATATTCAGAGTATTAAAGCTGCCGAAATTTATTTTACTGTCATTTTATGATGCAAAAACAAGATGAAACAAGGAGGAAGGACATGGATAAAAACACTGTTGAAGAATTGAAAAGTAAGGCACGGATAATCAGAAAGGACATAATAAAGATGCTCACTGAGGCAAAGTCAGGTCATCCCGGAGGCTCATTATCTGCATCTGAAATATTGACCTATTTATATTTCAAAGAAATGAATATAGACCCAAATAAACCAAATATGGAGGGAAGGGACAGGTTTGTATTATCAAAAGGTCATGGCGCTCCCGTATTGTATAGCGCCTTGGCAGAGAAAGGATATTTTCCAAAAGAGGAATTAATGAATCTAAGAAAAACTGATTCCATGCTCCAAGGGCATCCTGATATGAAAGGCACTCCGGGAGTTGATATGTCCACAGGATCGTTGGGGCAAGGGCTTTCGGCGGCTAACGGAATGGCTTTGGCAGGCAAGCTGGATAATAAAAGCTACAGAGTGTTTGTGCTCATTGGTGACGGGGAGCTTCAGGAAGGACAAATATGGGAAGGGGCAATGACGGCGGCACATTACAAGCTGGATAATGTTACTGCATTTATCGATAATAACGGGCTGCAGATAGACGGCTTTAACAAGGATGTAATGAATGTAGAGCCGATAAAGGAAAAATGGGAGGCTTTTGGCTGGCATACCATAACCATAGACGGTCATGACTTTGAAGAGATAGAAAAGGCAGTTGAGGAAGCAAAAAATACAAAAGGGAAGCCTACAGCCATAATTGCCAAAACCGTTAAAGGCAAAGGCGTATCCTTTATGGAAAATGAAGCGGGCTGGCACGGTGTCGCTCCAAATGAAGAACAATCAAAACAAGCTTTAAAGGAATTGGAGGTAATATAATATGGGTAATGTAGCAACTAGGGAAGCTTACGGAAACGCTTTGGCAGAGCTGGGGGAAAAGTATAAGGATATAGTAGTCCTTGATGCGGATTTATCCAAATCCACAAAAACCTATGAATTTAAAAAAAAATTTCCTGAAAGGTTTTTCAATATAGGTATTTCTGAACAGGATTTAATTGGGACTGCCGCGGGTTTTGCAACCTGTGGAAAAATACCCTTTGCCAGCACCTTTGCAATGTTTGCTTCGGGGAGGGCATTTGAACAGATTAGGAACTCCGTGGCTTATCCAAATTTAAATGTAAAAATTGCCGCCACCCACTCAGGGATAACCGTGGGTGAGGATGGGGCGTCGCACCAGTCTATAGAGGATATTGCAATAATGAGGGCAATACCCAATATGGTAGTGATAAACCCGGCAGATGCTATAACGACAAGAAAAGCCATAGAGGCTGTCATAGAATATAAAGGACCCGTTTATATCAGATTAGGAAGGCTTGGGATTCCTGAGATACATAAAGATGACGTGGATTATAAAATAGGCAAAGGAATAGTCTTAAAGGAAGGCAAGGATGCATCAATAATAGCGGCAGGATTTATGGTTCATTTGGCATTGGAAGCTTCAGAGCTGCTTAAAGAGGACGGGATAGATGTAAAGGTAATAGATATGCATACGATAAAGCCCATAGATAAAGAGCTCATAATAGAGTCAGCGAAGGAAACAAATGCAATTGTCACTGCGGAAGAGCATAGCATAATAGGCGGATTAGGCAGTGCAGTAGCGGAGGTTTTGTCAGAAGAATATCCTACGCCAATGGCTAGAGTGGGCATAAAGGATGTTTTCGGTCAATCAGGTAAACCTATGGAGCTGGTAAAGCTATATGGTATTGCCCCATCAGATATAGCCAATGCAGTTAGAAAATTAAAAATAAAAGCTAAGTAGAATTTTTATGAGGTGTATTTTATGAGTAATTATAAAGAATTATTGCCGGAGGAGCTCATTAACAAATGCTATTGTGAAGAGCTTGGATTTAAAACCACCGAGGAATTAAACCAATTAGACGGTATAATCGGCCAGGAGAGAGCGGCATCATCAATGGAATTTGGATTATCCATAAAAAGACACGGCTATAATATATTTGTATCCGGGTTGACGGGTACAGGCAGGAGCAGCTATACAAGATCTATAGTAAAAAAGCTGGCAAAGACTGAAAAAACTCCTGATGACTGGTGCTATGTATATAATTTCGATAATCCTGAAAAGCCTTTGGCTATAAATATGCCTGCGGGAACAGGCTCTGAGCTGGTAAAAGATATGGATAATCTGGTGGAATCCATTAAAGAAAAAATCCCAAAGGTTTTTGAAGGTGAGGATTATGAAAAACAAAAAAATGAAATAATCCTTGAATTCCAAAATATAAGCACTGAATTAATGGATAATTTTAATAGCTATGCTAAGGAGCAAGGCTTTGTAATAAAAAGAAGTGAGCAAGGGCTTCTGACAATACCCATTGCCGACGGAAAAGCCATTGAGCAGGAAGATTATATAAATATGGAGCCTTCTGTTAGGAAAGAAATAGATGAAAGATCCCAATCTGTGCAAAAGTATTTAAAAGAATCCATGAAACAAGTAAGAGAAGCTGAGAAGGCAACAAAAGAAAAAATCAGCCAATTGGAAGGAAGAATAGCTTTATTTACTATAGAACAACCGATAGCTGAGCTGGTAGAAAAATACAAGGAAAACGAAAGTATTATAAAACATTTTAAAAATGTGCAAAACAATATGATGAAAAGCATAGGTGATTTTAAAGTTTCAGATAAAACTAAAGAGGAAGACACAGCTTTAATCGGTATAATGGGGCCAAAAGATTTCACCATGAAATATAAAGTAAATCTTGTTGTTAATAACAAAGGCAAGAAAGGCGCCTCCGTAATAGTAGAAGCAAACCCAAAATACTACAACCTATTGGGAAGAATTGAATACGAAAGCAACATGGGAGTTATCACAACGAATTTCACAAAAATAGTCGCCGGCTCTTTGCATTTAGCTAATGGCGGGTATCTCATAGTGAATATATCTGATATAGCAAAAAGCCCTGAGAGCTGGGATGGATTAAAAAGAGCTTTGAACAACGGATGTATTGCAATTGAAAATGTGTTCTCAGCCACTACAGGCATTGTTACAGGAGGTATGAAGCCCGAACCCATACCTTTAAATGTAAAAGTGATATTGATTGGCAGCAGCAATATTTATCATTTGCTTTATAGTTATGATGAGGATTTTAAGAAGCTATTTAAAATTAAAGCTGATTTTGATATAGAAATGTTATCAAACAAAGAAAACATTGATAAATATGCTCAATTTATTAACCTCCGCGCCAAAGAGAAAAATATGCTTCATTTTGATTGCAGCGGTGTGGCGGCTGTTATAGAATACAGCAGACGGCTGGCAGAGCATAAGAATAAATTGTCTACGCGATTTAACGATATTATTGAAATATTATTTGAAGCTGATGCATGGGCAAGGTTGGAAGCAGCTCCTTTAGTGAAGGAAGAGCATGTAAAAAAAGCAATAAATCAAAAAATCTACAGGTCCAACAGGATAGAGCAAAAGCTTCAAGAGCTTATCGATACAGGTGTTATCCTCATATCCACGGAAGAGAGAGTTAAAGGTCAAGTAAATGGCTTGTCGGTCATGAATTTCGGGGATTATTCCTTTGGTAAGCCAAGCAGAATAACCGCTACTGTATTTGCAGGGGAAGAAGGAATAGTGAATATTGAACGAGAGGTTGAAATGAGCGGGCGAATACATGATAAAGGTGTATTAATCCTTTCCGGGTATTTAGGTGAAAGATTTGCCCAGGATGTGCCTTTATCTATTTCCGCAAATATTTGCTTTGAGCAGCTATATGACGGTGTGGAGGGCGACAGTGCCTCATCAACTGAACTGTATGCATTGCTATCTAGCCTTTCTCAAATACCGATAAAGCAATTTATCGCTGTTACAGGCTCCGTAAACCAAAAAGGGGAAATACAGCCTATTGGCGGGGTTAATGAAAAGATCGAAGGCTTTTTTCAAACCTGCAAGTTTAGAGGTTTAACAGGAAATGAAGGTGTTATGATACCCCATCAAAATGTTTGTAATCTCATGCTGAACGATGAGGTTATCAAAGCCGTGGAGGAAGGTAAATTTCATATATACCCTGTTAAATCAATAGAGGAGGGTATTGAAATATTAACGGATGTTCCTGCCGGTATGCCTGACGCTAACGGTAAATATGAAAAAGGGACACTATACTATTTAGTTAAAAAGAAAATAGATGATTATGCAAAAATAGCCGAAAAGAATAAATGATGATGCACTATTAACAGTTGCATTTGATGATTTCATTTTCTGTAATTATATAATCCATAGGTATATCATGGGGAGATGCGGGCACAAAATCAACAACTTGAAAGGAATAGCAAATTCCGATTTTATAAACATCCTCCTTCAAAGAAGAAAAAAACTTATCATAGTATCCGGCACCGTATCCTATTCTGTTTCCTTTTATATCAAATACAGCGCCGGGTACTATGACTAAATCTATATACTTTCTGTTTGCTATTTTAATAGCATCTTTTTTCGGCTCCGGGACGCCGAAAGCGCATGGCTCCAAATCATCCCAGCCCCCCATTTCACATACTATAATTTCTTTGATATCTGTATTGCATAGAGGTATATTTATTTTCTTATTCTTTTTTATCCCATCCGTAATGATTAAATCTGTTTTTACTTCATTGCGAAAGCTAATATAAGTAAGAATATTCCGGGATTTTTTATAAGCCTCCGTATTTATTAACTTTTCAAAGATTTGTTTACTTTTTAAAACAACTTCCTTCTGTTCAAGTGCTTCTCTTTGTTGTAGGATATTTTTTCTGATTTCTTTTTTCATAGCTTTCAACTCCGTCAAATGATATAGTATTATTATGCATTAGAAAATCTTCGGGTACAAGAGGATTATATCAGACTTTTTTATTTGCTGCCCGTATTTTAAATTAAACAGGATAAAGTGAAAACGGATAATATATCTGGATGGAGGTGCATATATGAGAAAAAACAATGAATTAGTATTAGGAATGGTTTTTATATTAATAGGAATTGCGGTGCTCTTTTCCAACCTGGGTTATTTTAATTTCTCCTGGAACTATATTTGGCCTTTAGCCCTTTTAATACCCGGGATTTACATGCATATATCTTTTTTTTCAGGTTTGGATAAAAATCCGGGGATTTTGGTGCCGGGTGGTATATTGACTACCTATGGTATTTTGTTTTATGCCAACGTATTTTTCGGATGGCGGTTGATGGGGGAGCTTTGGCCCATTCTTTTAATAGGTATTTCCATAGGTTTGTTTGAATTCTACTATTTCGGGGAAAGGAATTCGGCTCTTTTGATACCTATAAGCATCCTTGGCGGGCTGGGACTTGTTTTTTTAACAAGAAGCCAGTTTTTAATCAGTAGAAAATATGTAGTCCCTGCTTTGCTTATCATTATAGGTGTAATGATTTTAACTAAAAACAAGGATCACGGCAGGAGTTATGATGATGAAGACTTTGACAGAGAGGAAAACAAAACAGATTAACTAGAATTGTTTTTCATATAGATAAATAAAAAAGCTGTACAGTAATTTTGGCTGTACGGCTTTTTTTGCTGTTCGTAAGTATTCTTTTAGACTATTAGTTTTTACGGGAAAAGTCGAAAGGCATATCTGCTTATAAGATAAAAAATCACTGAATGCGACAAATTTGAATATTTATAGAGGATTTTTAGATTTATTGTAGAAGTAATATCTTATATGTCGTCTTGTATCCAAAAAATAGCTGCTTTATGTTGGAAAGGTTGTGATTTATTGATAGAACTGATCAATGTTAGCAAAACATTTGGCGATGGATATAGGGCTCTGCATAATGTGAGTATTAAAATTGACAACGGTGAGTTTGTTTTTTTAGTAGGTCAAAGCGGAGCCGGGAAATCAACCTTGATTAAACTACTGCTAAGAGAGATTTCAGCTGATTCTGGCAGTATTATTATAAATAACAAAGATGTATCGGCTTTAAAAAGAAAAGAAATACCCTATTTAAGACGAAGCATCGGAGTGGTTTTCCAGGATTTTAGATTATTACAGGATAAAACAGTTTACGAAAATGTTGCTTTTGCCATGGAGGTTATCGAGGCCCAGGCAAAGGAAATAAGAAGAAAGGTGCCAATTGTTCTAAGCCTTGTGGGGCTGAGCAAAAAATCCGATTTATACCCTCATCAACTTTCAGGGGGAGAGCAGCAAAGGGTATCCCTTGCCAGGGCTATGGTAAACGGACCTTCAATCCTTATAGCTGATGAGCCTACAGGTAACCTTGATCCGGATACTTCCTGGGAAATCATGAAAAACCTTAATGAAATAAACCATAGAGGAACCACCGTACTTATGGCTACCCACGCCAGAGATATCGTTAATTCAATGAAAAAAAGAGTAATTGAAATTGAAGAAGGCGTTGTAACAAGAGACGAGAAGAAGGGTGGTTATGACGTATGAAGGCAAGAACTTTTAAGTTTTTTGTAAAACAGTCCTTTAGAAGCTTATGGAGAAACAAAGCAATGAGTGTAGCGGCTATAAGCTCAGTGTTTGCCGCATTGTTGGTTATCGGGATTTTTCTTACTGTAGTCCTAAATATAGATTATCTTGCTACGGAGCTGGAAGCCCAAGTGGAAGTAAAGGTTTATTTAAATGACGGACTGAGCTTGGATGTAGTAAATGCAATGAACAGGGATATAAAGGAGCTTAACGGAGTTAAGGACAGCTTTTTTCTATCAAAGGAAAAAGCTTTGGAAGAATTCAACGAGCAACTGGGCGAGAATTCAAACCTATTGGAAGGTTTGGAAGAGGACAATCCCTTAGCGGATTCCTTTATTGTTACTTTAGAGGACCCCAGGATGGCATCAAATGTAACTATAGCGATAAGCGCAATGTCCAACGTAGAAAACGTTGTTTATGGGAAAGAAGAGCTTGAGAAGCTTTTAAATATTACATATCTTCTTAGGATAGGGAGCTTGGCAATTGTGGCTATTTTAGTTTTAATATCCATATTTATTATTGCCAATACGATTAAGCTCACGGTATTTGCAAGACGCAAGGAAATCGGCATTATGAAATTTGTCGGAGCTACAGACGGCTTTGTAAGAGGCCCGTTTTTCGCGGAAGGGATTCTCATGGGCCTTTTGGGGAGCCTTACTTCCCTGGCAGTTATCTGCGGAGGGTATTATTTCGGCTCACGGTATATAGAAAGCCAGAGCCTGGGCCTTATCTCCATAAATTTGTTGCCAATGATTAAAGTGTTTAACAGCTTAAGTGTAATATTGACAGTATTGGGAATAGCTATAGGATCTTTAGGCAGTATGATTTCTATACGGAAATTCCTTAAAGTGTGATAGGAGGGTCATTATATGAAAAAAAGTATAGTTGTATTTGTTTTGATATTAAGCTTGCTCTTATCAACCTTCAGCGTATACGGACAAGATCCGGATCTTAATAAGTTGCAAAAAGATAAAGAAGCAATAAACAAACAAATAGAGCTGACTAAAAAGCAGAAAACACAAAAAGAAGCAGAAAAAAAGACTTTATCAAAGCAATTAGAGGAATTGGAAAAGAAGCTTTGTGATTCTGAAAAAGAGTTGGAACTAGTTGAAGACTCTCTTTCGGAGTTGGAGGGTAATATAGCAATAACGCAAAGAGAGTATGACAGGGCGGTTACAGAGGCTGTTAATCAAAAAGCTTTGTTGAATAAAAGAGTCAGGGTAATGTATCAAAACGGTACCCTTGGTTATATTTCCGTATTATTGAATTCCAAAAGCTTTAGTGATTTTATATCAAGGATGGATCTTTTAAGAAAAATTATTAACTATGATGTGAATGTGCTTAAAGAAAGAAAAACCTATGAAAACTTAGTGAATGAGAAAAAGCTTGTATTAGAAGAGGAACATCTTGAAAAAGAGAGATTAAAGCAGCTTATTTGTGAAAAGAAAGAAGAAGTGGAAACAACACAACAAACTAAAAAGGATACATTAAAAAAGGTTTACAGTGATTTAGTTGAGCTTGAAAAATTAGAGGACAAGCTGTTGGAAGAGTCCGCGCAGCTGACAAAGAAGATACTGGCATTGCAAACCAGCTCTGATTATGTAGGCGGGGAAATGGCTTGGCCGGCCCCGGGGTATACTAAAATCACTTCACCTTATGGGAATAGATATCATCCTATTCTTAAGAAGAATAAGATGCATACAGGTATAGATATAGCTGTACCGGCGGGGAAAAATGTTGTCGCCGCCAATGACGGCAAGGTCATATTCTCAGGCTACTATGGTGGTTATGGAAATGCTGTAATAATTGACCATGGTGGCAAAATGTCCACGCTGTATGCTCATAATTCCAAGCTACTGGTAAAAGAGGGGGATGTGGTAGCCAGAGGGCAAACTATTTCTCTATGCGGTAGTACAGGATTATCCACGGGACCACATGTTCACTTTGAGGTAAGAGTAAACGGTGAAACTGTTGATCCTCTACCCTATGTTACAGGTAAGAAAAA
Organism: uncultured Clostridiaceae bacterium; assembly: GCA_964408955.1. Taxonomy (GTDB): domain Bacteria; phylum Bacillota; class Clostridia; order Lutisporales; family Lutisporaceae; genus JAAYKT01. The sequence continues at coordinate 46,350 of CAYPBK010000014.1, forward strand.
ATAATAGCGGCGATGGCCGCTTTTTTTTATTGTTACTATTCAAAGGCATTTTTTAGATTATTAATATTTGATAAAGATTGCATTGTGGAGAGGCTTAGAATCTGTTAGCGAAGTGGAGGATTAGTTGC
>CAYPBK010000015.1:0-46350 GCA_964408955.1 uncultured Clostridiaceae bacterium
ACAGATTCTAAGCCTCTCCACAATGCAATCTTTATCAAATATTAATAATCTAAAAAACACCTGTGAAAAGTAACAAATATTTATCTCCTTTGCCAATTAAACAATGTAATCTGTTGTATTATCTATATTTTTCCTGTATAATTACATATAATTATAAAAAAAGAAATAAAGGAGGGGTTCTCGTGTCTTTAAAAGAGGTTTTAAATAGAGCAAAAAGAGAAAAGAAAAAAGCAAAGGCTGTTGATGCAGCTAAAAAGGTAGGTACCGGTCTTGGTGTCGGAGCAGCTTTAGGAAGTTTGTTTGGTGTTCTTTTTGCCCCTAAATCCGGAAAAGAAACAAGAAAAGATATCGCAGATACTGCAAAAAATTCCGTTGTCACTATTAAAGAAGGTGCAAGCGAGGCCGGTGAAAAAATTTCAAAGGTATTAGAAGAAGGCAAAGAAAGAATCGCTAGCATTAAAAAATCCAAAGAGGCTGTGGATGAGGCTGCCGGTGGAGCAGATGATAGCTCCCCTGAGTCTGAAGAAGTGACAGAAGGCTGTTGCGAAGATTAACAAATTTAAGGAAAAGAGGAGTGTGCCATGATTTCATATAAGGATTTAGGTTTACTTATACTTTTTTTAATATTATCCGGGTTAGGCATTTATACCTTTATTATGCTTAATAACCTCATCGGGGTATTAAAAAGAGTAAGGGAATTGTTGGAGAGAAACTCCTCCAACATTGACAAAACCATGGACAAGCTTCCATCGATTGTAAGTAATGTTGATTGTGCCACGGCAACGCTTAAGGAAGAGATAGTGCAAGTAAGTGAGGCTGTAGGAATAGTCAGCGATACTGTGGCAGAGACTGTGTTGTCTGTAAACGACGGAGCTCAAGAAGCTGTAGAGTATTTAAAAATAATTTCCGATGTGATAAAAATATTAATGAATGCGTTTATGAAAAATAAAAAGACCGTTTAAATGACGGTCTTTTTATTTTTCCCAATTTATTTAAAATGCTTTTCTATGTGGTTAAAGGCATCCGCTAGATATTCCTTTTCCACCATCTCTATTTCACCTTTATCGCAGGCCTCAGCTATTGCCGGATCTATAGGCAGCTTTGCCAATACCATCAAACCCAGGTCCTTAGCGATTTCATCCACATGGCTTTTACCGAAAAGCTTTATTTCCTTGCCGCAATCGGGGCATTCAACATAGCTCATATTTTCAATTATGCCAAGTACGGGTATTCCCATGGACACTGCCATGTTATATGCCTTTCGCACTATCAGGTGTACTAAATCCTGGGGTGATGCTACTACGATAATACCATCCAAAGGAATGGATTGAAAAACTGTTAAGGGCACATCACCGGTGCCAGGAGGCATATCAAGGAATAGATAATCTATATCCCCCCATATGACGTCAGACCAAAATTGTTTAACTACGTTTGATATAAGCGGTCCTCTCCAAATTACAGGTGCCTCTTCATCTTCCAGCAATAGATTTACTGACATGATTTTTATATCCTTTGATGTAAGCTCGGGGTATATACCGCTTTCATTGCCAAAAGCTTTTTTATTTATACCAAACATTTTAGGTATGGAAGGTCCCGTTATATCTGCATCCAATATACCCACCTTGAAGCCTTTGCGTCTTGCATGTACTGCAAGCATTGAGGTTATAAGGGATTTTCCTACTCCGCCTTTACCGCTTACGATTCCGATAACTTTTTTTATTGAATTATCCTTATGAGTTTCTACACGAAAATCGTCAAGTGTCGGCTGTTTTTCTTCACCGCAGCTGCTGCAGCTGCCTCCTTCTCCACAACTTGAAGTATTACATCCAGTTTTGTTCATTTGATTTTCATCTCCTGTTTTAATAAGTTTTTATATTAATTTTGTCTTAAATCTTATAAATCTTTTTTAATACATTCACTGCAATCAATGCAAACCCGAAGAATATTGCATTGGTTACACATTTCAGATTTATCAACAACAACACGGCAATATGTTTCCTCTGATTTCCAACAAGGCTTTGATTCATTTATCAATATGCGGCTGTTTTTCTCCGCACCGCCTTTGCAATTCCTTTTATACCAGCAGGAATACATGGATATTATTTGTTTAACCCCGGCTATATTTAAACCTTTTTCATCTATCAAATACTTGATAAATTTTAGTCTCTTTAAGTCATTATTCGTATATTTTCTTTGATAGCTGCTCCTATCCGGACTTATGAGTTCATTTTTTTCCCATACCCTCAAGGTTTCCGGATGCTCGCCTATTAAACAAGCAACAGTCCCTATTGTATATACACCGGTATCATCATCAAACATGATTTCCTACTCCTTGCGTTTTATACCATTTGCCTTATTTTATCCCTATAATCCATTATTGTTGAAATACCCGAAACTTCCCCGGCTTCCTTTGTTAATGCAAATATATCCGTTCTATCGATTTTGTCGAGGGTAAATTTTCTGTTTAAAGCCATCAATTGCCTTAATCCCACAGAAACTCTATTAACGTAAGTAAATACGCCTATTGTACCCGGCGAAATATCAAAGGCTTTATCCCCATATATATCTCTTAGTTCTCTAATATCTCTAAAGATTTCAGGGACTGTGCTGCCGTATTTTTGTAATTCCTTTGGCACTTTACCTTCATTAATCAATTCACCGACTCTTTTTGCCGACATAGCCGCCGACATAGCTGAACGACCAAGAGCAATAATCGATACATAGGGCGCTCCCAGTGAAAGTCCTTTAAAAATGGAATCCTCCATTACAAAACCGCCTGCAACAGCAACCTTTGGTAATGTATACCCTTTAGCTTTCATCTCGTTCAATATATCATATAGAATGCTTTCCATATAAACGGTCGGCCAGCTCCATTCATTCATCATTTTACACGGGCTGTTGCCGCTGCCGCCGCCGGCACCGTCAAATGTAACTAAATCAACTTTATTTGCGGAAGCAATTTTTAATACTCTAATCATGTCTGCCGGGTCAAAAGCTGCCATTTTAAAGAAAATACGCTTTAATCCCAATTTTCTTAAATGTGCTATTCTTTCTGCCAGTATTTCCTCATCCCACATTGGAAGCTTGCCTATTCTTTGAAAATGAGGACCTATTCCTTTTTTATGATTATCCTGTATAACCGGATCTGAAGGATCGGGATATACCAAATAACCTTCCTTTTGAAAGTTTAAAGCTTTTTCCAAGTCATAAACAAAGCCCATTCCTTGAATGCCTTTTGCCGCTTGACCAAATTTAAGTTCTAAAGTAGTCAAACCAAGCTCCGTAATAGCGTAATCAGCAGCATGAATATACTCATCATCTACATTTGCTTGGAAAACTATATCACCATAGCCATGATAGTATTCCCTAAAACTATTAATCATGCTTTCAAGGAAAGGAGATTTTTTTACCTTTTTATCTACCATTTCCAGTTTTGGATCCTTTAATACAGCATCTTCACCTATAACTGCCATTACACCCGATACCGCTGCACCGGCATAGTAATCCTGCCAATTTAATTTTGCCATGGCGGGAAAAATGAAAGGCGCTTTAAGCTTAATAGGGTTGTCTATACCCACTGTTGTTGTAATATCGCCATTTGGAAATGTTGCTTTATATGTATCTGCTTCAATGCCGGACGCTCCAAAGACATGTCCATTGATGTTGAAATGTGAAAAATCAACCGGATAATCCTTCTCCGATGCAAATTGACTTTTATCCGCACCAACAGGATAAATAGCTTCATCACCGCGTACAGCAGAATAACCTATTTCACAAGTTCCCAGGCATTCAGCAGTACAAACTGAGCACATACCGGAGAAAGGTGATAGATTGTCCGGAGTCCTCATCTTTGTATTTGTAACAGTACTGCCTAAAGATGGACTATATGACATGTAAAACCCTCCTTATACTTTTTTTGTATTCTTTACTTCAAATTATAGCTTTTTATTTAACTAAATTCAATAAGTTTATTGAAGTTTGAAATAAATTGGTTAGTCTTTTTGTTGCTGTTAAGATATAACAATAGTTTCAGTACAGCTTATTATATTTGATACGATTGCAGGAGTTCCAAGGCCAATAATCTGTAAGCTTGTTCCGGGTTGCGCCAAAACTCGCTTCGCACAAACAGTTGACGCAACTGATCCTACACTGCGCTAACAGATTCTAAGCCTCTCCACAATGCAATCTTTATCAAATACTAATAATCTAAAAAATACCTGAGAACAGTAACGCCTTTTGCGTTCAAGCTTGTGATGTGGAGCGTAAGAAGTGTAAGATGATATATTATCAAAGCTTAATTATAAGCATTATAACTATTGGAAAGAAAATAGCAGGCAACATATTCCCGGCTTTTATCTTTTTAATCTCTAAAATTGATAAGCTTAAGCCCATCAACAACACACCACCTACTGCTGTCATTTCATCTACTACCGCATTGCTCAGGTATGGAGCAATTGCAGAGGCAGCCAGAGCTAATCCTCCTTCGTACACCAATACGGATATGGAAGAAAAAGCAACACCAATCCCCATTGCAGAGGCGAAAATCAATGATGCAATAACATCTAAAACAGCTTTCGCAAACAATACTTCATGATTGCCGGCCAAACCACTTTGCATTGCTCCCATTATCGCCATTGAACCAACGCAAAATATTAAGCTGGCAGTTACGAAGCCTTCCGAAAAGCCGCCCCCGGCATTTTTAAACCTTGCTTGTATATTATTGCCAAAGCTTTCTAGCCTTTTTTCTATATCAATCCATTCACCTAAAAAAGTACCCAGTGCCAAGCTAATTACCAGTACCATGATTTCCTTTGATTTAAGAAAAAACATCATGCCCATGCCAAAAGTGAAAATAGAAAGAGCCTGTATTATTGCATCTCCATATTTTTTCGGCAAACCTTTTTTCATTAACGAACCGACCGTTCCGCCAACTAGCACGGCCCCGGCGTTAGCTAAAGCTCCTAATATAACCAATGCAATATCCCCCTAACTCTTACCTATTTTTAATTCCCTAGCATAATAAAATAAATATTCCTGAGCAAATCCCGCCAGGTTACCAAATCTACCTTTGGCATAATCATGTATTTCATTAACTTTAGCTTCTTTTTTTAGAAAAAGGTGTTCTGTGACTCTTTTTACCCAGACATCTATCGGATACACCTCATGCTTTTCCATGGAAAACAACAATATGCAATCCGCTACTTTGGGCCCCACCCCGGGTATTCTTTTAAGCTCTTCCCTTGCCTGATGGGTTTCCATTTCCTTTATTTCATGCAAATCTATTTCTCCATGCTTTACCATTTCCGCGGCTTTTTTAATATACTTACAGCGAAAGCCGGCCCTGCATTTTTCAATATCAGAAATCTCCCCTGAACCTAATCCCTCAGGAGTTGGAAAGGAGTAATAGGTTTTACCGTTATAGGATATAGGTTGTCCATACATTTCAGATAGCAAATTTATGCTTTTTGATATCATGGGGATTCTATTGTTTGCGGAAATAATAAAGGAAATTAATATTTCCCAAGGGTCCTGATTTAATATTCTTATTCCGCCCCCGTATTTAATGGCATTTTTCATAATAGAATCAGAGGATAACTTTTTCTTAATATCACCGTAATTCCGATTTAAATCCAAATATCTAAACCAAATGCTTTCAAAATCCTTTAAAGAAGTATTTAAGATAGTAACTCTTTTTTCATCGCTGTCGGAGCTGATGTTGATAACCTTATTAAAGGCAACACCTGTATAGCTATTATCCTTTTCTTTGTTCCATCGAAAGCTTTGTCCGCATTCAAAAATGTGTTTAGCATTAAAATCATTTACATTTTCTAATACTAAACCATTTGAAATTTCTCTTATTTTAATTGAATTCACGGTATATTCAGTCATTCCTTTAGCCTTTATCCTGCATAATCAACCCAATAGCTGTAACATTTGAGCTTACAACATTTAAACCCGTTGAATACTCCATCTTTTCCACAATTTGTTTTTGTGCCTCCAACAAGGTTATATCCATACGCCTTATTAGACTTATAATTAATTCAACATTGATAATAACCCCTTCGGCAGTGCTGTCAATTCTAATTTTTTTAACCTTTTCCAGTCCCTCTATTTCCCGAAGGGAAATCTCTATAATTTGAATAAGAGCATTTCTAGATATCTCATACTTGCCGAGATAGCTGAAGGTTGGTCTTATTATAGTCTTTTCTAACACCTCTGATGACTTTTCCTCTTTTTTCTTAAAAATCTTAAGGGAATCAATGAAATACCCGGAAAAATCCTTTTTTATCTCAACAGAAGGAACGGGTATAACATGCTTACCATCTACTCTTCTTGACTTTATAGCTTTATATATCTCTTTATCCGTAGAAACATCGTTTATAAATACAGGTTCGCTGGGTTTTGGCAAGTCCAGTGCTTTTGTGATTTGCTCAACCATTCGCAAAGATGTTCCAAGAACCAGTATTCTATCAGGGTTTATTTCTGCAATTGCTTTTTTAATGGAATTCCTATGCTCTTCATCTTTAAACAAAGCCCTTCTCACGGCAGCGAGCTTTGTGCTTTCTTTTTTAGCAGATCTTCCGGCGATAACTCTAGTTCCTCCGATTAGCAGACCATCATCAATAATATATTCTGTATCCTTTTCCTTAGCTACCATAAAAGCTTTATAGCTTTTACCGGTTCCGCTTTGACCAATTAAAGCATATACCTCCATTAAAAACCCTCCCGAGATAAATCCTATTTGAATCTTTTACTGTACTCTATATCTTCTTTTTCCTTCATCAAATATGATAATGTAAAAAGACTTTCACTCAAATGAACATTCTCAACCAGAATATCATCCGATACTTTAATATCGGAGGGCGCAAAATTCCAGATTGCTTTAACGCCGCCTTTGGCAAGTATTTCAGCAACTTTTTGACATTGATTCTTCGGGGTACAGATTATACCTATATCTATTGAATTAGTTTTTACAAATTCCTCTAATTTCTCTACATCATATACTTTTATTTCATTAATACTCAACCCTATAACTTTGGGATTGATGTCAAATATTCCTTTTGTAATAAATCCGCTTTTTTCGAAAAAAGTATAATTTACAATAGCTTGGCCTAAATTTCCCGCCCCGATAATAACAGTTTTATAAGTTCTGTTCAATCCTAAAATATTTCCTATTTCCTGATACAAATCATCAACATTATAGCCGTATCCCTGCTGCCCAAAGCCACCAAAACAGTTTAAGTCCTGCCTTATCTGAGAGGCAGTAAAACTGGTTATTCTACTAAGTTCTTGAGAGGATACCCTTCTAATGTCTTTCTTTTTCATCTCGCCTAAGTATCTGTAATACTTTGGCAGCCTTCTAATGACTGCCATTGAGATATTACTAAACCTCTCCATATTAACATCTCCCTAAAAAGTATGAATCGTTATTTTATTAACAATTACTAACAAAAAATAAAAATCTTCGTTAGTTTATTTTATTACATAGCTTTGTAAATGTCAATTCTATGTTGCTTTGAGGTTTCCATCCCTAATATTATTTATTTTTCACGTATCCGATTTGAAAAAAAAATTATTTTTGCTACAATTGTATTTGTGATAGTTTTCTGTAGGGGGATATTATGATTATTCTTTCAGGCAAGGAAATAAAAAAAGCTTTTGGAACTGATGAAATTATTAAAAATGCCACCTTTGCAATTCATGAAAAGGACAGAATTGGTATTGTAGGGGTTAATGGCGCAGGTAAATCTACATTATTCAAAATAATAAACGGTGAAATTGAAAAGGACGGCGGTGAGATATATTTAGTCAAAAACAAAAATATTGGCTATATGTCTCAGTTTCTAGACTTTCAAGAGAATACGACTCTGTGGAATGAGGTCATTAAAGTATTTTCCGAGCTAATTCTTTTGGAAAAGAGGATGAAGGAATTGGAAGCTGATATCAGTAAAGTCTCTGCTTCTCCTGATAAATCTTATTTAAATTCTTTAATGAAAACTTATTCCGGCATACAGCACCAATATGAAGCGCAGGACGGTTTTTCTTATGAAAGCAAAGCAAAGGGCGTTTTGAAAGGGTTGGGCTTTAGCTCTTCGGATTATTCGAGAAAGGTATCTGAATTTAGCGGAGGTCAAAAAACACGCATCGCTCTAGCAAAAGTTCTATTAAAAAAACATGATATATTGCTCCTTGATGAGCCCACAAATTATTTAGATATCGAATCCGTTGAGTGGCTTGAAGATTTTTTGAAAAGTTATAACGGTATATTAGTGATTATATCCCATGATAGATATTTCCTGGATAACCTAACCAATAAAACCTTTGAAATTGAAAATGGAGTTTTAAAAGAATATAACGGCAATTATAGCTCTTATACCAAAGAAAAAGAAACGGAACTGCTGCAGCAATATAAAGATTACGACCAGCAGCAAAGAGAAATTGCCAGGCAAGAAGCAATTATAGCACGGTTCAGACAATATAACCGGGAAAAAAGTATAAAACAAGCTGAAAGCAGAGAAAAAATGCTTCAAAGGATTGAAAGGATTGTTAAGCCTGATGGCTCACCTAAAAATCTAAAATTTATTTTTGAAGCTAACAGAAGAAGCGGTAATGATGTTTTAAGGTTGGACAATATATCCAAATCCTATAAACACCTTTTATTTAAGAACTTTTCTTTAAATATTTATCGCGGGGAAAAGGTAGCTTTGCTCGGGCCTAATGGAATAGGCAAAACTACGCTCCTCAAAATTATCGCCGGAAAGGTTCGCCCTGATACCGGAGATATAGGCTTGGGAGTTTCCGTTATACCTTCTTTTTATGAACAGGAGCAGGAAAGCCTGGATATAAGAAAAACAATAATAGATGAGATATGGGATTCAAACTCCAAGCTTAATGAATCTACTATCAGAAATGCTCTTGCTGCTTTTTTATTTAAAGGAGAAGATGTCTTTAAAGAAATATCAATATTAAGCGGCGGTGAAAAATCAAGACTCGCTTTATTGAAACTTATACTCTCTAAGGCAAATTTCCTTCTTTTAGATGAGCCTACCAATCATTTGGATATGGCATCTAGAGAAGTTTTGGAGAACGCTTTGTTAGGATATACGGGCACTGTCCTTTTCGTATCTCACGACAGGTATTTTTTAAACAAAGTGGCTACAAAAATAGTAGAGCTAAAAGAAGACGGAGCTACGGTTTATAACGGTAATTACACCTATTATTTAAAAAATAGAAGAAGCAAAGACGTCACTTTAAAGGATTATGAAGAAAAGGATGTAGTGAAAAGTGAATGGACTTTAAAAAAAGAAGAAAGAGCCGCCCAAAGGCGGCAACAAAAAAGACTTAAAGATATAGAAGAAGAAATCAATGCAATTGACAATAGAATTATTGAAATAAATACAATGCTTGAGTCGCCGGAGGTCTTTTCAGACCATAATAAATGCCTGGAGCTCAATAAAGAAACCATAGGTTTAAAGGAGAAGCTGGAAAAGCTATATGATGAATGGGGCAGTTTAAGTGAATAATATTGATTCAAGGTTTTTAATAGAATTATCTATATGCTCCATTATCGCCTTTTCTGCACCATCTTTATCCCTATTCTGAAATGCTTCAACAATTTTCTTATGCTCCTTTAAAGCCGCTATAGCTCTGCCTTCTGCACTTATTGAAGCATGCCTGGCCCATTTAATATATGCTTGAAAATTAGTAAGTACAATTTTTAAATATTTACTCCTTGCGGCATTTATTATTACTTCATGAAATCCCGTATTAAGTAGTGCTACTTGATCTATATTTCCTTTATCCGTGTAGAATTCCATAAGATCATATATATTTTTCAACTCTTCCATTTCATCAAGGGTTATTTTCTCCACAGCCCAATATGCCGCCAGCCCTTCAATTCTTTTTCGTATTTGATATATGTCTTCAATATCCTTCCGGGATATACCGATAACAAAAACACCTCTATTAGGTATGCTTTCCACTAGTCCATCTAATTCAAGCTGTCTGATTGCTTCTCTTATAGGTGTTCTGCTCACTCCAAATTCGTTAGCAAGCTTCTGTTCAACCAGACTATGCCCTTTTTTATATTTATCTTCTAATATATCCTGACGCAGTCTTTCAAAAATTTGCTTACGACTGACAAATTCCATAATAATCACCCACTATTTAATAACTACCTTTTACATCAAAAACAACCTTTTTGCCCAGTTTTAAAGATTGTCTATTATTGCCTTTGTCATTTCCTTTGTCGTAGAGTTTCCTCCCAAATCTTTAGTTGTATATTTGCCTTCCTTAATAACCTTATGTACAGCTTTATAGATTCTATTCGACGCTTCCTTTTCGCTGATATGATTTAGCATCATTGCACCGCATAGTATTGTCGCAACAGGGTTTGCTATGCCCTTACCTGCGATATCAAGAGCTGCACCATGAGTAGCCTCAAAAACTGCAGCCTCTACTCCTATATTAACCCCGGGAACTACACCCAATCCGCCAATCAATCCGGCAGCCATAGCCGACATAAGGTCACCGTATAGATTGGGAAGTACAAGTACATCATAGTTTTCAGGATTTAATATTGCCTTTAAAAACATATTCTCTGCAATTATTTCTTCATATTCTATATCAGGAAATCTGCTGGCAACTCTTCTAACCGTTGATAGAAATAAACCATCCGTAAGCTGCATGATATTAGCCTTATGAACACATGTGACTTTTTTTCTGTTTTCCTTTACTGCATAGCTGAAAGCCATAGATGCGATTCTTTCGGATGCCTCCGCTGTTATGATTTTTATACATTCTGCAGCGTCTTTACCAATCATATGCTCTATACCCATATATACATCTTCGCTGTTTTCTCTGAATATCAGCATATCTACGTTACTATAATTGGATTTTACTCCTTCGATGGATTTTATCGGTCGGATATTAGCATATAGGTCTAATCTGTGTCTTAGCTCCACATTTGCACTCCTGTATCCTTTACCGATTTTTGTCATGGTAGGCCCTTTTAATGCGATAGTGTTTTCTTTAATGGAATTAATTGTGCCTTCAGGCAATGGGTTGTTGTACTTATCAATAGCTGCCTGCCCTACAAGCTTCTCTTCCCACTTTAAATCTACTCCGGATGCTTCAATAACCTCCACCGCTGCCTCTATAACCTCCGGTCCTATACCATCACCGGGTATTAAAGTAACCTTATGCATTCTATTACCTCCTTGATATATATTACAATACAAAAGATATTGTATATATGTATTGTTGTATACAATTATACAATACCTTTTCATGATCTGTCAATAATAACCACAATTGTGCCAAAACTCGCTTCGCTCAAACAGTTGACACAACTATTCCTCCACTGCACTAACAGATTCTAAGCCTCTACACAATGCAATCTTTATCAAATATTAATAATCTAAAAGCATGTGTGAACAGACAGTTGGAAAGGAGAACGGTGAATAAATTGTAGATAACTAATGGAGACAGTCCTATTAGTTAAAAAGCGATTCAGCTTAGTGTTAAATTAGGTATGGCATTTAAGTTAAAGGGAGAATATTCGCCTTTAATATATTTATAGTAGCCGGCACATCCTATCATTGCTGCATTATCGGTACATAATATCATATCGGGGTATAGTATCTTAATACCCTTTTCTACACCTTTGGCAATTAAAATTTCTCTCAATCTGCTGTTTGCCGCTACTCCACCCGCCAATACTGCATATTGAGATTTTTCTTTAATTGCAGCTGCAATAAGTTTATTAGCGAGAACCTCTACAACAGATTCCTGAAAGCTGGCAGCTACATCCTCAACTATTATATTTTCATTTTTCATTTTCATGGAATTAATATAATTCAAAACAGAGGATTTCAACCCGCTGAAGCTGAAATCGAAGCTTCCTTCTTCTAAGTATGCCCTAGGAAAGTTGATAGCTTCTGCGTTACCTTTTTTAGAAATTTCATCTATCAACGGTCCTCCGGGATAGCCAAGTCCCAATGCTCTGGCTATTTTATCGAAGGCTTCGCCAGCCGCATCATCTCTCGTTTTACCCATAATTTTATAATTTCCGTAATCAAGGACATTTACTATATGGCTATGACCCCCGGAAGCTACCAGGCAGACAAAAGGGGGCTCCAAGTCTTTATGGTTTATATAATTGGCGTGGATATGACCTTCTATATGGTTAACGCCTACCAGCGGAATATTCAAGCCATAGGCAAGGCCTTTGGCAGTAGTCAATCCGATTAATAATGCCCCTACTAAGCCGGGTCCATAGGTAACTGCAACAGCACTCAAGTCTTTATAATCTATTCCTGCTTCCTCTACAGCCATACCGATAACATCGCTTATATTTTCGAGATGCTTACGAGAAGCAACCTCAGGGACAACGCCACCAAATTTTTTATGAATGCTTATCTGCGTAGATATTATATTAGACAATACCTCCCTGCCATTTCTTACAACTGCAGCAGATGTTTCATCGCAGGAAGTCTCTATAGCCAGAATATTAATTCTATTGTTCATATGTTATCTCCTAAAGGAAACCATTTCGCTGCTTACACGGTATAAAGCATGTCTATACTAGAAAAGGCAGGGATTTCCTGCCTTTGATTGTTATTTACTGCTTTCCAAAATCTCTAATACTTTTTTAATGCTTATGCTGTTTCCCTCGTATTCCTTTACAATTAAATCTAAAAATTCCTTTACCTTGTCGTAATCCTGATACTCATGATAGAATAACTTATCTCCTTTACTGTTGACTATAGTAGCACCGTATAAATCGTCATTTTCATTAAGGGTTAATGTATGCCCATCAATTACAAGCTCTCTAAGTAACATTTTTATCCTCCTGTATTTATGTAAGCAATTTTTGTTCATTAAAATAAATTATATCATACAAAGGTGGATATATAAAGCAAAATAATCTATAAATTAATGTCACTTTCCCTTCCCAGCCGCGTATCTAAGACCACGCCAAGCCCTATACACGTTATAAGCAGGTAAGTTAACCATCCCAGGATAGGTATATACGGCAGTATAAAAACTAGTACTGTACCTATGATTAAATAAATATAACTTGCTCCGCTTCCTTCTATTGTACCTGATAACCTTTTACCAATTGCTATTTTTATTGCGGTCATACCTATAAAAACTGTGATTAGAAATAGTGGAATAAAAAAAGGTATCAATAATAATCCAATTATACTTATAGCTAAAGCAATAATTACGGGAATGAATAGCAAATAGGCGATAGCGCCTATGCCAAATTTCCTCCACATATTAAACTCTATGCTGTCTGCCATTATATTCATTCTTCTTGGGATAATCAATAGTAACAAAGAAGAAAATCCAAATACCACCAATAAGCCGATTATAGAAAATATACTTATGGCGGACTTTAAACTCTTCCTCCCAAAGGCTTTAAATGGAGTACCGATACCTGCTTCTTCCCCTTTTATCACACCTCCGGGCTCTTTTTTTATATCGCCCATGACGGCGGCTACACTATCGTTAATAACGCCTTCTTTACCCACTTTCACGGAGCCGAATACTGTTACAGCATTACCGCCTACTTCTCCGTTTACCAAAGCATCTCCAAAAATAACCGCAATATCTCCGGCGACCTTACCGTCTATAATAGCATCACCAAATACTACTACCACATTTCCATTTAAATCGTTACCCTTTCGAATATGCAGATCATTGGCAAAGGTAAAAGAATCAGAGCCCTCATCGCTTCCTGCGCTAACGCCACTGACTAACATAGCGATAATAAATGATATTATAAGAAAAAGCTTAAGTTGTTTTTTCAATTATTTAACCCCCAAATCCCGGTGTAGATTTAATATCCTGAATAATTGCAGGTTCATAATAATAATGAAAGCAACGAAACAAAAAACTACATTTGTGTAATCCCGAATAACTATTCCTCTTAATACCTTTAAACTCTCAATCGTAACATTCATATATACTAAGGAAGAAGTTAAAACAGATGTAAACCGATCAAATATAAAGCCTAAATAATCGGTTAGCTTCAACGCTATTTCTGAATTATGCATGTACGGAAGTATAACATGAAAAAACACTTGATTAGCAAAGGAGAATAATCCAATTGAACCAATCAATAAGCATGCAGTGATTATTCTATTCCTTCTCATTTCAATTCTTTCCATGACTTTGCTTTCGAAGCTCAATGACGGTTCTAAATCAGGTAAAGAATCAACTAAGCTGATTACATCTTTTAAACTATTAAACTCAGCTCTACAGCTCTTGCAGCTATCTATATGCTCTTCCAATTTTTTTAATTCTATATCACTTAGCTCTTTGTCAAAATATCTCATCATCAAATCTGTCATTTTGCTGCATTGCATATGTTTTTACCCTCCATTTCCTTTAGAACTTCCTTTAGCATCTGCCTGCCTCTGTAGAGTCTATTTTTAATAATAGTCAGGGATTCTCCCGTCACGTCTATAATCTCTGCATAAGAAAGACCTCTGATATGAAATAATATTATAAGTACTTTATATTTATCGGGTAAACTATCAATTGCTTTCTGAACATAATTAGATTTCTCTTTTTTTATGTAGTATTCCTCCGGTGATGGAGCATCATCCTTTAGGTCATATTGGCTATCCAACTCATAAGTCTCGCCTTTTCTTTTTCTGAGTACATCAAGACAATAATTCGTTGTTATTTTTATAGCCCAGGTTGAAAATTTATAGGTGGAATCGTAGCGCTTTAAGGATCTGTATATCCTGATAAAAACCTCTTGGGATGCATCCTCTGCCTCTTCATAGTTTCCTAACATTCGATAGGCAGTTCCAAATACAAGTTTTTTATATCGGGCAACCAGCTCCGTAAAAGCTAATCTATCACCTGCTAAGCATTCTTTTATTATCTCTTTGTCTTCCAACTCAATCTAACCCCACCTTTCGCCGGGAATCACAATATATACGTCCTATATATATAAAAGGTCTGAGGTCTTATAACTCTTTCCACATAATCAAAGCATCCTCTTTGGTATCGGTATAATAGCCCTTTCTAATGCCCTCTGCTATAAATCCATTCCTCTTGTATAGCCGTATTGCCTGGTTATTAGTGCTTCTTACCTCCAAAGTAATCCTTTTTATCATGTTTTCCCTAGCTGTATTCATTACTTCTTTTACAAGACGATCTCCGATGCCCCTGCCAGAAAATTCAGGATGTACAGCTATGTTAGTAATATGGGCTTCATCCAGCACAAACCACATGCCTGCATATCCGACAACCTTATTTTCAGCTTTTGCCACTACATATTTAGCTAAGTGATTATCCTTCAATTCAGATAAAAAAGATTCATAGGACCAAGGGCTTGCAAAGCATAGCTTTTCTATTTCCGTTATTTCCTTTATGTCCTTTTCTTTCATAAAGCTAATTTTAATTTCATTCTTTTTTTCGTATTCCACTTCGGCTTGGGATTTTCTTATATATGATAACTCCAGTTCATTATATTTAAAAGTGCCGCCATTCTCATGCATTTTTACTGCTAAAGAAGCAACGGACGATGCTCTTGGATAGATAGAGTTTGCTTGTGCAAAATAAGCATTTTCCATATTTCCCATTATATCATTTTTAAAAATTGAAATCCCATCGCCTAAAAAAATGATATTTTCCTTTATACTGCTTAACTCCTTTATTAGATTTTCTATGGCGATAGCTGAGAAATCATTTGTTTTTATAATGTCATAATCGCAGCTTTTGTATAAGGAGGAGTAAACCATGCCTCTCTGAGCATCCAATATTGGACATATAAAGCCATTGTAGCCCCATATATTATAAGCTAAAGCGTCAAGAGTCGGCACTCCTACTACCGGTTTATTTATTGCCTGGGCAATACCTTTTATAGCTGATGCCCCTACCCTCAATCCCGTAAAGGAACCGGGTCCCGTGGAGCAAGCAAAAAGATCAATGTCCTTTGCCTCAAAGGAGCAGGATTTAATAACCATATCAATCAGATCAATAATTTTTTCTGAATGTTTTTTACCATCATTTAGTATATATTCACAACAAAGGCTGCCTTCAGAAATAAGTGCAGCAGAAGCCGCATATGTTGATGTATCAATAGCGAGTACTTTCAAGACTCTCCATCCCCTTTAAAACAGATTCATAACCATTGCCATAGGCTTCAAAGCTAATTATTCTTTCCTCTTCTCCCTGCCCGGCTGATATTGTTATCCAAAGCTTTTCTTCGGGTAATATATCGGAAACAATATCCGCCCACTCAATAACCGTTACTCCGTCGCCAAAAAAATATTCGTCGCAACCCAGCTCCAAAAGTTCATCGGAACTTCCAAGTCTATATACATCAAAATGATATAAAGGTATTCTTCCGGTATAGTATTCATTTATTATGGTAAACGTCGGACTTGTTATATAGTCGGTAATGTCCAAACCCAAGCCGATGCCTTGGGTAAAAGCAGTTTTACCTGAACCTAAATCCCCCGTTAGACATATAATATCACCGGTCGTTAAATATCTTGCTAAAAGCATACCCAACTTTGTTGTATCTTCAAAGGACTTTGAAACAATTCTAAGCATAAATTCCTCCAATTAATCAATACGGTTCTAAAAACAATACAAATACCGGAGCAATGTAAATCTATTGCTCCGGGACTTATTATCCGTTAAGAATATTATATTTCATTTTTAAATAAAAGTATACACATATCTATTTGCTTGTCTTTTCAGCCGTTTCTGAATAAACTTCCATGTGTAAAATAGGCGATAAGCTTTTATAGAGAAGCAATGTAATTCCGGATAAAATCACGCCTTTTAACAGATTAAAGGGCAATATAGACGTAATTATCATAGGCAAAAGGCTTAAAGATACAGGTTGATTTGTAAAAGCCGGTATCAAAACGAAAAAGTTGAAAAAACCCATGGCAACAGACATCAATACAGTAGCTGCGGAAAGACCAATGATTGCCGATCTTCTGCTTTTATTTTTAAAATACGCTAATGATGCCGTTATAACGAAAACAGAACCTGTGAGAAAATTGCCTAGCTCTCCAATGCCGCCAGTTTGCGAGCGAAGCAAAACATGCAATATATTCTTTATTAGCTGAATAGCAACTCCAACCCAGGGTCCAAGGGCCAAAGAGCCTACTATAGCCGGTAAATCTCCTAGGTCTATTTGCAGGAAAGGCGGAAAAAAAGGTAAAGGGAATTCGAATAGGTAGAGTAAAAATGCAAATGCAGATAAAATACCTATTTTAGTAATCAGTTGAAGCTTTTGATTTCTCAATTTTTTGTTACCTCCTTGAATTTAGCTTTTAATGCATATAAAAAATCCCTGATATTAATCTCAGGGACTTACTAGCTTTTCGCATAAAAATAAACCTTCTCTCATCCAGACTTTACTGTCGGCTCCGGAATCAAACCGGATCAGCCTTACGGCTCGCGGGCTATACCGCCGGTAGGGAATTGCACCCGTCCCTGAAGATTAACAATTATTTAATTAACTTAAGTATAAAACATTGTTAAATATTTTGCAACATCTTTATGCGATATTTTTTACCGCCATTCCACTATATTAACGTTCATGCTTATATATATTTTTTTTAGTAGGCTAATAGTGTTTGATAAAGATTGCATTGTGGAGAGGCTAATTTAACAAGGGTTTTTATTATCTTGATTATAAAATTAACATATGCTATTATATGTTCGTGATATTTAGACAGTTGTATATAAATTGCAAACACGAAAGGAGAGAAAAAATGACTACCAATAAAATGCTTATAGTTCAAACGAGTGTATTGCCGGATGTTTTTGAAAAGGTTATAACAGCAAAAAACTTATTAAAAAGTGGTGATGCGACCACCATACAACAAGCCTGTGCAATTGTATCATTAAGCCGCAGTACTTTTTATAAATATAAAGATACGGTATTTGATTATACTACTCAGGAAAGAGGACGGATTGTCAATATTTTTATGCTTTTACGCCATGAGCCCGGCGTATTATCTGATATAATAAATATTATTGCCTCACTAAACGGTAACATCCTTACGATAAATCAAAACATACCCGTACTTGATGTTGCATCATTAACAATGACAATTGATACTAAATATATGAATGTTACGCCGGCGCAATTAGTTGACGAGATTGCATCAAATAAAGGCTGTAAAGAAGCCGAAATAATAGCTATGGAATAGGAGAAGTACTTATGTATAACGGTTTAATAGAAAGATATAAAGAATATTTAAAAGATATATATTGTGATAATATTATAAGCTTAAACGAAGGTAATACACCATTAATCCAATCAAAAAATTTGAAGGATATCATAGGGAATAATAATTTGTTTTTTAAGTATGAAGGCGTCAATCCTACCGGTTCTTTTAAGGACAGGGGCATGACTGCCGCCATTACAAAAGCTGTCAATGATGGGGCGAAAAATGTTATTTGTGCTTCCACAGGCAATACCTCAGCTTCAGCTGCTGCTTATGCGGCAAGAGCCGGTATCAGATGTATTGTTTTGATACCTGAAGGCAAGGTAGCTTTGGGCAAGCTAGCCCAGGCCGTAGTCTACGGTGCGGATATAATCCAGGTAAATGGAAACTTCGATCAATCCCTCAATCTTGTGAGGGATGCCGCTAAAATGTTCCCTGTGACTATAGTCAATTCCATAAACCCTTATAGGCTTGAAGGGCAAAAAACCGGTGCCTTTGAAATATGTGACGATTTGGGAAAAGCACCGGATTATCAATTTATGCCAGTTGGAAATGCAGGCAATATAAGTGCTTATTGGAAAGGATACAAGGAATATAAAGCAAATAGTGTGATAGATGAATACCCAAGGATGATGGGTTTTCAAGCAGCGGGTGCAGCGCCTATAGTTGAAAACAGGGTAATTGAAAATCCTGAGACTATTGCTACCGCTATCAGAATAGGAAATCCGGCTTCCTGGGATAAAGCAACTGCAGCTATTAAAGAATCCAATGGAATGATAGACAAAGTAACAGATGAGGAAATTCTTGAAGCCTATTCGCTATTATCCTCACGAGAAGGCATTTTTGCAGAACCAGCTTCCTGTGCGAGCCTTGCAGGATTGATTAAATATTTAAAAAATCATCATCTTTCAGGTAAAACCATAGTATGCATATTAACAGGAAACGGTCTTAAGGATCCGGATACCGCTATGGGGCTTGACTTGGATATTAAAAAAATAAATGCAGATATAGTTGAATTATCTAAATTTTTTAGTTAATAAAATAAAGCGATATCGATTAATAAAAAATGAAGTGGAGCGAAACCAATGATTGAAATAGCTGTGAAAGCAACAACCGCAAATTTAGGTCCCGGCTTTGATTGCATGGGACTTGCACTGGATATGGAAAATAAAATTATTATAAAGGAATCGGACTTTGAATTTCGTGATAAAAAAAACCTTATTTATTTATCGATAAAAAAGATATTTGACTTAGTGAAAAAAGATATTCCTTTTTTTCAAATAGATCAGCAAATACAAATTCCTATAAGTCGCGGTTTAGGCAGTAGTGCTGCTTGCATAGCAGCTGGCTGTGTTGCAGGCAATATACTTTCTGATGCAAATTTTACAACTGACGAATTGATTAATATTGGTACAAGCATAGAAGGGCATCCTGATAATATTGTTCCTGCATTTTTAGGCGGTTATACAATATCAGGAATGAATGGCGAAGAGGTTATATATTTTCGAAAAGATGCATATAACGGATTTAAGTATGGCATTATGATCCCGAATTTTACTTTGTCTACATCCTTATCACGAAAAGCCCTTCCGGATACAATACCTTTTAGTGATGGTGTGTTTAATGCCAGCCATTCAGCGCTTATGTCAGCAGCAATGATTACGGGCAACGGTGAATTGTTGAAATTTGCCTGTAAGGACAAGCTGCACCAACCCTATAGAAAGCATCTTATTCCTGGCTTTGATGATATTATTAGCAAAGCAGATTCTTCAGGAGCCCTTGCTTCCTTCCTTAGCGGAGCAGGTCCAACTATTATGTCAGTATTGGATAACAATAATGAGATATTTGAAAAGGAAATGAATACATATCTCCAAGGCTTACAAGGAGGTTGGAAAATTATTGTAGCAAAAGCTTGTAATTATGGCGTTCAAGCTAAAATTCTATGATAAGCTTAAACGCCATAAAACGGTGAATAATCAATAAATTTAAATTATATATTTTTTAAACAATCTTTCTTCATTATAAATCAGCGCTAACCCCTTTAAATCTACTTTTAATACTCATTGATAAGCTGTCCATTAAGCAGTAGACCACAGGAACTATAAGCAAGGTTAATAATGTAGATGTAGTCAATCCAAATATAACTACAATAGCCATGGGAGCCATGGCTTCCGCTCCTTCCCCAATTCCAAGGGCAAGGGGAATCATAGCAAGTATAGTTGTAAGGGTAGTCATAAGAATTGGGCGGAGCCTTGTAGGTCCTGCTTTTATTATGGCTTCCTCTCTATCTAGACCTCTTTCCCTAAGGGTATTTATATAATCTACTAAAACAATAGCATTGTTAACTACTATCCCTGCAAGCATAATGACTCCAATAAAAGCCGGTACACTTAAAGGATTGCTGGTCAATGCAAGCCCGATTATGGAACCGGAATAAGCTACAGGCACAGAAAACATTATTATAAAAGGATATACTAAGGACTCAAATTGTATTGCCATTACCATATAAACTAAAAATATAGCTAATACCAAAGCTAGAGTCAAATCTGCAAAGGCCTCCGCCATCTGCTCATCTTCTCCGGTAAACTTTATAGTATAGCCCTCTGTCAGATTATAATCATTGACTTTGTTTTTTATATCCTTATTCACATCTCCGGCGCTTCTGCCATAAATATCGGCTATTACAGTTACATACCTTTCCTGATTAGCTCTGTTAATACTCACAGGTCCTTGTCGAATATCTATATGAGCTAAATCCATTAAAGGCACCTTGATTCCCAAAGGAGATAATATAGAAAGAGACTCCAACTGCTCAAAGGTTCTTCTTTTATCTTCAGGGTATTGTACCTTGATATCTATCTCCGTACCGTCTATTTTATAAGTGGTTGCAACTCTCCCATCTACCGCAGCTCTAATAACAGAAGCAATTTGGGCAGTTGATAAGCCATAGCTTGATACCTTATCCCTATTTATATAAACTTGTGCTTCAGGTCTTCCCTCTGATATGCTTAATTCAACCTGTCTGGTCCCTTCAGTTTCTATAACAAGTCTTTCCACATCCTTAGATATATCCTCCAGTATTTCTAGATTAGGGCCGCTTATTTGTACTGATACAGCACCGCCTCCGCTCATTCCTCCAAAGCTGGCAGATAAATCACTTACTTTTATCTCGGCACCAGCAATACCCAAAACTCCCTTTCGCACTTCTTCTACTATTTCTGATGTACTCCTTTGCCTTTTGGACAAGGGCTTTAAGGTTACGCTTAAGGTCGCTGAATCACTACCAGAACCTGATAGCCCTGATAACATGCCTGAGCCACCTACACTTGTATTCATAATATCCAATTCGGGTATATCAAATAGTAAAGCCTCCAACTTTGTTACCACTTCATTTGTTCTTTCAATCAAGCTACCTTTGGGCATTTCTACACTTATACTGAACATACCTTGATCCATTGATGGAAAGAATTCTGAGCCTATAAAAGGGATTAAAAACAAACTACCTATAAATATACAAGCCACGATAATACCTGTTCTACCTTTATGCTTAAGAACCCATAGAAGAACCTTATGATAAAGCTTATCAATGCCGTTTATAATATCATCCCATTTTTCGAAAAGCTTTCTTCCTGATTTTGATTTTACTTCTTCACGGGGTTTCTCTATTTTTAAAAGCTTTGAGCTAAGCATGGGGACTAAGGTTAAAGCTACCACTAAAGAAGCTAAAAGGGAAAAGGTTATGGTCATTGCCATCTCTTTAAATATTTCTGCCGCCATGCCCTGGGTGAAAGCAATAGGTAAAAAAACCACTATGGTAGTAACAGTAGACGCAAGAATCGCCCTGCCTACTTCCTCAGTGCCAAATAATGCAGCCTCCTTAATGCTATGCCCCTCGCTTCTATATCTATAAATGTTTTCCAAAACCACAATAGCATTATCCACCAGCATCCCCACACCCAATGCCAGCCCGCCTAAGGAAACAATGTTTATGGATACCCCTGCAAAATAAACTAATACAAAGGTTGCGATAATAGATATAGGTATGGCAGTTGCAATAATAAGCGTAGTGCGCATGTTTTTTAGGAAAACAAGTAGAATAAAAATAGCAAGCAACCCGCCGATTATGGCATTATTGGCTACGCTGCTGACGGCTTTTTCTATAAAATCTCCTTGGTCAAATACTATATCAATATTTAAATCGGGGTTCTCATTACTTATTCTTTTTAATTCATTTTTGACAGACCTCGTAACATTTAGTGTGTTGGCATTCGTCTGTTTTTGAAGGCTCAGACTTATGCTGTTCTTACCATTGGTTCTGCTATAGGAGTCTATGGGTTTATTCGTATCCAGTACCTCCGCAATATCACGGATATATAAAACTATCCCGTTTGATAATGCAATTGGAATGTTTTTTATCTGTTCAATATCCTTAAACTCACTTGTACTCCTGACTAACAG
The DNA here is from genome assembly GCA_964408955.1 of uncultured Clostridiaceae bacterium. Taxonomy (GTDB): domain Bacteria; phylum Bacillota; class Clostridia; order Lutisporales; family Lutisporaceae; genus JAAYKT01. Next base: position 22,677 of record CAYPBK010000015.1, read on the forward strand.
CTTCTTATCACCATGCTCTATTGCGCCGCCGGGCAAATTTAAGTTTTCCGATTGTAGAATAGATATAATTTGGTTTAAGGATATTCCATAATTAGCAGCCTTTTCAGGATCAACATTAACTTGTATTTCCTCCGTTATACCGCCCGTAATGCTGACGGAGGCGATGCCTGCAAGCCTTTCAAGTCTTGGCTTCACATATTCGTCAGTAAACCTTTTAAGTGCTTTTTCCTTCTGATTATTAGTGAGGCTTATATTCATTATCGGCATCATATTTGGATCAAGCTTCATTACTAACGGAGCAGTTATATCATCAGGCAAATAGCCCTTTATTAAATCCACCTTTTCCCGCATCTGCAAAGTAGCAAAATCCATATCAGTGCCGGAATTAAATTCAGCAATGATAATAGAATTCCCTTCGCTGGAAATGGATTGTATAGACTTTATATTGTTTACTGTAGCTATGGTATTTTCCATAGGCTTTGTCACTATATTCTCTATTTCCTGAGGGGCAACTCCGGAATAACTAGTTGATACTATTGCAATAGGTAGATTAATATCAGGCATCAAATCCACAGGAATTTTAGATAAGGAAACGCCTCCAAGGACCAAGACTATCAAAACACTCATTAATACAGCTACCGGTCTTTTTATCGATAATTCGTGTAACTTCATTTTCGCACCTCTACTTATTGAAAATAACTATTGTTGAGCCATCTTTTAAGAAATCCTGACCTTTTGTAACTATCTCATCTCCAACAGCTATGCCTTCAAGGATTTGGATTTCTTTGTCGTTAAACATACCGGCAACAATTTCAACTCTTTCTACTTTTTCCCCACGGGCAACATATATATAGTTTTTATTTTCTTCGTTAATAACAGAAGATAGGGGAATTACTATAGTATTCTCTGCACTATCAGCAATAAATTTCACCTCGGCAAACATACCGCCTTTTATGATATCTGGAGGTTCTTCTAATCCTATTTTTACTAAATAGGTTTGCTTTTGTATATCTGCAGAGGGCGCAATGGCAATAATGGTACCCATCATTACTGTCTGTGATATAGAACTTATATAAACTTTTACTTTATCACCTACTTGAACTTTACCTATTATACTCTCGCTTGCATCAATATCTATTACGTAAGACGAGTCATCAATAATGACATATGCTACTGTAGCATTGCTTATAAACTCTCCTACTTTTATATTTTTACCGGATATAACTCCATCTATAGGAGACTTCACATCCATGCTGTTTAAAGCATTCAGAGCTATATCATAAGCAGCTTTTGATTGCTCTAATTGCATCTCCGCTAATTCAATATTTTCTGAAAAGCTTTTCCCCTCCAACAATTCATAGTTGGCTTTCGTGCTTTCATACTGTTCTTTGATTAGCATGAGTTGAGATTCTGCCCTATCATAGCTAAACTTTGATTCTGCACCGGCTTCGTATAATATTTTTATAGTTTCATAATTGGACTTTGCATCGTTATAGTTTATTTCCGCTGAAGACAAGGCGGCTTTTAATTGTATTCGTTGTTGTTCAAATGTACTTCCTGATATCCTTTTTAAATTTATTTCAGCCAGCTCAACTGCTATAGACGCTTGATTTACTTGGAGTAAAATATCAGTTTTATCCAGTTGAAATAATATCTGTCCTCTCTTTACTCTTTGGCCCAACTCAAAATTTGCATTTATAACTTTACCCGGCTGCTTAGGTGTGATCACGATCTCTTGTATGGGCTTTACTCTGCCGCTATAACTTATAGTAGATTCAATATCCCCCATTGTAGCCTTGTTTGTTTCTACTGTTATAGCCTTTTCTTCAATTTCATTCAGAGCATCTTTTGATGCCTGAGAATTGCATCCTACTACTGATACCATAGCAAAAAATACTAATCCGATTAGAAGTCTGTTCTTTATCATCTCATCTGTCCTCCGAATCTATTTATAAATTATAATACCTTTAACTATCAATTTAGGAATTCAAAATTTTTGTAATAACTCTTTTTACAACACTATTAAAATATGACACTTCTTCTTGGTCCATACCTTCTAAATATTGAGCAAAAATTTTTTTTCGATTTAAATCTACTTTTTTTAAAAAATCTTCTCCGCCTTTATTCAGCTTTATTATAACCTGACGTCTGTCATTCTCGTTTCGCTTCCTTTCAACAAAGCCAAATTCACATAATCTATCCACCAAGCTCGTTACCGCACCTAAAGTAACACCAAGATAATTTGCAATATCCGTCACCTTGCATTCATCCGCAGCCCTTATATAATACAACATATATAATTGTGTGCTTGTGATAGGAATTTCTATACCGCATGTAACTTCAGCAAAAATCTTTTTAGATAATTCATAAGTAATCTTATCCAGTTCCTTTAAGTCACAATCCATTCCCATTTATTCACCTTCTAAATTATTTAATCATTAAACTATTTATCAGTTTAATATAAAGCTTTATATCAGTCAATAACAAAAGTAATAGCAACATACAAAGTTATTGATGAATAAATGTGTATATGCTATTATAAGCTCATATGTTTGGACAAGTAATTATTATTGCGATTATGAATTTGATGTTTAATCAATCATTAAAGGATGTAATTTTATGAAAGAAAGAATTGAAGCTCTAAAAGCGGCATTCCCCCATACCATTCCGGTGTTTACCGGATATATTTTTATAGGCATTGCTTATGGAATACTAATGAGCAGTAAAGGGTACGGAGCAATATGGTCAATGCTTATGAGCCTTATTGTATACGCAGGTTCTGCACAATATATGGCAATAACTTTCCTTACATCCGCTTTTAACCCGATTTATGCTTTGCTTATGACTCTTATGCTAAATGCCCGCCATTTGTTTTATGGCATTTCATTATTAGATAAATTTAAAAATGCCGGTAAACTGAAGCCTTATCTCATATATGGCCTTTCAGACGAAACTTTTTCTGTTGTCTGCTCAGCGGAGCCGCCGGAGGGTGTGGACCCCAATTGGTTTATGTTTTCTATAACTTTTTTGCATCGTATGTACTGGGCATTCGGCAGTGGTCTCGGTGGGATAATAGGCTCTATGATTACATTTAATACCAAAGGTCTTGATTTTGTGTTGACAGCGCTTTTTGTTGTAATATTTATCAGTCAATGGAAATCACAAAAAAATCATAAGCCTGCTATTATCGGTGTTTTATCCTCTATAGTCTGCCTAATGATTTTTAAAGATAAAAATTTTATTATTCCATCAATGATTGTAATACTAATCATGCTTAAAATAATGCAAAAAGGATATGAACAAACTGAAAACCCTAAGGAAGGGGAGCCAACATGCGATTAACAACAACAGAAGCATTTATCATTTTGATAATGGTAACTATAGGTACTGTAATAACGAGATTTTTACCGTTTATAATATTTAAAAATGATAAGTCGAAGAATTCATTTATCACTTATCTTGGCAAGGTCCTGCCCTATTCAGCTATTGGCTTGTTAGTGGTATATTGTCTAAAGGATGTCAGCATAATAAGCTATTCCTATGGTTTACCTGAGGCTGTAGCTATTGCAGTCATTGCCATACTTCACTTTTGGAAAGAGAATACTCTTCTAAGTATAGGAGTCGGCACTGCAGTATATATGCTGCTTGTTCAATTTGTATTTGTTTAAATAGTCCATTGACCATGTATCACGCCCACCAAATACCAGGTGCTATTGTATTGTTCAAATACCAATCTCAAGCTTTCCCAATCAATACCTTCGAATTCGGGGTTTATTTGAGAAAAATGAAATTCAATAAAGTATCCATCAGGATATGCCTCAGATATATTATCAATTGTGTTTCCTCCCCCAATAGCTACATTATTGCCGATAATCTGCGGATTGGCAAAATCCTGATCATATACGAATCTATCATAATAATCGCTGAATGTAAGGTCTATTGGTTCACCGGAACCGTTATAAAACCCCCATTGTACTACATCGGTATTTTGCATAACCTCAGATATTTCCTCTGCTGTAAGCACCAAATCATTTTGAACATCAACATAAAAGTAAGGTGTAAACCTAAGCCCTTTTGTAGGGTGTATGTATTGAGAAAGTTTATTCATATCCTTTGATTTTAAAAGCAATATAGAGTTTATTGCCTTTGTAAATAATTCATTATTAGTAGAAAATTGAGCTTGCTTTGACTCAAGGTCTTTAACCTTTTCTTCAAGAGTTGCGATTTTTTCATCCTTTTCTTTTAATTCTTCTGAATTATCAACCGGCTTAGGCATACAACCTGTAAATGTTAAAAAAAGAAAAACTAATATTACAAATGCCCATACCTTTTTCACGATATCACCGACCTTTCAATGATTTATTCTATATCATATAATTACCATATACAACAAAAATAAACATTCTCCGTATATATTTAAAAAAGCCTCTGTACCTATCTGAATAAAATGCTATAATATTAGTTAAAATAATTATTAATATTCTAGGAGTGATAAAATGGATGCTAAAGAAACTATTATAGCTACTCTAAAGAGCTCTCAAGAGCCCCTAAGACCCGGTGAAATCGCTGAAACTGCCGGAATTGATAAAGGCGAGGTTGATAAGGCAATAAAAGTTTTGAAAAAAGAAGGGAAAATAATATCGCCTAAAAGATGCTATTATTCTTTGAGTGAATAATAATTAAAGAAAATAACTACTGCTTAAAATAAGGGAAAATACTTTCTCTTATTTTTATTGTTTGAAAAGGTGGTAAAGGGGATTTTTTAAGGCAGTACATCTGAGGTATAGAAACCGTCAATACCGATATCCTCCAGTTTCTCCATTATGGCAATATTATTAACAGTTTCTGCATATATGAAGAGTTTCTCATCCTTCAATGCATTTAAAAGTCCAACGTCTATATCCGCAACAGGAATTGTAATAGCATAGACCTTGTGCCTTTTTACAAAATCAAGTATTTCATCATTAGTGTACTCGGATGTAGCCAGATTAAGGATAATATTAGAGCACCCAAAACCCTGAACCGGTATGAATTCATCAATTCTATATATTTGTGGGATAATTTGAGATATTATTTCCGGGTATTCATCCTTTATAAGCCTTAAAGCATCCACGTTATCTTTTTTAATATTCGAAACAATATATATATCATTATTCTTTTTTAACCATTGTATAAGCTCAGGCATTGACATCGGAGACAAGCCGCTTACTCCTAAGCTTCCATTATCAGTCCAAAGGAAATCCAACTCAATAAATTTATATCCTTTTTCAACTTTTTTATCTATGGCTTCCTTGGGGTTGGTATAGAATATGCCTTTATCCTTTAAGCCGTAGGAAGCTATCAATCTTTGATGATATAATGGTGGTTCTTCAGAACTTTCTTCATCTTCTTTCTTTGACCTATCAGATAAGTTTCTTTTCAACAAATCATTTCTTAAAATATTGTCCGACTGGTTTATTTGATGTATAATTCTTTCATAGTCCTCTCTGCAATCCTCAATAGACACAGCCAACCTTGTGTTTATATTCCAAGCCTTACTGTTTTTAAATATACCGTCTCTTGACATTAAAAAAACAATGTCTCCTTTAATATAGGAGCCTTTTTGCATATGTGTTTGTTCTGCCGCAAAACCTTCCTGTGAATTAACCAAATCCTGACCAAGCATTATGCCTTTTTTATTCTCTATACCCAATATATTTAGGATAGTTGGCAAATAATCTAATTGTGAGCCTGTAGTGCTTATTATTTTGCTTAAACCTGACTTGGGTACATGTATTATTAAAGGCACTTTCATCATTTCATCAAAATTATATTCATAGCCAAGATACTTTGTCATATGATTTTTATTCTTTTCATTTAACGATAACCCAAAGTGATCCCCATAAATACTTATTATTGCATCGTTATATAAACCTTCGATTTTCAAGTTTTCTATAAATTCACCTAAAGCCGCATCAGCGTAATTAATTGCTTGGATGTACTTACCAAACTGAGTATTTATATGTTCTTTGCTCAGTTTAATTTTTTTAAGCTCATCAGGCAGGTTATAAGGGTGATGGCTTGAAAGAGTAACTATAAACGCATAATATGGCTCCTCCATAGATTTAATATAGTTGACAGTTTGTTGAAAAAAATCCATATCATTTATTCCAAAACCAATAACCGGACCTTTTATTGTGTAATCGGTATCACCATTATAAAATCTGTCAAAGCCCTGATAAACATATGCTTTGTTCCTGTTCCAGAAAGAAGCCTTATATCCATGATAAGCAGCTGTGTTATAGCCTTTTTCTTTTAGAATCCATGGCAGTCCATAAAATGTATTCTTATAATATTTAATATAAGTTTGACCATCCATTGCCGGATAAAGCGAATTGTGTGAAACGAATTCAGCGTCGGAGGTATTACCCCTTCCAAGCAGCTGATAATATCTATCGAAAAATAAGCTATCGCTTTTTAGCAGATTATTTAAGTTAGGTGTTATCTCCTGTCCTTCATAATTTTTATTTATAACAAAATATTGTAATCCTTCCACCTGAATAGTTATAATATTTTTGCCCTTAGCTGAGCCGTAAAGATACTTATCTTTATTCTTTATTTTATCTATAGATTCTTTTAACATTTTATTTGCGTCCAGATCATCTTCTTTTGAAAAAAAAGTGCTGTAAGCATCAGCTATATGGTATGTAAAAAACTCCTGACGATAAGTCTCGATATTTCCTTTTGGAATATTAGTTATCGGTATTATTAAAACTATTATCGCCACAAAAATTAAATAAATGCTCAATAGCTTCTTTTCGCCATTATGAGCCTCCCCTTTGCCGGCACTTTTCTTTTTATAAAAATATAAGAAAAGCAGTCCGGGTATAATATCTGCAACCAACAATAAATTTACTGGTTTCAGTACTTCGGATATGCTTTCACTTATTGCCGTAATTTGACTTATTTGCTTTAATAAAACTATCGAAGTAAGAGTATTAAAATACCTGTAGTAAGTTGCATCCGCAAACATTATAAGGGATATAGATATATAGAATAATAAAAGGATAATTGTCTGCTTTATTCCTTTAAACAAATTGATAAAAGCAATTGCTAAAACTATATAAGATAAGCTTAGCAGGCTTAGCCTTATACTAATATCCTTTATATCGATAAGCCTGTAATATAATAGTGCTTTTACAAGTAAAAGAATTATTAATGTCAAGTAAATAATTACATGCTTTTTACATTTTCTTAAATCCATCATAAAGATATCCCCAGTGAATTATGGTATTTAATCTTTTTAATATTCATAACACTTTATATATAGGTTACTTTATGATGCTTTATGCATAAAAAAAGCCAAAGAAAAAATTCTTTAGCTTTTTTTACATGATTCTACCCAGATCCTTTATCAATTTTGTTTCGTTAAATAATACGCGCAAAACGGTACATGCTTCCCATCTTCAAAAACATGCAAGCTGCATCTTCGTAAACGCTCAAGATCAATATTCCCTGCATCCTGAAAAGCCATCGCAGTTATCGTAAAGCTATGAGAAGCAAGGCAACGTAAAAAACCGTCTAAGGTTCCTAAGTCTTCTTCGGTGCATGACTTACATTCCGGCGTCTCACCATATGGTAAGCCTCCACTGGGGCGCTGCCATTTTCGCGCCACAAAGGAACGGTTTTGCTCAGCTGTTGTCACTTCACCATAGCTTCCTTTAAATTTTCGCAAAGGATATAAAGTGTTATTTTCTAATACGATATAATCACCATGGAAACCACACATAGGGTGGTCACAGCATGAAGGTAACAGAGAATCCTTGCGCACAACAGAGCCAGCCTGAAACTCTATAGCCTCCAATAGCTCATCCAAAGTAAACCTTTCTTCGTCTGTAGGCATTTTAGGAATACGACCAAAATAACTCACAGGCTGAAAGTGAACTCCTCTAACAGCAGGAGCCCGCGAAATGGCATATTTTATTATATTTCCAATATCATTCGTATTGACTGTTGGCACAATTGTTGGTACCAAGGTCACTCCGATATTGTATTTATTGCAATTATCAATGGCTTTTTGTTTAATGCCTAGTAAATCCTTATTACGAAGCTTTCTATATATCTCATCATTAGTACCGTCAAATTGCATAAAAACAAAGGATAATCCGGCTTCAGCCAAATCCCTAACATAGTTCAAATCTTCTCCCAGCCTTATGCCGTTTGTATTCAATTGAACATATTCACAGCCTGCTTCCTTTGCGGCGGCCACAATTTGATGCAAATCATCCCTTACTGTAGGCTCACCCCCGCTTAACTGCACCAAAGTCTGCCCAGGTATTGCAAGGGCTTTTAGATTCTCTAAAATTGTTTCAAAAGGTATATCCTCACCTTCACCGCCTTCTGCAAAGCAAAATGAGCAATGAAGATTGCAACGTCTAGTAACCTCTAACAACACACAACAGGTTCCTTGTCTATGCTCGGAGCATAAACCGCATCCGTGTGGACAGCTTTCATTTTCTCCATCAGCTATCATAGGTAAATCGCCCCTCCAAAAGTCCATATCCCGTAGCCCTTTCCATATAACTGTTCTAAAGCTTCCATGCTCGGGGCAGGTTTTCTCTAAAAAAACTTCTTTACCATATGATGTATGGACAGCCGGTATTCTTTTAAGACAAATAGGACAAACGCTATATGTTTTTCTTAAAATCTTTCTCATCTGTTAACCTCCTGTAATCTACATTAGTAGGAAAGTAAGGGCAATTAGCTCTTATGCACATATCATTGTTTGGATATTGGCTGCAAATGTATTTGCTTTTACCATCATCCTCAAAGCAGGAAAAATGCTTCTTTGCCGTTTCAACAGCTATCATAGAATCTCTTTTGCAACAACGGGGTCCTCCGTATTGACTGATAGCAGTTAACGCAAGGGCAGTCATTTTATTGGCATCCCCTCTATCTTCCTTTGAATAAGGTGTTACCTTATGAATCACTGAATAGGCTATACCTACACCGATACAGGCTCCGCAGGTTCCGTGAGTTCCGCATATTCCGCCAAAAATTCTTTTGCCTCGTTTTATTGCTTCTGCGATATCACTACTATTTTTATTATTAATGGTATTTCCATAGGCTGCCACTAAAACAGCAGGCACAATACTATGGTATTCCGGGCCGTGCATATGAAGATTCGGTAAGCTAAAAATCTTTAATAACAGCTCAACAGGATCCCGAAGAAGGCTTTTATTACATTCCATTTCCACAATGTGAAGTATCCCTTTACTATGGCATAAATCACAAACATAGTGTCCATCAAGGCAAAAATAATGAGTTGAATGTTCTTCTCCGCAAAAATAGCATTTAGCTTTTAACGGCTTATCCGGTGTGCAAAACAAAGGCTTTCCACATATCATGCAACCGGACATATAATCGCTGTTTTCACAGCAGCATGTTTCTACAACCATTCTATCACTCCTTCTCCCATATCCATTTCCCTGAGTCCTTATTAAAGGAAAGGATATTGATACAACCGTAGGGTTGTTTTATATCCATAAGTTTTTTTAAAGGCAAATCCATAAGTTTACTTAATATAACCCTATTTACACCGGCATGAGCTACTATCAATACATTTTCATCTTTTCCTTCAATTATCTTATTAAATATAGACATAACTCTATTTTGAAGGTTTCTGAAACTCTCACCCTTTGGTGTAGTATAGGAATCCAAAGCCATACCTCTTTTCTTAAATTCTTCGGGAAAATGTTCCTTTATATAGTCAAAGGTTCTATATTCCCAATCTCCCATATTTATTTCTTTCAGTTCATCCATTTCTTTTATTTCGATATTTCTCCCTTTTAAAATAATACTTATCGTTTCCATGCATCTTTTTAAAGGGCTTGTATAAGCTCTATCTAAAACAATATCAGAAAGTTTTCTTCTCATATCTATAGCTTGACGCTTCCCTGTCTCGTCCAGCGAGATATCCGTAATTCCTATATATCTTTTTTCATCTCCGATGTCTATTTTACCATGCCTAACTAGATAAATCTTCTTTACCATTTACTTCAAACCTTTCCCCGGTAACCATTTCTATTTTTTTTATTATTTTTATTGCATCATCAAATCTTTTATTGATATTTATCAATATTTCATGTTTTTTCTCATAGCTTTTTAAGCTTATCTCTTTTCTTTCTTTTAATGTTATTATTTTATCTTCCTTTACCAACTTGTCCGCCAAATAAAGTACCTCTTCTTCAGTAATAGGACTGTCTATATTTACATCAATATCCGTATGTGTGGAAATAATTCTGCCGATATCCTCATAACCTATTTCCTTTAGAAGCAACTCTCCTTTTTTCGCATGATTCTTTTCCCCTTTAGCTATATCATGCAAAAGAGCTGCCGCTTCCAATGTAGCTTTATTTAGTTTAATATGTGGCATAAGCTTTGCCAAAATATCAAGGGAAACCTTCCTAACGGTATCAGAATGCTCTATTATTCTACGTGAGATATTGTAGTATTCCAATATTGCATAAGCTTCATCCGGACTAAGTGTTCCACTTTTATAATAATCTAAAAGCAATTCATAATCCTCTTTTTTATCCATGTCTGCAATAATCATTGAATCAAAAAGAGATATTTCCTCCGAATCCTCGTGAAAACGTGATAACACTTTTCTAAGACCGCCTTCACCAGTATCCTTTAAAATATCTTGTTTATATTTAATATCAATTAACGGGGGATGCCCTCTTTTACCCTTATAAACAGGATAAATAATGCCTTTATTTGACTCTTTATACTTACTTTCCATTAAAAAAAGAGTATATTTCTTAACCAAGGGTATATCAACGGGAATTAAAAAAAATGCCTTAACTCTATCGCTTAGATTCTCCACACCCTTTACAACAGAAGTATACATGCCTTTGGCGTAGTCTTCATTTATAACAGTTAAAATCCCGGAATGCTTTAATCTGTCTGATACTTCAGAAGCCCTATGTCCTGACACTACTACAATTTCTTCTATTCCGGAGCTTTTAAATGTATCAACGAGTATTTCTATTGCTGTACATTCGCCAAATTTTAATAATGGTTTAAAGCTATGCATTCTTGAGGAATATCCGGCAGATAGAATTATTGCAGCTATTTTTTTATCTGTCATCTTTCTCTCCTTTTTAGCTTAGTCAATTTATTATAAACACGTGTCTTGCTAAACTTTAATTATTCTATTTATAGTACATGTATCTGATAAGCTCTTTAATTATTATAGATGATTTTCCTTTTAATCATGCTGTTTTTTAACTTTTCTACCGGTTCAGGCATTGGTTTTACTGAAATTTTAAAACTATGTAAGTCTTTAATTGATAATAGATTATTTATATCTATAATTATTTTATTTTTTATCTTCCTAAAGTTTTCTATATTATTTAAAAACACATCAATAATAATTTCTTCATTTTTGAAATATAACCTGTAATCCAATATTTCCTCATAAGCAAGAATGATTTCATCAAAATCTTTTAAGAATAAAATTTGTCCCTTCTCAAAAATTACTTTATTCTCTAGTCTTCCGATAACCTTTTTCATGGTTTTAAGAAAGGTTCCGCAAGGACAATTTTCCGTAGAAAAAGCGGCTATATCGCCGGTCCTATATCTGATTAAAGGCATCCCAACCCTGTTTAGCGTAGTAAAAACAACTTCTCCATATTCTCCATTCTCGACTGTTTGACCTGTATGTGGATTTATAATTTCAAAGTATAAATCACATTCTCTCATATGATATCCTTTGAGAGCTTCACAATCCACACATCCGCCATACCCCATTTCCGTCATTCCATAATGGTTAAAGGCTTTGCAATGGTACTTATTAAGTAGCTCCTCTACTAAAACACCGGGTACATAATCCGTTGTTAACAATACTTTTTTTATATTTCTTATGAATACCTCTGTTTTGGCTCTGCTTAAATGAAGTATTTGCATAGGCAGTCCCACTAAACAGGTAACTTTATTGTCTTCAATGGTTTTGGCAGTTTTATCTAAATCCGTGAGCAGCCCCTGAACTATACACTTAATTCCATCCTTTGACAACGCCTTTTTCAACAAATCTCCTATGCTGCCATAAGCATTTCCGGGGAGGAGGACTAATACTCTATCGTTTTTATCTGCTAGACAGCTCATTCCCCATTTAAAAAAATCTATGGTATTATTTATATCCTCTTCTGTGAAAAACAGCCTTTTATCATCGCCGCTTGTACCAGATGTTCTCAAGGTTACTACTCTCGCAATATCATTTTGAGGTACACATAAAAAGCCCAATGGGTTTTCCTTAATATCCTTAGAATCCGTAAAAGGTATACTTTGAAAATCCTTGATAGTACCCAAGCCCTTTTCATCAATCTTTTCTAAGTGTTTATTATAAAATTTGCTCCTTGACTTTGCATAGGCAATACTTTCCTTTATCCTATCCAATTGCCATGCTTCCAAGGCTTCTTGGCTTTTTTCTTTTATATTTGTTTTCTCTAAAACCCATCTTTCAAGAGGTGTGACTTCCATTAAGCTTCCCTGCTTCCATACTCATAGCCATGATCTAAAAGTATCTCCACTATCTTGCCATAGCTTTTAGCAATTATATCTCCGCACTTTTGCGTATTACTATTCTTCCCTTTATTCTCAAAGTCATAGGGACCTATTATATCTATACATTCAGTACTTTCAAATTCCTCTTCAAACCATTTAATAAATTCTTCAACCATAGATGAATAATCTTCTTTTGTGCTTTCCTTATCGTTCCCTTTAGCGGCATAAAGGCCTAAAATCCCTATTCCTCCCGTCAAAACTCCGCAGGTTTTTTGAGTTCCCCCAATTCCTAAACATAACCCCTTTGCAGCTCTGATTAAATCCTCGTTTTCTTTTTCCTCCGCTTCCAAAGCTAGCTTAAACATTATTTGAGTGCAACAATATCCCTTTGATGACAATTTAAACAACTCAAAACTCACATCACTCATTCTAATCCCCCTTCTTTGCAATCATTAAAAAATAGCCGGGTTTACATGCTTTTAATGTTTTTTGGAAACTACAAACATCATTATAGCTGCCAATTACTTCATTCCAGAAGCTTCCCATATTTCCGTAAGAGAATACTATTTGTGCCAAAAGAGACTTTAAAAAATAACTATAGTCTTCAAAGTATTCTATAATAAATCCTCTTCTCTTTAAATTTTCCTGTAACTTATTTATATCATGCATTCCTTTTAAGGAGCAATTAATAGGCATATTGTGCAAATCTTTAATGTATTCAGGGTTATTAGCGTAAATATCTGATATGACGAAAAAGCTGTCTCTTTTTAAAACCCTATATGCTTCTTTAAAAACCTTATCCAAATCCTCCATAAGAGATAAAGTGCATTCTGCAAAAATGCAATCAAATATGTCCTCAGTAAAAGGCAGCTCTTCTCCCCGTCCTAGAAAAAATTCAGACAGCTTGTACTTACCCTTTGCCTCTTTTAGTAGCTTTTCTGACGGGTCTATCCCTGTCCCATGGATATTATGCTTTTCCAGTAAGTATCCAATTGTTGCACCCGTTCCGCAGCCCAAATCAAGAACTTTACTACCCGGACGTAAATTGCAATATTTTATAGCTTTTTCAGTTAAATCGTATCCTCCCGGTCTTAAGGTTTCTCCCAGAACCTTTGCCATAGTGTCTTTTTCATATACATTGCAACAATTCAACTCATTTATCCTCCGGTTCTCTTTCTATGTCCAGAATTTTGTTCATTGCTAAACACTTTTAATGATAGCCTTTTTATACCTTTGACATTCCGTTAAATCCATTTCAATAATACTATGGCTTTATTTAAAAATGAAAAAACAGATTATCTTTAATAATCTAATTGCATCTTACAGCCTTTTTAATCATGTACTTATTTAAATATCCAATCCCACAGCCAAGAGATATGCTCTTAAAAATTTCTTCCTTAAAATTATTATTCCAGCAGGAACCGGCAAGAACAGTTAAATTGCTATCCTTAAAAGCTTCAGGATACATAGGCGTGGAAGATCCGACCATAACTATTTCTCTCGCATTTTCACATGTTTCTAGCAGGCTATCAATAGTACCGTTTATGATGGTGGTGCCGCTAAGCATCACTATATCACAAGTAGGTAATAGCTCTAGCTGTTTATCCATTGGAGATAGTTCGCCGCTACTCCCTCGTTCCTCTCTGCCCATATCAAAAACTATTATTTCTTTAACTTTCCCTTTTAGCATCTTTACTACAGGAGCAATGTTTCCGATCATACCAATTCTATCCGTTGGCTTCACTTCAACACCAAAAGGCGGACCTGTTCTTTTATCATCTGTAAGCTCTTGTGTGCAAGACCCGGCAGTTAAAACTGCCATTCCTATACCTCGTTGTAAATCATCTTTCCCCTTCGACACCCATTCCATAACTTCCTTTGCGCCGCTTCCTATAAGCTCTTGTGCATAGGGAAAAGCGGAACAACCTGCAGGAAGACCTTCTCTCAACACATAGGAAACACCTATAACACCATTATCTAATTCTATAGCCATTAAAGATATACCTATCACTGCATCCTTTATAGTTCTTTCAGACAGGTAGCTTTCGGCTGCCCCTAAAATTTTTTCTATTATCATTTTTATCCTCCTTTCCAATATATTATATCATGAATTTTGAAAAAATTTCATGATATAATTGGCCATGTGCGGTTTTGACGTAGTCAAAAATATCGCACGGCATATATTCCGCCGGAGGCTAAAATGTCCTTGCTCGCGAGGATATTTTATCATGAATTTTGAAAAAAATTTATGATATAATTGGCCATGTGCGGTTTTGATTAGAGTTCAGTACTACAATTCAGACATAACTACAATTTCAGTAAATCTTATTATATTTGATAGGATTGCGGAGCTTCAAAGCAAATAATTGACACTATCCTTAGGTTATCAAATATTGACTAGCGTGTTAATATATACTAAAATATAACCATGATATTAATATAACAAAGTTACAATGAGGTAAGAGATAAACTGGATGCTTACTAATGTAAGCAAGACGAGTCTTCTCTAAGCCTTTTTATACTATATTTAATTGTCACGCTGCAATAAAACAATCAAGCAAAATTACTCACATGAATTTTTGACGTAAATAGCTAGAAAGATGAATACCATCCTATTTTTTAAAAAATAGGGGGTTCATAATAACTAAATGGAGGTATAAAAATGAAACTCAGAAAAATGTGGCTTAACATCAATGGTGTAAATCGCATGTTTGCCTGTGATCCTGAGCAGGATTCTTTAGCGGAGACCTTACGTCGCTTAGGATTGACCAGTGTCAAAATAGGCTGCGGCACCGGCGAATGCGGTTCATGTTCCGTTATTATCGACGGGAAGGTTGTTCGCTCTTGTACAAAAAAGATGAAAACAATCGAAGAGTATAGCAAAATAATTACATTAGAAGGCATTGGTACACCGAACAATCTACATCCTTTGCAGGTAGCATTTATGAATTGTGGTGCTGTCCAATGCGGTTTTTGTACACCGGGCTTTATTATTTCAGCTTATGCTCTACTTATGGAAAACAATAACCCCACACGCCACGAGGTGAGGGATTGGTTCACTAAACACCGCAACGTTTGCCGTTGCACTGGATATAAGCAGATAGTGGACGCTGTTATGGAAGCAGCAAGAGTTGTCCGAGGCGAAGCTACAATAGATGATATTACATTTAAGCTTCCCGAGGATAAAGAATACTACGGCAAGCCTTTAGTACGTCCGACTGCCATTGCCAAAGTCTGCGGACTTGCCGATTATGGCGAAGACCAAGCTCTTAAGATGCCGAAAGAAACCCTTCATGTAGCTGTAGTTCAACCTAAGGTTGCTCACCACGCAAAAATCTTAAAAATTGATACCTCTGAGGCGGAAAAGATGCCCGGAGTAGTTAAAATAATTACTCATAAGGAATTGAAAGAAGCCGGAGGGTCCAATGTAATGGCAGAAGGTCAGTTCCACGAGAGAACAACGGTTATGGTTCCAAGCAGAAGAGTATTATCCGAGGATAAAATTTTCCGTTATGGTGACGTTGTTGCCCTTGTTGCCGCAGATACTAAAAATAACGCACGTGCGGCAGCAGCTAAGGTTAAAGTAGAAATCGAAAAGCTTCCGGAATACTTGAGCTTTTTAGATGCAGTTATGCCTGATGCCATTCGTGTTCACGAAGATACACCTAACATTTTTTCTAAACAACCTGTTTTAAAAGGCGCTGGATTGGAAGAGCCTACAAAGGTAAAGGATTTGATTGATGATTCACCATATTGCGCATCCGGTAGTTTCCATTCCACTCGTCAGCCTCACTTATCTGTAGAAGGTACTACAGTACAAGCCTATTTTGACGAAGATGATTTCTTGACTTTCCAATGTAAATCACAAGGTGTTTATTCCTCTAAAGGACGTATAGGAGATTCCCTAGGCGTTCCCAAGGATAAAATGCGTATAATAATGAACTCTACCGGCGCTAGCTTTGGTTGGTCAACCAATGCAGGAGATCTTTGTCTCGCCGGTGCTGCTGCAGTCGTAACGAAGAGACCTGTTGCCCTATCCCTAAGCTATGAAGAGCATCAGCATTTTTCAGGAAAACGCAGCCCCAGCCATTCAAACGGTCGCGTATCCTGTGATGAAAACGGTAAGCTTGTAGCTGCTGAATTTGAATTTGGTATGGATCATGGAGCTTACTCCTGGGGAGCAGACGATAAGATGACAAAGCTCGTTCGTTTCGCTTTCTTTCCCTATAAGGTTCCCCATATAGCCGGTATTGTAAGAGCCGCTAATACAAACCATAATTTTGGTACTGCTTATCGCAGCTACGGTTCACCACAAGCTTATACTTTATCTGAGGCTCTTATGGATATGCTGGCAGAAAAAGCCGGTATTGATCCCTTTGAATTCCGTTGGATTAATATTGCCCGTGAAGGCGATACAAATATTAATAGCTATCCCTTCCGTCAATATCCTATGGAAGAAATGATGAAAATAATGAGACCTATATATGAAAAGGCTGTTAAAGAAGCTAAAGCTGCCGATACTCCAGAAAAACGCCGTGGTGTTGGACTGTCCTGGGGTGGCTTTAATGTTACTGAAGGCGGTTTAGACAGCTCATCTGTCGCTCTTGAACTTGGACCGGACAATATGATTATTAAATATGACACTTATCAGCAAATGGGACAAGGCGGCGATGTTGGCTCATTAATGCTGACTTTAGAAGCACTTAAACCATTAGGAATAACGCCTGATCAAGTAAGGCTTGTTCAAAACGATACTAAGATCTGTCCGGATAGTGGAATGTCCGGTGCCAGCCGTACGCACTTTATGAGTGGCAGAGCTACAATAAATGCAGCAGAAAAGCTCCTGAATGCAATGCGTAAAGCTGATGGTACTTACAGAACCTATGATGAAATGATTAAAGAAGGCATTGATACTAAATACTTCGGTACCTATACTACAACGACAGTACCGGGACTTACCAGACTTGACCCTAACACAGGTGTAGGAGATCCCACTCCTGCATTCACCTATTGCTTAAACCTTGCTGAGGTTGAAGTAGATACTGCTACAGGTAAAACAGAAGTTATCCGCTTTACCTGTGTAGATGATGTTGGTAAAGTTGGCAATATTCAAGCGGTAAACGGGCAGGCATACAGCGGTATAGCCCACAGCATCGGCTTTGCTCTTAGAGAAAACTATCATGATGTGAAAAAGCATAAGGGCATGATTGGAGCCGGTATATCCTATGCCAATGATGTACCGGACGAGATAAATGTTATACATTACGAGCGCCCTGATGAAGTAGGACCTTTTGGTTCCTCAGGAGCCTCTGAAGCTTTCCAATCCGGTGGTCACGTTGCAGTATTAAACGCTATTAACAATGCCTGCGGAGTACGTGTATATGAAATGCCTGCCACACCTGATAAGGTAAAAGCAGGACTTGATATACTAGCTGCCGGCGGCAAAATAGAACCACCTCAAAAATACTTCCTTGGTGCCGACCTCTATGAGGAGCTTGAAGAAATCAAAGCCAACCCGGTTAAATTTGGAGGAGAAGACTTCTTCATACCCTTGGGAGATGCAGGCAGCGAAAGATTCTTCTAATAAATACTAAGTAAAAATCTTTGACCGTGTCCTAATTGATAATATATAATAAATTAGACACGGTCAAAGAACTATAAAACAAATATGAGATAGCCGAAGATGAGGTTTATTATGGAGAGAATCGCAAAAAAATTTGCAGAAGATATAAAAACTTGTTTACAGGAAGAACCGGCTTTTTGTACTGCTGATTGTCCCTTTAAACTAAATGTAAGGGATTTTATTCTTAAATTACGCCGGGGAGCATTTAATGCCGCCTACAGAACTTACTTAAATGCTGTTGCTTTTCCGGCTATTGTCTCTGAATTATGCCATGAACCCTGTCAAAATAATTGTCCCAGAAAATCTAAGGATCAAGCAATCGCTTTAAAGCTTTTGGAACAATCTACAACAAAATTTGCCAAGAATTTAGAGCCATATAGTTACAATATACCACCTAAAAACAAAAGCATAGCAATAATCGGTGCAGGCATAAGCGGTTTAGGATGCGCTTTGCGTATGGCATCGAAAAAATATGATGTTACAGTTTTTGAGAAGTCTGATAGAATTGGCGGCCACCTATGGGATCTTTTATCACCGGATATATTTTTGGCTGAATTTGAACGACAGTTTAAATATGAGAAATATACTTTGCATCTCAATACAGAAATAAGCGACCTGGACACTCTTAATTATGATTCTATATATGTGGCAACGGGTTCAAAGGGTTCTGATTTTGGTTTGGAAAAAAGCCCTAATGGTGCCTTTGCCAGCACTAAGCCGGGTGTGTTTTTAGGTGGTGAGTTATGCGGAAGGAATGTTATTGAGGCTTTAGCTGACGGATTAAGTGTAGTTAATGCTTTAGAACGATATATAAAGGTTGACAGAATGGATCAGCCTTGGGATGATAGTGGTACTAAAATTCAAATAAATCCTGATTTTATTATTCCTTCAAAACAAATACTACCTATTGAAGGTCAGCTTTTTACTGAAGATGAAGCTAAAAAAGAGGCCGAACGTTGCCTTTTGTGCGCCTGTGATGCTTGTAACAGGCATTGTGATTTAATGCGTTATTATGGCAAGTTTCCAAAGAGAATCGGCGAAGAAGTTCAGATTACAGTAAGACCCGGGACTTTAGACGGTGACGGCACTATAGCAACGCGACTTATTTCTACATGCAACCATTGCGGTCTATGCAAGGAGGTTTGTCCACAAGGTATTGATACGGGAGAAATGTTACTGCAAAGCCACCGTGCTATGCGTGAGAAAGGGTCAATGCCTTGGGTGTTTCATGACTATTGGCTTAGAGATATGGAGTTTACAAACAGTGAAGCCGCTGCTATATTCAAAGTGCCAAAGGGCTATACTAAAAGTAATTACGCATTTTTCCCTGGTTGTCAACTGGGTGCTTCAGACCCAAGATATGTTACGGAAAGCTATAAAGCTTTATTAGAGAAGTATCCTGACACTGCACTGATGCTTGGCTGTTGTGGTGCTCCGGCGGAATGGGCCGGAGAAGGTCCTGCCCACCAGGAAGTTATAGAAAAATTAAAGGTGCATTGGATTTCCCTAGGAAAGCCGAAATTAGTAATGGCTTGTGCTACTTGTGCACAAATGTTTGAAAAGTATCTGCCGGAAATCGAATTTGTGTTTTTATATGAGCTATTATCACAAATGAATATAAACCCAATGAAAGATGGCAAGGGCGAAACGGTTTCTGTTTTTGACCCCTGCGCCAGCAGACATGAACCGGATTTGCAAAATGAAATACGTAAGTTAGCGGAAAAAGCAGGATTTCAACTACAACCTCTATATTATGAAGGAAAATACGCTCGGTGTTGCAGCTGGGGCGGTCAAGTTTCCATAGCGAACCCTTCATACTCCAACGAGGTAGTGAAGGTAAGGATTGCCCAAAACGATAAGCCTTATATCGCTTACTGCGCTAATTGCAGAGACATTTTTGCCAAAGCAGGAAAGCCATGTTACCATATATTAGATGTGTTGTTTGATTTAAATGACATCCATCGTGATCCACCTACCATAACAAAGCGCAGAGATAATAGGATTGCACTCAAAGATATGCTTCTCAAGGATTATTGGAATGAAGAGACGGAGAAAAAGCAAATGGAAAATAAAATTAAACTAGATATTCCCCCGGAGCTCAAAATAAAACTGAATAACGAAATGATATTAGAGGCAGATATTCAAAAAGTGGTAGAGCATTGCGAAACAAGTGGTAACAAAATCGTTAATACGGATTCAAATACCTATGTAGGTCACAAATTAATCGGCAGAATGACCTATTGGATAGAATACCGTGATAAAGAAGACCACTTTGAATTGGTAAATGCCTATAGCCATCGCATGAATATTGAGGGGGAATTATAGCATGGATAAAAATAAAAAGCTTCTCTGTTATAAATGTAATTTAGAGCTAGAGCTTCAAAAAACATATTTTGAATATTTAGATCATAGTTTTTTTCATGATATTCTAAAATGCCCCGGGTGTGAACAGGTATTCATTCCCGAGGATTTGGCTAAAGGACGAATGTCGGAGGTCGAAAGAGAATTAGAGGATAAATAAATATATATAAGGGAGAGAGAAGAATGGAATTTAAAAATGCAAGAATAGTTAAGAAGGCAAATATTTATTTTGACGGCAAGGTTACCAGCAGAACAGTATTCACTGAGAGCGGAGAAAGAAAAACATTAGGGATTTTCTTGCCTGGCGAATATGAATTCAATACCGGAGCTGAGGAACTAATGGAAGTATTAGGCGGAGAAATGAAAATAATGCTTCCCGGTGAAAAGGAATATACTCTTTATAAAGAAGGTCAAAGCTTTATAGTGCCGGCTAATTCAAGCTTTAAACTAATCATCGAAGCTGTAGCGGACTACTGCTGCTCTTATAAAGAATAACAATTAGAGCATTTTACATTTTTTTGTCTATGATACTAAACAGTATATAACTGTAAAAAATTAAAAAGATAATGAAACGGGGAATAAGGTTTATAAAACAATTTTATCCCCCGTCTTCATTATTAAATCAAAAAAAATATGTTATATTAAATATATAAAGAAAATAAATGTAATAATTTAAACATAGCCGCATTTACAGTATTGTTTAATATATTTAATACAATTATTGAGTTCCAAAGTTAAAAACGCTAAACAAACAATAAAAGACATTGGAGGCTTGTAAAATGAAAGAACTTTTTAACTTACTAAAGCAAAATATGCTGGAAGGTAGAGATGCTGTCCTGGCAACTATCATTGCTAGCTCAGGTTCCACTCCCAGAGGCACCGGTGCACGTATGCTTATCACCGGAGCAGGACGTTTATACGGTACTATAGGAGGTGGGACAATTGAATACAAATCTGAACAGCTCGCAATGGAAATATTAAATACCCAGCATTCCTATATAAAAGGTTTTCGATTGAAGCATCAGGATATTGAAGACTTAGGCATGATCTGCGGCGGTGATGCCATTGTTTATTTTCAATATATCTCCGCTGATGATAAAAAAGCTTCTTATGTTGTTGATTGTATTTTGGAAATGCTTGATAAGGACGAAGATTCCTGGCTTATTATAGACATTTCAGATGAGACAGCTTGGAATATGGGTGTCTATAGCAAAAGTAAATCACTTATCGGATTGGATTTGACTGATAATGAAATAGAACCTTTATTAAAAAATCGCAGCATACAAGTAAATGTAGATAATAAAAAATATTACAGTGAACCACTTGTACGTTCAGGCAAAGTAATTGTTTTTGGCGGAGGTCATGTTGCCCAAGAGCTTGTTCCTGTTTTATCTCATGTTGGTTTTCGATGTGTTGTCCTAGACGATCGCAAGGAATTTGCAAACAAAAGGCTTTTCCCCACGGCAGAAAAGATATCCATAATAGACTTTGAAAACATACTTCAGGATATTGATATTAATGAAAATGATTATATTATTACAGTCACTAGGGGGCATAACTATGACCTCACTGTACAAAAACAGGTGCTAAAGACTGATGCAGGATATGTAGGTGTAATAGGAAGCAGGAATAAAATAGCAGAAACAAAATCTAGGCTGATGGAATCAGGAATACCTGAGGAGGCTATTAAACGTATTTTTTCCCCCATAGGACTCCCTATCAGAGGTGAAACTCCGGCGGAAATAGCTATAAGTATTGCCGGTGAAATTATCCTTGTTAGAGCCTTAAGACAGGAAAAGAAGGGGTATATATATCCTTCAGACGTTTATACAGGGATAAAATAGCTAAGCATATAAATTAAGTAGTTTTTCATAAATTGCGACATATAATGTTCTATTTTTATATCGCTAATGACATAAAGACCGTCAAGGTACAACTAACCCCGACGGTCTTATAAACTTCTAAGCAACCTTTGCAATTATAAATATGCTTTTCTGGTAGAAAACTTTATCTTTTACTAAATTGCGATGCTTTCCTCGCCTTTTTCAATCCGTATTTTTTTCTTTCCTTCATCCTGGAATCTCTGGTTAAGAAGCCGGCTTTCTTTAGTGCAGGTCTCAGCTCTTTATCAGCCTCCAACAATGCCCTTGATATCCCATGTCTTATTGCACCTGCCTGACCTGTATATCCGCCGCCGTTAACCTTTGCTACAATATCAAATCTTTGTATTGTATTCGTAAGCACTAATGGCTGTCTTACTATTAATTTTAATGTTTCCATTCCAAAGTAGTTATCTATATCTCTACTGTTAATAGTTATTTTACCATCTCCCGGTAATAATCTGACTCTTGCTACTGAATCCTTTCTCCTACCGGTTCCATAATACTGAACTTTTGCCATAATTACTTCCTCCTTCCCTTCTTATATATTAAGCTCAAGTGCTTCAGGCTTTTGTGCCTGATGCTCATGCTCCGAGCCTTTATATACTTTTAATTTCTTGAGCATTTTTCTGCCCAAAGAGTTATGAGGAAGCATCCCTTTAACCGCTTCATATACTGCCAATTCAGGTTTCTCTGCCATTATTTTTTTATAAGGCACCTCTTTTAATCCGCCGGGATGATGGGAATGTGTTCTGTATAATTTCTGCTCTAATTTATTTCCCGTTAATACAAGCTTTTCTGCATTAACGACAATTACATAATCTCCTGTATCTACATGAGGTGTATATATAGGTTTATTTTTACCTCTTAAAATCTTTGCAATTTCACTGGCCATTCTACCCAGAACCTTACCTTCGGCATCTATTACATACCATTTCCTATTGACTTCTTCAGTCTTTGCCATAAAAGATTTCATGAATTCCCCTCCTTGTAATAGTATGTTTAATCGTATAAAAAAGAATACTAATAAACCACTACACACTTGTTTTATCCCCACATATAAAACGTCTGTATATAATGCTAAAAGCTTTTCTTTCTTCAATTTTCTATTTCAATGTTCATATACTTGCGATCCGGGGCAGTGGATCCTTATATGCAACAATAACATTCTAATACATAGTGCCTGGCGTGTCAACAATAAGGCAAACATTTTAATAAAAAACCTTCTCCAGGCATAAGCCGTGTGGCGGCACTGTTATACCGG
>CAYPBK010000016.1:0-44642 GCA_964408955.1 uncultured Clostridiaceae bacterium
GTTGATTGTCAACCTGCACAGTATAGCATATAACAATTGTAATAACAATGTAATACTTTACCTGCCCATCCTTTCTTTGTTTTGTTTATTATCGGCTAATACATGCTTTTTTAGATTATTGATGCTTGATATTCTAATCTATTCCTTTAGATTTTATATCCTTAGATAAAGCAAAATCGATAGTACGATTTGATATATCTACAGACAATACTGTTATATTGACAGTATCTCCGATTCTATAAATTTTCCTTCTTCTTTCACCAATTAAAAAATAATTATTTTCATCAAAAATATAGTAATCATCCACCATATTACTTACATGCACCAATCCTTCAACTGTATTATCCAATTGAACATACATGCCAAAAGCCGTCACACCGGAGATTATTCCTTCATATTCTTCCCCGATTCTCTCCTTCATGAATTCAGCCTTTTTGAGATCCTCTGTTTCTCTTTCTGCTTCATCTGCCGCTCTTTCCCTTATTGAGGATTGCTCTGCAATCTCAGGCATCCTCTCTCTTAATTGCTTTAGCCTTTCACCATCAAGCTTACCATGTATATCCTCCTTTATTATTCTATGAATCATCAAATCCGGATATCTCCTTATGGGCGCGGTGAAATGACAGTAATACTTTGATGCAAGCCCAAAATGCCCAAGGCTTTCATTATGATAATGGGCTTTTTTAAGGGATCTTAAAAGCAAAGTATTTATCAATCTTTCTTCTTTTTTTCCAGAGGCTTGCTCAATGATATGCTGCAGTGCTTTAGGATGAATATCCTCTGCCCCTTTAATTCTATATCCAAAATTATGAATTAGCAATTCAAAGGCTTTGATTTTCTCCGGGTCTGGATCTTCGTGTACTCTATATAAAAAAGGTGTCTCTTTCCAATGGAAATGTTCAGCAATAGTTTCATTACACGCTATCATAAACTCTTCAATCATCTCTTCTGATATACCTCTTTTATAGGGTTTGATATCTATGGGCTTTCCTTTATCATCCAACACTATTTCAGCCTCGTCAAACTCAAAATCCAGGCTTCCTCTGTTTTTTCTTTTCTTTCTTAAAATATCCTTCAGCTCAGCCATATTCTTAAAAGTATCAATCAAATGCTCATATTCTTTTATTAAGCTTTCATCCTCATCTTCAAGGATTTTATTAACATTTTGATATGTCATTCTTTCCTTTGAGTTTATAATACTTTCATAGATATCATATTTTACTGTTTTGCCTTTGCCATCTATCTCCATACTGCAGCTCAAGGTAAGTCTGTCTTCTCCGGGGTTTAAGCTGCATATGCCGTTGGAGAGCTTTGGCGGGAGCATTGGTATCACTCTGTCAAGCATATATACGCTTGTTCCTCTTTGATAGGCTTCGTTGTCTAAAGGACTGCCTTCATACACATATTGACTGACATCTGCAATATGTACCCCTAAAAAGTAATTCCCATTATCAAGAATTTCTAAAGATACTCCATCATCCAAATCCTTTGCACTTTCCCCGTCAATTGTTATTATCAGCTCATTTCTCAAATCCTTTCTCTTCGTCTTTTCTTCTATTCTCACTTCATCAGGTATTTTAATAAGCTGGTTTTCCACACTCCCGGGGAAGCTTTCGGGAAGATTGTGTCTCCTGATAATAGATAGCATATCAGCTTCGGAATCATCCTTTTTACCCAGTATTTCTATTATTCTGCCTTCAGGGTTTCTTCTTCCCTCCGGCCATCTGGTTATGTCCACCACTACCTTGTAGCCATCCTTGGCTTTGCCAAAATCCTCCTTAGCAACGAAAACATCCTGATAGATTCTCCTATCATCAGCCACGACAAATCCGAACCTTTTATTTGTTTCAAAGGTTCCCACGATTTTTTCATTGGCTCTTTTTAATATTCTTATTATTTCCCCTTCATTTTTGCTTGACCCAATTGCGCCTTTGGTTATTCGTGCGATAACTCTATCATTATGCATTGCACCGTTTAAATTTTCAACAGGGATATAAATATCCTTGATATCATTATTATCCGGGATAAGGAAGCCAAAGCCTTTCTGGCTGCCTTGCAGCTTGCCTACAATAAGATTCATCCTCTCGGGCACGCCGTATCTTTTCCTTCTTGTTTTTACAATTAAGCCTTCTTCCTCCATAATCAAAAGCTCTTCTTTTAAAGCACTGTACTCTACTTCTTCTATGCCTATATCCAAAGCCAATTCCTCAAATAAAAGGGGATTATAAGCTTCCTCCCTCATATAGTCAAGTATTTTATTTTTTAATTCCATGATTTCCTCCTGCTTTATTATTACATTGCTATTTTAACATTTATAATGCTATTATGCTTACATTTTTATTTATTAGTATAATTATCCTTGCCGTTTTTACATAATCCTAATCTAAATACCTGACCTCCAACATCTAACAGCTAAAATAAAAAAGCAAAAAGAACCGTCCCCAATGCTTTTTGAAAAGGAAGGGCAGAGCCCTTCCTTTTCAATCAATGTTTATTTTTTTATTTCATCAGGTTATATAATACCTGTGCCAGCTGAGCTCGGGTTGTTGTCGTAGTCGGGTTGAGCTTACCGTTATCTCCTTTTATTGCTCCTGCTTTTATCAGGTATTCCATTGGTTTAATAGCATAATCCGCTATCTTATCTTTATCTATATAATTCACTGTGGTTTGCCCTGAGCTTCCTTTTGGAAGCTTGTTTACCTTTTCCAATACATTGTATAGTAAAGTAAACATTTCTTGTCTTGTTATCGCTTCATTGGGAGCAAATTTATTATTTCCTTTACCTTTTGTAACTCCCATCTCTTTTGCTGCCGCCAGGTATCCTGTATAGTAGGTATCACCTGCATCATGGAAGTTATCTGCTTTTTTATCCTTCGGTGCTATGTTATATGCTTTAAGTAGTAATGTGATAAATTGTCCTCTTGTTAAGGTGTTATTCGGACCAAATGTATTTTCTGATGTTCCGGAGGTTATGCCTCTTGAGGATATGAAGCTAACCGGTGCTGAATACCATGCGTTGTCCGCTACGTCCTTATACTCTATTTTGTTATATCCTATTGCATAGTAGGAGAAATGATTTGTTTCAAATATAATATTCCCTGTTGATGCATCGTATCTGCAATTTGTTATTGTTTCCAGTTCACCATTGTCATTTACATAGTATACGACTATGGCGTTTATATCCTCGTCCTTTGCTGGTGTATAGGGTATGGTTATTTTTACTTCGCTGCCGAATTTCGATATAGTCTTGCCTCCGCTTTTTACGGAAAAGTCATATACAGGGCGATCCCCTATCTTATTTTTTACTTCTTTAGGCAATGCTGTGGTGTCTGCTTTTGCTATGGAGATTGACACTTCTTCTTCGGCTTCGTTGGATATTGCCTTTAGTGCCTTTTCGTCAAAGGTTATTGAGCCTATATCGCTGGCTATGGTGGTTGTTCCTATATCTCCCGATGCCATTTCTTTTATTGCTTTTGCCGGTAGCTTTGCTTCGACTGTTTTAGCTTCTGCTGTGCCTTGTAGCTTTATTTCAATATTAGGCTTTTCACCGGTGTTTGCAGATGTTTCTTTTGCTTTTGCAATGGTGTCCGTCATCTGCTCTGCTGTGACTTCTGCTTTTGCTATGCCACCGGAACTGA
Organism: uncultured Clostridiaceae bacterium; assembly: GCA_964408955.1. Taxonomy (GTDB): domain Bacteria; phylum Bacillota; class Clostridia; order Lutisporales; family Lutisporaceae; genus JAAYKT01. The sequence continues at coordinate 3,639 of CAYPBK010000016.1, forward strand.
CCACTGCGGCAGCTGTTGTAATGGTGGTCTTAGCCGGGGCTGTCGGTGTTGTTGGTGTTAATGGTGCAGGCGTGGTTGTGCCTTTCCCTTTATCCTTTTTGTCTTTATCCTTGTCCTTTTCTTTTTCGGCACTCCAGTTGGCAGTTACCCTTATGAATTTTCCCGGCATTATAAATGTTGTGGTGGTGGAGTTTTTATCCGCAAAGCTTATGTTATCGGATGAAGTCCAACCGGCAAAGCTGTAGCCACTGCGGCTTCCCGCCTTTATGCAGACTGTATCTCCCTCCATGTATATGCCTCCTCCCGGTGTAGGAGCATAGCTGCCATCTATGGTCAAAGTATAGGGCACAGCCGGCAATTCACCTATTATAGTAACGGTGGCTATATTACTTGAGACACTGTCGCATTTATCCGCATTGAGCCAGCAGACATAATAATAAGTCCCGGGAGTCAAATCAGTGGGAATAGGGAAAGTATCACTATTAGCACCATCTATGCCATCATAACTTCCATATCCATCGATAGTGCACCATTGATAGCCGATAGGATTGTCGTTGCTTGCTTCAGCAGAAACGGTCAAGGAACCTGTAATCTCACCTTGGTGAAACTCCATACTCTGTGGCTGTGCTGTAATTGCAATGGCTTCCTTTGAAAAGAAACTGCCATCCCAGTGGTAGGATCCGGCTGTCAAACCATCGGCTGATGGCAATCCATCACGCTCCCCTACTATAGCTTCTTCGGCGGTAAATTCAACACCCCGATCCTTGAAGCTGTTGGCAAATCCCTGGATTGAGATGCCCTGGTTTGGTAAGTTGATCACAGCATCCCCATCGGCATCAATAGAATCCGAAGTTTTTTTCAAAGTCCCGCTCCCCATAAATATAGCATTATTTGCTCCTCCACCCTGACTTAGTTTCACAGTACCCTCATCGATATGCAAAACACCGTCTGCGATTGATATTCCATAATCCGAAAAACTGCCTGTATCGATAGTTCCCCCTAATTTAACTGTACAGGTATGGCCTTCTTCGATACGGAGCAGATAATGGGCGGACTCGCCATCAGAGACTATGGTCGCCCCATCACCAACGACTACAGTTTTGACTTTTATCGCCCCCGTACCGCGGGCCCTGCTAGTCACTGTTATATCCTCCAAGTCCAGCTTTCCTTCATCTCCATAGAAATTATAAGAGTACCCACTCTGCAGGACTAACTCCCCTCCGCCCTTTATATTCAAGGTATTAGACCGTAAGTCTATGAAACCATTATCTGTAATGGCAACGGTTTTCCCTGCGGGGATGGTCAAAGTATGGTTTCCACCCAGTTTGATTTGTAAACTACAGTCAAAATCACCTGTTACATTTATATTGGATGGGAGAAGGCTCTCCAAAGCTACCTTTAAATCAGCTCCGCTATCTACATCTATATTCATATCCACTGCCGCAAATATATTGTCGTTATTGGCGGCTATGGTAAAAGTTTTATCCACCACAGTGGTCCCCGCATTAAAGGCGACAGTCTGTTCGCCTTCAGGAAGCCACAAGTAGAGCCAGCCACCGTCATCGGTGTACATATCGGTATAACCATAGCCATCAGGTGCAGTCAAATCCGTAATTAGGGTATTGGCAGGAAGCCCCCCCAGCTTTGTTTTATATACCGTACTGTAGCCGTCAGTAGGTGCAATGTTGGTTGGCCCAAATCCTTCCCCACCGGAAACATTGAGGCTGCCCCCTGTTATGGTGATGGTGCCTGAGTTGTAATATGCATAAATCCCATAACCTGATTCAGATTGAATATCCAAAGTCCCTCCGCTTATGGTAACGGAGGATTCTGCTCCAATAGCAGAAGAATTCCAATCTGTTGCCACAGCATTGACCGTGCCCCCCTCAATCCTGATATTATCGGCGACCAATCTGCCATGGATCCTACCGCTTTTTAGTGTAAAATCCTTAATTTCGGATATTAGTAATGCAGAGTCAGTTTCCAATGAGCCTGTTCCCTGAATGGTAAGGTCCCACTCTCCAGTATAAATACCTATAGCCGAACCAGTACCGCTTAATACGTTTTTACCTTCAAGGTTTAAAGTAAGATCCGTAGATAAATTAAGAGCATTATTCCAATCATCCATGTCTATGTTTACTCCGTCCAATGTTAAGGAAATACCCTCTCCATCTATAATGAGCCCATAATAATCAGTCTCCCCGGTAACACGGTAGGTCTTGTTTGCTTGTTTTAAATAAATCAGGGGCCCTTCACCATAATTGCCAACTGTATATCCGTCATCTACCCCATTGGCGTTTTTATTAATCTTCCCTAAATCTATCTCATAATCGTAGGTACCTATGGGTTGAATAATGTCTTGGTTATCTGCCAGCTTGTTCTTATATTCCTCTACCTGCCCCTCTGGGACATAGATGTGGGTGAGGCTAGTGCAACTTTGGAATATATCAGCAGAAATTGTTTCGGGTACATCTCCTAAAAATGTGGCGCTATTTAGGTTACCACAATTGGAAAAAGCTTTTTTCCCAATGTTATTTACTGAATCTGGTATTTCAACCCCTGTTATATCCTCATAATCTTTAAATGCCTCTTCACCGATCTCTATTACGGTATAACTGATACCCGTATCATCACTGTATACTTCTTCTGCAACTGTTAAGTTACCGGAAGGATCGCTTGCATATCCCACCAAGGCCACGGTGCCGGTACCTGCTCCCACATCCTCAGTAAGCACTTCATACTTGAAATTGTCAACGGTAAATTTACCATCCACATCGGCAAAAGCCATAGTTGGCAGCATAGTCATTATCATGGTCATTATGAGCAATATGCTCAATGGCCTTTTTACTTTTTTCATTCTTTCTTTTACCCCCTTATTTCTAATTAATCTTATATTGACAGCCAATTAAATATTTCCTCCAAAGCAATTTCGGGGCCGTCCCGCCAAAATATGCTTTTACCGTCTGTGCCGGGACGGGGCAATAGCTCCATATCCCTCAGACTATCGTAGCTATGATTTCCTTGTGGCAGATGCCGGGTATCAAAAAGTATCAGATGACCGTTGCTTAATTCTATATCAAGAGTTTGACCGTCTAAGATATCTACCCGGGTTATCTGCACCATATAACCACCTCTTTCTCATAATTTCATTTATAAATTGCTTTTATTATCCAATATAATTAAGATATCAGAAAATTTTTTATTTGTGTGAAAGGTCAAGAAATCTTGACCGTTTTTTGAAAAAAAGTTTTTTGTTATATTTAGGAGGGTTATTTTGTCGCGGGTCGACAGAGTCGTCGACCCTTACTTATGTAATGCGGAACGCATTAATGCGTTCCCTACCAACCTCTAACATCTGACAGCTAAAACAAAAAGCAAAAAGAACCGTCCCCAATGCTTTTGCCTAGTTCTTATTTTTATGATAAATTAAAATAAAGGAGGGGGTTCATTATGGGCTTAAAGGAATTGATTATAAAAGAAATTAATGATTTTGTTACAGAAAGTAAAAAGAAAATAGAATATAGAAAGCCTCTTATTGGTTTTGCAGATGCTAAAAATCCTTTATTTGAAGAACTAAAAGATATTGCTGCTCCTAATCACTATATGCCTACAGACTTGTTACCCGACGCGGTATCCGTCGTATCTTTTTTTCTCCCTTTTACGGAGGATCTGGTCAAGATTAATAAGGAACATCATTATATAGCAAAGGAATGGGCTATAGCTTGTGTTGAAACAAATAAATTTATTGACGAGATAATTGTTCATATGAAAGGTTTTCTAAAAGGTCGCGGAATTAATTGCAGCAACAATCCCGCAAGGGAGCCTTTTGATAAGGAAATATTGATGCACAGATGGTCTCAAAGACATGTAGCAAGAATCTGCAGTTTAGGTAATTTCGGAATAAATAATATGCTGATAACAAAATCCGGATGTGCCGGGAGATACGGTAGCTTTGTCATCAATAAGCCGGTACAATATGATAACCCAATTACGGAGGAATATTGTCTTTATAAAATAAAAGGAAGCTGTAAGATATGTGTTGAAGCATGTCCTACAGGGGCTTTGACATTAGAAGGCTTTGACAGGTATAAATGCTATGACTGGCTCAAGGATGTAAACGATTATTATTCAGACCTTGATGAATGCGATGTTTGCGGCAAATGCATAACAATCCCCTGTGCTTTTAAAAAACCTTAGTATGTATATAGTAGTACAATATTAAATTTAATATGCAAATAATAGGTATGCCTATTGCAAATTGAAGCTTTCTTGTCTTATGACGGAAAGCTTTCATTCCTATTAGCGTACCAAATGCACCACCCAGCAGAGAAATAACAAAGATAGTTGATTCTTTTGTTCTCCACCAATTATGCTTTGCTTTTAGCTTATCTGTGCCAGTGGTAAAAAACCCGAGAATATTAAGCGCTAATGCATATATTATTATAGGCTTCATTTTTATCCGACCTCTTTACAAAATAGTTTTACTTCCATTCATAAATACAGAGATGCCTCACGGCATCTCTGTGCTTTGTCCAAAATTTATATATAGATTATAAAAATAACGGTGCGAAAACCAAAGCAACTATTGTCATAAGCTTGATAAGGATATTCATTGACGGACCCGAGGTATCTTTAAATGGGTCGCCTACCGTATCTCCTACTACAGCCGCTTTATGTGCTTCACTGCCTTTGCCTCCGTGCGATCCTGACTCTATATATTTCTTTGCATTATCCCAGGCTCCGCCGGCATTAGACATCATGATAGCAAGCAATACTCCGGAAAGCAGTGAGCCTGCCAATAAGCCGCCCAGCGCTGCTTTACCAAGACCTATTCCTACAGCAATAGGAGCTATTACCGCCATTAGACCGGGTATTATCATTTCTTTTAATGCCGCTGCAGTTGAAATATCAACACATGTTGCATAGTCAGGCTTTCCTGTGCCTTCCATTATTCCCGGTATCGTTTTGAATTGTCTTCTTACCTCTTCAATCATGGAAAAGGCAGCCTTACCTACAGCTTCCATTGTTAAAGCTCCAAATAAGAAAGGAAGCATACCACCGATAAATAATCCGACTATTACATAGGGATCCAATAAATCTATTTTATCTAAATTGACTGCTTGTGAATAGGAAGCAAACAGTGCCAAAGCAGTTAAAGCTGCAGAGCCTATTGCAAATCCTTTTCCTATTGCAGCCGTCGTATTCCCAACGGAATCAAGGGCATCTGTAATCTTTCTAACAGAAGGAGGTAACTCAGCCATTTCCGCAATGCCACCGGCATTATCTGCAATAGGTCCATAAGCGTCAACTGCAACTGTCATTCCTGCCGTAGAAAGCATACCGACTGCCGCCAGGGCTATTCCATAAAGCCCGTCGTATTTATATGAAACGATAACCGCAGCACAGATGAAAAGTATTGGTGCCACAGTAGAAAGCATTCCCACACCTAAGCCGCTGATAATAGTGGTAGCAGGTCCTGTCTCTGACTGCTGGGCTATTCTCTTTACATATTTGTAACTGTCAGATGTATATATTTCAGTAAGAAATCCTATAATTGCACCGGCGACAACGCCTGCAGCTATAGCTGCAAATGCGCCCAAGCTTCCAAACATTGATTTGCTCATAAAAAACGCAGCGATAAGTACTATGACAGAGCTTGCATAGGTCCCGTTCTTTAATGCGGATTGAGGATTAGCTTTCTCCCCAGTCCTTACAAACATAGTTCCGATTATTGAAGCCACTATCCCGACTGCCGAAAGAAGCAAAGGAAATAATACGCCTTCAGCCTTGCCGGCATAGAAAATTGCTCCAAGAGTTATTGCGGAAATTATAGAACCCACATAGGATTCAAATAAATCTGCGCCCATTCCCGCTACGTCTCCCACATTATCTCCAACATTGTCCGCTATTACGGCAGGATTTCTCGGATCATCTTCAGGTATCCCCGCCTCAACCTTGCCCACCAAGTCAGCTCCGACGTCCGCTGCCTTTGTATATATTCCTCCGCCGACACGGGCGAATAAAGCAATAGAGCTGGCGCCTAAGCCAAAACCTGTAACTATATCAACGTTGCCAATCAGTATATACAAAGCTCCGACGCCTAAAAGACCCAGTCCTACAACACACATACCCATAACTGCTCCGCCTTTAAAGGCTATTCCTAAAGCTTCGTTTTGACCGTGTTGCGCCGCATTGGCTGTTCTCGCATTAGCCTTTGTCGCTACTTGCATACCAACGTATCCGGCTAATATTGAGAATAAAGCACCGATAACAAAACAAAGTGCTGTAAGCCAACTTTTAAGAAGTAAACCTATAACTAAAGATAATACCACAATAAAAATAGCCAGTACCTTATACTCTCTATAAAGAAAAGCCATGGCGCCTTCGTGAATATAACCCATTATTTCCTTCATTCTTTCATTACCCGGATCTTTTTTGGCAATCCCCGAAGCCAGAACAGCGGCAAAAATTAAAGCCAATATTCCAGCCAAAGGAGCCAATATTGTTAAATCCATTTCTAATACCTCCCTTTATCTGTCTGTACTTAATTTGAGATTTTATATATTGTTTATTACAATTTCATTCTTTTAAAAACTATTTAACCATAACCAAAGCCACCGATAATATCATAAATAAAATCGCTGACCCTGTTGTTAATTTTGCGAATAAAGCTTCATAGCCTTTGCTGCGCTGTTTTCCAAAAAGCTGCTCAGCACCACCTGCTATTGAGCCGGACAGACCGGCACTTTTACCCGGTTGCAATAAAACACTTACTATTAAAGTAATACAAACTAAAAATTGAACTGCCACTAAAAACATTCTCATTGCTGCACCTCCCATCCTTATAGGATTAACAAATAGATTTTATCATAATACCCTAAATAATACAATAACATAGGGGATAAATACTTATCCCCTAAAACCTAATGTTACAGTTTAAATATAACCGTGGTTTCAACATCCAACATTACAGATTGAAGAATGCTTTTTTACCTGCATACACCGAGGATTCTCCCAAGGATTCTTCTATCCTTATCAACTGATTATACTTTGCTACTCTGTCTGTTCTTGACGGAGCTCCGGTTTTAATCTGACCGGCATTTACGGATACTACCAAATCAGCTATAGTGACATCCTCTGTTTCTCCTGACCTATGGGATACGACAGCGGTGTAACCTGCTCTGTTTGCCATTTCAATTGCATCCAAGGTCTCCGTCAGGGTTCCGATTTGATTGAGCTTAATCAAAATTGAATTTGCGACACCTATATCAATTCCTTTTTTCAATCTTTCCGTATTTGTTACAAACAAATCGTCGCCCACTATTTGAATCTTTTTCCCAAGCTTCTTTGTCATGAGCTTCCATCCGTCCCAATCTTCCTCTGCCAAACCATCCTCAATTGAAATAATTGGGTATCTCTTTACCATTTCTTCATAAAAATCCACCATTTCACCGGAGCTTTTGACGACACCTTCACCTTCTAGGTGATAATTGCCATCCTCCTTATACATTTCCGACGCGGCGGCATCCAAAGCTATGAACACATCTTCTCCTGGCTTATAGCCTGTTTTATTAATAGCTTCAACAATAACTTGAAGCGCTTCCTCATTGGAGGTAAGATTTGGGGCGAATCCGCCTTCATCGCCTACAGAGGTACTATATCCTCGTCCCTTTAGTACTGTCTTTAAATTATGAAATATTTCAGTACACATTCTAACTGCTTCTCTAAAGCTTTCTGCACCTACAGGCATTATCATAAATTCCTGAATATCTACATTATTATCAGCGTGTGCTCCACCGTTTAAAATATTCATCATCGGTACGGGTAATGTTTTTGCATTAACACCACCTATGTAATTATAAAGGGGTATACCCAGTTCATTTGCCGCGGCATGAGCCACTGCCAAGGAAACTCCAAGTATTGCATTTGCCCCTAATTTTGCTTTGTTGTGGGTTCCATCAATATTGATAAGAGCTCTGTCTATTTCACCTTGGTCTAATGCATCCATTCCTATTATTTCCGAGGAAATAATATCATTCACATTTTCAACGGCTTTCATAACACCTTTGCCTAAATACCTAGACTTATCACCGTCCCTAAGCTCAACTGCTTCAAAGGCGCCTGTGGAAGCACCCGACGGCACCGCAGCCCTCCCGTAATCTCCGCTTTCCAGCACAACTTCCACTTCAACTGTCGGATTTCCCCTGGAGTCAAGTATTTCTCTGGCAAAAACATCAACTATAGATGACATTAAATTCACCTTCCTAATTTAATAATTAATTATTTCAGCAAAATCTTTAGCCTTTAAGCTTGCGCCCCCTACTAAAGCTCCGTCTATTTCCGGCATACCCATTAATTCCTTAATGTTACCCGGCTTTACACTTCCGCCGTAAAGAATCCTTATATTATTTGCTATATCATGACTATAAATATCTGCCATTAAGCTCCTGATTTGACCGATGACCAAATTAGCATCCTCTTTTGTAGCTGTCTTACCGGTACCTATCGCCCAGACAGGCTCATAGGCTATTACCAATTCTTCTGATAAATCATCATCTAAACCTGTCAAACCATTGGTTAGCTGTCTTTTAATTATATCAAAAGTAAACCCTTTTTCTCTTTCTTCCAAGGTTTCACCCACACATAATATTGGATTTATGCCATTCCTTAATGCGGCGGCTACTTTTTTATTGATCAATGCGTCATTCTCACCAAGGACATGCCGCCTCTCGGAGTGACCTAATATAACATAGGCTACACCAATTTCCTTTAAAAACAACGGCGATACCTCTCCCGTATAGGCACCCTTATCTTCAAAATACATATTTTGGGCACCCAGTGCTATGCTTGTATGGGATAAAAGCTTGGATACTTCCGGAAGAGAGATAAATCCCGGACATACTATTACTTCTCTGTCCTTTTCATTTATTAAGGGCAAAAGCTCCTCCAGCATTTTTATGGATTCTTCAATGGTATTGTACATTTTCCAATTGCCTGCTATTATAGGCTTTCTCATATTCTCACCTCTTTTATATGGTTTCAACCCATATTCTATTATCCATTTAGTATTGTTATCTGTCAACCGCATAGCAAAGGCTATTTATCGTCTATAGCAGCAATTCCAGGCAAGGCTTTTCCTTCAAGAAATTCTAAGGATGCTCCTCCCCCTGTTGAAATATGAGTCATTTTAGCAGCAAAGCCCAGTTGCTCTATAGCCGCTGCAGAATCGCCGCCGCCTATTATCGTGGTTCCCTGCACCTTAGATAAAGCCTCAGCTAAAGCGTAAGTCCCCCTTGAAAAAGCTTTCAGTTCAAAAACGCCCATTGGACCATTCCATACAACAGTTTTAGCCCCAAGTATTACTTCACTGTATATGACTATTGTTTTTTCCCCTATATCCACACTCATATAATCAGAAGGAATCTTATCGGAATCAACTGTTTTATAATATGTATCTTCTTTCAGCTCCACTGCCACAACATTATCAACAGGGAACAACAGCTTAACACCGCTTTTTTCAGCTTTTTTTAATATTTTGCCGGCAAGCTCAATTTTATCCTCCTCGACAATGGATGTACCAATTTCTCTGCCCATGGCTTTGTAAAAAGTATAAGCCATGCCGCCGCCTATTAATAAAGTGTCAACCTTACCTAAAAGACTTTCGATAACACCTATTTTATCAGAAACCTTAGCGCCGCCCAATATGGCAACAAAAGGTCTTTCCGGCTGGGTTATCGCTTTACCCATTATTTCCAGCTCTTTTTTAATTAAATAGCCTATAGCAGATGGCAAAAATTTAGCTACGCCTGCCGTTGAGGCATGAGCCCTATGTGCAGTACCAAAAGCATCATTTACAAAAATATCTCCTAAGGAAGAAAGCTTTTTAGCAAACTCTTCGTCATTTTTTTCTTCTTCCTTATGAAACCTGACATTTTCAATCAGCATTATCTGACCTTCTTTAAGCTTTTCCGCTTTGCTAAAAGCATCTTCTCCTACTACATCCTTGGCAAATATAATTTCTTCTCCTAACAATTCTGATAATCTTTGAGCTATGGGCTTTAAGGAATAATTAAGATTGAACTCTCCCTTTGGTCTGCCTAAGTGGGACATCAAAATAACTTTCCCGCCTTGTTCTTTAAGATATGTAATGGTTGGAAGTGACTCCTTAATCCTTCTGTCATCGGTAATTTCCAAATCTTTATTCATGGGAACATTAAAATCCACCCTGACCAGAACCCTTTTGCCTTTAATGTTTATGTCTTCAATGGTTTTCTTTTTATACATTTACATACCTCCCGTAGTAAGTTAATTTTATAAAAATTTAATACCGTCTTCTCCTTGATGATGCGGGAATGCCTATCTCATCCCTGTATTTTGCAACAGTTCTTCTTGAAATTTTATATCCCTTTTTCTCCAATATATTAGCAATAACTTGATCGCTTATAGGCTTTGACACGTCTTCCTCATCAATTAATTGTTTTATCATGTTTTTAATACTTTCTGATGAAATATCTTCACCAAATTTTGTTTCCACACCACTTTTAAAGAAATATTTAATATCATATATTCCTTTGGGTGTCTGGGCGTATTTCCCGCTTATTGCCCTGCTTACTGTTGATTCATGCACTTGTACTGTATCTGCAATATTTTTTAAAGTCATTGTTCTTAAATAATCATCGCCTTTTTCAAAAAATTCAATCTGATAATCTATTATAGCCTTAACTACTTTATATAAAGTATTCTTTCGCTGCTCTAAACTTTTTATCAGCCATAAAGCTGAGGACAGCTTTTCATTTACAAATTTAACGGCATCGGAGGAGCCGTCTTCAGTGCTTATTATACTTTTATAATGCCTGTTAATCATCAGCCTGGAGCCATAATAGTCATTGATTAGCACAATGTACTCTCCATCCTTCTTTTCTATATAAACATCAGGTACAACATACCTGCATTCACTTCCACAAAAGAATGACCTACCCGGCTTCGGTTCCAAGCTTTTAATTAAATCACTATAGTCTTGGGCTTTTTCTACGGAAATAGAAAGTGTTTTTGCAATGTTAACGATTCTGTTACATGCTATATCATCTAAATGTTCTTCGATAATTGTTTCCAGTTTTTTATCTTCAATTCCTTGTAGCTTTATCTGAATCAAAAGGCATTCCGATAAACTTTTCGCGCCTACACCTGCCGGTTCAAAACCTTGAATTATTCTAAGGACTCTCTCAACATCCTCTAATTTAACCTTCAATATTTGTGATATTTCACTAATCGGCATTACCAAATATCCATTGTCATCAAGGCTTTCTATAATATATTGTCCTATTTTTCTTTCCTTTGTTGTAATGTTTATAGTATTTAACTGGAATAGCAAATAATCCTTTAAGGTATCCTTATAGGTTACGTAATTATCATAGGAAGAAGGTTCATCCTTCTCATTATTTTCAATATAATAGCTTTTGCCTTGGTACTGTAAATACTCTTTCCAATCTATCTCATCAATATTGCTTTTTGAATCCTTCTCCTCAGATTCTGAACTATCTGCTTTATCATCTTTATCATAATCTACAATATCAAGAATGGGATTATTCTCAAGCTCATCCTTTATCAGCTCATCCAATTCTACAGTAGGCATCTGAAGAATCTTTAAAGCCAATCTCAGCTCCGGTGTCATAATCAGTTTCTGTTGCTGTTCTAGAATTAAATCGTATCCCATTCTCATTTTTCTCACCTCTAATACCCAAAGATTGATTATATTTCTATTCTCATTACCAAACCCTTGTCAATCAATGGTTTCATTTAGATTATATCATAGTAACCTTTCAATTCCCAATGTAATATTAAGTAATAAAGCTGTAAATAGAATAAGTGTAGCTTATACACTACACTTATTGATTAAAACTCTAACTATTTCTCTCCTTTATCATAAGGGACGCCGCTTGAAGCAGGGGCAGCGGATTTTCCGATTATACCGGAGACCGCAAGCATGGTCATTAAATAAGGCAATGCAAACAAAAACTCTTTTGGAACATTAAGCCCAAAGGACATTGAAATCGTTTGAATTGCATCCGCCAGTCCAAAGAACAAGCATGCCAAAGCAGCGCCTATAGGATGCCATTTGCCAAAAATCATTGCTGCGAGAGCTATGAACCCTCTTCCTGCAACCATTCCTTCTTTAAATAAGCTTATTGAGCCGATGGACAATGATGCGCCGCCGATACCGGCAAAAACACCGCTTAACACGACACATATATATCTCACCAAATAAACATTAACTCCTAATGTATCAGCCGCTCTTGGGTGCTCTCCCACAGATCTTATTCTTAACCCAAATGCAGTTTTATAAAGTATAAAATATGAAAGAACAACTAGTGCAAAGGCAAGATAAGTGAACATATTAAAAGGTCCCCAGGGTGTAAAATACTTAACATTATCCGTTTGACCCGGTTTACCCCATATTTCAACTAAAAGAAAAGTCGTCAAACTTGCTGCCAAAATATTGATTGCTGTCCCCACAACAACTTGATTGGCTTTAAAATAAATGCTTAAAAAAGCAAGGAGCAATCCGAATAATCCGCCCGCTACCATAGAACCAATAAAACCAAGCCATGGGGATCCTGTCTTAAATGATATCAAAACAGCAGTAAATGCGCCTACGGTCATCATTCCGTCCAAGCCTATATTAACTACACCGGACCTTTCAGAAAACGTACCGCCTAATGCGGGAAAAATCAGAGGTGTAGCAGATCTAACTGTTGAAAAAAACAAAATACTAAGTATATTCAACATTCTACTTTACCTCCTTTTTCATTATTGCATTTCTTGCAGCCTTTTTTTCATTATATAGATTAAACATAACTCTTACGAAGTTCGCAGCTACAAATAGTATAATAATACCTTGTATTATTCCTACAACCTCCTTAGGTATTCCTTCAACCTGCATCATCGGTCCGCCTTTTTGCAAAGCGGCAAACAATAGCGCAGAGAGTACTACCCCTATAGGATGGTTGTTCCCCACTAAAGCAACTGAAATCCCATCTAACCCGTAGCCCGTAAACCCAAATAAATTATTAACCCTGTATTGCACACCGGCTGTTTGAATACCGCCGGCAAGACCTGCAAACAATCCGGAAATAAACATTGCCAGGATGATGTTTTTGCTTACATCAATGCCCCCGTATTCAGCGGCACTGGGATTAAAGCCTACGGCTCTTATCTCATAGCCTCTGATAGTTTTATTTAGAAGGTAATAGGCTAATAAAGCAACGATTAGAGCTATAATTATACCTATATGAACCCTGGAATATTTAAACTGTATAAATTTTTCAGAAAACCTCCACAGCTTTGCTGACTGGGCGATCTCTACAGAAAAAGCTTTATCCTTTTCATTAAGTACTGTCATTATAAGATAATTGCTTAGATTCATGGCTATATAATTCATCATTATACTGTTTATTACTTCATGGGAACCCACCTTAGCCTTTAACCACCCTATAAGTCCTGCCCATAACCCTCCGGCAATGGCCCCTGCCAGGAGCGTAATGGTTATATGGATGATAGGTGGCAGACCTTTAAATGCCCATCCAGCCCATAGAGAGATGACACTCCCCATAATGAATTGTCCTTCTGCGCCTATATTGAACAGTCCGCATCTAAATGCAAAGGCAATGGAGAGACCTGTCAATATCAAGGTTGTAGTTGTTACCAAGGTTTCACCGAATTTATTCATATCCCCTAAGCTGCCCAGAAATAAAGCTCTGAATGCAGTGATAGGGCTTTTACCAAAAGCATATACGAGAATTCCCGCTGCTATAAAAGAAAATATAATAGCAATAAGAGGGTACATTATTTCCTTTAATGTGTTTTTTATATCATTTTTCATTTCTGATTTCATATTTATCATTTTTATCCCCTCCTTATGCTTCAGATGGCTTTCCGCCAGCCATCATAATTCCTAATTCCAGCTCTGATGTGTCTTTAGCATCTACTATACCAACAATTTTCCCATCATACATAACGGCTATCCTGTCAGAAAGTGATAATATTTCATCCAACTCTAAGGAAACAAGAAGTATGCCTTTTCCTTTATCTCTTTGTTCTATCAGCCTTTTATGCACAAATTCTATAGCACCGACATCCAGGCCTCTCGTAGGCTGAGATGCTACCAAAAGGCTTGGCTCTCTATCAAACTCTCTTGCAATGATAAGCTTTTGCTGATTTCCTCCGGATAAAGCTTTCGCATAAATTCTTTCGTTCGGTGTCCTTACATCAAATTCCTCTATGAGCTTTTTACTATGCCGCCTTATTTTTTTATAATCCAACCCTAAATTTTTTTTGAATATTTTATCCCTATGGGTACCTAGAATAATGTTTTCAGATAATGAAAAATCCAATATTAATCCTCTTTTATGCCTATCCTCAGGGATATAGCCTACTCCAGCTTCAATTATATCTTTAGGGCTTTTATTGGTTATTTCCTTGTCTTTAAGTATCAGTTTCCCCCCAGTAGCTTTTCTTAGACCCGTAATAGCTTGTACAAGTTCATTCTGACCATTGCCATCTACCCCGGCTATACCCAGTATTTCTCCCTCTCTAACTTGAAAGCTTACTTCTTTTACAGCTTCCAACCCTCTGTTATCCAGCACCTGAATATTGTTTACTTGCAGTACAGGCTTACCAATCCTAGCTTCACTTTTTTCTACGGTGAGATTCACCTTTCTGCCAACCATTTTTTCTGCAAGCTCTTCTATGCTTGTTTTAGCAGTTTCCAATGTATCTATCACTTTACCTCTTCTTATTATCGTAACGACATCACTCATTGCCATAACTTCTTTTAGCTTATGGGTTATAAGAATAATTGACTTCCCCTGCTTAACCAGGCTTTTTAATATTACCCCCAGTTCTTCTATTTCCTGAGGTGTTAAAACTGCCGTAGGCTCATCCAGAATCAATATTTCCGCACCTCTGTACAGGGTTTTTAATATTTCAACCCTCTGCTGCATGCCTACTGAAATATCCTGTACTTTTGCTTTTGGGTCAACATGCAACTCATATTTTTTTGAAAGCTCATCTACATCCTTAACTGCTTTTTCCAAATCCAGAATTAAACCTTTTTTAGGCTCAAGCCCCAGCACAATATTTTCGGCAACGGTAAAAGGAGGTACAAGCATAAAATGCTGATGCACCATCCCTATTCCTAAGGAGATGGCCACATTTGGATTTGTTATTTTTACGGGTTTTCCTTTAACAAGGATTTCTCCTTCATCCGGAGTGTATAAGCCATATAGGATATTCATTAAAGTTGATTTACCCGCACCGTTCTCCCCCAACAATACATGAATTTCTCCCTGGTTAATGCTTATACTGATATTGTCATTTGCCCTTACTCCGGGAAAGGATTTGCCGATTCCTTTCATTTCTATAACATAAGACAAACTCTTCCCACCTTTCAAGCTATAACCTCTAGCATTATAATAATCGTTCAGATATATTGAACCTAAGTATTTGCAAGCCATAGCAATCAAAAAACAATGCCTTAGCTTGAGAGAGATAATAAAAGCTAGAGGCTTACGCATCTAGCTTTTACTCTATAATCTATTTGCTATTTAATTTCTACAGCTTTAAATTCTTCAAGTTCTTCCCTTGTTTCCGGCACTACAATAGTTCCATCGTTAATTGCTGCTTTATATTTATCAACTACAGAAGTTAGTTCAGCAGACACATTTTTTCCGCCATCGCTAAATCCGACGCCTTCTTCTTTAAGACCGAGCTCCAGTGCATTTGCTGCTCCGCCTTTAAATACATTATCAACATAGGACTTTATTACGGTGTATGTGGCAACGTCTACTCTTTTTATCATGCTGCACAAAACCTTATTCTTAGTTGATTCAGCTGCTTGATCCATATCAACTCCGATTGCCCAGAAATCCTTTTCGTCAGCAGCTTGGATAACACCTATACCGCAAGCACCAGAAGCATGGAATATTACGTCTGCTTTTTGTTGGAATTGTGTTAATGCCACTTCCTTCCCTTTATCAGGATTATCAAAAGCACCCGTATAATTCACAATTACTTTAGCTTTTGGGTTAGCTGATTTGACACCGGCAATAAAACCTGCTTCAAATTTTCTTATAACCGGGAAATCCATCCCTCCAACAAAGCCGATTACATTAGACTTAGTTGTAAGACCGGCTATTACACCAACCAAGAATGAGCCCTCATGCTCTTTAAAGGTAACTGACATAACGTTTGGCTTATCTACTACAGTATCAATAACGCCAAATAATTTGTCCGGATATTGATCTGATGAGCTACCCATTGCATCTTCAAAAAGGAACCCCACTGCTAATGTAAGATCCACAGTTTGTGCCATATTACCCAGATTCGGAGGGTAATCATCCTGCTTAGTTGACTGCAATAATTTGGGTTCAACACTTAGTTCTTTACCTGCTTTTTCTATTCCAGCCCAGGCGCTGTCATTGAATGATTTGTCACCGATACCACCGACATCTGTAACCATACCGAAGGAATACTTTGGACCCTCAGGCTCCACTGGTACCTCAGGTCCAGGCTCCGGTGCCGGTTCCGGTGCAGGCTTTGTGCATCCTGCAAAGAGTGACAATACTAAAGTTAATGCTAATAATAAACACAAAACTTTTTTAGACAATTATTCTTCCCCCTTAATTTTTATTAAACATAATTATTATAAATATTCTACAAATAATATTAAAATCCTTCTATACAATATTTATTAAAATTTTGACTTATGAATAAATTTATAAAAATCTTCAGCACTTAACGGCTTGCTAAAATAGTAGCCTTGAATCCCATCACATCTCATTTCCTTTAGCATTTCAAGCTGTTCCTTTGTTTCAACACCCTCGGCAATCACCTCCAGTTCCAGATTGTGTGCCAATTCAATGATGGCAAGAGCAATAGTTCTATCGTGATAGCTGGTTTCCATATCCTGAATAAAGGTGCGGTCGATTTTTATTGAGGATATTGGCAGCTTCTTTAAATAGCTCATAGAAGAATATCCTGTACCAAAATCATCCAAGCTAAAGCTGACACCCATATTGGCTAACTTTTTCATTGTCCCCATAGTATGAGCATCATTTTTCATTATTACACTTTCAGTTATTTCCAAATTAAGTTTTTGGGGATCAAAGCCTGTCGTATCACATATTGATTTGATCATTAATATGAGCTCCCTATCTTGAAATTGTTTCATAGATAAGTTAATCGACAATTTGAAATCCTCGACACCCAAGCCCTGCCAACTTTTAACTTGATTACATGCATTTCTAAAAACCCAATATCCCATAGGGATAATCAGACCACTTTCTTCGGCTATAGGTATAAACAAATCCGGAAAAACCAATCCTTTTTCAGGATGATTCCAGCGTACCAAAGCTTCAACACCGATGAGTCTTTTATCAGTAGTATTGTATAATGGTTGATAATGAATTACAAGCTCATCCTTATCAATGGCTCTTTTCAAATTGCGCTCCATAGAAAGCCTCTCTAAAAAGCTCTCGTTCATAGTTTTTGAAAAAACCTGATAATTATTTCTTCCCTTTTCCTTAGCCATATACATTGCAATGTCGGAGTTTTTCAGCAAAGTTTCGGCATCTTTTCCGTCATTAGGATAAAAAGAAATTCCCGCACTGGCAGTAATATTTATCTCCTTATCTTCAATTAAAAACCTCGTATTCAAAGTCTCGTGCACACGATCTGCAATTCGAAAAGCTATGTCATAGCTGGAGAGGTTTTTTAACATTATGATAAACTCGTCACCGCCCATTCTTGCCAGTACGTCATTCTTTCTGATTATACCGGATAAGCGGCATCCTACTTCCACTAAAAGTTTATCCCCAATATTATGACCCAAGGAATCATTTATTGTTTTAAATCTATCCAAATCTACAAAAAGAAATGCAACAATCCCTTTACTATCCTTTGCTTCCGTAATAGCAGCCCCAGCCTTTTCCATTAAATGAGACCTATTAGCCAGTTGTGTGAGAGAATCATAGTAAGCCTGGTGCTTAATCATTTCTTCCTGACGCTTTTTTTGGCTGATATCCGTATATATTCCATATACACCGATATTTTTACCTTCGTGAAGTATGGGAAGCCCTAATAATGATACATTCAAAATCTTCCCGTCTTTTCTCTTTCTTCTTACTTCGTCTTGATAAATCTTTGTAGCAAGTATAAACTCGTTTACAGCTTCACCTTCGTTTTCTTCACCCGTCGGCAGTATTAAGGAGCTAAGCTTTTGCCCCATAATTTCATCAGAGATGTATCCAAAAAGTTTTTCAAAGCTTTTATTTATATTTACTATTCTATCCTCCAAATCAAGTATTACAGTTGCTTGAGGAGAATTACCAAATAATTGGTCAAAATATGCTTTTTGAAGCATAGTCTCCTTATTAATCATTGTAATATTCCTTTTAAGACGCTCAATATAGAATTTAAAGAAAAAAACAATAGCTATGAAAACAAGAACAATTATCATAATTGCAATCAAGGTGCGAATCCTTTCCTTTTCATAATATTCATTTGAAAAGGAGGAGAAATATTTTTGATGAAGCAAGTCAAAGGAGCCGTTAGCCTTTAAATCCTTTAAGCGGCCATTAATGAAGCTTACCAGCTCAGGTCTGTCCTTACTAACACCTATAGCCAAATACAATGGGTACAAATTCGGAATCCGGGAAACTATATCACTTTTAAATGCCTCTTTTACAATCAAGAAATTAATAGTCTCCTGATTGCCAAAGACGGCGTCTATCTTGCCTTTCTCCAAATCAATCAAAGCATCCTCTACGTTGTCATAGGTATAATAATACAGTACCTTTGCTTTTTCCCTTAATATCTCTTCAGTATAAAAGCCTCTTCCTACACCGACTTTATAGTTTTTTAAATCACTGATTTTAAAATGTGGTGTATCTTTCCTTGTAAACACAGCTATATGAGATTTTAATACTATATCACTAAATAATATATCTTTCTTTCGTTCTTCCTTATAGGCTATTATTCCTGCAGAATCTGTTTCACCCTTTACCAGTCTATTATAAGCATTTGCAAAAACATCACCAGAAAACTCGACCTCATAAGGACTATCAGAAAATATCATATTAGCCAATTCAATATCAAATCCTATAAGGTCGCCATCCTGTTTATAAGCATATGGAGGATATTTTTCATCCGTCTGATATTTAAGTTTTATTGAATCAGCGCTTATAGTTACGGTGCTTTGAATTAGTATTGATAAAAAAATAGCTATAGATATTTTGATATATTTCATATTGTGCCTCCTTAATTGCCTGCTAAAATTGAATATTCGACATTTTACTTCAATTTCCTTCTAAATTTTTCAAATTAATTCGTTTGTGAGTATAACAAATAGCAATGTGCCATTTCCGGATAAAATGAGGAAATATTGTCACGGCGCATAAAAAAAACCGCCTCTTTTTTTAGAAGCGGATTTTTCTCTTTAGCAAAGGCAATCCAACGGCTTTTGCGATATCAATTTATTTTCAAATAATATTTCTACGGCTTTTTCATAATCCTCATCGGAAGTAAGAATTATAGGTCCGGTGCATCCCATTCCGCTTTCAGAGTAGATTCCGCCCTTTGCCAATGTCAGTACGGCATTATCCAGCTCTAATATATCGACCCCGGCAATAGATTTTGTCACAACCTTTTTATCCGGCATCTTTATATCTTCCTCTGCTGCTTTACTAACATCTGATGTAAGCTCTTTTAGTATCTCGTTAAGACCGGATTTTTTCGCGGCATCGAATTCAATTTTAATAACCTCTGTCAATTTACCTTTTGCACAAGATGCCGCATATCTTAATGCCTCACATATCACCGGAGCCCCGGATGCTCTGGATAAAATGCATATAATCTTTTTATAACCGTCTCCGACACCGGGACCATATCCGTATCCCAAGGCTTCATAGCTCCCTCCCGTTGTATAAGAGGAGAACATTTTCATCATAATATTTCCCGTCAATGTATCCATGACCATTACATCCGAAGCAGCGGCTAAAAGATCATTGCCCCGCATAATGCAACCGCCATCAGACCTTATTGATTCAGAAAAGTTTATATCATAGCCGTTTCCCTTCATTTCCCTAAGTGCTCTTTCAACCTGTCTGGCACCGTCAACATTGAGTATTCCTACGGTGGGCTGGGATATGCCTAAAGCTTTTGCTGTGGCAATACCATGCAAAGCATTCTTAATCATGCCTTCGACCCTATGCGTTGATGAGGTTCCTGTTGTTGTAGCTAATATCAGCTCTTTGCCCAAGCCCGGAGTTATAACCCTTCCAACAGTACTAACACCAATAGGGAAATTATAATGCATGGTGACGGCAGCGTCCAATTCCCCAGATTCCAGTAGCTCATCCATCCTTTTGTGCATTTCGTCTTCCGAATCTACTTCAAAGGTTTTAAGTGAAGAAGCATTTTTAGGTCCTATGAGCACTATTTCAAAATCATTATATTTCTTAGCCGCCATTTCAGCCCCTTCGATCAGTTCATCGACGCCATGTTCACTTCCTAATATTGTTAATCCTACCTTAACCTTTGTGCCAAAATCACCTGTCAAAATAGCGTCTGCTATTTCACCAAACACTTCACTTATCGTAGCTTTTACATTTTCCATTACATTCACCTCTACTTTCCGTTGAGCAAGAATGATGCAAATTCTTTCATAGCTTCCGCTACCATTTCTTTAACCTCTTCTTTGGAAATAGCTGTGCCTTCGTCAACAATGCCGGGGTTCTTTTCCATCACTATGGATACACCGTCAAATAAATTAGTGATTCTCCCTAAAAACAAACTGCCTTTACCAACTATCATAGCTTTCTCAATTTGTCCGGATTCTATCATATCCTTTGCGGCTCCAACAAAGGGAACGCCGGAGGGTATATGTCCCTGGGTGGGAGCAAAGCCGGGCATACCATGGTTCTTTATAAAGTCCGCCATTTCTGTTCTGTCAATATCTCCTCTTTTGGCACCCAGAGCAGCAATCATTTTATAATTAGCCAGCGGCACATCTCCTGCTCCGGCCGGTACGGTTATTTCCGGGTTTTGCATTTCAACAGAATACTTGTCAATATCAGTTATCTTTAATCCGTTTCTATCCAGTGGCTTTGTTATAATTGATTCCATAACGGCTTGGGGTGATGACCCTGTACCCACCGTGTGTCTACCGACTATATCAGTTCTTAAAATGGGACTTACACCGTCGTTTTCAGAAACCAAAATTGCAAAGGTGCCTAAGCAATCCTCCAAAATCGGCATGTCTTTATTAACATGGTCTTTGCCGTTCATGCCTAATTTGGCAGTAGCGCCTCCCGCAACAATTGCAACGCTTTTATATGTGCCTGATTTTACCAAAGCTGCCGCATTTATTAATGCATGAGCCGGCGCCGCACAAAACCCTCTTGTATCAGATCCCGTGGCACCCACGGCTCCCGCAACCTCCGCAATTGCTTTTGCAAAGTTGCCGCCGCCTCTTTGATTCATATCTCCGCAAGCTTCCTCAGAGCATTCTATAACATATTCTATTGAATCTGCGGGTATATTGTTTCTATATATCAGATTTTTTAAAGCTATTACAGCAGAAGCTTTTGAAACGATATTCTCAGTCATAATATGAGCTGTTAGGTTCCTGTCTCTCTCATGGGCGGCTTTAACGCACCCTACCAACTGTCCTTTGTAAGTCAATGGCTCTGCCCCTTTAGAAACATTGTTCTCAATGTCACCGGCATCAAATCCTACGCCTATTTTTGAAATCTCAGCCTCTGTATAATAAGGCTTTGCCGCAATTTTTTCTTTAGTTTTCAACACAAATTCCTTTTCCAACATTACCAAATCAAATACGTCACATAGCTCCATAACAATATAGAATTCATCCTGCTCGATAATTTCCCCCATTTTGCCTTCCGTTGAAGCCTTTTCTAGAGGATTATTGTACCAGGGCTTTTCAATATTATTTAATTCATCCGGGAGCATATTACCTATATATACCTGATTTGGAGCATAGCCCACTGCCTCTTCAAAGGTTCTCAGGTGTTTAGGTACTTTTTTTAAAAACTCGGAATCCGGGTTAGCCTCATGCTCAACGGAGCACGTGGTTCCGTAATGCATGACCATATCCGGTGTGTGAATCAAAACATAGGCAGCACCTTTTACAATCGGTGTTGTCATAGTAGCACCTCCATTTATTTTTTAAAAAAGGGTGGTAAAATACCACCCTTATACTATTTATCAAAAACCGTTTGACCTTCTACTTCTGTTTGTAAAGCTTGCAATGCTTTTTTCACTATTTCTTTTCTTAAAGCCTTTTCATCCGCTTTACTCAGAGCCGGATTACCCAACGGGTGGGGTATCGCTATAGCCGGAACTATTCTGTTAGCGCCAACCGTTAAAGAAATTGGTACAACTGTACAAATATGAACAACAGGCAAGCCAGCTCTCTCAATTTCTTTTACCATCGTTGCACCGCAACGTGTACAGGTGCCTCAAGTGGAAGTTAGAATAACAGCCTGAACTCCGTCCTTAACAAGCTCCTTAGCAAAAGTTGAAGCAAATTTCTTGGAATTTGCAACAGAAGTACCGTTTCCAACCGTAGTATAGAAATATCTGTGGAGTTCTCCTATCTCTCCTTCTTTTTCAAGCTCGCGCAAAACATCAACAGGGAGAACTCTGTCCGCATCTTCATTAGCATATACAGGGTCGTATCCTCCATGTGCAGTCTCATAAGTTTCCTCTGTTAAATCTGTTACGCCTTCAATATCGTACTTACCGTATTTTGAAGCACTGGAGGCTTCTATTCTATCCGGGTTTCCTTTCGGAACTATCCCGCCGGAAGTAACTAAGGCTATCTTTGCATTCTTTATGTCTAGAACCGGTGGATTAGGCTCTACTCTATCAAAATCAGGCATTGCGTATTCTGTTACGAATTCTTCACCCTTAAGCTTTGCCACAAGCATGTTAACAGCTCTTTTAGAACCTCTTTCTTCTCTGAATATATTCTTTCTTATACCTCTTGGGATATATCCTTCTTCAGATGGCGCACCAATTACTTCGCCTTTTGCAAGCTTTAAAGCTAACTTAGCCATAACGGGAATTGCCTGCCTCATACCTGTTGCAGCATTTGCCGTTTCAACTATATGAAGATCCTTTTTAAACATATCAGAACCTGGGTTCTCAGGGTACATTCCGGAAACAACGGGAATATCAAGGTTTTCTTTTACTGCTTTACATATGCTTCCGCAAGCAACCCCATATCTGCCTGCGTTAAAAGCCGGTCCGGCAATAAATAAATCCGGTTCGTACTTTTTAACCATTTCTAATATTTCAGCGGTAGCTTCTTCAATATTTTCGTTATAATATGAATCTCCGCAAATAATTGTGGCAACAATATCTGCATCAGAGCCTAAGGCTCCTTTTAATGCCATACCCGGTCCGACTACGCCTTCTCTTACTTCCGGTTTGACATCGGCTTTTTCTTCGCCTCCGATGCCGCCATAAAACTGATTTATATAATGAACCACTTTAATCATATCAGTAACTTCCCTCCTCTCTAAATTTGCCCTTTCGAACATGAGGAATATTTAAAACTAAAACTTAGAGTATTGTTCTCTTATAGTTTTAACTTCATTACCTATGGCATCTACATCCAATACCATTTCCATCATACCGCATTGTTCGTCATAAACATCGGCATCAACGCTATCTTTAAGCTCAAATATATGATAAACTGCGAGTCCCAACGAGACTCCTGCTAATGGACCTGCATAAGTAGGGTCACCTGCTGCAACTGTTTCAGCCGCCAAACCTGCTGTTTCAGCTTCTGACGAGCCTAATACTACTACAACATTCTCTTTTCCGTATTTTTCGGAAAGTTCTAAAACCCTCTTCTGATTTTCCAAATCCATTGCTCCCGCAGCCGTTCAGACAAAGCATTCTGTAGCTGCAAATATGACTTCGGCGCCGGCAGTCTTTACGCATTCTTCTATTGCCGGACCGGGAATTCCGTCTCTATCGCCCAAAACGATAACTTTTTTATCTTTTATCATGGGATCCATCCTTTCTTTTTTTATTATTTGTTTATCTTTATAGTTCGATTAATATTCTGTAGCTGATAATTTGTTAAATCCGATTTCACTGGTTGAACCGGTGATTACCTGTAGTTCAGCAACTATGCTTCCGTCAGGCTTAAGACTTCCTGCAAATCCCCCTGCAATTACATCAGCAGGCTTTGCATCCCCTATTATTTTTTTCATTGAGGGGAGCTCTATTATTTCATTTGCATTGCCAGCAGTTACAACCGCATCAGCAGCTTTATCCGCATCAGCCAATGACTGGGATGCTCCGTCTCTTCCTGCATATTCATCAGTAACCAAAACTGTCTTTATTCCTTTTGCTGTAATCTTCTTACAATTCATCATCAAGTCTGTATCAGGATTTCCAAAGCCTTCTTCAGATACTATTACCGCATCCAATCCCATATATTCAGCAAGCTTTGCAGTCCAGTTTGAAGACCTTTCCTTATCTGCCAAAGTAACGTTTTCATTGGTAATTATCACGCCTACAAAATTGTAATCTTTGCCATGTCTTTCATATAAATCTTCAATAATTGGGTTGTTCAAATGATTATATGTTGGGTTCTTATCACAGGCGGATACACAATTACCGCTTATTATAGCCCCGTCCATAATCTCCGTCGGATAAATAAGAGTAGGAATGATTTTCTTTGCATCTACACCGTATACATAAGTATCATGAAGTAAGCCTTGAGTTTGAAGCATATATACATATGCTACCTTTGGCAAGTTTTCATACTTTTCTATGCCTTCCAGTAATGGAAGGGTTTCATATACTTTTACTTCATCCGGGGTAATGCTCCTTGCTGCTTCACCAATATAAGCAGCTGCTTTTAATCCAATCATTCTAACCGCTTGCTCATGCTCATGCTGGGGCAGTTTGTCAATTGGCGTACATACCAATACTAAGTTATTTGTTTTTGAGAAGGGTGTATATTCGGCACCAGGTCCGCTCATATCAATTATGCCTTCCTGGAAGCCCACAATTTTTCCCGCCGTAACAACAGCGGCACCTTTTAGCACATTGGTTTTACCTGAACCTACTACATCTACTTTATTGATAAAGCCGGGGAATATTCCACCGGGGCCCTCTACCTTAACACGAGGTTCAATAACATCCTTAACGGGCATTATTCTCGTATCCTCACCGGGCTTTGCAATATCTACTTCAATGCTGGCTATTCTGCTGTCGCCGCCAACTGTTTCAAGCAGCTCTTCCTTGTTAATGGACAATATGCCATTGTCAACCTTTGTACAACAGTCGAATTTTATGTCCTTTATGAATATATTGCCTAATTCTAAACGCATGAGATTCACCTCCCTTTTATTTGGAGGAGAGATACTATCCCTCCAAGACAACTAAATATTCTCTTTTATCAGGCTTTCTATTGCCTCCGGCGTGCAGTTTTCAGCGCCGCTTATTTCCTTTACCTTTTCACCATTTTTATAAACGATAAAAGTAGGCAAACCTAAAACCTTTTGACCTATTGCCAATCTACGGTTTTCTGTGGTATTTAATTTGCAGAATTTAATTTTATCTTTATATTCATCCGCCAACCTGTCTACCTCCGGCATTAAAGCCTTACAGGGCTCGCATTTTGAACCCCAAAAATCCACAATTACTGCGCCTTCTGCTTGCATAACCTCTTGCTCAAAATTCTCCTTATTAAGCTCTATCATTTTTTCACCTCCTTTAATTTATAATATTCGAAACATATACTGTCAAATGAAGTCCAATCACTATTTGTTAATTAGATTATTACTAAATATAATACTTTTTATTATATAGCGTTTCTTCAATATATTTTTCCGCACCGATTGCCGCTATAGCTCCGTCTGCAGCTGCAGTTATAACCTGTCTTAAAAGCTTTACTCTGATATCACCTGCCGCAAACACTCCTTCAGCCGAGGTTTTCATGTTCTCATCAGTGATTATATAGCCTCTATCATTCATCTCTATCAGTCCCTTAGCAAAGCCTGATATTGGTTTTGTACCGACGAATAAAAACACACCGTCTGTTGGAAAATCGGTAACTTCCTCAGTCTTTAAATTTTTAAGCTTCAATCCTTCTACTATACCGTCACCATATATTTCTTCCACCACGGTGTCCCAGATAATATTAATTTTTTCATTTTCTTTTGCTTTATCAACAGCAGTTTTAGAGGCTCTGAATTCATCTCTTCTATGTATTAATGTTACCTTATCAGCAAATTTTGTAAGGTAAATAGCCTCTTCAACAGCAGTATTGCCGCCGCCTATAACTGCGATTTCCAATTCCGTAAAAAAGTCTGCATCACAGGTAGCACAATAGGATACACCTTTTCCTCTTAAAGCTTCTTCTCCGGGAACCCCTAAGCTAACATGTTCTGTACCTGTTGCAATAATGATAGCTCTGGCTTTAATCTCTCCTTCTTTAAGCTTTACCTTTTTAACCTGGTCATCCAGTTCCAACCCTATAGCTTCTCCAACCATAAACTCTGTTCCAAAAGCTTCCGCCTGACTTTTCATCCTTTCCATCAGCTTCGGTCCCGTCGGATGCTCTACTGAGCCGGGATAATTCTCCAGTTCCTCAGTGGTGGCAGCCTGTCCGCCCCATTTACCTTTTTCAATAATAACAGTATCCAGCTTACCTCTTGAAGCATAAAGTCCTGCAGAATATCCGGCAGGTCCGCCGCCAATTATTGCTACATCATAGATTTTATCCATAGCTTAACCCCTTTCTTTTTTAACATATATAGTATCTTTTGATTTAATAATGAGATATATTCATTTATGGACCTTTATATCAATTATGTCCTCCTATTACCTCCAAGCTTAATAGGGCACTTTCTATAAGCTTTAAATCAATAGTTTGAAAATCATAACGAATCCTTTCGTTCAGCTGCGTATTCAGTAGCGGAAATTTCTTAGCAGTATTGATACTTCCTTCGATTATAGTAAGAGAATCAAAATCTAAATCGCCTTCTGTCTCATCGATTATAATTGTCCTGTAGGGCGTCTCGTTAGGCTTAACGCTTCCCATCAGCGGATGTGTCAGTAGCTTGCTTCCTTTATGAATTCTATCCCTAGCACTATATAATACATCCATATAACCGCCTTCAAGGTAATCCATTTTTATAGACTTGTCATATTTGTCATATACCAAAGAATTGTTAGTTATGATTAATACATCCTTAATAATACTATCACCCCATATCAAAATTCAGGGCTCTTCTCATATAGCTATTTGCCGCAAAGCGTAAAGATTTTAAAATACAAAAAAGAGATAGAGCAACCGCCTCTATCTCTGTCATTAACCTGAGAGATTCTTCTAAAATTAGAATTGCTCCTTCGGTGCTATGCTTTCCAGAGTTATGTCCAACTGCGGTCCTTTTGCCTGAGAGTTTCATTTAACGGGCGTTTTCCGTACTTACTCCTTCGGCTCCTATTGTCTTAGCTAGGTATCTCCCGCAAGCTATCATCCAAATAATATAAAATTTATACTTTACTACACTTCTACTATATACAATTTTTATCAGCTATTCAAGCTTTATTTTTATTCTGTTTAAAACGATCCAATTTTGTTACATTTCAGATATAACTATAGCTTCAGCATAGCTTGCTCCTCCACTACAGTAACAGATTTTATGACTCTTCACAATACAATCTTTATCAAGCATTAATCATTCTACAATAAAAATGTACAAATACATACTAAAAATTAATAGTTAATAATAATGTATTACAACTGTCCCCGGTCCGCAATAAACACCGATTACACAGCCTACTTCAAATTCAACCGTTTGACACTTGCCAAAGGTTTCTTCAATGATTTCGTTGAATATTTTAAGATGCTCATAATTATCTGCATGACCTATTTTCAGTACTTGATTACCTATATCATTGCCGCTTTCTTCTAGAATTTCAACGATACGTTTTAAAGCTTTTTTAAACCCTCTTGCTTTATCTATAGCAACTATTTTGCCTTCTTCAACAGTTAATATAGGTTTCAGATTTAAAAGAGTCCCGATTGTAGCTTTTGTAGCGGAAAGCCTTCCACCTTTTTTCAAATATTCCAAAGTATCTACAACAAATAAGGTTTTTAAATTGTTCTTCAAAAATTCAATTCTTTCAATAATTTCATTGCCGCTTTTTCCCGCCTCTGCCATAAGTGCGGCTTCGATTGCAAATTGTCCATATCCATATGTATAATTCTTAGTATCTATAACCGTTATCTTGTTCTTATCAACCATTTCCTGGGCAAGCACCGCCGAGTTGTATGTCCCACTGGCGTGGGATGATAAATGTAAGGAAATAATTTCGTCGTAGTCTTTTAAATAAGTCTCATAAGCTTTTTTAAACTCATTGGGTGTGACCATGGATGTTGTAGGTAATTTATCCGCATTTCTCATACGCTCGTAAAATTGAGAAGGCTTGATATCTACCCAATCCTTATATTCATCTTCGCCAAACTGAATAGTCAATGGTAATATTTCTATATTATGCTTATCGGCTAAGCTTTTTGGTATATCAGAAGTACTATCTACTATTATTTTTATTTTCCCCATTTATACTCTCCTTTTACTCTTCAAAATAAAAAGCTACACAATTTGGACCTGCATGTGTACCTATCACAGAACCAACTTCTCCTCTTATAATCTCCGAAACTGAGTATTCAAGTTTTATCTGTTGTTCAATATAATCGGCATATTCAGGGCATATGCTATGATTTATCCCAATTATTTTATTATCTAAGCTTAAACCATTTTTTTTGAGCGTATCCAATAAAATTGCAATTGCCTTTTTCATGCCTCTTGTCTTGTCTATCATCTCAAGCTTACCCTCTCGAACCGTAAGTATAGGCTTGATATTTAATACAGAGCCTAAAACAGAAGATGTAAAAGATATGCGCCCCCCTTTATATATATACTTTAAATTCCCTATTACTATAAGATGTCTCATTTTCTTTTTAGATTCTTCTATTATTTGATAAATTTCCTCTGCCGGCTTACCTTCTTTTGCCAATTTAGCTGCTTTAATAACTAGCATACCGGCTCCTAAGGATATGGCTTCACTGTCAATAATAAATATGTCTTTACTCCCTAATTCCTCCTTAGCAAGTATAGCCGAATCGTGGGTGCCGCTTAAATGGGAGGACCCTAGAATCGCCAATATCTTATTGCCTTTATTAAGCTCTTCCTTAAAAACCTTAGAAAACTCAACCGGTGTGACTTGAGAGGTTTTAGGTAACTCTACGGATTTTTCAAGCTTATTGAAAAATTGTTCCGGCGTGATGTCTATTCCATCTAAATAGGATTCTTCTCCAAAATGAACCGTTAATGGCATAATTTTAATATTATATTTATCTATATATTCCCTTGGAACATCACACATAGTATCGGCAATGATGTATGTTGACATTTGCTAACCCCCTATTAATCTATACCATTCCGGGAAAATCTATTTGTCTTAATGCCTCATATACAACTATCGCTACTGTATTGGATAAATTAAGGGATCTTTCTCCTTTTTTCATCGGCACTTTTATACACTTATCCAAGTTATTGTTTATTAGGCATTTTGGCAGCCCCGCTGTTTCCTTACCAAATAGTATATAACAATTATCTGCGTAATTTACATCAGTATAGTTTTTTCGGCCTTTTGTTGTGGATAAATAAAATGGCCCCACAGAATTAGCCACAAAAAAATCATTAAGATTTTCATATATAGTTATTTTTACTGAATTCCAATAATCCAGCCCTGCCCTCTTTAAATACTTATCTTCTATTGAAAAACCTAAAGGTTTCACTAAATGTAGGTTACATCCCGTAACCGCGCAAGTCCTGACTATATTGCCAGTGTTTTGCGGTATCTCCGGTTCCACTAATACTATATTAAATGCCAAAAAAAACATCTCCAAATTAAGTCTATATATATAATACAAAACTCTCTGATTTTTCTCAAGATAAAAATCTTTCTCTTTACCGCAACAAGATTTTTAATTACATTTCAGATATAACCATAGATTTAGCATTGTTTATTATATTTGATACGATTGCATTGTGGAGATTCTTTAATAAACGCTTACGTATGCATTACCCTTGATATAAAATCTCCATAAATAATGAATCGCTTCCTCGGCATAATCAATGCCTATTCTTTTAGCTCTGATTATTTCAAATCCATCTTTTTCGATTGTATTTTTACATATATATAGCTTATCTAAAGTCAAATCCTCCCCATTTAAGACTCTTGTTATGTCAAAGGCTCCGCATAACTTCCCCGGTCCGTTGGTCATGTTTTTTATTTGTTGCTTTTTTAAATCTAAAAAAGGTTTCCCATACCTGTTGTAGGACATTTCATTATGCCCTTCTATAGGCTCTACACCTCTTATCAATACAGCTTGACCTATTCCTTCCTCTGCTGCCACTACATTTAAACAATTATACATACCGTATATCAAATATACATAAGCATGACCTTCTTCGCCATACATAGCTTCCGTGCGTACTGTTCTTCTCCCTTTATAAGTATGAGCTCCTTTATCGTAAAAGCCCATATATGCTTCTGTTTCAACAATTTTCCCAATTATCAACTTGTCTTCCTTGAACTTTTTATTATTTGATTTGTCAATTTTGCGAAAAACATATTTACCTAATAAATCCTTTGCCAAATCTATTGAATTTTTATTATAAAATTTCCTGTCCAATTTAACATACATAATAAATACCTCATAACAATTCTGCCACATACTTAAGCAGGTGGGGTTAAACCCCACCTGTAACAATGCTTTTTTAAATAATTTAATTTTAAAACTTTGATAATACTATGCGCAATACCTACAATAACAATTCACTTTCAATCTACAGGGTTGATTTCCATAGTCCATGCAAATTGCAGTATTCGTAAACATCTACATCAGGCTTATCGCAAAATACAGCTACTGGCTCCTGCCCCGGCTGTAAATGTATTCTCTCTATTCCTTCATCTGAAACAACGGCAATCCATTGAATATAATGCTCCGGTACCATGGGATGTGCCACGGACCCGACCTCTACAACTATCTTGCCTTCCTTCCTGGATGCAACAGGAACATGCTTTTCTGTAGCTGCGTCTTCTGTGTTTGCAGTCAATTTGTTCATTGGCTTGCCACAGCAAACTAACTCTCCACCGCCGTTTATAATCAGCTCAACAATATTCCCGCAGACACTGCAACGATAAAACTTTACTTTTTCCTTCACACTAAAACCACCCTTCAATTTTTTAATTAAAAGTTGTATTTATTAATAACAATTATAGATTGCAAATACTGTATTTGTCAATATATAATTGTTATCACGCCTTACAATCCTATCTAATGGTTACTGTTCAGATGTAATCATAGTTTCATTATTGCTTATTATATTTAATACGATTGGAAGTTCCAAGACTAATAATCTAACATCCAATATCCAGCATCCAAATTCCCCATTTGCCTACATTCCTATGTTCCCATGTGCCCATGTGCCTATGTTCCCATCATCATTTAATATACCTATATACATTCCCTACTTCCAAGGAAGCTTCCTTTTCTCTAAACAACTCTGATACAGTTACTAATTCAAACCCCCTTTTAATAAGCTCGGGAATTACCGTCTTTACTGCTTCTGCCGTAGATAAATATATATCATGCATCAATACTATATCTCCGTCCTTAGCTCTGCTCAAAATGTGCTCACTAACAGCTTTAGCATTTTTAGTTTTCCAATCCTTAGGATCGACAGACCATAATATTAAAGGCATACCAATAATTTCTTTTATTCTATCATTTACTTCCCCGTAAGTTGGTCTCATAACGATAGGCTCAATTCCTGTTATTTCGTTGATAATATTTTGCGTTTGTTTTATTTGGTTGCTCAATTCATCCTTAGAAAGCTTTGTTAATAATTTATGGCTATAGGTATGATTCCCTATTTCATTGCCATTCTCTGCCATTTGCAAGATCAATTCCTTATTTTGCTTCGCCCTGCTGCCTAAAACAAAAAATGTTGCTACGGCGCCATTATCCTTTAAAGTCTCTAAAATAGATTTCGTTGTTATCATATTGGGACCGTCATCAAAGGTTAAAGCGATCATCGGTTTAACTTCTGTAACTTTTTTTTCAAGCTCCAGCTTCTCAGTATAATAGGGTGAAATATCAGAATCCGGATTTTCACCGGTTTCTTGCAGTTCATTCTCTTGCTTAATATTTTCTTCCTTGTTAATTTCAAGCTGCCTATTAATCATATTTAATATTATACTTTTTATTTCATTTTTAAATTTAACAAAACTGAATGAATTCTTCTGTATATCTCTTTCAACGTAAAAATTAGTATCTGCATAGTAGAAGCCTGTAGATACTATAATAAGAATTAAAATAAAAAGTAAATAACAATTCCTTTTGATAATATCACCCCATTCAAAAAAAGAAAAAATTATACCAGTATTTAAATCTATAATAAAGAATTACTTATCTGCTATAAAAATACTTAGATATAATGACTCCATAGTTCAATATGATGGTGCGGGTGATGGGACTTGAACCCATACGCCATAAGACATACGCCCCTCAAACGTACCTGTCTGCCAGTTCCAGCACACCCGCAAATAATCTCTATACAGTGAACATTATATTATTCCAATCCTTCAGTGTCAATAGCATTATTATCCCCGTTATCCTTTGGGTCATCTTCCTTTATGATATACCAGCTACCGATAGTTCTAAAAAGATTATTACTATCCGGAATAATTGTCCCCCTGATTTTACTCCTTAATACTAAAGCATATTCCTTATAAAACATACTTATTACCGGCAGATCCTCCCGTATTATTTTTTGAAGCTCTTTATAGTTATGCATTGCTACGTTCTGGTTCGTTTCCATGCTTATAATATCCTCAATCAAGAAATCTACATCTTCATTTATATAGGTCCCGTAATTTCTTGTACCTATAGGTCCCGGGCTATGAAGTAACGAAACCAAATCCTGCTTCATATTAATACCTGTAAGAGCAAGATCATATTTTGATTCTTCCATAGCTTTTATCAACTCATCAAAAGGCATTAACTTTAAATCTATTACAAAACCGGCTTCTTCTAAATACTTCTTTATATCCTCGGCTGCCTTTACTCTATAGTTATTCTCTAAATTAGTAATTAAATCCAACCTCAAAGTTTGTATTTGTCCTTCTATTTCTCTTTCATAAACTTCATTGCCGCTATTATAGAAAAATCCTGAATTATTAAGCAAATATTGTGCTTCAGCTTTGCTATAGCTATACTTTATCCCGACATCTTCATCCAGCCAGCTTCCGGGTTTTAACGGAGTATCAGTTAAAACTGCGTGTCCTAATAAATATTTATCTATAATTGCATTTCTATTTATAGCATAAGCCATAGCCTGCCTTACAGTTTTATCCGCCAACAAGCTATTCTTATGGTTTATTGATATAAATTCGAAGCCATCTGAAACATATTTATGGGTATTAACATCACGAAGCTCTTTGTATTTCTCCCAATCATAAGACGATGCGTGAAGAACATCTATTTCCCGAGATTGAAAAAAAGGATCGAAAGCATAAGCATTATCAACGAATTGCAGCTTGATTTTTTCTATATAAGGCTTTTTTGAAATCCAGAAATGGCTATTAGGCTCCAAGATTAAATGCTTTAACTTTTTATAATCTGTCACCTTATAGGGTCCTGTGCCTATAGGAATTGAAGCTTTGTTGATACTGTATACATGCTTAGGTATTATCGGAAAGCATAGCTTATCCAAAACATTACAATAAGCTTTACCAAAGTTAATTGTAATAGTTTCATCATCAACTATTTTATAGCTTAAAACTGCCGAAATATTATCCTTATATATGGAATCTGGTGTATTTTTTATCGTATCTAAAGTGAATTTCACATCCTCTGATGTAAGCTTGTTACCATCGCTCCAAAAAACATCATTTCTAATCTCAATGGTACATTTCCTCGTAATATCATCAAAATCAATTCCCTTTGCCAAAACAGGAATGATTTTTTGGCTTTCATCATATTCATAAAGACCGTTGAAAATCAAAGGTACAACATCCATATATGATTTGTTTTTTATATTTATCGGATTAAAATCAAGGGGCTCAACACATGCTATATTTAGTTGACCCCCGGATATGGGTTTTTCGTCCTCAATTTTTATTTCCGTTTCTTCAAGCTTTTCAGGGTCGGTGCATCCAACCAACAAAATCCCAGTAATTAGAATAACCGCTATAATACTAAAAAACCCTTTCATTTATACCATCCTATCTCAACCTAATAAGCTTAGAATTCTCCACTCTCCCGGGGATCCTTCCTCTTTTTGCAATAGGCTTTCCTTCAATTTCTTTTAAATCCATAGTCATATCTATTGCAGAGGCACCTGATATATAGCTGCCTATTCCAAAGGAATCTGCGCCTGCATCACTCAATAGCTTTATTTTTTCCGGATTCAATCCTCCGGATACAAATATTTTTACAAAATCAAACCCTTCCATATCCAATCGTGCCCTTACCTCTTTCACCAACTCAATAGTTACCCCGCCTCTCTCGCTGGGGGTATCCAATCTGATAGCATATAGATTCTTACCTAAAGCTTTGGCTATTCTTAAAGCTTCCTCGGCTTCATCTTTAAAAGTATCTATTAAAATAATTCTCTTATGCTCTTTAGGTGAAATTTTATCGTAGGTAACGGATACGGGTAAAGTATCACCGGCTATTAAAAAGGATGCATGAGGCAGCGTACCCGATGGCTCCATCCCCATAAGCTTTGCCGCTAAAATATTGCTTGCACCCACAGCGCCTCCGATAACCGCTGACCTTTCCATTACAGGAGCTACAGAGGGGTGAACATGACGGGAGCCAAAAATTATAAAGGGCTTCTCGCCGCATGCCTCCCTGCACTCACGAGCCGCTGTTGCCCAGCCGCAGGAGCTTGCCAATATCCCCAATATTACCGTTTCGAAAATACCGAATTCACTGTAGGGTCCGATGATTCGTACTACCGTCTCTTTCCTATGGAAATCAGAGCCTTCAGGAAGTGCCCACAGCTCTATCTTTTTATTCTTCAGTATATTAAAGACTTCATCAATGCCGGCAAAAACACCTGACTTCCTTGGGAATATTTCTGCTGTTACAATTTTATCTGCTATATTCATATTATTTAAAATATCCATCGTTCTTACAAAATAGATATCTGTTGTGCACCCTTCCAGTATTTCTTTTTCGTTAGCAGAAAAAAGCTGCCTGTCAGCATTTATTGTCATATTCTTTACATCGTTCATGCTTTTTATTTCAGACAATATATTCATTCCTTTCCTTCCTTTATTTCACTCCATATATCACTGATTCTACTTTTTATCACTTCCGGAGCTTGGCTGTTATCAATTATTACATCAATATATTTCATTCTTTCTTCATGGGAGCGTTGAGAGCTTATCCTATGTATGGCTTCCTCATATGTAAACTTGTCCCTGCCCATTAGCCTTTTTATTTGTGTTTCTTTGCCGACATGAACAAGCCATATACTGTCACAATAAATGTCTAAGCCCATTTCAAATAAAATAGCCGCATCTATGACTATAATTTTTGCTCCGTCCTTTGCTAAAGCATTAACCTCTTCCATGACCCGCCTGATTATTTCCGGATGAGTTATACTGTTTAAAAGCTCAAGCTTCTCATAACTGGAAAAAACTATATTGCCCAGTTTCTTACGATTAATATCGCCTTTTGGCAACAAAATATCATTGCCAAAGTAACAAACTATTTCATTATACGCTTTTTCACCTTTCTCCACAACTTTTCTGCCTATATCGTCTACATCTATGATAAAGGCTCCCAATTCTTTAAGCATTGAGGACACGGTGCTTTTACCGCTTGCAATTCCTCCCGTAATCCCAATAACCATTGCTTAATCCACCGCCTCACCCTTTACATCGTTTCATACCAGTTATTACCTATACTTAAATCAACGGATAAAGGAACACAAAGCTCTAAGGCATTCTCCATTTTATCCTTAATCATGCCTTTTACAAAGTCCAGCTCATCCTTATGGGCTTCGATTATCAATTCATCATGAATTTGTAAAATAAGCTTAGATTTCATTTTATTATTTTTCAACTCTTTATAAACGCTAACCATGGCTATTTTAATTATATCCGCAGCTGTACCTTGAATTGGTGTATTCATAGCCATTCTGGCACCGAAATTTCTTTGTATTGCGTTGGCAGACCTCAGCTCAGGAATATATCTTATCCTATTTAGAAGCGTTTTGACATAGCCCTTTTCTTTGCCTTCTTCAACAACATCCTCCATATATTCCTTAACTCTTGGATAACGTTCAAAATAACTGTCTATATATACCTTTGCTTCTTTCCTTGATATTTTTAAGTCCCTTGATAAGCCAAAGTCGCTAATGCCATATACAATACCAAAATTCACCGCCTTAGCCCTATTACGCATCAAAGGTGTAACCATATCTAAATCAATACCAAAAACTTCAGCTGCAGTTCTTTGATGTATATCCTCATTATTTTTAAATGCATTTATAAGGCCCTCATCATTAGATATATGCGCCAAAACCCTCAGCTCTATTTGTGAATAGTCAGCGTCTACTAAAACATAGTTTTCACCCTCTGCTACGAATGCCTTTCTAATCTCTCTGCCGTCTTCGGTTTTGATAGGTATGTTTTGCAGATTGGGATCCGTGCTGCTTAGCCTTCCCGTTGACGTGATAGTTTGGTTGAACTTCGAATGTATTCTGCCGGTCTCCGGGTTTATTAAATTTATCAATCCTTCAATATAAGTGGATTTTAACTTTACAAGCTTCCTATAAGCAAGTATCTTATCTACTATAGGGTGTTTATCAGATAATTTCTCCAACACTTCCACATCTGTGGAAAACCCTGTCTTAGTCTTTTTTATAGGTGTCAGCTTGAATTTGTCGAAAAGTAAATAGCTTAGCTGCTTTGTTGAATTAATGTTAAACTCCTCTCCTGCTTCCAGAAATATCTCTTTTGTAATCTCATCTATTCGTTGGGTGTACAAAGTAGACAGCTCATTTAGTATCTCATCGTCCACTTTAAATCCGTTATGCTCCATATCGGCTAATACTTCCGTTAGAGGAATTTCTACATCTTTAAACAATTTATCCATACCTTTTTCTTTAATGGCATCCTCCATAGGTTCAACTAGTTCCAAAATTGCCTTTACAGAGCTGCAGTAATTATAATGCCCCTCCGGCTCCACATCCATATAATCAGAAATGTCAAGTTCCTTATACTCTTTATATAAATCCTTTAATCTATATGAGGAGCTTGAAGGGTTTAATAGATAGGCTCCAATCATGCTATCAAAATATAAAGCCTCTAAGGTGATATCTAAAACCTTAAAAGCAATAATATCACATTTCGAATCATGACCTGCTTTTTTAATCTCTTTATCCCCCATAATTGTTCTGATATATGGCATAGAAAGCTCGTCAACAGGAATTATATATTGATTGTCATTAAATGCAATATACAAAAGCTTACTATCCTTCGAAACTTTAAAGGCAATGCTTTTACTTTTCTTAATATCCTTTAAAAGGTTTTCAAAATCATTTTTAGTTTTAACATAGGAGTATTTTAACTTTTCCACTTCATCTATAACTTCATTTTCTCCTTCATCAGTCATTAAGTCTTTTAAAAGCTTTTCAGCCCTCGCCAGAAGGCTTCTAAACCCCAGTTTTTTATATAAATCTACCAAAGCAGGCATATCAGCCCCTTTATAAATGTAATTATCCAGCTTTGTATCCAAAGGAACATTTCTGTCAATGGTTGCCAATTCCTTGGACATCATGGCTATTTCTTTATTGCTCTCTACGTTTTCTCTCACTTTATTCTTCTTGATTTTATCCGTGTTCTCTAATATATTTTCTATGTTATCAAACTGCTTAAGCAATTCCAAAGCAGTTTTTTCGCCTACACCTGGTATTCCCGGTATATTATCCGACGAATCCCCCATGAGTCCTTTTAAATCTATCACCTGTTCCGGTGATATGCTGTATCGACCAAGCAAGCCTTCCTTGTCGAATTCCTCCATCTCACTTATGCCCTTTTTAGTCATCAAAACGTGAACATTAGAGCTTATCAACTGGAAAGTATCCCGGTCACCGGTTACGATAAGTGTTTTTATACTATCCTTGTCTGAGGCTGTAGCTAAGGTCCCTATTATATCATCTGCTTCATAACCGTCTGCCTCTATCCTTTTAATATTCATAACATCCAAAATCTCTTTAAGATAGGGTATTTGCTCAATCATTTCCTCCGGCATTTTTAACCTTTTTGCCTTATATTGTGAATATTGAAGATGCCTGAAGGTGGGAACTTTTGTATCGAAAGCAATAGCCAGGTATTTTGGATTGTATTGCTCCAACAGCTTATTAATCATATTGACAAAGCCGTAAATAACGTTTGTATGTAATCCTTCCTTATTGGTTAAAGAGGGTAAAGCATAAAAAGCCCGATACATTAAACTATTACCATCAATTATTATAAAAATATCTTTTTTCATTATATTATCCTCCAGAACTTAATCAATTTATATTATTTCCATACTAAGTTGAAAAACCCTTTATATTGGTTTAAAAAATTGCATCATAAGATATTTTTAAAGGCTATATCGAAAAAACGAATTCCAGTGAATTCGTTTTTTCAATATAACTATTAACATCTTAAATATATCAATGCTTGAATTTTATAATAGCCTCCTGCATCTCACTAGCTAGCTGTGCCAATGCCTCACTAGCATTTGCAATCTCCTGAACTGCAGCAGTCTGCTCCTCTACGGAGGCAGATGCTTCCTCTGAGCCTGCAGCATTTTCCTCTGATATTGCAGATAGGTTCTCCATCACTTTAATTACTTCATCCTTTTTACCAACCATTTCTTCTTCAGATTTGTTTATATTCTCCAATAACGTTTTTATTTCTTCAATCAAATCCGCTATGCCTTGGAATTTTTCATTTGACATACTTACACTATTTGTCTGTGATTTTACAATCTCTCCTACCTCACCCATTGTCTTTACGGCAGAATCTGTTTTTTCTAATAATTCGCTTATTATTTTGGATATTTCCTCTGTAAATTTATTAGACTCCTCTGCCAATTTCCTTATTTCCTGGGCAACAACTGCAAAGCCTCTTCCCGCTTCACCGGCTCTGGCAGCCTCTATTGCCGCATTTAAAGCCAATAGATTGGTTTGCTCTGCTATACTTTTAATCATATCACTGGCATTTTCAATTTCCTCTGCGCTTTTGTCAGTATTAACTATTATTTCATAGATACCCCCGGCAGCTTCACCGCTTTTTTTCGTTTTATCTACCAGGTCCTCAATTATATCAAGACCTTCATTTTTCAATCTTGCAACCTCATCAACCGTCACATTCAGTTTAACAATAGCTTTCATACTCTCTTCTATCAGATTTGCCAAGCCTTCTATGCTTACCGCACCATTCTCCGTATCCTTAGCCTGATCACCCGCACCCTTTGCCATATCATCTATAGCTCTCGCTACTTCCTCCGCCGCTGTAGCTGATTGTTCGCTGGTTGCAGTCAATTCTTCCGAGGAGGAGGCCACATGCTGTGAGGTTTCAGAAATTTTACTAATTAACATAACCAGGTTTTTTTGCATGGTTACAAGAGAATTTCCAATAGCCCCTATTTCATCTTTTCTCTTTAAATACTTTAACGCCCCGCTGTTTTCATCGAACCTTAAATCATAATTGGCAAACTTATCTATAACTTTTGAGTATTCTGTAATAGGCTTAGAAATTGATTTACCCATTGCCATAGCTATAATCAAACCGATTAATAAAAACACTCCCGTTCCTATTAATATAGATATCTTTAACGCACTGAGTCCGCCCAGAACATCGCTTTCTAATGCACCTATAGCAATTGTCCAATTAGTATCAGGAATAGGCACAGCGCCCATATATCTTTTACTCCCTAAAAGATCATAGTTAACCAAGCCTTTGTTGCCTATACCCAGCTCTTTAAAAGCAAGTCCTGCGTTTTTCAAATCGCCGCCAGTCTCAATATCCTTGAATATGCTTCTTCGCTCCATCACATAGTCAATATTCTTGTGGGCAAGTATTGTGCCCTCTTCATCAATAATAAAAGCATAGCCATTTTCACCGAACCCCATATCTCTAATGATATAGCTTAAAAAAGTGCTGGGCTTTTTCGCTATTAGTAATCCGACAACTCTGTTATCTGCTTTAATAGGGGCAGCTATCATTATAATGGGTTGATTGGTAACTTTATCAACTATAATGTCAGAAAAACTTGCATCCCCTTGAAAAGCTTTTTTAATATAATCCTCATCACCCACTGCTTCTACCTTATCTGATAAAAAACGTGCCGTCCCATCGGGTGTTACGATACCCATCTCCGTGTAATTCAGCCTTGACACATCATAAATCAGTGA
This sequence comes from uncultured Clostridiaceae bacterium, assembly GCA_964408955.1. Classification (GTDB taxonomy): domain Bacteria; phylum Bacillota; class Clostridia; order Lutisporales; family Lutisporaceae; genus JAAYKT01. The sequence continues at coordinate 44,246 of CAYPBK010000016.1, forward strand.
ATCCCGCTGGGTATCCCAATCCATAGTCTGTGTTCGGGCACGATTTGCTACTTCCTGCAAAATATTTAAATCGCAGGACATATTAGCCTCGAACAGCTTTATGCCTTCCTCCGCTGACATAATAAGTGTATCCTTAGTAAGATTTAAAACAGAGTCGGTGCTAAACCTTAAAGCAGTATACCCTAGCCCAACAGATATTACTAAAATTAGACAACCTATTAATAAAGCAATTTTCCGGGACAAATGGAGATTCACACAATCACCCCTTACACAATAATACTCTTTATAACACACTGATATCGCCGATTTATTTTATATTAATTATAAGTTTCCCTAAAAAAATTGTCAATCGAGTAGAGGCTAACTCTTAATGAGCTTCGCCCCTCTCACACCACCG
>CAYPBK010000017.1:0-44021 GCA_964408955.1 uncultured Clostridiaceae bacterium
GTATATAATGAAAAAAATATAAAAAAAGTATACACAGACATCGGGTTTAACACCAATGTGAAAACCAATTATTTTAAATGGAATCCCCAAGACCCCCATACAGCAGCATATATTTACGGGGAACATAATAACAAAGACCTTGCCATTATTACTATACGAGGAACATCAGGCGGAGAATGGTATAGTAATTTTGATATAGCGTTTAAAAGACAAATGTTCTATAACGAACATTATGGTTTCTTGTCTGCAATGGAAAAAATTTATAATGAAGTAAAGCCTCTTCTTGCCGGAAGCAACAAGAAGGTGCTTATTACAGGTCATAGCAGAGGTGCTGCAGTGGCAAACCTACTTTCAGAAAGATTGATGAATCACGGGGTGGTAAACCAGAACAATCTTTTTGCTTATACTTTTGCGACACCTAATGTCACAAAAACCCCCAGTAAAAGAAACAACATTTTTAACTTTGCTAACAATGATGATTTCGTCACTTTAGTGCCTTTAGCTAAATGGCAATACCAAAAACACGGAATTACCAGAGTATTTGATGTGCGTTTACAAACGAATCTGTCTGACCCTATGAAAACTACATACTCCATATTGACAGAAAAGAATTTTAAAATTGCCGGTAAAAATTCAGTTGCTAATGCAATAAAAAGCATGCATTCTATTGCGCCGACACCACAGCATTATTATATGCAAAACAATGATCTTTCACTTTATAAATATTGCATGAGCGGATTAGCGACAATCCAGGCCAAAGACAATGGTGATTATCTAAAAAATATGGAGCCGGCGGCCGCCTATACTCTTAAAGGCGGAGCATGTGTTGCAGGAGTCTCCTTTGTAACCCTTTTTAATAATACAAAGGATATGCCTGATTATACCAACCTTTCAGCATTTTTCGTTGTTAACTCTGCTATTAATAGGGTAATAGTGGACAACCATGCCACGGAATCGTATATTGGTTGGATCAAAGCCATTAATAAAAATAGATAAAAAATTATAATGAGGTATGAATATGAAAAAGTTTAAGTTTTTAAATCAATTATTGGTCTTGTTTATTATCTTTAATATATGTACTGTAAATGCTGCTTTTCCTGATGTAGCAAAAAGCACATCCTACGAAAAAGCTGTCAGCAAGCTGAATGAGATGGGTATAATAACAGGAGATGAGAACGGAAATTTTAATCCTAATAAAAGTATAACGAGAGCAGAGTTTGCAACAATAATTTGCAGATTTCAAAACTTGACTGACTTGGTCAAAATATATGAACTAGCGGGTAAATATTCGGAATTTGAAGATGTACCTAAAACTCATTGGGCTAACAGATATATATTGGTGGCACAGGAAAATAAAATAATAAATGGTTATGGCAACAATAGATTCGGTCCTTCAGATAAAGTCACCGTAGAACAAGCATTGAAAATGATTGTCTGTGCTTTGGGTTACGATGATTTAGCTATGGAAAAAGGCGGGTATCCCGATGGTTATATGGCTGTTGCAAAAGAATTAGGAATTGATAAAAAATGCTCCTTTTCAGTAAAAACAGCATTCGTTAACAGGTGGCAAATTTCTCAAGCCATTTATAACTCTTTAAATATACAAAAAGATAATAAAGATATAGAAGACAATCAGCTTTGGCATGAAGAATGGGATGACTCAGATAATTATGACTGGAACAAGCAATGGGACGATTCTGACTGGGATTGAAGTAATTAATGATCATTCATAGCATGGAGCTTTTCTAAAGCTAATTTTTACCTATCTAAACCAAACTAATTTATCTTTTATACCTATAAAATAGCCGCAGTTACATGCGGCTTACAGGTGTTTGGTAGAGCCTGGCACTATGCACAATAGTTTCCTTTCATCGACTCCTCAATAATATGAGTAAAAACTAAATCTGTTTTCGCGACAAATAAATCCTTTGTATAGCTAACAGGTAAAAATCTGTCCAAAATATTTATTATCTTGGATTTTACCTTTTCTCTCGGTTGCTCATCTTTATACCAATCGACAGTTTTTATATCGCTATCATCACTTATGATAAGCTCATATAATTTTTGTGCAGACAGCTTTACCTGCTTTTCCTCTTCTTTAGTCAATTTATCCTTTTTTAAAAGGTCGAATAATTCCAATTCTTCTTCTGTCAAACCCTCTCTTATATGTCTTTCATCCTCTTCCTTTAATTCCTCCACAAATTTTATAAGCTCTTCATAATAGTTCTCGTTACTAGAATTACCTGCATTGTAATTATCAATAATTGCTTTATACCTCTCGGCAAAACTTATCCTTGTTTTATTATCCTCTAACAGCTTTTCTAATTTTTCTTCAATAAAAAGCCTCAATTCGTATATCTCTATATTTTTATAAGGAGAACTTTGTATTCTTTTCCTTACATCATCAGTATTGATATCAGTCAAACTAAGGGTTTTCATAGTTTTTATCTCAAAACCACTAGAGTCTTTTTCTTCACTTACACTCTCCGCCATAACACTTAAATCAAGGGTTCGGCTTAACTCTGTCTTTGCATTTTCCATAACATCTTCTCTTACTGACACTTTTATCATATCATCAAGATACAAGATGGGAGATAGATATTTATTGCTCCAACCCATTTCAAAAACTTCCGGTTTACCGGCTTCATAGATATTCCTTATAAGGTTTGAATAAACCTTATATTCCTCTTTATAATCATCTTTTTTAAGAAGTTTGTCCAAAAATTCTTTGAATAGTGATATTTTTGAAAAAGCTTCTTCGTATTCAAAAACCTTTTCAAAATCTATCTCTATACTTTTAGCAAATCTAATTGCTTCAACTATAGTCTCTTCCAACAATCTCAGCATCGCCTCTATATCTTTAACCGGCATATCATCTTCATTATCTGGATTGGCATAATCTCCTAAAGCGTTTTTCATATATTTAAACAAATTCAAATAATCCACTATAAGCCCGGAGTTCTTTCCCGGGAAAACCCTGTTCACTCTTGCAATAGCCTGCATCAAAGTGTGCCCTTTCATAGGTTTATCCAAATACATCGTGGAAACGACGGGCACATCAAAGCCTGTCAGCCACATGGCGCAAAGAAAAACCAAAGACAAAGGGTGATTTTCATCTTTAAAATTATCCTCTATATCATGTCCGTTGTCATCTGAGAGATTCATCCTATCTCTATGCTTTATTATATCAAGACCTTCCTTTTGAAACTTTTCCTTTTCTCCGTCTTCCGGACTGACTACAACAGCCATCTCTACATTTTTCATATATTCAATCCGGTTTCCTATCTTTTCTTTTTCTTCTTCTGATTTGGCTTTAGACCTCTTTAAATAAAGCTCTTTTAACTGCTCATTCCAATAGTGGTTAACCTTGTCATACATTTTCACCGCAGTAAACTTATCAACTGATACCACCATCCCTTTTCCTAAAAACCCTCTATTGGGAAAATGGTATGCTATGTCTTTTGCAACCTTATCTATTCTGTCATCTCTATTTATAACTTCATTAGTATTTGCATAATATTTGGCAAGTCTTTCTTCTTCCTCTTTTGTTAAGTTTTCTTTTTCGATTATTTCAAGATAATCCTCATCCAAATCCGTATTGATAAGAGCCACTTCCGGAACGCGCCTTGAGTAATATATAGGCACAGTTGAACCGTCTTCTATTGATTGTGCAAAATTATATTCACTGACATAATCCCCGAACCATTGATTGGTAAGTCTTTTAGAACCCAAAAGAGGCGTGCCTGTAAAAGCTATGTATTGAGCATTAGGTAAGCCCGTCCTCATATTCTCCGCCAAGTCTTTATACTGAGTCCTATGAGCTTCATCCACTATTACAACAATATCATCTCTCTGAGAAATCAAAGGATATGCTTTACCTTTATCGTATCTGAATTTATGAATCAATGTGAAAATAAAGGATTTGTTGGTTTTTAAAAATTCCCTTAATTGTTCGCTGTTTTTAGGTTTTGCCGATTCTTCCTCAGTTATTATTCCAGTTCTAAGAAAATTTTTATATAACTGGTCGTCCAAATCCACTCTGTCCGTTATCATCAGAAAAGTAAAATTCCCCGATACTTTTCTATTGATTTTATTTACAAACATACCCATAGAATAGGATTTTCCGCTCCCTTGGGTATGCCAAAAAACTCCTAACTTCCCCTCTAATTCTTCCCTCTTCTTAAATGCTTCTATGGCATTATTAATGCCCAGGAATTGATGGTTCTTTGCTATAATTTTTTCTCTTTTGTTTTCATATAGGATAAAGTTTTCAATATAATCAAGTAATGCTTCATGTTCAAATATACCGTCAAGCAAATATTCTATGCTTGTACCTTCTCTTTTTATAGCTTTTCTATCTATTTTATCCTTTTCCCTATGTCTTAACCATTCAAAGAAATGCTCATACCCGGCAGTAAAGCTGCCTAATCTTGTTTCTATACCGTTGGACAGAACACAGAACTGATTAAAGAAAAATAGTTGGGGAATATCATTAATATAATCTTTCAAATTCTTATCATAGGCTGTTTTCAGTTTTACATCAGAATTTTTAAGCTCAATAAATACCATAGGCAAACCGTTTACAAAGAGGATTAAATCCGGTCTTCTATAATTGGTTTCCCCTTTAATCCACATTTGAGATACTAAAGTAAATTTATTTCTATACGCATTATTAAAGGCAATAATCTTTACCACATCTTGGACTAATTTGCCGTCTCTCTCATACTTTACATCCATACCGTCTTTTAACAATTTATAGTTTTCATAATTTATATCCTTTAAGTCTTTATTTGATATGTAAACGCTGAATTCATCTACTATATTTTTAAGTAAATCTATAGGAATTTGAGGATTTATTTCCTTGAGGCTGTTAAGTAAAATTTTTGGGAGTATCGCTTCTTTAATATTTGTTCTCCCGGTTCCGTCATCGTAATTTTCTAAAACATTTGACTTTGAAAGCACTACGCTATGAGGAATAAAAGCATTAATATAATTATATTTATCAGGACATAGCCTGTCTATACAGGCTTTTTCTATCATAGCCTCCGTCAAAATCTTACCCATAGTTTCCCTCCTCTAATTGATTTCTATAGTACCGTTCATAAGCCTTGGCAAAAGTAAATCTCGTTGTTTTATTAAGTTTTGGTTTTGTTGCCACAATCCAACTGCTTGATTATAAAAATTATATGTTAAATTGAAAAAACTCTTAATTAATTCTTCTTCGGGTAATAATATACTATGAAGCTTTTTAAAAGCTGTAAATCCAAAATTTGAAATCCCTGTTGATTGCACTTCAAATGTAGATAATATTTCCTTTTCGTAAGCATAATTGAAATAATTTCTTAAAAACCAAGATAAAAAAAATTTTTCAGTTCTTATAAGCTTGCAAAAACTTGCGCAAATTACATCATCACCATACATTTTTAAAATATCGTCTGTTATATAGAATGTTCTGCCTAACCTTTGACTAAAACTTCCACCGGATACCTCAAAAATTATATCACCATATTTTAATCTCCTTGCATTTAAATTACTCTCTTTATGAAATCTAAGCAATTTATAATTAAACCTGCCATATTTCATTTCAGGTATGTCAGTACCTCTTATAACATAAGCTTTATGTACATAATCCCCCTCTTGTCTTTCCTTTCCCCATCCACCACCAATGTCATATAATATTATATCTCCAATCTTCTTTACTTCCCAACCTTCCGGTATTCCTTTTATAAATTTAGCATTTTTATAGCCAGGAAATCTCATTCTTACAAACCATTCTTTATATATTTCTTCGGAAGCTTTCTCCAATATTTCTATCCTTCTATTATTATTCTCTATTAATTCATCGTAAGTGGAGAGCAAGTTGCCAATCTTTTCTTGGGTTTTAAGGTCCGGGATTTTAACTTTAAGACTATTCAATATTCTTAATGTCAAAAATTTAGTAGTCGCTCCTGTAGATACTTTTCTCATGTGCTCCAGTCTTAAAAATAAAGCATAAAACATAAATCTAATGTTTGTATCATTTGTTTTCGGTTCTATTACGTAGTTCCTTTGATAAGCATTAAATTTCCCTTCTTTATAAAAAATTGGATATTTTGCCTCAGCATTATTTCCACCTAAAATTATGCATTCAGTATCAAATGCATAAGTATCAGTCTTAAATATTTCTTGAGAGCATGTATAAAAAGGATACTTTCCTTGTTCTTTAGCCTGATTTGAATTTAATCTACCGGTTTTAAAAGTTACTATTTCCCCTAACCTTACTTCTCTCCATTTACTCATATTCTATCACCAGTTTTTCTAAATTCTTTTCTATCTGTTCTTCCAATTCTTTCGCTTCTTTATTCAGCTTTTTAAATTCTTCATTCAAAGTAAATATTTCTTCTTTGAATTCCTCCGCTGTCATGCCGTCATCTTCTATAACCACACCCACATATCTTCCGGGGTTTAAGGAATAGTCCTGATCTTTTATTCCGTCTTCCCCTTCTATTTTGGCTGCTTTACAAAGACCTACTATATCTTCATATTTTCCGTCAGGAAATCTTTCCTTTAGCCACTCTATCTGTTTTTGAAAATATTTCTTAGTCTCTTCTGTTTCTCCATTATCTCTTTTTTCTTCATATTCTTTTATCAATTCGTTAAAGGCTTGGGTGTTTCCTTCGTAAAGCCTTGTGATTATAGACAAATTCTTAATCTGTTCTTCGGAAAATTTTCTCAATGCCCTGTCAACTTGGGTAAATGTGTTTCTTGCATCTATAAAAAGTATTTCGTCTTTCTTTTTCCTGCCTCTGTCAAAAAACCAAAGAGTGGCAGGCAAAGTAACGGTTATAAACATATTGGAAGGCAATGCCACCATCTGCGATATTATACCGTCTTCTATCAATGCTTTTCTTATATCCTTTTCACTGTGTCCCGCATCGGAAGCGGAATTTGCCATTACCAAAGCCGCTCTGCCTTTTTCATTTAATGCCGTTGCAAATTGATTTATCCAAAGATAATTAGCATTAGGGACTTTGGGATTTTTCCCTTTGGTTTGGGGTACACCGTATTTATTAAACCTTTCCTGATTTTTTACGGAATCCAATTCTACATTGTCCACATTAAAAGGTGGATTTGCCATTACATAATCAAAGTTTTCAAAAGAATTATGAGGGTCTGCATAATAGGAGTTGCCTTCTTTTATTTCACCTCTGATATTATTTAAAAACAAATTCATTCTTGCTAAATTGGCGGTTTCTCCTGTTCTCTCCACGCCGTAGGCTCTTAAATTCAAATTGTTCCTCTGCCCTGCTTTTCTATTTTGCTTTTTTATATAATGTGCTGCTTGTACGAACATTCCGCCGCTACCACAGGCAGGGTCCAAAATTTTCCCCTCAGTTGGGTTTAGGACTTCCACCATGTATTGTACAACTGTTCGTGGAGTGAAGAATTCACCGCCGCCTTGACCTTCCGCCAATGCAAAATTGCCTAAAAAGTATTCGTATATTTCTCCGAATATATCTGACTCTACATCAGTAGGTATATCATTGAAGTTTCTTAAAAGTCTATTTAATACTCTGCTGTTGCCTTCTTTGCTTAAATTATGATAACTGTTTTTAGGAAGGATGCCCACTAATTCTTGTGAATATTTTTCCATATCTTCTATTGCTGATTTTATTTCATTGGCTATATCCGCTTCTTCACTCAAGTTTAATAAATAATCGTATCTTGATTTATCCGGCAAATAGAAACCGCATTTTTCTTTTGCTATATCTTCTATATTCCTTTCTCGCCTCGTACCTTTCAGCTTTTCAAACTTCTCTCTTATTTCCTTTTCATATTCTCTATATTTACTGTCTGCAAATTTTAAAAATATCAGTCCCAATATAGGTGTAGAATATTCGGAGGCTTTCAGCCCTGTATTTGCCCTTAGGTCATCCGCTGTGTACCATAGTCTTTTTTCTAAATCCTTTATTGTCTGTGTGTCCATAGTATCCTCCTGATTATGGCTTATTTTCCGTGCTTAGGTTAATTATAACATAAGCTTTTTTTACGCTTCAATTATTCCAGATATCCCTTAGATATCACATACCTCACAGGTCTGCTTTTTATTTTTTCAATTAAACCTTTGTTATATAATTCCTTTAGCTTTAATCTAATGGTTTCGTTTGTATAATTAAATACTTCTTTTAAATCTTCTATACCGATGCCATCTGCCAAAGAGTTAAAGTGATGCTCCTGAGCCATAATTCCCAGGATTGTCTTTTCATCTTGATTAGTTAAGGCTTCATCCTTCCCTATTTTTTCAATAATTTCGTTTAATAAATCCTTTTTAAGGGCCAAATTTTCAAATATTTCTTGCTGCCCTAGTAAAATTATTGATAAGAATTCATCAACAAAATAATTCATTTCTCCTTGAGAAGAAATTTGATTTGTTGTATGAAATATTTTTAAATATTTGTTCCTCTCTTTATTGCAGCCTTGAGAAAGAGACATCGCTGTAAGCCAAGAATAGGCTTCTTTTAAGTAAATACTACTAATAAATCTTCCGGTTCTCCCGTTACCATCATAAAACGGATGAATATTTCCAAAATAATAATGTGCAATTGCTATTTTAATTAATTTGTGCAATCTGTAGGCACTATTAGTATCCATAAAAGTTATAACATCATTTAGCCTGTCAATTATAGCTTTTTCAGTGTTTTCTCCTTCGTATATGCCCCTATGTATTTCTTTGTTATTTTTATATATATAAGTTATGTTATTTCTAAAATACTTACCATCGGGAAAATCCTCTTTTAAAACTCCATCGACAGTGATCTCATCATATATTTTTCTTACGTCCTGACTATCAATAGGTAGCTTCAGATTACCATCCTTGAGCCTAAAATATGAATTAATCACATTTTTAAATCGTAAATTCACTTTTTTTTCTTTTTTTATATTTAATATCTTTTTTGTTGTTTGGACTATTTCTTCTTTCGAACTCCTGACTCCTTCTAATTCATTAGTGCTTTGAAGCTCTGTACCGAGCATATCTATAAAAAAATTGATTTGTGCTAAACCCGGTAAGCCCTCGTATAAATTTTCTAATACTACATCTATTCTTGATATTTCTGATATTAATTCTATTGTTTCGTTTGTCGGTACATAATAAAGAACAAATTGCTCCTGCCTATTCATCAATTTTATCTTTAAATTTGTTTTTATCACACTATCATAATTCAAGCGTTCTGCTAATTTTAACTCCTTCTCTTTCGTGGTTTTTAGGTTATAATACTCTTTATGAAAATACAGCAAATTAAAAACCCCTTTATAATATATTTATTACTATTATACACAACTTTTAAAGTCTTAACCATGCCCTTTAACAAATTTCGTGTTTTTAATGTCATTATTTTTATTATTTGTTTTATCTATAAGTCCATTTCATACTGTTTTGCGACTTGTTTTTTATGTTAAAGCTAATTTCAGTATAAGTTTCTATGGCAAAAGAAAAAGACCCTTAGGATTAAAAGGTCTTTACTTTATATTCTAATATTTTCTAAAACTGATACAATCAGCTATATAGGTTTTGACCATAGATATAAATATAATGCAGTACATATTATCAAGCTTCTTTTTTATTTAATTACATTTTAAACTCCGCATAGATATGCTCATATTCGTCCATCACTGCTTCTACATTTATATAAAAATTAGTATTCTTGATAACTTCATCAGGCATATTCAACATTATATTATTTTTAAAATCTTCCGGCAAAAACTCTTCTGCGGCTTTATTTGGGCATGTAAATTTCGTTATATCAGCAATCTTAGCCGCTATCTCCGGTTGCATAAGGAAATTTAAAAACTTGTATGCGCCTTCCTTATTCGGAGCTTCTTTAGACATAACAAAACAATCAATATATATGGGCATACCCTCTACAGGAAATACAGGCTCAAGCCTGCTATCCGCTGCTTTACCTTTAACAGCTTGATTTGAATACATAAAACCGGCTACTGCCTCACCGCTGATTAGAGAATCCTCCGGTGTATTAGTCTCAAATCTCATTATATTATCTCGCAATTCAAATAGTTTTTCCTTAGCCTCCGCTACTTTTACAGAATCCGTTTCATTGTACTCATAGCCAAGGGTTTTTAAGACAAGCCCCATAATCTCTACAGACCAATCTATAACAACCACTTTATCCCTCAGCTCTTTTTGCCACAAATCCTTATACCCGGTAATAGGCTTGGCACCAAGCTCCTTGACTGCTTCAGGATTTACAAGTAAAAAGGATGTGGATATAGCATAAGGTATGGAAAATTCATTCTTTTCATCATAATAATTATTTTGATATACGGGATTTATATTTGAAATATTTGGCATCTGGGATTTATCCAAAGCCTTAATATTCCCATTCTGTCTCAAAATATCTACCATGTAATCCGTTACTACTGCCAAATCATATTGATTAGGATTCGTTTCCAACAGCGATTGCATATCCTCATTAGATGTCACTTCTTTGTAATTCACCTTTATACCTGTTTCCTTTTCAAACTCATTAATTATTTCTCGGGGAATAAAATCCCCACCCCAAGTCATAAGATTGACTTGATCTCCTTTACTGCTCCCGCCGCAACCAGCAAGAGCCATTACCATTACAAAACACAACAACAAACTCATAATTCTTTTTTTCATTGACTAAAACTCCTCCTTTTACTAAAAAATTGTCCTAAACCGATTATGAAAAATGTTCCTGTTAATATCAAAGTACATAGAGCGTTTATTTTAGGTGTAACACCAACCCTCATCATAGAAAAAATATGAACAGGCAATGTAGTAGATGTAGGTCCTGACATATAAGTTGATATTACTACATCATCTAAAGACATTGCTATGGATAATAAAGAAGCAGTCATGATTGATGGCGTTACCAAAGGTATTATTATTGATTTAATAGCCTGCCATCTTGTAGCTCCTAAATCTCTTGCTGCTTCTATAGTAAATTTGTCAATTTCATTAAGACGCAATTGTACCATAATATAAATATAGGGAGTACAAAACAAGGAATGAGAAAGCACTAAAGTCAAAACTCCAAAAGGCAGTTTTAAAGCGCTGAAAAACATGAGTAAAGAAACGCCTAATGCAACTTCAGGTACCAATAGTGGAAGAATCATCACGCCTTTAATGATTTTTTTCATTCTTTTTGTTACGGACATGGAAATAACAGCTGTAGCCGTGCCAAGAACTGCAGATAACAATGCTGTTAAAAAAGCTACCTGCATACTTATTTTAAAAGCATCGGCAATAACCCTGTCTTTAAACAAATCTCTGTACCAATTAAGAGTAAAACCAGTCCATTGTGCAACAGAGGAACTCTTATTAAAAGAATAAAGGATAACACTGAGCACGGGAAAATAGAGCAACAAGAAGAATAACGAAAGATAAAATTTTTTCAGCTTTCCAAAATTTTTATCCATTAAAACAACTCCTCCTCGCTATCCTTAGTCAATCTGTTATACAAGAACAAGACTATCAAAACCAGAGCTATCATTCCGATAGAAAAAGCAGCAGCCAAAGGCTTATTCCTTCCTTTTGTAATCTGAGTATTTATTAAATTTCCTAAAAAAATAGTCTTGCCGCCCCCTAAAAGATCGGATATAAAAAACAAACCTAAAGCAGGAATAAAAACCAGAGTAAAGCCGCCGGCAATACCCGGAATAGTTAAAGGTATAGTTATATTTAGAAAAGTTTTAATTTTATTTGCACCTAAATCATAAGATGCCTCCAACAAGTTTCTGTCCAGTTTATCTACGGAATTATATATGGCAATAATCATAAAAGGAATCAGCATATAAACAGTACCGATGAGAGTAGTGCTGAACTTATACATCATAATTTTAGGCTCTTTTATAATATTTAAAGCTAGTAAAATGTTGTTAATTAATCCTCTGTTCCCAAGAAGTATTATCCAACCATAGGTCCTTAACAAACTGGATATCCAAAAAGGAAGAATAATCAAGCTTATTATAAACGAACGCATCTTATCCTCAAGGTTAGCTGTAATATAAGCCACAGGATAGCCTATCGCCAATGATATGATTCCTGTCAAAGTAGCCAGCAAAAAAGAATTCAAAAATATTCTTATATATACAGGCTCCAACATCTTTTTATAATTGTCCAAAGTAAAGCTCACAATTATATTACCTAAACTGTCTTTAGACAAAAAGCTCAAAACACCGACGTAAATTAGAGGTATACCTACTAACAAGCCTACCCAAATAATAATAGGTATTGCCGGAGCATTTTTTTTATATGAATTCATATCAATCATTTCCTTCAAAATCAGCAGTATTCTCTAAAGGTAACAAAACTGCTCCCGAACTATCCCAGGTTATATATATATTATTCCCCACATTGTAAGTACAATCACAACCTTGGCTTTGATATTCAATAACTGTTATAATATGACCATTTACATCTACTTCTGTTCTGATCTGTGACCCTGCATGCCGATTGGATATAACCTCTCCTGAAAAAGCATTTGGTATCTCATTATGGGAAATTCTCATCTTATCCATAAGTATTGCCAACATAACCTCATCACCGGGTTGCCCGGTGCAATCGGCATTATTTGAGCATCTTATATCTATAATACTATTGCCAAGTTTTATTTTGAAACATTCATGACCTTTTTCCAAAAGCTTGACTTTCAATATATTTCTATCACCTATAAAGCTGGCTACAAAATAGTTTTTGGGATTATTGTAAACATCTATTGCACTGCCTTGTTGTTTTATAACGCCCTCATCCATGACAACTATGGTATCGGACATATTTAACGCTTCTTCCTGATCGTGAGTAATATATACAAAGGTTGTATTTGTTTTTCTTTGTATATCCAGCAATTCTTTTTGCATATGTTTCCTAAGAGTCAAATCCAATGCTCCTAAAGGTTCGTCCAGAAGTAAAATATCCGGTTCATTAATCAAAGCTCTGGCTAAGGCTACTCTTTGTTTTTGACCGCCTGATACGCTATTTACCGGTCTGTTTTCATAACCGGTCATTTGAACAAGCTCAAGGATTTCCATAATTTTAGCCTTTAATTCCGCTTCTCCCATAGACTTTTTTATCCTTGGACCATAAGCAATATTATCATAAATATTCAAATGAGGAAATAAAGCATAATTTTGAAAAACCATATTTACGCTTCTCTTATCAGGCTGTAAATCTTTAATAGAGCTACCTTTAAGCAAGATATCCCCGGAATCCATCTTTTCCAAGCCTGCTATACATCTAAGCAAAGTAGTCTTGCCGCAGCCTGATGGCCCTAGAATAGTTAAGAATTCTCCTTCTTTTATATCAAGAGAAATATTTTTTAAAACATGATTGTTACCAAAGAATTTGTTTATGTCTATCAAGTTAAGCAATGAATCTTTCATATTATTTTCCTTTCAGCTTTCAATAAAAAACTGTAAGCACTGTCTCATCTATGGATTATATAACATTAAGGACCGATAAGTAAAGAGTTTTGATTAATATGGATTATACCGTCAACATATGTTTTAACTCTTTAATAAATTATACTGTACAAGTTTATTCAATACTATTACTTTTTCTATTATTAACAAGCAAAAAGAAAGCAATGCATGCTTTCTTTTTTTATAGGAGTTGAGTCTCTCAATGGCTTTCGTATATAAGCTTATTTTCTTTGCTTTCAAGTAGAAATACTTTTTCCACTTCATCATCGATTAATTCATCTATAGCTTGTTTTGTTACAACTTTAGCGCTGATGCTGCAATTGGAGCTTAGAGCCCTTGGAACCGGCATCAGCAAGCACTGTATGTTGTTCTTCTTACACTTTCTGTCGAATTTTATTGCACCTGAATGAGTGAAGAACAAAACCATATATTCCATAGCTACTTCCTCGCTTCTAATACAAATGTGTCACCCTGTTCCTTAACTGTGATACTATAACCGGAGTTTTTTAAAAATCTTTCTACATTGCCTTTTGCAACATTATTATCAACTATTATATCTGCGCCTTCGGGATGTTCATCCAGTCCTTTTTTTGTCATCAGAACCGGTTGAGGGCAACTCATACCACATGTATCTATCTTTAACATTATATCTTCCTCCCTGTTTTTTTATTAACCTACTATGCTTTTTGCTTGACTAAACCTTCTGAATTTACATAGGAGACGATAGCTAAAAATGCAAAGCATATTAAAGCAGCTATTTTACCATTAAAGGTTACTCCTTCCGCGCTGGAAGCCAAACCAAAATTATGAATAATTCCTGCACCGACAAGCATACCCATTACGGTGATTGCTGAATCTGTATTTCCTTCTCCTGATAAAATAAGTTGCCTGAGAGGGCAACCTCCCAAAAGAACAGAGCCCCAGCCAACAATGGCCATGCCTAGAAAGTTCCACCGCCCATCAGTGTGTGCTACAGGTTGTCCTGCAAAACCTAGTTTAAAATAACTGAAAACTAAATTTCCGATTAAAGCTGTTGCCAATATTGAAATAAAGCCGAGAAATAGATATTTGTCTTTAAATAAAATCATATCCCTGACTCCACCGGCCATACACAATCTGCTTCTTTGCGCCAATACACCTACAATCAACCCCGCTGTAAGGGAGATGATTACCGGCGCTGTAAAAGAACCGGGTCCGCTTTCGCTAAAAAAAATGAATCCGGGTGCAACAATGACTAAAATCAGTAGCCCTATATTTATTATAGGGAATACATAACCTTCTGTCTTTGTTGTTTTATAGTTTCTTTTTAGACTAAACCCTTTGTTCAAGAACTGTACACCTACAAAAATACCAAATACAAAACCTAATAATCCAAAAATTGCGTTCAAATCTCCTCCGGCCAATCTTAATATCATCCTAAAAGGACAACCTAAGAATATTAGAGTCCCTACCATTACGACTATCCCCAATACAAATCTGATAAAAGGTGACGATCCACCTTTTGATTCAAATTCTTTGTTTATTACCGAAATAAAGAATGCCCCTAATATCAGTCCCATAATCTCCGGCCTTATATATTGAACAACTGCCGCCCTATGTAATCCCAGCCCTCCTGCTATATCTCTTATAAAACAGGCTATACAAAAGCCCATGTTTGCGGGGTTTCCAAAGTATACAAGTAATACTGATATTATTCCTATTATTCCGCCTGCAATAATTATTCCTTTTTTACTTTCCATCTATGTACCTCCTTGCCTATAATCAATATTATTTTATCAATGACTTTTTTTAATGTACAATAGTTTGTACTGATATCATTTCCTTCATCCATAAGAAAACATAATAGTAGTTGTTTTAAATTTTCCCTACCAATATAATAAAGATAAAGTAGCTGTTATTGAGTCCTTAATATTACAAGGTATTCAGGCAACTATATTTTCTAATGTATTTAAAGGAGGTATTGTTTTGGAATTCAATCAATTGGAAAGCTTTTTATCTGTTGTGGAGCATAAAAGCTTTTCCAAAGCTGCTAAGGAGCTATATTTAGCCCAGCCTACCGTAAGCAATAACATACAAGGCTTAGAAAAGGAGCTTAATACTATCCTTTTGGACAGGCGAGGCAAGACAGTCTCCCTTACGGATTCCGGTAAAATTTTTTATAATTACGCCTTAGAACTGATTAATGTCCGAGAACATGCAAAAATTAGTATTAAGGATCATTGGGGCAAAATGGAGGGGGTAATAGAGATTACCGTCAGCTCCATCCCTGAGCAGTTTGTTCTGCCTTATATAATTAGGGATTTCACAAAGGTTCATCCAAAGATATCCTTTGCCGTATCAACGAAAAATTCAAAAGATATAATAGACGACATTTTAAGCGGTAAACAAAGCTACGGAATAGTGGGTACCAGGCTTTCTTCCAGAGCCTTGGAGTATATTGGTTTCTATGAGGACGAGCTTATATTTGTCGCTCCTAACAATGGCAACTATCCTGAGCAATCAGATACCCCTTTAGATTTAGATATATTATTTAAAGAAAACTTCATTCTAAGAAAAGAGGGCTCCGGCACTAGGCTGTTTCTCGAGAAATGTCTTGATGAAAAAAACATAAGCATTGATGACCTAAATACGACGGCGCTTATTGACAGCAACGAGATGATTAAAAAGATGGTGGAGCTGGGGCTAGGTGTCAGCTTTGTGTCAAAAATATCCGTTAAAAATGAAATCGAGCTGGGCTTAATCAAAGCCTTTAATATAAAAGACTTAAATTTAAAGCGCAGCTTCTATTTTGTTTATTCTAAAAACAGAACCTTATCTCCTATTGTAGAGACCTTCAAAGATTTTATTTCAAAATATCAATGAGGTTTTTGCAGTTACAAAATATCTGCCTTATTTTACGAGTTTTGTTTGCATATTTTATAATTGCAGACCTGCTTGATTTATTCATTAACCTATTTTCTTTTTCACAACTTTAAGTCTGAAAAAATCTTCCCTTTCTTTTTCTTCCAACACCTCTGTAATTGTTTTAACTATCTGCTTATATTTTGGAATCTGTATATTTTGCAGCGCATTTGCTCTTTTAGCGGTTCTTTTTATTTCTACGGCAAGCTTATAAACAGAATCCTCTACTTCGGATAGTTCATAAACCAAATATTTTAACTCTTGAAACCTTTTTAGCGCTACATCTAAAGCAGGATTAGTTCGATAAAAGCTGTAATATTGACCTATATTCTTTCTTTCAAATTCAATCTTCGGTATAGGGACACCCATAGTGCTTCTATTTATTATATTAAAACCATAGGCTTCCGGTATGGAATCTGATATTTTAGCCACTGTATTGATTCCTATGGTAATATTAGCAACCTTTAGCGCATCGTACGCCTCTTCAAACATATCCCAAATTTTATTTTGGATTTCTTCTGCCCTTTCTATATAGCTCATCATATTTATTACTAAAACATTTCTTTTTTTGTCCAACAACTCAAAGCCTGCCAAAGCCAGCTCCAATGAATTTTGTGCTGCAATAAGATTGCTCTTTGTAAAGGCAAAGTCATTCTCCATATCTACTCCTCCAAATACTTGCTTATATACTCAGCATTTATTCTGTTAAGCTCAGACTTGGGAAGTACTTTCAATAGCTGCCACATGATATCCAAAGTTTTTTCTAAGCTTCTGTTTTCATCAAAGCTTTGTTTTACCAACATCTTTTCAAACCTGTTTCCAAAATCAAGGTACTTTTTATCGGACTCCGAGAGCTCCTCCTCACCTATAACCTGTGCCAAAGACCTGATCTCCTGAACTTTAGAATATGCGGAAAAAACCTGATTTGCCAAATCAGGATGATCTTCTCTCGTAAAGCCTTCGCCAATGCCATCTTTCATGAGTCTGGAAAGGCTGGGCAGAACATTTACCGGCGGATATATATCTCTTTGATATAAGTCCCTGGAAAGTATCACTTGCCCTTCCGTTATAAAGCCTGTTAAATCCGGCACGGGATGAGTAATATCGTCATTAGGCATAGTAAGTATAGGTATCTGGGTTATGCTCCCTTCCTTTCCTTTAATCATGCCTGCTCTTTCATATAATGTTGCAAGGTCTGAATAGAGATAACCGGGGTAGCCTTTTCTTGACGGCACCTCTTCTCTGGATGCCGATATTTCCCTTAAAGCTTCGCAATAATTAGTTATATTCGTCATTATTACAAGGACATGCATATTTTCTTCAAAAGCCAAATACTCCGCCGCCGTCAAAGCACATCTGGGCGCGGCTATTCTTTCAATAATAGGATCATCCGCAAGGTTTTGATACATTACAACTTTTTTTAATACACCGGCTTGCTGAAAGCTTTTTCTAAAAAACTCCGCTTCACCGTGTTTAATTCCCATGGCTGCAAAGACGATGGCAAAGTTATCTATATTGCCTTCGGTTATATTTGCTTGCTTTACAATCTGCGCTGCCAGCTCGTTGTGAGGTAATCCGTCACCGGAGAAAATAGGCAGTTTTTGACCTCTTATAAGAGTTGTCAATCCGTCTATTGTTGATATCCCAGTTTGTATAAAGTTCCTGGGATAATGTCTGGCTACAGGATTTATAGGACGCCCGTGAATGTTATAGCTTTTTCCTGAGTATATGGGGGGACCATCTACGGGCTCTCCTACGCCCGTAAAGGTTCTTCCCAATATATCCTTTGAAAGAGCTATTTCAAGAGGTTTACCGCTGAAGGACACCTTTGTATTTTTTAATGAGATTCCCACAGTCCCTTCATATACCTGTATTATCACTTTATCCTTATTTATTTGCACCACTTTACCTTTTCTAATCCCTTGACCGTCTACTTCTAATTCAACCATTTCATCGTAGGCGGCATCTAAAACCCCTTCCAAAATGATGAGGGGACCTTCTATATCGCTGATTCTCATGTATTTAATTTTCATCTTCATAAGTCTCCTTCATATTTTGTAATTAAAGGATTGAAATAAGAGTCAATTTCTCTTATATAATTATCAAAAGCTTCCATACTATCATTGGTTGTATTGTATTTCATGGATACTATATTAAAAAATAATGTATCGTCCTTTACCTTCCCTATGGGAACTCCTTTTTTAATTGCAGCCAGTGCTCTTTCATAAAGGTGATCTATTACTTTCATCATGTTATATTGCTTTTTTAAAGACACATTGGCGTCTTCCTTGTGATATGCATTTTGTTGTAAATACCCTGTCCTTATTACTCTTGAAATTTCAAGTATAAGCCTTTGATCGTCAGGCAGAATATCCTCACCTACAAGCTTCACGATTTCCGCAAGCTTGTGTTCTTCTCTCAGTATGCTCAGCAGCTTTGCCCTTAGCTTCGGCATTTCGGGAGATACATTCTCCTCATACCATATCTCTAAATCTGAAATATAGCTTGTATAGGAATTTATCCAATTAATTGCCGGGTAATGTCTGGAGTATGCTAATGCTTTATCCAAAGCAAGAAAAGTTCCTACCACCCTTTTTGTATTTTGTGTTACCGGCTCAGAGAAATCTCCTCCTGCCGGTGATACCGCTCCTATTATAGTAATTGAGCCTTCCTTCCCGGAGAATGTTTTTACATCCCCCGCCCTTTCATAAAACTGTGCAAGCCTGGAGGGAAGGTAAGCGGGATAGCCTTCTTCTGCCGGCATCTCTTCCAGACGACCGGATATTTCTCTCAAAGCCTCAGCCCACCTGGACGTAGAATCAGCCATTATTGCGATATCGTAACCCATATCTCTATAATATTCCGCGATTGTTATACCTGTATATATGGAAGCTTCCCTCGCCGCCACAGGCATATTTGACGTATTAGCTATGAGCACAGTTCGATTCATTAGCGGCTCACCGCTGCGTGGATCTATGAGTTTAGGAAAATCCTCCAGAACCTCTGTCATCTCATTCCCTCTCTCACCGCAGCCGATATAAACAATAATATCCGCATTGCTCCATTTAGCCAATTGGTGTTGGGTCATGGTTTTTCCCGTCCCGAACCCACCCGGTATGGCTGCCGTACCGCCTTTGGCAAGAGGAAAAAATGTATCAATAACCCTTTGCCCTGTTACCAGCAATTTTTCTATGGGGTTTCTTTTTAATACAGGTCTTGCTTCTCTGACAGACCATTCCTGATACATTTTTAATTCATATTTATCGACTCCGTCATCCAATATCAAAAGGACATGCTCTAAATTATATTCGCCGTCTTTTTCAACAAATATTACTTTGCCTTCTTTATCCGGAGGCACCATAAGCCTATGATTTATTGAAGTACTCTCTTGCACCTCGCCAAATACCTCTCCCGATTTTAGCACATCACCTTCTGATACCAATAGCTTTACTTCCCATATTTTTTCAAGGTCAAGAGATGATAAGCCCAATCCTTCCGGGATATAGTCTATACCTTTGTGATATATGTCAAGGAGAGGTCTTTCTATTCCGTCAAATATGTTGCCTATTATACCGGGACCCAGCTTTACCATAAGGGGTTTTCCTGTTTCAAATATTGAACCCCCGGCTTTTAAACCTGCTGTTTCCTCGTAGACCTGTATTGTTGCAATGCCGCTGTTTAGTGAAATTATTTCCCCGATAAGCTTATTCTCACCTACCAAAACCATTTCCCGCATTTTAAATCTTTCCATATTCTCGGCTTTTATTACAGGTCCGTTTATTGAAATTATTTTCCCTAAGCCGTTCATGCTAACACCCCGTCCAGTTCTTTATAAAGCAATTGTCCCGCATAACCTTTACCTTCATATAAAAGGCACTTTATGCTTAAATCGAATATCATGCCAAAATCCTTATCTGCTATAATAAATCCACCTATAATATCGCCTTTACTTTCCATAAACTCTATGTTTATTTGCTTATTAGATTTATCAGCCTCTTCTTTGAATAAATTACTATACGGGTTTATATCTTTTTTTAAAAGGCTTATGGATATATTTTGACCTTTTACAAGCATCAATGTTTTTTCCAAACTCTTTTTTAGAAAATCCTTATACTTATCACTTTCAACAAAGGCTTCACACCAAACTCTAAGGGAGCTGTGCAAATCTGCCAATAGCTTTTCTTTTGTTTTATATATTTCTTCATCTGCATCCTTTTGTATTTTTGCAATCATTGTTTTCTTTTTAAATTGTGCTTTGCTTTCTCTTTCCTCTATAATCGCTTTTATTTGCTTTTCATGAGCCTTTCTTTCCTTTATAAGCTTTTCTTCCATAGTCCTGACAAGCTCATTTCTTTTTATATCCCAATCCTCTTCTATATGTTCGAATAATATTCTTTTAAATAATTCCAGCTTGCCTTCTACTGTTACCGGCATGTTATCAGACTCCTTATATTTTTAATCCAATGGATTCCTTAATATTTCTTGTGATGAAATCTTTATCTCTCCTAAGACCATTCCTCCCGGGTATAATAGTTACAATGGGCATCTTAGGATTCACTTTCATCTTATTTACTTCTTTTTTTAGATTCTCTGCAATTGATTCTGTAAGAAGGATTATCCCTACCTCTGAATCAGTGGAAGCCTTTAAAAGCTCTTCCCTAGCTTTTTCAACATCATGCACCACTACACCTTTGATACCTGCTAACCTAAATCCGATAAAAGCGTCTGCATGATCGCTTATAATATACATTTTCACTGTTTACACCTTCTATAGTTTACCAAGAATCATTATAGATACTATAAGACCATAAATTGCTATACCTTCTGCAAGCCCAACGAATATAAGGGTTTTGCCAAGTATACCGGGGTCCTCAGAAACGGCGCCTAAAGCTGACGAGCCCACAGCTCCAACAGCATATCCCGCTCCGATAGTTGCCAAACCGGTGGACACGGCGGCTGCAATAAAGCCAAGACCCGATGCCGGATTATCCGGACCTGCTGCGAAAACCACCTGGGGCACAAGTACAAACATGAACATTAGAATTAAAGCTATATATGAGCCCAAGCTTACTCTCATGGCATTTTTTATCTTCCTTTTATCTGTGCTCCCCTTCGAATCAAGCATTATAACACCACAGCCAATAGTTACTAAAACGATTAAAACTGCAATTGCAATAACAGCGTACATAATTTTTCCTCCTATCAACTTCTATAATTAAAATTATTTATTAAAATTATTTGAATAATCCAGCTTTGCCGGCATATATTTTATACCTTTACCTGTGTAGTATCTGGAAAAAAGCTCATAGTATTCCAATCTCAAGCCTTGAATAAATACAATAAGCCCTTCCAAACCTATGATAACAACATTTCCTAAAATCAGAATAATAATCCCCCCAAAACCGGAATTTATCATCCCTGCCATGGTTTCAAAGGCCAGATACAAGCCTGCATGATTTAAAGCAAAGGCGCCTACTCTGACAAAGGATATGGTGTTGGATAAAAATGATAGAAGAGTCTCTACCACCCCGAAACCAGCCTCAGTGTAGTAATTCGTAATTCCTTCCTTATGCAATTTCTCTGACCCCTTGATTTTATTCGCAATGGGTTGTTTAAAAACATTAATTAACAATAAAACAATCATGGTTATTATAAAAAAGCTAAAAGGCAGATTTACAATTGATAGCTGGCTATTTAAAATAGCTATTATTAAAGTGATAAAAAATAAAAAACCCGTAAGACCTTCCCGACCAAATAAACCTTCTTCCAAATCCCTTCTGTTTAAATTATTAATCAAGCTATATATAAAGCCCACCGTCATGAGGGTAATACCCAAGCCTATAGCAAGCATCAACATAGTGTTAATATTTGCCATTGGTTTTATAAAAAGGGCGGGTAAAATATGCTCATTGCCAAACACACTCCCATATAAAAAGCCGAATACTATAGAGCTTCCCCCCAGCCTTGTAAGAACGCCACCAAATTCTATGCTTTTTTTCTTCATAATTAAATATAAGCCCGCCAAAAGGATTACAAAGCCTTGACCTACATCTCCAAACATCGCACCGAAAAGCAACATATAGCTCAGTCCGAAAAATGCGGTTGGATCCGCCTCATCATAAGAAGGAAGTCCATACATGCCTATTAAAGTCTCAAAGGGCCTTATAAGCCAATTGTTCTTAAACTTTGTTGGAGGTGCCTTTGCGGCTTCCTCGGGTTTTGCATCATCCACTGATAAAATTAAATTGTCAAAACAGCTATTAAGCTTTCTTTGTAGTGCTTCAATTCTACTGCTGGGCACATATCCGAAAAGAAAGAATAGCCTTTTTCCTATGGCACCTTCTTTTTTTACTGCTTCCACTTCTTTTTCCAGTTTCATAGCCATATGAACTTTTTTAGCCAAAGGTAAAATACTGTTTTTCCTACTTTTAATTGTATTTTTCAATCCCTCTATCTTTTCATTTATTGATTTAATATCTTCGTTTAAAACATTAATAATTTCAACGGCTGATCCCGTGTACTCTTTTGGCAACGGCAGCTCTTGGCAGTTTAATGATGTCAAAAGTCTTTCTATCTCCCCACCTAAGGATTTGGGGGTTGCAGTCATTAATATTACATTATCACCGATGGTTTCAAGCCTAAACATCAACGAGGGAATATTTTCATAATCCCCTTTAAGTCTGCTATAATTCTCTCTTGAAATTCTAAGCATTCTAAAATCCAAGTATTTCATGCCAAGCAATTCCTCTATTTTCATTTGAAGGTTTTGTAAATATTTAAGGTTACTGATATAACTTTCTTTTTTTAATACCTGCTTTTTATTCTCTTCTATTTCCTCGCATAACTCCTTTACGAAGCTGTATTCCTCCTCTATGTCTTTGACCATTTTGTTATAATCATTATCTATGTCAATGATGTTATTATCATTTATAAACTTTAAATTAAATATTTCATCCAAAGCTTTTATGATTTCTTCTTCCTTTGCAAAATCCTTGGTTTCTTGATAAGACCGAAGATTAATGGATTCCTCAATCGCTTCTATATTTTCCTCAGAGGCACTGAGCTTAAAGTGGTTGGAGTTCACCTCAGCCAAGGCATTGAGCATATGCATACTGCCATTTAGTACAATGGCTTTGCATACCTTGTCGATATCATCAATTTTCCCAACTATTCCAACTGTTTTCATCTTTTCTATTGCCATATATATGCCTCCTTTACCCTATATTTTTTATCAGATATTTCTTGCCTTCGTCGACCGCCATTCCGTATCTGACAATTTCTATAATAGATATTATGTCTTTTGTTTCAAATTCAAGAAGCAAAATAAATATAACCGTATTTACAATATTCATATTTGTTTTACTGTCAATGCTTTGAAGCTTATAATACAAATACCTGTATATTCTTCTGTCCATAAAAATATCAGTTGATTCATCATCCTTGAATAAAAAGTCATAATCAGTTTCCTTCGCTTCTTTTATAAAATCAGAAACACTATTTGCGTAGCAAAGACTTTTTATCCTTTTAAAGCTTAAAGTATGATATAAATTTATGGTGTAGCTGAGGAGCAGCATGGGCTCAATATTATAAAATTTCTTGCCTCTATACAACCATTGCATGTTTAATACGTCACCTATGATTCCATAAATATGTTTGACGGCTTTTTGATCCTTCTGGGACAGCTTAGATTGCTTTTCTTGTAAAATACTGTAATAAGCAAGATCCAATGTCATCTCAAACCTGAAAAGGTTTTCCTTTCTATTATTATCAATAAGGGGCTTTGTATATTTATCAAATACTGTGCCTTCCAGCGCAATTATTATGTCTTTCACTGATTTTGAACTCATAACCTTATCGGGATCTGCTTTACTGTATTTACCTATAAAAACATGAGATTCATAATCTCTAATGCTTTCCACATTATAAACATCTCTGGCTAGGTCCTTTAAATCTTCAATCTCGTATTTGGCATAAAAAGTTTTTATAAATTCTTTATTATCGCCGTTGTAGTAATACATTAT
This sequence comes from uncultured Clostridiaceae bacterium, assembly GCA_964408955.1. GTDB lineage: Bacteria > Bacillota > Clostridia > Lutisporales > Lutisporaceae > JAAYKT01. The sequence goes on from CAYPBK010000017.1 coordinate 24,366, forward strand.
TTTATCTATGCTTCTAACAATGCTTTCTTTTATACGGCCTTCCAAGGTTCCTCTGCGGATACCGGAAACATTTTCGTCAAAAAGCACTTCACTGTAATCAGTGTTGTTTTTTAAATATTGCGCACATCCTTTGATGCTGGTTTCATTAAGAAGGTTTAAATAATCCTCTTTACTAAGAAACCGGCTACTCATAGCTTTTAATTTTGCGTTTATGGCAGCATGTTTTCTTACAGAATCCATAATTAATCAGACTCCATATCAAATAATTCAAATATTGCTTTTTTTATTATTTCTGCTTTTATATCTTTATATTTCTTTTCCAATGCTTTTATGGTTGTATCTTTATTTTCTGCTATCGCACCGGCATCTTTTTCTACATCCAAAAAAGCTTTTTCCATATACTCTTCTTCCTTTGCTTTCTCTTCTTCCAACACTACTGTCATTTTCTTTTCTTCATCATCATAGCTATCCTTTAAACTGTTGAATTCCAACTCCTTTTTCTCATTCACTTTTGATGCAATATTGTCTACGTATACTAAATCATTCAAAATTTTTTCCAATTCCAATTCCAAAAAAACACCCGCTTTTAATCAAATATATATTTTAAAAATAAGTTTAATTATGTAACTTTAACTCCTATATGTCAAAACCTATACTTTTTATTGTTTTATCAAAATACTTCAAATCACTTTGTTTTTACTAGTTAAAATACCCTTAATATATTTTTATATGCTTTAATGCGTTTTTACTTTAGTTCTCGTAAATATTATGAAGTTATAATGTTTGCTTGATGTAATATTGGTGATAACAAACGCAAAAATAGAAAAAACCAAGAAAAAATAAAATTTTTTGGTTTTTCGGCATAAAAAAAACTGCCCCGGGTTAAAGGGACAGTTTTTTAATTCTATAGCTTCTTTATCAATCTTATATAAAATGAAACCGTTTCCATTAATGCTTTAACTGTTATTCGTTCATCATTACCATGGATTAATCCCCTTTCTTCAAGGGACAAAGGCATGGCGGAGAATCTTAAAACATTATCGCTAACAAGGCAAAAGTATTTTGCATCACTGGCTGCCAGCATTAAATAAGGTGCCACTATCACCCCCGGCCAAGTCTCCAATATAGCCTCCTCCACCATCTGCCAGCCTTCAGAAGATGTGCTTGAAATAGGCGTGGCCTTGTGTTCCTCTATGCTGGTTACTTGTATATCCGGATTATTGATAGATTTTTTAATATGATTTAAAGCACTTTCTGGTGTGTCTGTAGTCATAAGCCGCAGATTCATCCCTATCTTTGCTTTTGGCGGCATGACATTGTATGCTTTGCTACCTTCCATCATTGTGGGTGCAACAGTAGTTCTTATAAGGGCATTTAACTCGCCCCCTTGCTTTCTAAAAAGCAATTTAAGCAAAGGTTCAAAGCACCACAAATTAGCGAAAACTAAACGATATCCAAAGGATGAATGTCTACCCAGCTTTTCAAACATCTCTTTTACTGCCGGAGATATATGCGCCTTAAAAGGACTTTTCTCCAGTTTTATCACGGCTTGTGCCAATTCACCTACCAAAGTTTGGGCAGGCGGAGCAGAGGAATGACCCCCTTTTCCCGACATTTCCAATACAACATCCATATATCCCTTTTCGCCTACTCCTATAAGGGCGCTTGGCGTGGTTACACCCGGGAAAACATTTTCTACAATTGCCCCTCCCTCATCAAGTACCAGTCTAGGTTTAATGCCTCTTTCCTTTAAAGCTTCTGCATTATCCTTGGCAGAGTTTACATCTATCTCCTCATCTCCGGCAAAGGACAAATATATGTCATTTTCCGGTATGAAGCCCTCCCCTATAAGCTTTTCTACTGCCTCAACCACCCCAAGAAGGGTTCCTTTAGTATCAAGAGTCCCCCGCCCCCATACTACTCCGTCTTCCAATAGTCCCTGAAAAGCAGGCTTTGTCCACATCTCTTCATCCACAGGCACCACATCATAATGAGCCATCAGCACCGTCGGGTCACCGTCAGTCTTACCGGGCCAGCGATAGAGAATGCCTAGGTCACCATGAAATTCTCTAGTACATACTTCGTGGAGCTCTGGATAGTTCCGTACGAGCATCTCTTTAAACTTATCAAATTCTTTATAATCAATTTTTGAGCGGTCAATATAAGATACGGTTTTATGCCTTATCATTTCTTGAAATCTTTCAATAATTGCCCTTTCCGTATCCGGATCTTCTATGCCTGTAGAAATCTGCTTGACTTCTTTTGACTTTTCCGGCTTGAACATTATCCCACGAATTAAAATTATTGCAGCGAATATACCCAATGCACCTAAAACTATGTACATCATCATATCTATAACCTCCAATCTTACAGACCATAGCCTGTCATGTAGGCAATGGTAAGCCATAAAAGCGAAAGAAGCATCAGTACGCCATGAAGCGCAATGGTAAATTTGAGCCATTTGCCATAGCTCACTTGAACCAAACCAAGAGCTATGAGGAGCACTGCATTTGTTGGATAAAGAACATTAGAAAACCCATCTCCGAATTGAAACGCAAGCACCGCCACTTGCCTTCCGACTCCAAGTAAATCCATAATAGGGACGAGTATTGGCATAAGGATAAAAGCTTTTGCACTTCCTGAACCGATGAAAAAGTTAAGACCCATAATAACAAGAAATATAATATAAATTGCCATCAGAGGCGATGTGTTTGTAATGTTTCGTGAAATATAATATAGTATAGTACCCAGGATATGACCTTCAATCATGATATGCTTGACGCCTGTGGCAAGTAAGATTAGAAATATTGCAGGAGAAAGATCCTTGGCTCCTATAGCAAATTGCTTTATAACCCATTTAGTATCTCCCGTTGAAATAATACCTACTCCGATTCCTCCTACTAAAAAAACAATACCTATTATGGGCAAAGTGAAATCCCTTAATGACTCTACAAAAGGCGTTGCGCCAACAAATAAAAGCATAAAGGACATTAGAGAAATAAAAAACAAATATGCTTTTCTAGGTACTGTTTCCCCAAGGTTTAATTCTTCTTCAGTTTCTTCTATTCGATGTTTCTTTGTTCTTTTATATAGGAAAGCCACTAAAAGAACGTAAACTGATAAAAAAACAAAAGCCCTAAATAAAGCTCCTGAAAATATCGGCAGCTCCGCAATCCCCTGAGCCACCCCAATGGTAAAAGGATTAGTGATAGCCGCAGAAAATCCCAAGCCCGTTGCCAGAATGCTGACACCCAGCCCCGTCAAATCGTCCCAGCCCATTCTCCTTGTAAGCATGATAATGAGCGGTACTAAAGGTACGGCTTCCTCAAAAACACCGATAAAAGCACCCAGTGACATAAACGCAAGAGTAATAAATGAAAGAAGTGCAAACTCGTTATCTTTAAATCTTTTAACAATACTAATAATTATTCCTTCTATTAATCCCGTTACCTTAAGCAGATGTATCGCGCCGCCGATGATTAATAAAAACATTATAATAGCAATTACCATAGCACCTGAATCACTGAATAAAACCAAAATCGGAGCTCCAATCCATGTAAGTATGGGAATTCCCTGCCGTTCACTTTCCGTAAATATCATGGTATTAGAATCGAAATCGCCGCTAGGTATTAAATAAGTTAACAGTCCCGTAAAAAAAATCATAATGACCAGTATAATTGCAGTACTTAGAAAAATCCTTACCTCCGGTTTATTATGAGAAATAGAGTTCAAAAATACCTCCCCCTCCTAATAATATATTAGTCATTATTCAACTGTCGCCTGTATTTACGGAAATAGTCCTCAGCCTTTCCTCACATTTTTCAATGAACACTTTTATTGCTTCCTTTTCCTCTTGAATTTTTTCTTCTGTTAAATTACCTCTTCCCAACCTGTCACAAAGTCCTAGAAGTGCCACCTCTTTATAGGAAACTTGACTCATCATTTTGCTGATTTCAGCAAAAGCTCTGCCTTTTGCAATGAAAAGTATCTGCATATGCCACCGCACAAGCTTTTTTACTTTGTTAATCAGTTCTTCTTCATCAGTTAATGCTTTGAGAAAATCTTCTGCCATATTTGCACCGATTTTATCATGGTCATAGGCTATGATTCTCCCTTTCTTTACCATTGTTGCCGGTGCCTTTCCTATATCATGTAGAAGAGCAGCCCACATAAAGGCTCTTTTATTTTCGCTTTCCTTTTTATTCAGAGCTGCCACATCAATAACCAGCATAGTATGATTCCACACATTACCTTCCGGATGATGCGTGATAGATTGAGGAATATCCTTGAGCTTTTTTAGCATATTAAAGGGGTATTCATCAAAATACATTTTATTTAACTCAGCATTAAAAAATTCCGAAGGCTTTTCATCCTTTAGCAAATGATGTTCAAAGGTATTAAAAATCTCTACATAATCTATCAAATAAACAACTCCAGACTATATTTCAAATACACCTCCGGTAAGCGCATCCTATGATTTCCTATGTCATAAGGTTTACTCCGCCGGAGGCTATATCATTCTTTTCATCAGCCTTATAAAGGCGAAAATTTTTCTATTCAGATGGTATATTTACAAGTCGCTCAAGTATTTCCTCGCTTCTCTTTATAAAGCCTTCCAGGTTATCTCCTTCGATACCTCTGCTACCAATAAGGGCCAAGTCATACATTTGTCGCACTATAAGATTGAAATTATCTTTATTATCCTCATTATCCGCCAATTCCATAAGCTTTTTAACCAAATTATTGGTATTATTAAGTACTAATGTCTCCTCGCCTTGAAACATATTTGACATGTCATCGCCGCCCCACATAGTGCTCATTTCCTTCATTCTCCTGACGTGCTCGGGCATCAATAAAACTGCTTGAGGCTCGGGTGTTTTTAGACTCTCAGCCTTTACCTGAAGCTTTTCTATATTAAGAGCTTTTTTTATCTTTTCTATAAGCTTATCACTCTTTTCTTTATCTTCCTTTTCCTCTGTTCCTTCGCCTTTCAGGTCCTCGGATAAATCCGAATCAATCCTTAAGAATCTCACATTTCCTTCATACATCTCTAAATAGCTGATGAAATGATTATCGATAACATTATCCAAAATAACGGCTTCCAGCCCTTGATCTTTAAAAAGCTTAATATATTGGGATTGCTGCTTTTCATCATTAGCGTAGAATACTTTATTCTCCGCCTTATCATCTTCCTTTTTTCCGCCTGTTTTTTCATAATATTCATTTATGGTTAAAAAATTCCCGTTTATTGATTTATATATCAATATATCTTTAACCTTGTCATAGAAATTCCTATCCTTAACAGAACCGTATTTTATAAAGGGACTTATATCCTTCCAAAAGCCTTCGTACTTTTCTCTTTCCTTTTCAAAAAGCTCCGTCAGCTTATCCGATACTTTTTTAGTTATATGTTTGGAGAGCTTTATCACGTTGCTATCTCTTTGCAAAAAGCTTCTGGAAACATTTAAAGGTAAATCAGAACAATCTATAGTGCCTTTCAGAAGCATGAGAAACTCAGGGATTATCTCCTTTATATTATCTGCAACAAAAACCTGATTATTATAAAGCTTTATCTGACCTTCGTTTATCTCGTATTCATGACGAAGCTTCGGGAAATATAGAATGCCTTTTAAATTAAAGGGATAGTCAACGGATAAATGAATCCAGAATAAAGGCTCATTGAAGTCGTTAAAAACCTTTCTATAAAATTCTTTGTATTCATCATCGGTACAATCCCTGGGATTTTTCAGCCATAGGGGATTAACGTCGTTAAGAGGCTTCTCAGGCTCCTTTTCCTTGTCTTCATCCTTTATTTCAGCATTTTCATTTTCTAAATAAATTTCTACAGGGAGAAAAGCGCAATGCTTTTCAATTATTTCTCTTAATTTCCATTCGTCAACGAATTCTGTGCTTTCTTCATCCAGATACAAGGTTATCTCTGTGCCTCTTGTATCTTTACTAGATTTTGATATTTCAAACTCAGTGCCTTCCTCGCTAACCCATTTAACTGCCTCTGCATCAGGCTGCCAGGATAAAGAGTCTATTTCAACCTTTTTAGATACCATAAATGCGGAATAAAAGCCTAAGCCGAAATGACCTATTATATCTGAACCTTCCCCCGCCTTGTCTTTGTATTTTTCTAAAAATTCCTCAGCACCGGAATATGCTACTTGGTTTATGTATTTCTTTACCTCTTCACCCGTCATGCCGATACCGTTATCAATAAACTTTAAGGTTTTATTATCCTTATTGAAGCTGACTGTTATACTGAATTTCTCTTCCTCAGGCAGTTCCGCTTCGCCAAGAGAAACGAGCCTTTTAAGCTTATTGACTGCGTCCACACCATTACTGATTAATTCACGGATAAATATGTCCTTGTCTGAGTATAACCATTTTTTTATTATGGGAAAAATATTCTCTGCATGAATAGATATGCTTCCTTTTTCTCTATCCATTTTACGCACCTCCAAAAACTCTGATATTTATATTTTAATAGATAATTAATTGTTTGTCATTCATAAATGGGCTTTTCTTTTATCATTGCCAATTATTTCGTTGATAAATCAATTTGAAATGCAAAAAGGGGCTGAAAGCCCCCCTTGCTTTTTATGCCTACTTTATTTCTATTTTGCTGGATTTTTTAGCTTCTTCTTCTTTTTTAGGCAATACTATGGATAGTACACCATTTTCAAATTTAGCTGCTATTTCCTCATTTTTTACATTTTCTACTGCAAAGTTTCTGCAATAGCTGCCGCATCTTCTTTCTCTTCTGATATAGTTTTCCTTTTCTTCGTTGACTTCTTCATTTCTTTCTACTGCTATTGTAAGTCTGTCATCATTCAACTCTACATTTATTTCTTCTTTTTTTACACCGGGCATATCTGCTTCTACTATATATTCCTTTTCGTTTTCCTTAATATCAACTTTCATTTGATTGTCTCCGGTAAAAATAGCAGGCATAAAGGAATCTCCGAAAAAGTTGTCAAACATGCTGTCAATGTCGAAAGCGCTTTGAGGTTTCTGAGATAAACTCTTATTCCTTCTTCCATAGGGTACTAAAAACATTTACAACACCTCCGTTATAATTATTATTTATATAAAATCAATCAAAGTTTAGACTTTGACTTTCTTTGACCTTTGATTATATATTATCACCTTCTTTTATGGTATTCAAAGTCCATAAAGGCTCATTTTCTAATATTACGTTTGGTTCTTACATAATATCTCAATTATTCTTCTATTTCCTGAAATTTTTAAGAAAATAATAAAGAACGGAGCATTAGAAAGGTCATTATATCGCTATCCAAAACTTCAACGAAGTATCTTAATGTGTTAGGTAACAAGATTCTTCACTGCGCTTAGAATGATTTTTTCTGAAAAATATACATTTATAAACGGCTCAGTTACATCCACACTGCTACATAAAAAAGGAAGGGCGAACCCTTCCTTAAAACAAATCCATCCTCTACACTTCCATTTTCTTTAAATCATCAGCTATGATTAGTTTTGCTCCCGTTGCATTTTGAACATCCTCAACACTTAATTCAGGATTTATTTCCTTTAGGAGCAAGCCCTTATCAGTAACCTCCATAACTCCCATTTCCGTTACTATTAAATCCACGCATTCAACCGCCGTAAGAGGCAAGCTACATTTTGTCAATATCTTATGATTACCTTTTGCAGTATGGTTCATAGCCACTATAACCTTTTTCGCTCCTGTTACAAGATCCATAGCGCCGCCCATACCGGGCACCATTTTACCCGGTACCATCCAGTTAGCCAAATTGCCTCTTTCGTCTACTTCCAAAGCGCCGAGAACTGTAATGTCAACGTGACCGCCTCTTATTATCAGAAAAGATTCCGCACTATCGAAAAATGCTCCCCCAGGATTAACAGTAACATACTGTCCTCCCGCATTAACCAAATTGCAATCTTCCTCGCCTTCCTTGGGAGCAGGTCCCATACCGACAAAACCATTCTCGGATTGCAAAGTTATTTCAATATCCTTTGGTATAAAATTCGCAACCAAAGTGGGAAGTCCAATCCCAAGATTAACTACGTCGCCGTCTTTCAATTCCTTAGCAACTCTTTGGGCTATAAAATTTTTAACATCCATTATTTACTACCTCCCACTATATAATCTACAAACAAGCCGGGAGTCATAACTTCGTCCTGGTCAATTTCCCCTACCTCAACTATTTCGTCAGCTTCCACTATAACTATGTCTGCTGCCGTAGCCATCAAAGGATTGAAGTTCCTGGTGGATTTGGTGTATTTTATATTTCCTTTTTTATCTACCTTTGCCCCTACTATAAGAGCTACGTCCGCTTTTAAAGGCTTTTCCAACAAATATTTCTTACCGTCAACCTCTATTACATCCTTGCCTTCCTCTACTATAGTGCCAAGCCCTGTTGGTGTCAGTATCCCGCCCAATCCGGCGCCTCCGGCTCTTATTCTTTCCGCTAATGTGCCTTGTGGTACTAATTCTACATCAAGCTCTCCTGCATTCATTTGGTTGCCTGTTTCCTTGTTGGTGCCTATATGAGAGGTGATCAACCTTTTAACTTGTTTATTGACAATCAGCTTGCCAATCCCTATTTCCGGAAAGGATGTATCATTTGCTATGAGCGTAATATCCTTAACGCCTTTTTCTATGATGGCATCTACTATTTTAAAAGGATTTTTGCATCCTAAAAAACCGCCTACCATAATTGTCATACCGTCCGTTATCATTTTTACGGCTTCGTCAATGGAAATAACCTTATTCATCAATTCACCCCCAAATTACCTTTTTACAATTATTGCAGTTCCTTGGCCGCCGCCTATACAAAGTGTTGCAAGACCTGTCTTTGAATCTCTTTTTATCATTTCATGTATAAGCGTGACAAGTATTCTACTACCGGAGCATCCAATGGGATGACCCAGAGCAATTGCGCCACCGTTTACATTTGTCTTTTCCATATCCAATTCCAAATCCTTTGCCACTGCTAAGGATTGAGCTGCAAAGGCTTCGTTTGCCTCTACCAAATCTATATCTTTTATAGTCAAATTAGCTTTTGCTAATGCCTTTCTTGTTGCAGGTACGGGACCATATCCCATAATCTTTGGATCCACTCCGGCTGAAGCGTAGGATACAATAGTAACTAGAGGCTTTATACCAAGCTCCTCTGCTTTTTCCTTTGACATTAATAGGATTGCTGCGGCACCGTCGTTTATGCCTGATGCATTACCTGCCGTAACTGTTCCGTCCTTTTTAAAAGCCGGTCTTAGCTTTGCCATTCCTTCTATTGTTGCACCAAAGCGAGGATATTCGTCTGTATCCACAACTATTGGGTCGCCTTTTCTTTGAGGAATTTCTACGGGAACTATTTCATCTTTAAATCTGCCGCTTTTTATTGCCTTCTCTGCTTTAAGCTGACTATCCAAAGCGAATTTATCCTGCTCTTCTCGTGTCAAATTCCATTGCTCTGCAATATTCTCTGCGGTGATACCCATATGATAATTGTTGAATATATCCGTCAATCCGTCAGCTACCATGTAATCCACTACTGCGCTGTCGCCCATTCTCAGCCCCCACCTTGCCTTAGGCAATAGATAAGGTGCCGCACTCATGTTCTCCGTACCTCCGGCTAGAATAATATCTGCATCGCCCAGAGCTATTATTTGAGCAGCCAAGCTTACTGTCCTTAATCCGGAACCGCAAACCTTATTAACAGTCATTGAGGGAACAGTATCCGGTATACCTGCTCCAATAGCTACCTGTCTTGCAACGTTTTGACCTATGCCTGCCTGAAGAACTCCGCCGAAAATTACCTCTTCAATCATCTCTGGAACTACATTGCCTTTTATCATTGCTTCTTTAGCTGCTGTTACTCCAAGTTTAACAGCGGGAACATCCTTGAAGCTTCCGCCAAAGGAACCTATAGCTGTTCTTACAGCACTGACAATAACAACTTCTCTCATTTTGATTGACTCCTCCTTAAATATTATCTTTTTTATGTTTTAATTATTTGTTTACTATATATAAGCTTTGCAAATTGTATGCCAAATATATTAATTTTTTTCTGTTATTGCTTTAGCCTTATATTACAAGCATTACACCTACTTTAATAATTTTTTTAAGATAAAATAAAAAAATAGACTGTAGAAAATATTCTACAAACTATTTTAATAAAAAATTTTTATACATGCTTGCCCTTGCAAAGTTATAGCTTTAAGGGCTGTATCTATTTATATACAAATAAATCTAATGTATATAAATAGATACAATTTTATTAATCTGTTGCCTATATATTTTTAATGTTTATACCATAGCTATCAAGCTTTTTGTAAAGTGCTGTCCTGTGTATTCCCAGCCTTTTAGCTGCCTTGGTCCTGCTTCCCTTTGACAGCTTTAAAGCATCCATTATCGCCTCTACTTCAACCTCGGCAATCTTGTCCTTTAACAGCTTAACATCCTTTTTCCTATCGTCTATGCTTAATTCTCTGTTGATATTCTCCGGTAAATGCTCCGGGTAAATATATTTCCCCGTTGCAATATTGGCAGCCCTTTCAAGGACATTCCTCAGCTCTCTCACATTGCCGGGCCAACTATGCCTTTGCAAGCATGCTAAAGCATCCTCGGAAACAGCTTTATAAGTAAAGCCTGCCTTTTCCACCAGCTCCTTTAATATATATACAGATAAAATAGATATATCATTTATGCGGTCCCTCAAAGGAGGAATCTCAAGCCCTACAACATTTAAACGATAATAGAGATCCTGTCTGAATCTTCCTTCTCTTACCGCTGAATAAAGGTTTTCATTAGTGCAGGATATAACTCTTACATCGCTTTTTATTCGTGTATTACCACCGATTCTCTCAAACTCTCTCTCCTCTAAAACTCTCAAAAGCTTTGCCTGCATGCTGTAGGTCATAGTTGAGATCTCATCCAAAAGTATGGTGCCTCCATTTGCCAGCTCAAACTTGCCTATTTTTCCATCCTTTTTCGCCCCTGTAAACGCGCCGCCTTCGTAGCCAAAAAGCTCAGACTCCAGAAGCTCATGGGGTATAGCAGCACAGTTTATCTGTATGAAAGGATTATATCTCCTATCGCTGGCATTATGAATGGCGTGGGCAAAATACTCCTTGCCCGTACCGCTTTCGCCCTGAATCAATATCGTAGAGTTTAGCTCAGCGGCTTTTTTTGCTATTTCCATCAGCTTATACATTTTTTCATTTTGTGTAATTATATTATTAAAGGTATATTTAGCGCTATACATTTTGCTGATTTCATCCTTGTATTTGCCTACTGTTTTTTCAAGGATTTCCAAGCGTTTTGCCATAGTTCTTATTTCTTCAATATCTCTGTAAAGCACTGTACCTACCGCGCCAATCACTTCTCCATCCTTTATGATAGGAACTCTGCTGGCCAGCATATCGTGCCCTTGGATTCTTTGGACCTCGCATATTTCCTTTTCACCTGTGTCAACAACAATGTGCAGCCTGGTGTTTTCTATAACATCCCTCACATGTTTGCCTAAAGCGTCTTCTTCCTTTATTCCTAAAAGCTTTTCATAATTCCATTTCAAAATATAGCCGTTTTTATCTACCAAGACCATGCCTTGATAATTATTATCCAGAATATCCTTCATTACATCCAAGCTTTTCTTTAGCTCATCTATCATAGGAATTCACCTGCTAAATTTTATTTATTCTATTTTAACATAATGCACCCCGTTGTAACAAGGAGACAGAAAATGGACAAAAACTTATTATGTATATCTATATTTTTTTCTCTTTGAGCTTTGTCAGCATATCCACAGTCATGGATTCTAAATTATATTTAGGATTCCAGCCCCATTCTTCCCTTGCGGCCGTGTCATCTAATGAATCAGGCCATGAATCGGCAATCGATTGTCTTATGGGGTCAATTTCATAAAATATTTCAAATTCGGGTATATGCTTTTTAATTTCCTCTGCTGCATGCTCCGGTGCAAAGCTCATAGCTGTAACATTAAATGCATTTCTGTGAATCAGCTTTGAAGAGTCCGCTTCTATTAGATTTACTATTGCTTCAAGAGCATCAGGCATATACATCATGTCCATATAGGTCCCCTCTTTTATGAAAGAGGTGTACTTTTTCTGCTTTAATGCTTCGTAATAAATATGAACGGCATAATCAGTAGTACCGCCGCCGGGCAAAGTCTCATAGGATATCAGTCCGGGGAAACGCACGCCCCTCGTATCTACGCCAAATCTTTTATAGTAATAATCACATAACAGCTCTCCTGCTACCTTTGTCACTCCGTATATTGTCGTTGGCCTTTGGATGTCGTCCTGAGGTGTTTTTACTTTCTTGGAACCGGGACCAAAGGCAGCTATGGAGCTGGGGACAAATACTGAGCATTCGTTTTCCCGTGCTATCTCCAATACTTTAAATAAACTCCCCATGTTAACATCCCATGCTCTTGCCGGCTCCGCCTCTCCCACTGCTGATAACAGGGCTGCCAAATGTACTATTGTATCAATTTTATATTTCTTAACGGCATTTAATATTTGCTCTCCGTCATCGGTGTTGACCAACTCATAAATCCCATCCTCCACTACCTTGGAGCCTTTCGGCGCTCTCCTGCCTGAAGCAACAACATTATCAATGCCGTAAGTCCCTCGCATATAAGTAGTTAATTCTGAGCCTATCTGACCCAATGCACCGGTTATAAGTATTTTTCTCATTTTGGCACCCCCATATAATATTAAAGAGCAGTTATTTATATACTCCCAAAATAATTATATAAAAGTGCATGTAAATTTTCACATCTCAAAAGTGCCAATTTTTGATTATTTGGCAAGATTAGTCCGTATATCAACTACATTCTATGTATTATGTAGTTTTTTATAGCATTAAACTGATTAGGTTTTTGTAAATTTTCAAAATCCTTGCATTTTAATTTTTTTGAATGTCTTTGCTTAATTTCATTAAGTTTTCCAAAAATATTTCTAGCTCAGGAGCAAGGTTCTTATTTTTTAACAAATTTAAACCCCTTAACATAACTTCTTTTTCCCTGACAGAATCAAATATACCAAGGTTGTTTTCCTTTTTTACCATGGCAATTCTTTCAACCAGCGCCATCCTTTTTTCAAAAAGCTCTATGAGCTTTTCATCGACCTTATCTATTTCTTCTCTTAATAAATCCAATTCCTTCATCAGCAAACCTTCCTTATAAAAGGATATCCAATCCCGTATCCTTTATCACCATTTTTCGTAATGTACCCTTTCCGGTCTGAATCTTTCTCTTACCTCTCTGTCCTCTCCAGGGTGACCTAAAGCTATTATTGATACCGGGATTATATGCTCAGGTATATTCAGCACATTTCGCACGGCATGAACAAGCTCTTTCCTGGCATAAACACCGCACCAACAGCTGCCCAGACCCAAATGCTTAGCTTCCAGAAGTATGTTTTGGATTGATGCCGCCATATCCTGAATCCAAAAAGCCCCGTCATATTTCAAAATTGTCGTGTCACAGCAAGGAACAATAGCCAAGGTGGCTTCATAGAGCATTTGAGTATGGGGATGAAATTTCGGTATCTCCTCAAGAGTCTCTCTGTCCTTAATCACTATAAAATGCCATGGTTGCTCATTCCCTGCGGAAGGCGCATACATAGCCGCCCTCAATAGCTTATGTATCATTTCGTCATCTACAGGCTTGTTTTCATATTTTCTAATACTTCTCCGCGAAAAAATTTCCTTCATAATTGTAACTCCTCCTATACTCTTATAATTTCAACTAAATCCCTCCTAATGCAAGGCACTTAAAGTTGAGATTTATTGTTGTTATTAAATTGGAATCCGTATTAAATAATATATAATATATTTTCACAAAATGTCTTATTTTGTCGCAAATATTTGTTAGAATGAATTAATGGGTTGTAAGGTTATTATATCATGAATTTCGAAGAAATTGCATGATATAATCCGCCATGTGCGTTTTGCCGGAGGCAAATAATCGCACGGCATAAATTCCGCCGGAGGCATATATTATCCTCGCTTGCGAGGGTAATATATCATGAATTTTGAAGAAATTGCATGATATAATCCGCCATGTGCGTTTTGCCGGAGGCATATAGTATTTGACCTTATGAATATATTATATTGAATAAACTGTATGTGATATGAATAAAAGAATTTTTAAAGGACATACTGTAAAGAATGCGTATCAGTCACTAGCCTCTAGACTTCGGGGATTTCTCTAGGTATTGCCCATAATCCAGTGGCTGGGGACAGATGCCCTGTGACAAAATGTTGCGGCTGTGTCGCATCAATCATAGAGGGGGAAATATGGATGACGAAACGGGAATTGCTTTTAAATAACATAGAAAGCTTAAGAGAATCATTGATAAAGCTGATTGATAAAATCAAGGACTTGCAGCATCCGGAAATAATTTCTGCAAGCCATGCTTTAAATCAATCAATTGCCGAATACCATAGGTCTACAATGAATAAATAAAAATATAGAGCCCGAAGGCTCTATTTGCTTAGTTTATACATTGCATATTGATTTAAAGAAATTCCTTCCTGTTGTGCTTCTACTGTTAACCTTTTGTGCAAACTTTTAGGAATCCTTACAACGAATTTTCCGCTATAATCATCTTCCGCTACCGGCTCCGGTATATAAATATTATGTTCAAGCTTTACTTCTATATATCCCTCCATAGCTTCTCGTAAGCTTTCATAAGCTTCTACAAAGGTATCACCGGTACTTTGACATCCTTCTAATTCTAATACCTTACCATAAAAATATTTACCGCTTTCGTCTTGAATCTCTTTAATAAAAAGATTATAAGGTAAGCCCATGTAATAACTGACACTATTCATATTTTCCATTTTCTACTGATGGGAGTTCTTGTATTAAAAACATTCTATCTGCCTATCTTTTTAAGCACATCTTTTACATATACAGCCTTTAATGGATTATCCTCTTTTATTGTTATAACATCACCATCGATATTTATAAAATGTCTATGTGATCCTTTACTGCGCTCTAGCCAATATCCATGTGTCTCTAATACACTTTTTAATTCTAAAAACCTCACTCCATTTGGCTGCCTTATCATTTTCTTTATTATTTTTTCTACTCCCACCCTGTGACACCTCCTGAATATATGATATCACTTGTAGTATCATAACTCAAGAAATAATTTTCTCAAAAAAGATTTTAAGAGTATAAAAAAACCACCAAGTTTACTCACTTGGCAGCTTATCATTTGGTTTTGGTGCGCCATCAGGGATTCGAACCCGGGACCCATTGATTAAGAGTCAATTGCTCTACCAACTGAGCTAATGGCGCATATTCTTTACGACTGAAAATCGACTTCTTAATTATACAAAATAAAAAAACGTCTGTCAACAGTCCCCTTATTCCTATTCCTCTTCAAAAAATATCTCAATTACCTCATATCCCAAGTCTTTTAGGGTATTCTCCAGATAAAGCTTTAAATTATCATCGGCTTCCTTTAGTAAACCTTTCTCTATAAACTTATTTTCTATATTTGATTTCTCTGTACTAATCTCGCTAAAAACGTCATTCAAGCTTAATCCGTTAAACAAAGAGCTTTTCTCATCATAAACAAATATACTTTTTTCATCTATTACATGATCCAATATTATAGAATTTTTTACAATAAGCTTTATACCATCCTCGTCATTAGAAATTATCCTAATGCTGCCGGCGTCTATACCGGCTTTTATATAACCGTCATACTTTATTAAAAATGCTTTCTGCGTAAATGGAATATCAAAATCCTTTAGTTTCTTATTATCCTTGTATGCAATCACATCGCTATAATAATACTTGAGAATAGATAACTCTGATATTTTCTCCATTTTCTCAAAAATAACACTGGAATCAACACTTTTATTTGGCTTAACACCTAAAACAACAGAGTCTTTGCTAATTTTTACAATGCCTATTATAGAAAGTGCCAGAATGATTAATAAAATTAATATTATAACTGATTTAGATGATAATGTTTTCTTTAAATCATCCATATTGAGATACTCCTTTACATTAACGCTGAATAATATGGCGAAAGAAATAGAATTATGCTGAATTCTTTATAACAATTCTACAATAATATTTGCTAATTATCCATAACAAATTGTCAATAGATATTTCTATCTGTCAAATAAAAAGGATTTAATTACAGCAAAGTATTCTCGTATATATGAATTCAGTATAATTGTGGGAGGTATTTTTGCAGGTAAACCATAGGCTTTGACACCCAGCCTTCTGGCTAACATTTTTGCTCTGAACAAATGATACCTGTTTGTCGAAATTAAGATTTTTAAATCGTCCCTGTCATCAATTTTTCTGATTCTATCTAAGCTCATTTTTAAGTTTTCAAAAGTGTTTGTAGATCTATCCTCAATGATTATCCTATCTTCTTCTATTGCATTATCTGCAAGATAAGTCTTCATGGCAAAAGCCTCAGCAATTTTCTCCCCAGTACCCTGCCCACCGGAAACAACTACATTTATATCTTCATTATCCTCTAAATAAGCTTTAGCCGTTATAAGCCTTTCAAGTAGTGCAGGGGAAGGAATATCTCCGTACAGTCTCGCACCGAGAACAATGACATAGTCTACTTTTTCATCTGTAGTCCTAAAGCTGTCAATAATGATTAGGCTTTCCAAAAATATAAATGAAGCCAGAAAGATTATTGATATCGCTTTTATAGTAAATAATATTCTTTTCATACGCATTATACTCCTGTCTAATTCTTAACTTTTGTACCGCAATAGGGACAATACTCATAGCCGGGTTTTAACTCCTTTCCACAGCTACTACAAATATTATTCCCCAGGAAATTATTGTAAGACATACTTTCATCAGGCTTTAAATCCCAATATGTTATTTCTGCCTCTTCTCCCCTTTCGATGCTTTTGCCTTTTTCCTTCGATATTTCGTAGACATAAGCACATCCATTGCATATCAAATGATATTTCTCATTCCATTTAAAAAGAGGTATGAAAAAGAAGTGAAAATAATTATAGGTTTTAATAAGCCTGCCCGTAGTATTTTTAGAGCAGTTTTTGCATTGAATATTATCTATTAGCTTTATTTCTTTTTCTTTGTTTTGTATTCCAAATATTCCGATGAAAAACATAATATCCTCCAAAATTACCTGCTAATATTTTATAATTACATTTTAGCATAGTTTCAAATAAAAATATTTTTATTTATGCCTTTTGGTTTCAGTTTTTATAGTAAATGTTTTACTTCACATTTTTTATTAATTATGAAATATGTATTGATATAAATGGTGATAATAATATATAATAGATAATAGTTATTGATTAGAAAAAACTATACTATCGAAAGGGGTGAATTTATGCCTGAAGAATTTAAAGCAGGATGTCAAAGACCACCAATAAAAAAACCTGCTGAAGAGCAAAAGGTTGTTGGTGAAATTAGTGTAAAGGAGGAGAAGAAATCTATGGTAAAGGTAGGAAAGCCGGCACCGGATTTTACAGCCCCGGCATTTTATGAAGGCAAATTCTCTAATGTAACTCTTTCTGAGTTTAAAGGTAAATGGGTAGTACTATGCTTTTACCCCGGAGATTTTACTTTTGTCTGAGCTACTGAAGTTTCAGCAGTTGCTGAAAAGAATGATGAGTTTAAAGCATTAGACGTTCAAGTTCTTTCTGTAAGCGTTGACAGTGTGTTCGTACATAAAATTTGGAACACTCATGAGCTTTCCAAAATGGTAGGTAAGGATATACCTTTCCCCATGTTGTCTGACCAGGATGGCAGTATTGGCAAAATGTATGGTATCTACGATGAGGACAGCGGCGTAGAGACCAGAGGCAGATTTATTATCGATCCCGACGGTATAATCCAGGGATTTGAAGTCTTGACACCACCTGTTGGCAGAAATGTCAGCGAAACTATAAGACAAATCAAAGCATTCCAATTAGTCAGAGAGTCAAAGGGTACTGAGGCTACTCCATCCGGTTGGAAGCCCGGTAAACAAACTTTGAAACCGAACCCGGATTTGGTAGGAAACGTATGGAAAGTATGGAATGTAAAAGAAGCTTTTGACGAATAGACAATAATCAAGGTTTTAATAATTACAGCTATCCTTATAAATCAAGGATAGCTGTATTATTTTTACCTAAAACAAACCCAAGGCATTATTTTATTTCTTTATTATTGTAACAAACTTCATGAAAAAGTCTGCGCTTAGGGCTCTTGTAGCTTCCTGCTTTGGTGACAATGTATATGCTGTATCACCTGTGATTAGACCATGCTCAACAGCCCACGACATAGCTATTTTTGCAAAATCACTAATTGCATCTTTATCCTTAAATGCATCCAGGACTTTAATGTCATAGGTCACATCATAGCCTTTATACTGGGCGTATCTATATAGCAGAACTACCATCTGCTCCTTTGTCAAAATCCCGCTAGGATTAAACTCTGTTTCACTGATTCCCAGAGTTATTTCGTTCTTATGCGCCCATGCAACAGCGTTTTTATACCAGTCTTGTGTCAAATCCCTAAATGCTGAACCACCGTTAGGTACTTTATCATCACTGCCAAATTCAAGCCTGCTTAGTATTGTTACGAACATTCCGCGGGTAATAGTAGTGTCCGGGCTGAATAGTTCATCAGATGTTCCTTTATACAAGCCATTGGTAGTAACGAATCTAACTGCCTCGTAATACCAAGCATTTTCAGATACATCATCGAATCCCGGATAAGGGATGCTGCCCGGTATATTTTCCTCAGGGATAACAACAGCCGCCTTGACTGTAATTAATAAGTCAACAGTTTTATCAGAATATGTTACTGTTATTTTTTTATCCGAAACGCTTAATGGTCCTGCAGGCGTAAATTTATAGTTTTTCATAACCTTAGTTGTCTTATCACTATATTTAACCGTCACTTCCATCCCTGTTGGATCGAATACTTCTCCTTCTGTGTATATGATTTTATCCGGTTTTTTGGTAATAGTTAAATCTGTGATTTTTGCAGCAGCCCCACCGCCGCCACCTCCACCGCTAGTGCTAGTGCTGGTGCTAGTACTTTTGACCGTCCATTTGGCATAAATGGTGGTATCTTGTATAATCTCTGCGTTAAAATCAAATTCCTGCTTTAATTCACTGTCTTTGTACCACCCTGCAAAGTTATAACCACCTTTAGTCGGGTCTGCAGGTTTTTTAACTTTTCCTCCACTTTCTATTATTTGTTGACCTATGGATGTGCCGCCTTTACTGTCAAAGGTTACAGTGTAGGTTTTTACATGGGTTGGTTTTTCAACGACTTCTATAGTCTTTGATACTGTTACATTATCCGGATTAGTAATTCCATCTGTCAATTTTAGGGTTCCTACAAAGTTATAGGTCCCTAATTTATATCCGTTATACTCCGGTGTTCCTTTATCCCATTCAGCCACAAGCTCAATAATACTTGAATCATTAAGGGTTACTTCTATATCCTTTGGTAAATATAAGCTAACATCCTCTGTACCGTATACTACTTCCGTTACTGTTAATTTTATTTCTTTTCCCATTACTGCTTTTGCTTTAATAGTTATAACTACTTCTGCTGTTTTACCTTTATAACTTACGGTTATTTTTATATCATTAGTTGTTAATGCACCATCGGGTGT